>JBIKWF010000069.1:0-22161 GCA_044356455.1 Bdellovibrionota bacterium | reverse complement strand
ACAGCTCACATATTCCGGTCCTCCGTTATACGTTGTAGATAGTTACGTGGGCGAAAAACCAACTCCCACCGCGGAACTTGCATCCGCTAGACGAGTGCGCCGGTTACGGCGCACTGAGATATGACGGCTAGTAAAGTGCTGTGAGTATGCAACAGCTTGGTGGCAAGCAGAGGAACTTTAGATATGGCAAAGGCCATGCTCGACAGTCTCCCTTTGAGCTGGACTTATAGAATTCCAATGTCTTTCAAGTTTGAAGATATCGCCTTCTTATACACCCGGAAGGCACTACAATCGTCGAACAGTGATACGACCTACAGTGGCATTAAGTCTCTTAATCTCAACTACGCATGCACCTGCTCGGCATGCCAAGCAAGTAATCTGACTAAACAATTCATATTTGAGATACAGACAACTTGACACACTACCGCAAGAACCATAACCTAACGCTTAGTTATAAGCCCCTACTCAATGTCCGGCGCGCCCTTGGCGATAGCCATATATGGCACTGAAACAAATGGAATACGCTGAGCCTACCGATAGCACTCCTTCCGTAACTGCCCTCGATCCTTCACTCTTGGCAGGAACTAATACACCCATCTCTGCGGTTCTACCTTCTTCTCCCACAGTTGCTGGCAATCCTGTCTCTAAGGGCCTCTCTTCTGAAGACTGTGCCTCCTTCTTGGAAATTGGTCTGCACCAGCTCGCCGTAGGCGCTCGGGCGAGAATTACCAGCGTCTCCTCTTGCAACCACCCCATCTGTCACAAGCTACTCTCCATGGGAATTGTCGAGGGGCAAATTGTTACCTTAAAGGGCATCGCCCCGTTAGGCGATCCTATTCAAATTGAGGCTCTCGGATACAAACTTTCTCTGAGAAAATGTGAAGCAGCCCACGTCAAAGTGGTTCCGCTCGCTTCATATACTAACTAGCTCTCAGTACGTGAGGCACTAGACCTCTCAGCTCATTTCTATGCTGATCTCGAAGGCAATATGGCAGTAGCGAATGGGGAATCGGCTCAGCACGGAATACCTCTCCAGCCTTCGACTGCCCGATCAAAGTTAATTGCACTTGCCGGAAATCCGAATAGCGGAAAGACCTCCCTCTTTAACGCCCTCACGGGCCTACGCTACAAGGTCGCAAACTACCCAGGCGTCACCGTCGAGAAAAAAGAGGGTGCCTTAGCATTGCCCGACGGCAGCATTGCCTCGCTCGTCGACTTACCCGGCGCTTACAGCCTCGATAGCCACGCCGTGGATGAACAAATTGCAACCAGAGCTTTGCTTGGGGAGTTCAGTTCTGACCCCGCCTCGGCGAAGCCGCCTGACCTCGTACTTGCAGTAGTCGACAGCACAAACCTCGAACGTAACTTATTCTTCTGTACTCAGCTCATAGATATTGGTGTGCCCGTCATAGTAGCGCTGAGCATGAGCGACCTCGCTGAAAGTCAAGGAATTGAGATTCGATCGGAACTCCTCTCCCGCGCTCTCGGCGTTCCAGTCATCCCCGTCTGCGCTAAAGCAAAATCAGGACTCGAGTCCCTCAAAGCAGAACTTGTGTCGGCACTTGCCAAGGGTCAGGCTCCCACCCCCTTTAAGTGGCTATCGAAGGAGGACCCGCTTCGAGCAGAATTTGCGACGGTAAGCGAGGCTGTTGAGAAGTTTCTACCGAGCGCCCGATCGCCAAAATTGAGGGCACTCGCCCTCCTCAGCGGTGCTCGTAGCTCCAGCGCCCCCCACATCCGAGAGGTAATTGAACTCGCGCACACGCGCCTTCGGGCTGTCGGGGTAGACCCATCAAGCGCGGAAGCAGCCAGGCGTTACGACTGGATTCGCACGCTCGTAAAACAATCCACGGTGTTCAAGAACGACACACACCGCCTACGCAACGATCGAATTGATGCCTTTCTCACACATCGCGTGATGGGACTCGTTATTTTTGGCCTGATCATGGCCGCCATTTTTCAATCCATATTCATAGGAGCCGCTTGGCCCATGGATTTGATTGACGCCTCGGTGAGCGCCTTAGGCAGCTTTTTCTCCCACCATCTCGGAGAAGGAGAACTTAAGAGTTTAGTCGTGGACGGCATTATCGGGGGCGTCGGTAGCGTCCTCGTGTTCATTCCTCAAATTGCAATCTTGTTCTTCTTCATTGGAATCCTTGAAGACAGTGGCTATCTCGCCCGAGCTGCATATGTCACCGACAGAATTATGCGCAAAGTGGGGCTTCAAGGTCGCTCCTTTGTTCCGCTGCTCAGTTCTTTCGCCTGCGCGATTCCCGGCATCATGTCGACACGCACGATCCCAACCTTTGCAGATAGACTGACGACGATTCTCGTTGCACCTCTGATGAGCTGCAGTGCGCGCTTGCCAGTTTACTCGCTCCTCATTGCCGCTTTTATTCCATCCATCACCGTTGCGGGAATTTTCTCACTGCAAGGACTTGTGATGCTGGGCATGTATAGTCTTGGGATAATAGGGGCTATGACAGTAGCCCTCATTCTCAAGCACACCCTTCTCAAAGGGGAGCCGGCTCCTTTTATTATGGAAATGCCTCAGTTTCGGAGGCCCTCCCTTATTGCGGTACTGCGCAACGTCCTCGACCGTGTGCTCCTTTTTGTGAAAAGCGCGGGAACAATTATCCTCGCGTGTTCGGTAGTGCTGTGGTTTCTCGCGAGCCATCCCCTGGACGCACCACCACGTGAGAGCTACGCAGGACAAATTGGACACGTTCTCGAGCCGGTACTTGAGCCACTTGGGCTGAGCTGGGAGGTGGGAGTAGGAATTGTGGCGTCCTTTGCAGCCCGCGAGGTCTTTGTGAGCGCCCTTGCCACTGTTTACAACTTAAGCAACGAAGGGTCAGAACCTACAAGCTTGCTTAATGTGCTTCGCGCACAACACGAGCAGGGCCTCTTCTCTCTCCCCTCCGCTTTGGCTCTTCTCGTTTTTTATGTTTTTGCATGCATGTGCATGTCAACTCTTGCAGTATGTTACCGAGAAACTGGCTCATGGCGCTGGACTGCCTTTATGTTCACCTACATGACCACTCTTGGGTACGGCGCAGCCTGGGTCACGTACCGAATTGCTCTCATGCTTGGCGCGTAGGAGAGGCTTCTATGACGTTCTCCACCGAAGGCCTTATCACTTACGGTTTAGTTTTTCTCGCTGCGCTCTTTCTTGGGTCGCGCTTCTACCGGGCTTTTTACGCGCGCCGGCGAGGTGGGGCAGCGGGATGCGGCAATTGTGGGTGCAAAGGAACCTCTGATGCTGCTGAGGAGTTGCGCAATCGACGAGCGGGATGATTACCTACCACGTGCTGGCGCGAAAGGTCATTCGGCACCGCGAGGACGCGGCGCCCTACCAAAACGCTGCACCACCAGGTAGGGCTCCGCGTCCCCGCGGTGCCGAATCAAATACTCCATGGCATTCTGGATGGGGCATTCTGGATGGGGCATCCTGGACGGGTTAGAGAATTGACAGAAGACTGATTACCGGAAAGAGTCAGGGACCACTTCCTTGTTAAAGGTCACCTCTCGTGCCTCGAATCTTTCGCGACTCATTTTCTGTAGCCCTTAGACGCGCTAGTTTTGCCCTCGCCCTATGCGCAGCCCTCTTGCCCGCCGCGTCTCGCTCTGTCTTTGTTGATTCTGCCCTCGCAGAGAATACGCCGCCCAATTTTTTCATCATTATCACCGACGATCAGCGCTACGACACCATGGGCCCTTTTATGCCCATCACTCAAGCTGAAGTATTCGACCAGGGAGTCGCGTTTGAAAAAGCGTACGTCACCACGCCCGCCTGCTGCCCCAGTCGCTCCAGTATCTTTACCGGCATGTATGCGCATAATCACGGGGTGCGCCTCAATGAGCTAAAGCTCACCAAAACCACCTTCATGCAAATGCTTTCTCAAGCGGGCTATTTCACGGGCATTGCGGGAAAGTATCTAAATTCCTGGCCTGGCATACCGCGGCCTGAGTTTAACTTCTGGTCTGTCTTCCGTTTTGGGGATTCTGCTTACTTCAATCCAATCCTCAATCGCAATGGAATTAGAGCGCCTCGCGAGGGATACCTTACCGACCTTCTCAAAGACGATGCCCTTGATTTTCTGACGGAGGCGGCAGCGCAGCCACGTCCCTTTATGTTTCTCTTCACGCCCTTCTCGCCCCATGCACCTTCGGAACCACTGCCTGAGGATGCCGCGAAATTTGAGGACCTGCCTCCCTTTCGCCCCCCGAATTACGGCACCAAAGACCTCTCCAGCAAACCGCGCTGGATTCGAGAGCGAGAGCAGCTCTCTAAAACACGTCTCGCTCGCATCGATATCTTTCGAAAGAATCAACTTCGAACCAATCTCGCAGTTGATAGAGCCGTTGGCGCTATCCTTGCGCGCATGCGTGAACTAAACGTACTTGATAACACCGTGGTTCTTTTCATCTCTGATAATGGCGTGCTTTGGGGAGAACATGGCCTTACAAGCAAAGACTGTGTTTACGAGCCGGCGATTCGCGTCCCCTTCGCGATAAGATATCCACCACTTATTCCCTCAGGCCGAATTGAAAGTCGCCAGGTTGCGAACATTGACATCGCACCTACCTTACTGAATCTCGCGAACCTGCCTGTTCCCGCAGAGATGGACGGAACTTCGCTCGTACCTCTCCTCAATCAAACGGCAACCGCCTGGCGCGAATCGATTATCATCGAAGGTTGGCGCAATGACGCCAATAGGCGCCCTTTCCGCGCAATTCATACGGGCACACACGTTTACGTAGAAAGCAAAGGCGGAGAGCCTGAGCTGTACGACCTCGCAGCAGATCCTTACCAAATGAAGAACCTCGCCAAGGGTCAAAAAGAGCCGCGCATTGAAAAAGCGCTCCGATCAAAGCTGCGCAGCGCGTTTAGTCACGCCAGAAAAAGGCGTGAGAAGTCTGTCCCCTAGGGAACCTCTGAAAAACCTCGATATTTTATTTTTTTCTCCGTGAGCTCTGTGTCCTCTGTGGTTTTTCAACAATTTAAACCAACCACAGAGGGCACAGAGTTCACAGAGCAGACTTTTTCAGATGCGCCCTAGTATTTCTGCACCGAACTATCTACCTCATCACTCCAGCGCAGAGTCCCCCCCTCAAGATTCCAAAGATTCGTATACCCACACTGCGCTTGAAGAGCCTCAACAACTTTCCCACTCCGGCCGCCGCTTCGGCAGTAAACCACCACCGTCCCCTCACGTGGAATTCTCGCAAGAGCATCAAGGACTGCGCTCATGGGGATTAAATCGCCCCCCAAGGAAGCGATCTCTCGCTCGTGTGGCTCTCGCACGTCGATAAGCGTGAGCTGTTCCCCATTGTCGAGTTTCTTCTTAAGCTCTTTAGGTGAAATCTGACGGACCGATTGCGAAGTCATACTACTAATCTCCTAAGGAGAAATCGCCCCATGAGTGCAAGAAAAGACCATATAAAAAAATTCTTCAACTCGCTCAGCGTCTCAAACCTAGCACTCGTAAACGAGTTCTATGCTTCAGAAGCCGAATTTAATGACCCTATCGTACACATCAAAGGACGCGCAAAGATTGCGGAATATTATCGAGGGCTCTATCAGAATGTCGAGTCAATTCGATTTGATTTTCCATCCCTCGTAGAGGAAGGCGAGACCTGCACCGCCGTATGGACCATGAGCCTTAAAGCGAGAAGGCTCAACGGCGGCAATGAAATTGCGCTTCCCGGAGTTTCGCACATCATTTTTGCTCCAGGGTCTTTGCTTGTCGACTACCACCGCGACTATTTTGATATGGGCGCCTTTATCTATGAGCACATTCCCCTTCTTGGGAGCGCGATTCGGGCCATCAAGCGCCGGTTACATTCTTGAGGAACCTTTGAAAAACCTCAGCATGTTATTTTTTCTCTCTCTGCGTCCTCCGCGCCTCCTGTGGTTGATTTAAAACATGGAAAGGAGAGTCCACCGAGCGGACTCTTTTCAGAGCCTTCGAACAGCTCCCCTCTTGCGTAGCCCCAAGATTAGCGATACGAAGTCAGCCCTTTCAAACGGAGGTGTTGCGTGGCTGATATGCAAAAAGATACCCCTCAAGTTGGTGGCGCCGGAAAGACCAGCGGAGAAACAGCTGGTACTCCGCAAGTTTATGAATTTCCTACCGGAGACGAAGGCGTCATTCGCGTACCAATCAACTACTCCTCGCTGACCTTGCCCGCATCCTTCAATGGCACTCCTCACCAAGGCACCCCTCACCAAGGCACCCCTCACCAAGGCACCCCTCACCGAGAGGGAGGCTTTGGAACCACAGAGCAGCCTCAGCAACAATACCCACACGCCTCAAGAGAGTTAGGCTCGTCTCGCTCGAATCCATCTGAAGTCACAGGGCGCCCGCCAAGACGAGCGGATTAAAAATTAAGCGCAAATCCAAATTTACCTTTTAAACTACAAATGGTGCTTTACTAGCCCCCCCAGCCAATGTTAGCAAAGTGTTAGCGCCTTGTTAGGACACACAAACAGCAGCTCACAGGAACATTCCAGGAGACTCTTTTGCTGGTCGCCCGATAGACCAGAGGCCGTTCATTTACAGTAGATTAAGGTAGTTAGCATTTTCCTGTCTCTCGCTCAGCGCCTTGCCCCTACGCGCCTCTTTTGAGGCTGCGCCGAGAGCAAGCTCTGAACGAGAGGCAGCAGCATGTAACTAAAAGGTTTTGATAACCGTACCTCTACTTCTATGCCCGCTCCCCTCTAAAATCGTCTTTTCCTTGAGCACTTCGCTTCATTTGCGGCGCTCGCCCCCCCATCCTCTTAGTGGTCTTTGTGTTCTTAGTGGTGGTTTTAAAAACAACCACTAAGAACACCAAGACCACTAAGGGGGGAATTTTCCTTCGCAAATGAGGCGAGGTGCTCATGGCAAAATTCGCCAGAGCAACTCGTCGCACTCAGTTCGTGGCTGAGTGGACCGCTAGGCTCCAGAGACAAGGAGTAAGCATGAGCAGTACCGTTGCAGTTCGCCGAAGCAAGGCACCCCGCGGCCCCCTTTCGAGGGCAAGCCGCAGGAGAAGTCAGTCACAAGAGCCTGCTCTTGTGACGAAGCGCAGGAACGCCGAGTGCGTCTATGACGCGCTCATCCAGAAGCTGGCCGCGCAGGCCAAGCTCGGGCTCGATCGGGACCAGAAGCTCCTGGCCAAGGCCTATGCCATGCACGTGGTCTGCGGGATCACGGGCCAGGATCCCATGTTCGAAGGTCTCAGCGGAGACATCTTCACGCGGAACGGACTTGATCTCGCTTTGCCGCGCAATCTTCAGGCCGCATGCCAAGGTGTGGAGGCCCTGAAGTTCCTCCCGCGCTTCGGCATCAAGGACGGAGGGCGAAAGGAGCCTTCGCGGCTCCGGGGCCACGGCGTGAATGCCAGTGGCTCTCCAGTGGTCATCCCCTTCGAGCAGCTCTTCGGGGTTGACCTCGCGCACGGCATCGCTCGCTATTTGGTGCGCTTCATGAAGTCGCGCCAGAAGAATGGCTGGCCGAATTCGGTGCGGAAGTCAGAGAACAAGGACACCTGGGTCAGCTATGCTGAGCCCAAGACCTAATCGCTGAGCACACAGCTTCTCGCCCCCCTCCCCACCATCAGGGCCGCGCCACCACGCGCTGCCCTGAGCCTGAGAGGATCTTGCGCCGCACTCCCGCCCACCAAGGAGTAAGCGAGCGCCACTCGGTTTTGAGAAGGTTCTTCTTCTCATGCTGCGTGCCTCTCAGGTGTTCTTTCAAAGCTTTGAATTGAGTAAGACTATCATCGTTGTCTCTCAAAAATTGCACGCCCATGGCGTACGATTTTTGAGAGGCAGCGCTACGCTGTAAAGGTTTTTAGGTAGTTCACGTTTCCTGCTCCTCCTTCTGTTCGTCCGAATAGATGCGCTTCGCTAAGCCGTGGCAGTCCCCACGACTCAGTGAAGCGCATCCGCTCGTGGCGGGGCGTTTACCCTCATGCACGTGGCATGAGGGGGGTCACCTAAGAGAAGAGACGCTCTTAGTGTGGCAAGGCCCTCAGACAGAGGAGTTCTCATGGCAGTTATCAGAATTGACGGAAAAGATCGGCATCTTGGCAAGGATGTGCTCGCGCACATCGAAGCGCACTACGCGGAAAGGGAGCTCGGCGTTAACCCAACTCTCGCTTCTGGCATGGTGCTCTACGGGCTTTTGGTTGTCGCCGAAGCCATGAAGCAGCCGGGCGGACTGTTCGGGGAGCATCTCGTGGAGCTCCCCGTGGCAGATCTTCCCAAGTCCCCCAAGAGCCGAGAGCTGCTTCGGGTGCAAATCATCGCACACCTGAAGGACGCGGGCTTCCCAAGGCCTGCCCTCGACATTCGGCACTGTCCAGTGGAGAAGGCGCTCGTGCTACACGGAACCTTCCGTGACAAGCTCGTTCCGCTCTCATTCCTCGGCCCGACAACTCTCGTTGCTGCCTCAGCTGGGGCGCTTCGCGAGCTCGACAAGCCGGCCAAGGACAGACTGCCAGTCTTCCGTGGCAGCGACCCGACCCATGCCATTTCGGCCTGGAGGCAGTTGCACGAGCGGCATCTGCAGCTCAAGGCCGAGCATCTCGCGAGGGGCCGCAAGCCTGCTCCGAGGAAGGCTGCAGCCACCGCCTGACTATGTAGAGTCCGACGCCGCAATTTGACTGCGGGAAGAAGCATCATCGAAGTGCTTTGAGACAGCACTTTCAACCCCAATTGGAGATTTAGAACGCGAACAAAATGGACACCGCCACTCCGCGCGGTCTTCCTACCTGAGAGGTTCATTGGGCATGGCATCGGTCGCGTATGGACACTCGTCCACGACTGAAGAGCGCCGCGCCAGAGAGGTTTTCCCCCAAAGGAATTCTCCAGCGTAGCGCTCTGCCTCTCAGGTTCTGTTCCCTCGCCCCCTGTTTCTCATTGTTTCCCCTACGAGCATTCACTAAGAAAGCCGCCAATTCATGCTTCCCGAGCCCTCGTGATGTTCATTCCGCCCCCAAGTATCTACCCCCCTTATATTCTTACCGATTTCTGATGTTGAGGACGTGTGCAAGAAGCACCGCCAAAGTTTCAAGGACGAGGTGAAGATCGATTCTCTCAGAGCACAGCGCCAACTAGGGCGCGCAACGAGCGACTTTGAACGCTCGGCGGAGAGACTTGCGTCCGGTCTGCGCATCAACCGTGGGAGCGACGACCCAGCAGGACTCGCGGTTGCCGCGCGTCTTCAAGTCAATTCTCGACTTTATGCCGGAGCTCTCAGAAACACTAACGATGCCATATCCGCTCTCTCGGTTGCAGAGAGCGCACTCTCTACCCAAGTTTCAATTCTTGACCGGCTCCGCGAATTAGCCACCCAAGCTGCAAACGGATCATTCTCCGCCACTCAGCGCGAGTCTCTCGACACCGAATACCTTAGCCTCGTTGCTGAGATCGGCCGTCAGGGCGAAACCGCTGAATTTAACTCGGTAAAGCTATTGCGAGGTGGGCGTACAGGAACCCCAAGCTCACTTTCCTTTCAAGTGGGGATTCGTGGAACTGGAGACCCCGTGACGGGTTTTAATCTTACCGACAGCGGGCGGCTGAGCGGCAACATTCTTATCTCGGCAGACTTCACTGATGGAGGTGGCTCAGGCCCCGCGGATGGAACCTACGATGGGAGCGATCTCGTTGAACTCACTAATTTAATTACCTCTCTCTCCGAAGGAGCCGTGGTCGACGAGGAACTTTTCCGAAAGTTTGGGAATGGCTCAATTGGACGGGTAGAAGTTAATGGCAGCACGAAATATGTAGTATTTAGCGGAAATGCCGACTTTTTTGCGAGCGGCGTCGGCATGCTTGTCGCTAGCAGAAACGCAGCAGGAGAATTGATCTATGAAAGCTCAGCCTCATTCAGTTACGACTCAAGCACCGGACAAATCTCAGGAAGCCAAACACGAGCAGGAATTGATCTCGGAGGCTTAAGATTTTTTAACGAACTCCCTGCCGACGGCAGCCCTGGACAAACCGCTCCAGTCTCTGCCCTTGAATTTACGCAAATCGACACTCAAGCCTACGCCCTCGAAGCTTTGGACGTCATTGAAAATCGAGTGGCTCAGCTTCAATCGTCTCGCGGTCAGCTCGGCGCTTTTTTAAGCCGCCTCGAAAGTGCGAAGAATCTCCTCGGCAGCATGCGAGAAACAACCGAAGCGGCGGCATCAAGAATTCAGGATGTTGATGTGGCAAGCGAGGCGGGCGCTCTTCTTAAATCAAGAATTCAGCAAGACGTAGCCTCCGCCGTGCTCGCACAAGCGAATCAATCACCGGCGCTCTTGCTAAAACTTCTTCAAGATTCCTGAGGAGACTCTAAAAATCTGTTTTCTTAATGCACTTCTGTGTACCTCCGTGTCCTCTGTGGTGAAATTTTTCATGAAGAATTTCACCACAGAGGACACGGAGGTACACAGAGGTGAATTTTTCAGAGGTTTCCTAACTGCGACGGCTATCGGCCCGTCCGCTCAAGAATTCGTCTCAAGGTAGAACGGTCAAGCCCCAAACTCTGCGCTGCCTTTGCTTGATTCCCCGCGTTCTTATCAAGAGCATCCTGGATTAACTTTCGCTTATATTCTTCTACTTGGTCGCTGAACGTAAGCTCAGAACCAGAGGGGCTTCTTGAAAGCACGTGCACATCACTCGCTTCCACTATGCTGCGTTGCTCAAACTGAGCGCGAAAAACGGCGCCCTCAACCACGGCTTCAAACTCGCGAATGTTGCCAGGCCAGGCATGCTGCTGAAGAGCGGTGAGCGCGGCGCTCGAAAACTCAAACACATTAAGCTGCTCACGAGTTCGCACCTGAGAAAGAATATAGGCCGCAAGCTCAGGGATATCGGAAGCGCGCTCACGGAGGGGCGGTAAGTGAATGGTCGCGTGCGCTACGCGGTGAAAAAAGTCACGGCGCACGCTCCCATTCTTTACGCACTGCTCCAAATCTTGATTAGAGGCGCAAAGTAACCGAAAGCGCGCTTCTTTTTCTTCGGAAGCGCCGACTGGGCGATAACGCTTCTCTTGAAGCACACCAAGAAGACTCACTTGTGTCTCTAGCGGGAGCGCATCTATCTCGTCAAGAAAAAGCGTTCCGTTCTCAGCTTGTTCAATAAGTCCCATGCGAGTCCCCTCCGCGCCAGTGAAGGAACCCTTTTGGTGACCAAAAAGATCGCTCGTCACAAGGTCGGCATTGGAGAAGCTTGGTTGATAACGCACCAGGCGCTGGGCTCTCCTAGAACTCGCTTCATGAATTGCGCGCGCACAAAGCCCCTTTCCTGTGCCCGTCTCTCCCGTAATCAACACCGCTTGCGCATGGCTGGCCGCGAAGCGCACCTCCTGCCGAATTCGCTCCGCAGCCGGAGAACTACCAATGATAAGCTGAATTCCATCCTTAGGTTCATTTCGCTTGAGCGCTTCAAATTCACGCCTTAGGTTAGACTGACGTACCGAGTCTTCTATAAGCGCCGAAAGATGCCGTGGGTCCGCAGGCTTCTCTAAGAAATGGGCAGCTCCAGAGCTTAAGGCGCGCACGCCATGCTGCAAACTCGCGTTGCCGGTGAGCACAATGATGCGGCAGAGCGGAAAGTCCCGCACTATCTGACCAAGAAGCCTAAATCCGCCTTCAGGCCCTTCTCGTACGTCCAGGGTGAGATCAATAACCGCCACGTGGAAGTCTCTCTCAAGGGCTAACGCGAGGGCTTTCTCAGCATTGCCCGCAGCCTCAAGCGCCCCCTTAAATCCCGCCGCGCGCAAAGCGCGGGAGAGACTAAGCACGGCTTCTCCATCATCATCGACTAAAAGCAGGCGAGCGTCAGAACTCATCCTACCCTCCCGGGAAGACAAATCTCCCCTTCAAGAAGCCCAGAATGGCAGCACACTTTAACAGTGCCCTTAAGATGCCCAGTCATTGCGTCAAGCAGCATGGGCTGCACCGCATCAAGCGCCGCATGCCCTGAAAAATAACGGGTAAAGGACGCAAAAGCTCCCTCCGCAAAATCGGCGCTCACCGCTTGAGAAAACGTGAGCACCGCCCACGAGTCTGCAGAGCGTAGAGAAAAGCGCGCCGCCTCAGTTCCTAGAAGAGCAAGCAGCTCCTTGAGACTTTTTCCAAGCAGCTCCAAAATAGCTGGGGAAGCTTGAACGAGAATCTTATCTGCGCCGCGCTGTTCCTCAGAAGAAAACAGCCCAAAGGCCTCTCTCGCAGAAATAGCCGCGGGTGACTCAAAAAGCTCTTCTTGAAGCGCCACGCTTTGCAAGACTGCACTTATTTCCTGGCACCGTTTAAGCGCACGCGCGCACTCACCCTCAGGAACAAGTGATTGGAGATAAAAGAGGTCGTTAGAGATAACGGAAAGCGGTGTGCGAATCTGGTGACTGAGTGCATGACTCAGGGCGCTAAGGATTTCTAAACTTGTAAGCGGCGCCTCGCTCATCTGCATGCCCTATTAGGCGGTAAGCTTATTATAGCCGTCGTAAGCTGCTACCTTGTAGCACTCAGCAAGAGTTGGGTAGTTGAATACGGCATCCATAAAGTAGCGAAGGCCTCCTTTAAGGGCCATGACGGCTTGTCCCGTATGAATGAGCTCGGTCGCATACTCTCCAATAATATGAACACCAAGAAGTTGCTTGGTTTCCCGGTGGAAGAGCATCTTTAACATTCCATTTTCATCGCCAAGGATGTGTCCACGAGCAATTTCACGGTAACGCGCAATTCCCGTTTCGTAAGGTACGCCCGCATTGGTGAGCTCCTCTTCGCTCATACCCACATAAGAAATCTCGGGGATTGAATAAATGCCGTAAGGAAGCGGCACATCCATTCTATCTTCTTCAATGCCAAAGGCGTTGCAACTCGCCCGACGTCCCTGCATCGCGGAAGTCGATGCAAGCGCAGGAAATCCGATTACATCTCCCGCTGCGTAAACGGAAGCAACGCTGGTTTGATAATTTTCGTTAACTTGGATACGCCCTCGATCATCGGTCTTAACCCCAAGGGATCCCAACCCGAGATCGTCTGTCGCACTATGGCGGCCCGCCGAGTAGAGTACGCAGTCCGAAACAATCACTTTCCCGCTCTTGAGTTCAGTGACCACCTGCCCGTTCTCTCGGCGCCGGCAACTCTTTACCTCTTCCCCAAGCCTGAGCGTGACCCCCATGCCGCGCATCTGGTACTGCAAACACTCAATGATTTCTTCATCGCAGAACCCAAGCAATCTTTTGCGCGCGTCAACAATGGTTACATGCACCCCAAGGGCCGCAAACATTGAGCCGTACTCAGTTCCGATGACTCCACCGCCTACGACGGTCAGATCGCGCGGAAGTTCACGCATGGAAAGAATATCGTCACTGTCGAAGATGGTCTCCCCATTGAACTCAATATTCTGGGGGCGGTAGGGCTTGGCTCCCGCGGCAATCACAAATTTATCCGCAGTCTTCGTGATGACTTCGCCACTTGCAGAAGAAATCTCAACCTTATGCTCATCAACAAAACGGGCATGCCCCGCCAGCACATCGATGTGGTTGCGAGTGAGCTGAGCACGGATTACGTCGATCTCAGTCTGCATGATGCGATTGCAGCGAAACGTGAGATCAGACATCGAGATTTCAGATTTAACCCGGTACCCCGCGCCATAGATGCTGCGCTGGCGAAACCCCGAGAGAAAGACCACCGCCTCTTTAAAAGACTTGCTAGGAATAGTGCCTGAGTTTACGCAGACTCCGCCGACTACCTCGCGCTTGTCGACAATCCCAACCCGCTTTCTGATCTTGGCGGCTTGAACGGCCGCCCGTTGACCCGCAGGCCCACAGCCTATGACCAAAAGGTCATAGTCGAAGGCGGAAGTGCCGTTTTTAGAACTGCGTTTGCTATCTGCCATACACTACAATTGCCGGGCTTAAGATTCTGTGTCCGACTCTAGGGGTTAAGATTCCGATCTCAGTGAAAGTTTTTCGGAGAAAGCGAGTCTAAACGGTCGCGGGGCTGTCAATCAAGAACCACTTACGAAAAGAGTGCCGCAACCCTGCGTCGTGACTATTAAAAGCATCAAATTCGTGGTTCATATAGCTCGGATTGAGGGTGCCTATCCCATTCCTTAGTGGCCTCTGTGGTCTTATTGAAAAAACAACCACTAAGACCACAGAGACCACTAAGGGAGAGGATACTCTATTTGATTGAGATAAGCATGCCGCTGGGCAGGGTCATTTAAAGAGCACGCGTATTGTAGGGAGTCTGACATGGTTTCATCTGACGACATAAAGAAGCTTGGTAAGCTTGCTCATCTACAAATCAACCCAGAGGAAGAAGCTGAGCTTATCCAAAAGCTTAGTGCGATTATTGGGCACGTAGATCAACTCAAATCCGTTGACGTCTCAGCCGTCGAGCCGATGAGTCATGTGCATGGCTCAACCAACGTTTTTCGTGCCGACACCCCAGCGGCAGGGCTTTCCATCGATGACATGATGAAGAACGTGCCAGATCACTCTGGGCGCTTCATTCGAGTTCCCCTCATTGTTGAGTAAAAGAGTAGTACCCATGACACATCTTTCCCAATTAGGAATAGGCGAGCTACGAGCGGCCCTCGATAAGCGCGAAACTTCTTCGGTCGAGATAACTAAGGCGCTGCTCGAATCCATCGAAGCAAAAAAAGGCTTAAACACTTTTGCCGAAGTTTCGGTGGATCTTGCTCTCGGGCAAGCCAAGACGGCTGACGAGAAACTTGCGCGGGGCGAAAAAACTCCCTTGCTTGGCGTTCCCATTGCGCTCAAGGACAACATCCTTGCAGTAGGAACCAAGACTACTTGCGGCAGCAAAATCTTGAACAACTTCGTATCGCCCTATGACGCCACGGTCACGGCGAAACTTAAGTCGAATGGCGCCGTAATACTTGGCAAAACCAACATGGACGAGTTCGCGATGGGCTCCTCCAACGAGACCTCGTTCCTTGGTACTGTAAAGAATCCCTGGGACAACTCCCGCGTTCCCGGCGGATCAAGCGGCGGCTCTGCGGCAGCAACTTTGGCTGGACTTGCGCCCGGCGCTCTCGGAACCGACACAGGTGGCTCCGTGCGCCAGCCTGCGAGTCTTTGCGGAGTGTACGGGCTAAAGCCCACCTACGGCCGCGTAAGTCGTTATGGAATTGTTGCCTTCGCGTCCTCGCTTGACCAAGTCGGCACGTTCGCAAGAAGCGCTTCCGATCTTGCAAGTCTCACCGAAGTAATTTCCGGACACGACCCCCTCGACTCCACTTCAGTTTCTCAGCCCCTGCCCTCTTGCACGGCAGCGCTCACCAAGGGCGTGAAGGGACTTAGGATCGGCGTCCCCAAAGAGTATTTTATTAAGGGCCTCGACGCAGAAGTGGAAAGTGCCGTTCGGACAGCAGTAAAGGAGATTGAAAAACTAGGAGCTACCGTAGTCCCAGTCTCACTTCCCCACACGGAACACTCCCTTGCGGTTTATTATGTGCTTGCCCCCGCCGAGGCCTCATCAAACCTCGCTCGCTTCGACGGCATTCGTTACGGCTACCGAGTACCGGACGCAAAGGACCTAAAAGATCTTTACTACCGCTCGCGCTCAGAAGGCTTCGGCAAAGAAGTAAAGCGCCGCATCATGGTGGGGGCCTTCGTGCTCTCCACAGGCTACTACGACGCCTATTATTTAAGAGCTCAGAAAGTGCGCACTCTCGTAGCGCGCGACTTCACCAATGCCTTTACGCAGTGTGATGTCATTGCCTCGCCAGTAGCGCCAACCACCGCCTTTAAGATTGGCGAAAAAACCAACGACCCCATCGCGATGTATTTAAGCGATGTGTTCACGATACCGGTCAACTTGGCAGGACTTCCCGGAATGAGCATCCCTTGCGGAATGGACAGCAAGGGCCTTCCGGTAGGACTTCAGCTGATAGGCAAACCCTGGGACGAGGAAACGCTTTTTAGGGTAGCAGGCGCGTACGAGGCAGCTACGGACTGGCACAAAAAGCGCCCCCAGGCCTAAACGCGAGCGCCCACAGTCATGCGCACAGAGTAAGAAAGAAACCGCGAGAGACGAGACGCCCAAGCAAGAGCTTCGAAGGGCGAGAACGAGAAAGGGAGTAAGACATGGAATTTGAAGCAGTCATGGGACTTGAGGTGCACCTCCAGCTCCAAACAAAAACTAAAATCTTCTGCGGCGCTTCCGCAGATTTTGGTGCAAGCCCGAACGAGTTTATTGACCCTCTCACCCTCGGACTTCCCGGCAGCCTTCCCGTGCTCAATCGGCGCGTTGCTGAGTTTGCGGTCATGATGGGCCTCGCAATGAACTGTGAAATTCGGCAGTTTAATCGCTTTGCGCGTAAGCACTATTTTTACCCTGACCTTCCTAAGGGCTATCAGATTTCTCAGTTCGACGAGCCTATTTGCGAACGTGGGCACATAAAAGTGCACATTGGGGACGCCGTAAGAACTATCGGCATCAAGCGCATTCATATGGAAGAGGACGCAGGCAAGAACATCCACGACACCCGCACACACTCTTCCCTTGTCGACCTCAACCGCGCCGGGGTGCCTTTGCTTGAAATCGTCTCCGAGCCCGATATCCGCTCTCCCGCTGAAGCCAGTGCCTACCTTAAATCCGTGCGCCAAATCGCGCGTTTTTTAGGCGTGAGCGACGGGAACATGGAAGAAGGAAGCTTGCGCTGCGACGCCAACATTTCTTTGCGCCCTGTAGGGACTCTTAAATTTGGTACCCGCACCGAAATTAAGAACATCAACTCCTTTAAATTCGTCGAAAGAGCGCTTGAGTACGAGATTGTGCGCCAGATGGCGGTCCTCAAGAGCGGCAAGGAAGTGCAGCAAGAGACGCTCCTCTTCGATAGCGCTCAAGGCGTTACGCGCCCCATGCGCTCCAAGGAAGAATCCGCTGATTACCGATATTTCCCTGACCCCGATCTCCCGCCGCTTGTGATAGCTGAAAGCTGGGTAGAAGAAATTCGCTCCAAACTTCCCAAGCTCCCCGAGCAGCGTCTCAAGGAGCTTTGCGAAGTTTACGGACTTAGCACCTACGACGCCGCAATCCTAACTGCGGAACGTGCGTGCGCCGATTATTTTGAAGCAGTATTTAAGGTCTGCAACAACGCCAAAGCTGCGTGCAACTGGGTGACTTCGGAGCTCTTTGGCGCGCTCAATAAGCAAAGCCTCGACATTACGAACTCGCCGGTATCGGCCCAGCACCTCGGCGAGCTCATCATGCTTGTTGAAGGCGATACCATCAGCGGCAAGATGGCAAAGTCAGTGTTTGAAGAAATGTTCGCTACGAGCCAATCCCCGAGGGCGATAGTAGAAGCGAAAGGACTTCAGCAAGTAACTGACGATGGCGCCATCCTCGGTATTATTCGTCAGGTCTTTGAGCAGAATAAGACGCAAGCGACAGAGTTCATCGGCGGGAACGACAGACTGCACGCCTTTTTTGTCGGACAAACCATGAAGCTATCGAAGGGCAGCGCGAACCCGAAGAAAGTTAATGAACTCATTACTGCCGAGGTTACGCGGTTACGAGGCAAATAGGAGCCCTGTGGCGGGACACGCTGTGGTAGGGCGCGCGGTCCCCCGCGTGCCGAAAAAAATAAAATGAAGAAATAAACAATGTCCCGGCACCCTGGCGGACAGCCGGCATGAATATTCGGCACGCGGGGGACCGCGCGCCCTACCAAGAACGACTATGACAGGAAGCGAGACTACCTCACGTCAGGCCACCGAACACCTCGACGAGAGCACCACGGTCATTTACCTTGAGGTCCCGCGCCGGGGGGTGGTACTGTTGCAGGGCTACTTTGAGCTCTATGAGGGACTTGGTATGGTGCGTACGCTAAGCGCATCAATTCCAGGGCGGGAGGAAAAACCGCGAAAGGAAACGCCACTGGGCGAGGAAGGGGCGCGGGGGGATGAACCCTCGCTCATCTGTATCTTAACGAGCCCCTCTCAGGCCCAAGACTGCCACACGGCACTTGAGCAGGTCAGAACACAAGTAGGATGGGCATACTACCCTTCCCCTCCGGATACGCCGGAGGGACGGAGCGCCCGCGATATGTATTTCGGAAATTGCACCAATGCTACGGACATTACATAGATTTCGAATCTTCTTCTTGGCATTTCTTTGTGTTGCTTCCATCGCCCTGGCGATGAGTGGTTTTGCTTACCAGTGGATGGCGCCCCAACGCAACTCAGCCGCGGCGATTCGCATAGATGATTCCGAACTCACTTACGAAGACGTCAATAACGAGCGCCAAGAGCTCGACCGGCTGTACCGCGCCCAGTTTGGCTTTAACTATCACAAAGTCCTTGAGTCCGCGGGCCTCAGTATCCAGCAGCAAGCCGTAGACCGCGCCGTGCAATCGGCCATCATGGACAAGGAAGCTCGCGCACTCGGGTTCGGTGCCGGTAAAAATTCTGTGCGAGCACAACTTGAGAAAGAACTCGCGGGCTCGCCAAACCCAGCCGATCAGTATCGCATGTTGCTTCGCGAGATGAACATGACGGCCCAGGAATTTGAGTCCCGCCTCTCCAAAGACCTCGTCAGGTCCCAGCTCGAGCAAGCGGTACGTGACGCCTCGATTTCTTCTGAAAAAGAAACAGCGGCTGCCGTGCTACAACAAAAGACCACCGCTTCCGTAGATTACCTCGCGCTTACCCCAGATAATTTTCTAGGCGAGATCAAAGACCCCTCAGAAGAAGCGATCAAACAGCACTACGACGACAACGCTAGCGATTTTGAGATCCCCGCGCGCGTGTCCTACTCTTATGCCGTGCTTAGCCCCGACAAGTTCCTTGATATTGTTGAGGTATTCCCTGACGACGTTGAGATTTATTATACCGACCATCAATCAGAATACATGCTGCCAGAAAAGCGCAGCGTGCGAATGATTGAACTCAAGGAAAATGTCGCCGCCGCCAAGAAGACAAGCGCCAAGGGCGACAAGAAGGCAGCCGCAAAAGAAGAGGCGCCCAAAGCCCCCTCCGATGAACTTAAAAAGCAGGCAGAGGGACTTGTTGCCTCTCTTAAGAGTGGTGGAGTATTTGCGGACCTCGCAAAGGCTAATTCGAAAGACGCATCCGCAGCTAAAGGCGGCGAAATTGGAACCTTCACCCGCGCAGAACTTGTAACCAAGTTTGGGGAAGAGGCAGCTAAGGCTGTTTTTGCACTTGAAGCCGGAAAATCGAGCGAGTCGCTGGTTGAGGGTGCAAGCATCCGCATTTTCTCTGTCGATACCATCACCCCCGAAAAGGCGAAGGAACTTGCGGAGGTTCGTCCTGAAATCGAAACTATTATCAGGAAGCGCGAAGCCCCAGCCTTTACCGCAGCGAAATCTGCCGAACTGCTTGATGCATGGAAGGCCGCCTCAAAGCCGCTCAGCGACTTTGTGACCATAGGTGACCTGGCGTCGCGCGCCCTCGTCGCGGTGCCTGCTGCAGGACTCCAAGACAAGAGCATCGACCCAACAGGACTCGTAGGCCTCACCGAGCGGGTACTCGATCAAGTTGACGAGAAGCAACAGCTTGTCGACCTTGGAGATAAGTTTGTGCTCGTTGAAGTAGCTCAGTCGAAAGAGCCAGAAGTGCAGCCGCTTGATTCAGTGAAAGAGAGGATTGTAGCGCTCCTTAAGCGCCGCGAAGCCGGCAATCAAGCAAAAGCAATGGCGCAGTCCATTGTTGATGAGATGAAGGCCGGAAAATACAAAGACCTTAAGTCGGCAGCAGCCTCGGCCGGGCAAAAGCTTGAAAGCCTTGCAAGTCTCTCACGCGCTCAGCCCGCAGCCCCCTTTAATCAAGGGGAATTAAGAAGCGAGCTCTTTAGCGCCCAAACCGCCATGGCTGCGCCTTCCCGCGTCATCACGAAAGACGGAACTTATTACGTCTTCCAAGTGACGAAGCTTGAAACGCCCACGGTCACGGATATCCAAAAAGAAGTGATCGAAGCCCGGGAGAGAGAAAGTCAGGAACTCGCCCGATTGGTTCTCACTTCGCTTCTCAATGAGCGCAAAGCTCAGGCGAAGATTGATATTGAGCCGAATCTACTTGCCTCTCGGTAGCCTGCGAAATCGTGCGGCACCGCGGGGACGCGGCGCCCTACCAAGATGCCGCGTCATTTGGTAGGGCGCGCCGTCCCCGGCGTGCCGCACGATCCCTCGCCCCCGACACGTGGCGGGTTTTTGCCACATTGCTGATTGCAAAATCACCACCACGAGCAGGAAGGGCAGACCCGCCGCATTTGATTCGGCACGCCGGGGACGGCGCGCCCTACCAATTGGCGCAGCATCTTGGTAGGGCGTCCTGTCCCTAGGGCGCTGCACGATCCCTCGCCTTCGCACGTGGCCGGTTCTTTGTCACTTTACTGATTGCAAGATCACCACACGAGCAAGTAGCGCAGCCGCGCCGCATTTGATGCGGTACGCCGGCACGCGGCGCCCTACCAATTGAGGCATCTTGGTAGGGCGCGCCGTCCCCGGCGTGCCGCACGATCCCTCGCCCCCGGCACGTGGCGGGTTTTTGCCACATTGCTGATTGCAAAATCACCACCACGAGCAGGAAGGGTAGCCCCGCCGCATTTGATGCGGCACGCCGGGGACGGCGCGCCCTACCAATTGACGCAGCATCTAGGTAGGGCGCCGCGTCCCCGCGGTGCCGAAATAACTGTCTCCCCACCTTCGCCTGCCAGATACGACCGGGCGCAACATATTGCAAAAACCGCGGGCAAGCCCTCGCGAACTTCCAGCTAAGACGAAACACGAAGCCAGTACCTCGGAGGATACCTGTGATATGCCTTCCAGATACGGGAGGGCCGTGGTATTGCCTCTGAAATTCTCGGCTGCACAATTTTCTGGAGAGAAGAGTACATGCACATAGGCAAATGGATCGTTTTAATCATCCTCTCGATTACCAGCCTTCCTGCTATCTCCGCACGTGCCGAGACTTCAAAAATTGCGATCCTGACGGATCTCTCTGGCCCAATGGCGAGCTGGGGCAAGCAAACTCAAGCGGGTGCCCGCCTCGCGCTCAAGGAGCTTCACGCAGCAGGCCAAGATGTTGATATCGTTTTCGGAGATACTCAGCTGCAAGCGAAATCTGCGGTGAGCGAGGTCATGAAAGCCTTGACGACGGACAAAGTCGAAGCAGTGTTTTCCGAATTTACTCCCACCACGGTAGCGATAGCGCCAGTCCTCGTTCAACGTAACGTCCTCTTGTTGTATTCAGCCGCGGCAGCCTCCCCACTCACTATGGGAGGCAGCGTTTATAAGACCTACATGAATTACATTGAGGCATGCAGCATGACGGCCTCGGAGTTTAAGAAGAAGGGGGTGAAGTCCCCCGCACTCCTAAAATCGATAAATGAGTTCGGAGAGCTGTGCTTGCAAGGAATGAAACAAGTCTTCGAGAATCCGATTGTGGTTGAGTATAGCACCGGCGATGACCTCCGTACTCAGATCCTCGCCCTAAAGAAACAGGGCGCCGACTGCGTGATTAACCCAGCTTTTATTCCTGATTTTTCGCGAATGTTAAAGGCAATGGCGGAAATACGCTTCCAACCATTTGTTGCGGCGAACCACGACGCCATGGATCCCAAGGTCATGGCAGAATATCCCGAGGGCGCACTCCGGGCATACTCGTTCTCCCTGCCACAGGCGCCTACCGCGTTCTTACAACGCATCACTGCGGAAGGCTTTTCTGATAGCAACGAAAATCCAGGGGCAATGATGCTCGGCTACTTGCATACCAAACAGCTCTTACAAGCAGCGAGATCCTGCGCCGATGCAGGAAAGAGGGGCGACGGCAGCTGTGTTGCGGACTCGCTCGCTCACGCACCAGCGGACCCGGCTTTCGGGTTTCAGGGGTGGAAGGATCGGCAGGCGGCGTTTGATCTGCGATTCGCTCCATGGGTGGCGCCATAAGAGGATAGCAATCTCCTCGTGGGAATTTCTTACAACCCCGAAAGAGGCAAAGATCAATTATTTGCCAAACTTGACCTCCCCCATCCTCTACATCTGACGGGAAGTCCTAGCCGTTCCGAGAGAGCATACTAGGTCTGAATCATCAAAAATATCATTCGTCTTTCTATTCACAAATGCTACAATAGAACGCCTAACCGTCTGAATTTTATGCGCAGAACAAAGAATCGATACTATTC
>JBIKWF010000068.1:0-22402 GCA_044356455.1 Bdellovibrionota bacterium | reverse complement strand
TTGTCTCTACAGCTCACATATTCCGGTCCTCCGTTATACGTTGTAGATAGTTACGTGGGCGAAAAACCAACTCCCACCGCGGAACTTGCATCCGCTAGACGAGTGCGCCGGTTACGGCGCACTGAGACATCACGGCTAGGTGCGCGGACGGCTCTGTTTCTGAATCGTTTCAATCAATTGCACCAAAAGATTCGTAACCATGGATGATTTTCTTTACGGCTGGGACTTCCCTGCCACCTTGCGCAAGCGTGGCTAAAACTTAACCACAGGGCCAACCAAACCTTTAGATCTTACGGGATCCCTTTGGGGCTGGGAGCAATGCCGGCTAGGAGTCTGTCCCGTAGAAAATTTCTACCACTACATGTTGTGGTGGCAGCGGGACAGCCCACCTACGGATTGTGTCCGAAATGAAGATTTATGTTTCTACGGGACACACTCCTAGGACGGGAGGCAACACGAGGAAATTTTTAATATGCATATCGATCAGAGTGCCGCCGCAACACCTCAGGCCACACTCGCCGAAAGCACTGCTCCCGGCTCTTCCCCCCTGCCCCCTCCTGAAGCGGGGGCACCTCAAAATTTTAATCGCTCGGCCGTCGCGATACCAGAAAGCATCAAGCTCGTCATTGAAAAGGCAGGCGAGTTTATTTCAAGAATGGATCTTTCGGCCACTCAAGCATCCCACCTGCAGGGCACACTTCAAGCGACCCTCGGAGTCGCCTCCAAACAAGACCCGGCAGAGAGC
Source organism: Bdellovibrionota bacterium (assembly GCA_044356455.1). GTDB lineage: Bacteria > Bdellovibrionota_C > UBA2361 > UBA2361 > JBGSMV01 > JBGSMV01. Next base: position 21,657 of record JBIKWF010000068.1, on the reverse strand, counting down.
GCACTTTTCTCAGCTCTGATTCGCTGCAGTCCTGAAGTAAAGCGCCTTTCAGATTGGGCCTCCACGCTAAGAACACAAACAGGAGTAGTCCCACTTCACGCCGCAACTTTTGCACTTTTGGGGGCGGTCTACTTCTATGCACGATTGGTAAAGTATGATGCGGCCTTGGCCTCGCGAACTCTTGACGGTGCACCTGAATCCGGAGCTCCTTCACCAGAAACTGCCGCAGGCTATCGGCTCCTCCTTAAAACTTTGGCAAAAGAAAAAGACTCCCTTGTCGGCAGTTTGGTAACAAGAGAGCGGGATGACTCCAACTCGGCAACACAAATGCATTTTCTCGCGGGAGTTCTGGCGCCTCTCTTTGCTGAAATCTCAAAGGCGGAACGCGCTCAGAAGCCAACTCTTATTGGTTCAATCTTTGCTCGATTCAATCGCGAAGAAACACCGGAGCATCTTAAGGATCTTGGGTTACTAGAAACGATACGACCTGCGCACACCGCGGTAATTGATGAGCTTGGGGCAATTCGAAGGGGCGCGGAATACTCCGAAAAAGCAGAGGCTGCGTCACAGCGAGAAAGAGATGCCGAGCAAGTCAAACAAGAGGCCGACCAGAAGCGCAAAGCAGAAGAGCAGGCAGAACTTGCCAAGACCAGGGAAGAGCGTCACAAGAAGCTCCTCAAATCGCTCACACGCACCCTAAGAGCTGCCAAAACGTCTACCCGTCGAGGCGATGATCAATCGGAACCAATTCTCGATGAGAAAACAGTGGTGTGCACCATCTATGAAGCAATTAAGGCTGCGCAGGACGTAAACGATCGCATCTTATACGCGATATTATCCGAGTGCCCGAAAGGGTCAAAGGCGTGGCTCGCAAAAGCAGGACTTCCCCTCAACGAGGCAATCAACAATCACAATCGCACTCGCGGAGGTACTGTTTGGGATGACAAGAACATCGGAAACGTGGCTCTCGCATTGTTATGGGAGACTTTAAGCAAACTTAGTGTGATTCATGAAACCTCACGATTCGAGGAAACTCAGACCCAGCTTGCATTGTACATAGATGGAAATTCCTACGGCGAAGTCACCGATTACAGGGCAGAATACATGAATGAAGTGCGCCAAGCATTCATCAGATTACACGAAAAGAAGTGTCAGGAGCTGCTGCCTTAATTGAGCGCTTGGGATTCCTTCGGCGCGAGGTGAACAAATTCATGCCACGTGCTCGGACGGAAGATCTTGCGGCACCGCGGGGACGCGGCGCCCTACCCCTCCAATGCTACGCGACTAGGTAGGGCGCGCCGTTCCGCCTCTGCCAGTAGGCGACGGCGCGACGCGCGCCCCGGCGTGCCGAAACAAATGCCGCGGGGCCTATCTCGCCGTCGCCTCCTGGCGAAGCCGGAACTGGGCCGCTACCTTAGAGATAGAGTAGCAGAATGTTTTCACCACAAAGGACGCAAGGGACACAAAGGAACACGCTTGGATTGCTAGGGAACCTCCGAAAAAGTCTGCTCTGTGAACTCTGTGCCCTCTGTGTTTGATTTAAATTGTTGCAAAACCACAGAGGACACGGAGGTACACAGAGGTGTATTAAGATTGGAGTTTTTTCAGAGATTCCTTATGGAATTTGCCGTCTAATTCTTCCGCCGCACCAAGGTAAGAATGGTGTACACCGCGACCCCCTCATTCGCCTGGTTAAAGACCTCAACGTCCCACGCTACGACACCCTGTGGAATCGTGCCCTCGGGAGTCTCCTTTGAAGTCTTCTGCTTCACCGTAATGCGCACATGAATAGTGTCGCCCGCGTATACGGGCTTGATGAATCTAAGCCGCTCAAGTCCATAGTTCGCAAGCACGGGACCTGGCGCGGGGTCGACGAACAACCCTGCAGCAGCAGAAAGGACAAAGTAGCCATGCGCCACTCTACGTCCAAAGATGGAATCCTTTGCGCCAATTTCGTCCACATGGGCATAGAAATGATCGCCACTGATGCCCGCGAAATTGACAATATCCGCTTCCGTAACGGTGCGCCTATGCGTAATCAAAGTCTCGCCAATCTCGAGCTCCTCAAAGTACTTACGGAACGGATGCACACGGTCATGAGTCTGCTCTCCGCCCTTAACCCAATCGTTACAAATATGGCCCAAGGTTGTGGGAGATCCTTGTATCGCCGTGCGCTGCATATAGTGCAGCACCGAGCGCATGCCTCCCATCTCTTCCCCACCGCCGGCGCGTCCCGGGCCGCCGTGAACCAAGTGCGGAAGGGGCGAGCCATGCCCAGTCGATTCTTTGGCCGCATGGCGATTCATCACCATGACGCGTCCATGATACGGCGCCACACCAAACACTACTTCTCTGGCAACTTTATCATCCCCAGTAAAGAGCGACCCCACGAGACTGCCCTTCCCCATACGTGCAAGCTCAATCGCTTCATCAATGGATTTATAGGGCATGACGGTATTGACGGGTCCAAAAGCCTCGATGTCATGCGGCGCGCGCTGCTGCATGGGCTTATCACAGTAAAGCAGCATGGAGGGACAAAAAGCGCCGCGCTCCTTATCGGCAGCTACGACAGAGAAATTCTTCACATCGCCGTAAACTACTTCTGCCGCTTTCTGGAGCTCACTCACACGCGCCAGAACTTCTTTCACCTGAGCTTTGCCCGCGAGAGGTCCCATGGTGACGCCTTCGGCTGCGGGGTCTCCGATTTTTACGCCATCCAGCCGCTTTTTGAGCGCATCAAGCACATCCTTCACCATGTCATCAGGCACAATGGTACGGCGAATCGCGGTACATTTTTGACCCGACTTAACCGTCATTTCACGCGCAACTTCCTTAATAAATAAACCGAACTCCTCAGTTCCTGGTTTTGCGTCCGGGCCTAGAATTGAACAATTAAGAGAATCCGCCTCCATATTGAAGCGAATTGACTGCTGCACAATGGAGGGGTGCTCACGTAGTTTCTTTCCTGTCTCCGCAGAACCCGTAAAAGTAACCACATCTTGGCAGGTCAAGTGGTCAAAAAGGTCTCCTGTGCTTCCGCATATAAGCTGAAGCGCCCCCTCGGGTAGAATGCCAGACTCTATGATGGCCTTCACCATGCTCTCAGTTAGGTAACAGGTAAGGGAGGCTGGTTTAACTATGGCTGGCATGCCCGCTAAGAGCGTTGGGGCAAGCTTCTCAAGCATTCCCCAGCAAGGGAAATTAAAGGCATTGATATGGGTTGCCACGCCTTCAAGCGGTACGCACAAGTGGCGCCCCAAAAAGGTGCCATTTTTAGAAATCAACTCTGTGTCGCCCTCGGCAAGAAAGTTTTCATTGGGAAGTTCCTTTCTGCCTTTGCTCGCATACACAAAAAAAGTACCGATCCCGCCCTCAATGTCTATCCATGAATCAAGTTTTGTTGCCCCGGTCGCGGCAGAGACTTTATAAAATTCGTCTTTGCGCTCGGTGAGGTATTTGGCCAGCGCCTTGAGCTTCAGGGCCCGCTCGTGGAACGTGAGCGCGCGCAGGTTTTTGCCACCAACTCTTCGTCCATAATCAAGCATCGACTTGAAATTAAGGCCTGTGCTTGAAACTTCCCCGACAGGCTCACCCGTTACGGCATGATACACCACCGTCCCCGTTCCCTTTCCTTCAACCCAGGTTCCTTCTGCAAAGCTTTGAATTCTCATCGGACTCTCCTTGAGATACGATGGGGATACTAGCGTGAAGGATAAAAAAGGCAAAAGAAGAGTACATGACTGAGCAATCGAAAATACGGCCTACGGGGTGCGCCTATCATGCGCAAAGCACGTGCAAGTCCTGTACGCTCCTCCCGCTTGCCTACGCCGATCAAATTGCCCAGAAACAGTCTAGGCTTGCGGCGCTACTTGCGGGGGTTGGAACCATTCCCCTACTCCCTATGGCTACCTCAGCCAAAGACTACGGCTCGCGCAATAAAGCAAAGCTGGCAGTGGGGGGTACTTCCGCATCTCCCCTGCTTGGTTTTCCAAACCGCGAAGGAGTGGTTATTCCAGTTCTTGAGTGCCCTCTGCACTTACCAATCCTTAATGAGCTTGCGGCGATGTGCCTTAAGGGAATCTCTGCCCACCATATTCCCCCCTACGATGTGCAGCGCCGCTCTGGTGAGATCAAATATGTGCTTCTACGCGGCAGCGAATCCACTGGAGAGGTTATGCTGCGACTGGTGCTAAGAAGTACCCTGCACGCAGACCGCGCCCGCGCATTCTGCGCTTCGCTACAATCGCACGTGCCAAACTTGAAGGTAACCTCACTCAATTTTCAACCGCACCCCAAGGCTATCGTTGAAGGAGAGCGCGAAGAAATTCTCAGCGAAGCACTCCGTCTTACTGAAACCCTAGGAGGCGTGCATCTACTCTACTCCCCGCAGAGCTTCTCCCAAGTTACTTCAAATGTGGCCGAAAAGCTTTATTGCACTGCAGCAGCTTGGATAAGAGAGTCAGGGAGTCGCCGCCTTCTCGACCTTTTTTGCGGAGTAGGTGCATTCTCGCTTTTTGCCGCAGCTCACCTCGAAAGTGGTCATGGCGTTGAGCTCAGCAGCTCAGCAATTGGGGATGCCCAAGAAGCAGCAAAGCTGAATTCCTTTACGCACCTCTCCTTTGAAGCGTTGGATGTGGATGCTTTTCTTCGAAAGGGAGCAAGTCTTCGAGGCACCTACGATGCGGTAGTGGTAAACCCACCCCGAAGAGGGCTCTCTCCTGCTACGATTGCAGCGCTTAAGGCCATGGAGCCCAAGACGGTGATTTATTCAAGCTGCAACGCTGAATCGCTCGTTAGGGATCTGCGAGTTCTGAGTTCGTCATTCTCCCTCTCGCGCGTGCAACCCTTTGACATGTTCCCGATGACTGAGCATTTCGAAACGCTCGTGGAACTTGCTTTGAAATCCTAAGAAATCTCTGAAAAAGTCTACTCGGTGCTCTCGGTGTTTAATTTAAATTGTTGGAAAAAACCACAGAGAACACAGAGATCACCGAGGGAAGAAAATAAAGTATCTAGGTTTTTAAGAGGCTCCCTGACCGCACAATCATCTCCGCGCATGGTGCCGAGTCCGTTCATGGGCAGACTCGATATAGCGACAAAAAAACTCCCCCTTAGCGGCCTATTCTTGAGACCACTAAGGGGGAGAGTTTCCTAACCGTATCTAGGGAGCTTCTGAAAAACTCCACCTCAGCGTACTCCGCGTTATATAATACTTTTCACATAACGCGGAGTACGCTGAGTACGCGGAGGGAAAACAGCGCAGAGGAAAGACAAATTCTGGGTTTTTCAGAGGCTCCCGAGGTTCTAGAAGGTTACTATCATCTGCCCAGCAAAAGTGCTCTGGGTATCAGTAGTTCCATCCTCGTCGTTGAAAACTTCTTCCGATGCCCGGTCAGCTCGGTACTCAAAGCGAGTGATAAGATTCTTCCAAGGACGATACTCAACAGTACCGGTAAGTTCCTTGTAATCAGCAGGAGTTCCAGAATTTACCCTGACTCCATCATCATCGTTCATATACTCGCCGCGTAGGCTAAACGACCACTCATCGTTGATATCAAAACGAGCGTAGCCTGCATGACCATACCAAGAAGCTGATGAACCATCTTCAAGAGCCTCATCCTCATTCGCATAATCAAAGTTATAGACAAAGGTGAGCCACTTCCAAGGCGTCTTATAAGTCACCACCGTATCGGCCAAGCTACGTGTCGCTCCGTCATTGTCTGCCGACTCCGAACCAATATAGGTATTGGCAGATATCGTGAGAGAAGAATCTCCGGGAAGCTCAATACCGTTAAAGCCCACATGGCCCTCAAAGGTCTTGGCGCTATTATTATCATCCGCTACGTCCCAGCCGTTATTCACGCCAAGAGCAATGTCCCACCCATTGTCAAGGGTGTAGGTTGTCCTTAAGCCGGTATGGGTAAAAGGAATCGCATAACCAAAGAGGATACCACGAGAAATATTCCAATTGTCCTTGGATTCAATTACCTCGGCTCCCGCGAACGTAACATACTTTCCGACCTTTAGATTAAGGTCGTTCATACCTATCCCACCAAGGCCGAGCGAAACTTCTGCATAGGCTTGCTCAAGGTCAAAACTATCCGAGCTTTCTCCGAGGCCGGCTGCATGAATTACTTCGGCATCGTCGCCGGCAATAACATCAGCGCGGAATCCCACTCGGCTCTCGGCAGACACTTCCTTCTGCACCGTAAGTTTTACGGCCTGAAGCTTGAACGTGTCGCTTTCTTTATCGAATACCCGCACTTGATTGCGGTTATCAGATGGCTGGTTCACGTTGTAATTATACGTAGCATCCAAATACCCTGATACCTTAAGATCCTTTAACAGGCTCTCCACAGGCGATACAGGAGCAGGCACAGGCTCGGCTCCCGCAGAATCAGGCGCCTCAGCAGAGGCATGGGGTGCTATCGCAAGAACAAGGCTTAACACTAACGCGCACGAGCGAACTTTACTCATAGAGTCTCCAATGAGGCACAATGGGTACAACGTTTACTCGGTCCGAACGGGCTACGAGTGAGATACTTCAGCTAATTTGGTCTTATCTGCGACTGAGATAATGCGTTCAATATCGATGAGGATATTGATCGCCGACTCTCGCTTACCTATTCCCAATACAAAACTTGTTTCAAGCTGCTGTCCATAATTCGGAGCTGGCTCGACATCTGACTCCGCGAAGTCGATGACTTCTAGCACGGTATCTACAATCACACCGACAGGAACCGTTTGACCATCTTTAGAGAGGTGCACCACGATGATGCAGGTTCTCTCGTCGTAAGGGATCGGCTCGATTCCGAATTTGAGCCTGATATCGATGACGGGAATAATTTTCCCCCGCAGGTTGATTACGCCCTTCATATAGTCGGGGCAGCGCGGAACGGTCGTAATGTGAGTGACACCAATGATCTCTTGAACTATGAGGATGTCGATCCCATAGCGCTCCTTGGAGACTATAAAGGTCAAAAACTTTCCGTATACGGACTTCGTGATCGCCGACTGTGCTGTATCAAATGACATACCACCTCGTTAATCAGAAACCTTGGAAATCATTATCATCCAGTGGAATCACGTCCGAGGGCGCCGAGGGCTTAGGGGATGGCCTATGTCCACTTGATGCCGGCCTACGCGTCGGGGTTGCGTGCCCTGGCGCTTCAACATTTAGTTCAATAATCTCTGTCTGCTTCTTCGCTGGCGCAGTGGAACGAGATCTTGCTTTTGCCGCGGGAGGCGGCTCCGCGGCTCTTCCACCTCGGCCGTATACAAGCCGGCTAAGCTCCACTACCACTTCATCTAGCGTAGCAGCTTGGGCGGTAAGCTCCTCACTCGCCGCCGAGGATTCTTCCGCGGCTGCGGAGTTCTGCTGGGTGACTTTATCGAGCTCGCCAACTGCCGAGTTTACTTGATCTATGGCAACCGATTGCTCCTTGCTGGAAGCAGCAATCTCCTTTGCGAGGTCAGCTGAATGCACCGCATGCTCTCTAATTTTGGTAAGAGCGGAACCAACTTGCGAGCTTACCAGAACGCCCTGATCCGCAAGAGTCTTGCTTTGCTTAATCTTCTCCGCAGTATCCTTCGCCGCACCTGCACTCCTCTGGGCGAGATTTCGCACCTCTTCAGCTACGACGGCAAACCCCTTGCCAGCATCACCGGCACGGGCCGCTTCAACTGCCGCGTTGAGCGCGAGAAGATTGGTTTGAAACGCAATCTCATCGATCGTTTTAATGATTTGTGCTGTCTCGTCAGATGAAGCTTTAATCTTCTCAATGGCACGAGCCATCTCCTCCATTGCTTTGGTACTCTCGTGCGAGGAGCTAAGCACGGAGTCAGAGATTCTAAACGCTTCGCTTGAGTTCGATGCGGTTTGCTTCCCAGTAGAAGAAATTTCTTCTATGGTCGCAGCGGTCTCTTCAAGTGAAGCCGCTTGCTCGGTTGCTCCCTGCGCAAGGGACTGAGAACTCGAGGCCACCTGAGTCGCAGCGGATCTCAGTTCGCGAGATCCTTGAGATAAGTCCCGAATGATTCCTTGTATCGGTTTCACGACACTAAGCAACGTGCCCCAGATTACCCCGGCAATCGCTAAGAGCGCGACGCCAAAAACCCACATCGAGATGACTTGCGCATCATCAACTGGCGCATGCAAAACCGCTTCAGGCACCCGCACGAGCACTGACCATGGCATTCCCACGTATCCCATGGCCCCGCGCATCTTGGCGAAACCTACAATTTGGTCCTCTCCACCCGCTCGGCGAGGTCCTGACCAAACACCCTGCTCTCCTAAAACAGCGCTCTTCGCGGGGAAATAATCTTCTTCGGCCCAGTTCGCTTTGAGAATCTGGTCCATATTGCGTTTGACATCTCGGCTACCAGCGCCAGATGGATCATAATCAACGAGAAGCTGGCCTGACTTATCGACAAGCGATATTTGAAAGTTCTTCCAGCCCTGGCGCTCAAGATTCGCCCAGGAATCAAGAAGAATTGACTCTACGAGATCGAAGCGCGCAAAATTCTTCCACACGCCAATCGTCTTTCCTGAAGGATCTTTCACAGGCGCAGAGAACCCAAGCGTGAGCCCTTCGTCCCCGTATATCTTCTTGATATCGGGGTCTACATACACATCTTCGACGACCGTTCCGCTCAAATAACCATTGGCAGTAAAGAATTTCCCTTCGAGAGAGTCTTTAAACCATTCAGATCCGGAAAAATTCTTTTCGTAGAGCCAAGCTGATTCTAAAGGTTTTCCGGCTTTGTCTACATCACTCGCTGCAATGACTTTGCCGTCGAGATCGACGAGAACAGATAGGTAATAAATCCCGTAGGCCAAGATGTAGTTGTTCATGGCCACTACAATGGGGTTTTCACTTGCCCCAGCTTTGTACCAATGCGATGGCTCAAGTGCGACCGTGTTATATCCAAAGGCCTGCACATCGCCGTACCGCTCGAATACGTTGCGATCGATCTTATCGGCAATTTCAACCGCAACGGTTTTCGACTGGTTATTAATCTGATTCAGAGCCTCACCGCTCATGTGCTGGGTATTGAGGTACAGCGCAATGGCCGGTAAAAGGCCAATTGCCAGAAAAGAAATGATGAGCTGAGCCTTAAGGCCTTGATTTCCTACCATTTTCGTCTCCCCATGAGGCGCGAACGTCCCGCCTGCTTAGAAGAGCTAACGGCGAAATCAGCAAATCACTTGACGGGATAAATCTACTCCCCCCTAAAAAGCCTGCCCTGTGAACTCTGTACCTCTATGGTTGCTTTAAATCGTTGAAAAACCACAGAGGACTGACAGAAGACAGAAGACAGAAGAAGCACCGAAACGCCAAGGTTTATTCGATATAAACAACCTAATCCCCTTAAGAAGTTCTCTCAAACTTTCGATGTCCCAAGAGAGATCATTTCTCCGAGGGCACGCCATGAATGAAGCACTGAAAACAAAAATTGAGGAGCTCGCACTTCTCCTCGTTATGGCATCAGTAGACGACGCCTCGAGCGTAACGATGGTCCAGGAAACTGTCTCGGCCATTTATTCCTTAGCCACCGATGCTCCTCTTGTGGCAGCAGCATGCGCTTCGACTCTCGAACAGATGAAAGGCTCTGATCCTCTAGGCGCAGCAAATGACCTTGCTTCCAAGCTCAATGCATTCACTGCCGGAGATGAGAGCGCACTGGCATCTTGCACCGCACCTCTCGAAGACGGCTCCGAACGCTCAAGCGCCGATTTTGCAGAGTCTCTTGATCCTTCATTCATAACTGAATTCATAGAATCCCATTCACTTCTGATTGAGGAATTCGAGGGCTCTCTCGTTGCCTCAACTTCAGGTGAGGAAGACGCCGCAGAGCTCACCAAGTCAGTAAAACGATACCTTCATAATCTAAAGGGAGACGCAGGCTCAGTCGGTCTCCTTGGTATAGAGCGCGCCTGCCACGCGGTTGAAGATTTAGTGGTGGAACACGGCGCCGGACCACTCATTTCGCAACTCATCTCTTTCAAAGAATGGGTCGTGAACTGCATGCAGTCTCTCAAAGACGGCAAAGCAGTCGTATGCTCTTCAGAAGCTTTTCTCACGGGCCTCAGCTTGCCCCCGACTTCCTCGGTGGAGGCAAAGGCTCCTGCACCTAAGCAATCTACCCCCTCGCCCTCCCCTACGCCCGCCCCCGCGGTTGCCGCGGCTCCTTCTTCTTTACATTTGGGAGAGCGGCTTCCGGAGACGTACAAAGTCACTGGCGAGATCGACATCTTAATTGAATTCGCCGCTGAGGCAGAAGAACACCTAGGTGCAGTCGAAAGCATCATTCTTGATTCTTCTGGCGAATACTCGAAAGATTCCGTAGATGCAATCTTTCGCGCGGTGCACTCCATAAAAGGCGGCTCTGCTTATTTTAGCCTTATTGAGATGAGCAAGTGCTCACACCTACTAGAAAACATGCTGCATGAGGTGCGCGACGGGAAACGCACCCTCGATGAAAAACTTAAGGCACTCCTTCTTACCTATATCGATGTTCAAAAAGAGGTAATGAAGCGCGCCAAAGAATGCGCCTCGGCGAATGTTGCGATGACCACGAGCGCCCAAGCTCAGGAGTTCCTCGGAGACCTTCACAGCTACGCACATGGTGAAGTGAAACTAGCGCCAGTCTCTGTCGCTCCTTCTTTAGAGGCAGTTGCCCCTTCACGCGCCACGCCAACGCAAGAACATTCTCCCGCACCTGAACGTGCGGCCTCTGCGGCTGCCTCTGAAGCAAGCGCTGATAAGGGCGACAAACTCCAGGTTAAAAACTTTGTTAAAGTTGATACCGCTCGCCTTGACCAGTTGATCGATTCCATCGGTGAGATGGTGATTTATTCCTCTATGCTGGTTCGGCAGTGCCGCGAACATCTCGAAGGCGACCAGGTGGTGATGAATACGACGCACCGGGTGGAGAAGTTTGGCAGAGACCTTCAAGACATCGGGATGTCCATGCGCTTAGTCCCCATAAAGGGACTCTTCCAGAAAATGTCGCGTCTCGTGTGGGATGCGAGTAAGAAACTCGGAAAGGAGCTTGATTTTCAGGTAGACGGAGAAGATACCGAACTAGACCGGAATCTCATTGATAAGCTTGCCGATCCACTCATGCACATGGTTCGTAATGCAATTGACCATGGCATTGAAAGCCCAGAAGTAAGGGAGGCGGCAGGAAAGCCACGTGCGGGCAGAGTAAAATTGGCGGCGTATCATGCTGGCGGCAGCATACACATTGAAATTAGCGACGACGGCAAGGGACTCGACCCTGAAAAGTTGATTGCAAAGGCAATTGAGAAAGGAGTTATTACTCGTAGCCAGCGATTGACTAACGAAGAAGCATACCAACTAATCTTTGCCGCAGGCTTCTCTACCGCGGCAGTAGTCACCGACATCTCGGGGCGCGGCGTAGGAATGGATGTAGTAAGGCGAAACGTCGAATCCTTGCGAGGAAGAATTCGTATTCGCTCTGAGGTAGGGCGCGGCTCCACTTTTACGATTGAGCTCCCTCTCACTCTTGCGATTATCGACGGTATTCAAGTTCGAGTAGGCAAGGAGAACTTCATCATTCCAAGCCTCTCCATTGTAGAGTTTGTGAGACCAACAAGAGACACTATCAATACAACCCTAGACCGCGGAGAGACATTCGCCTTTCGCGAGAAGTATCTCCCCGTGTTCAGACTAAGCCATCTCTATGGAATTGAATCACCTCTCAAAGACCTTTCAGAGGGAGCGCTCGTCGTAGTGGAGAACGGCACTGAGTTCGTGGCACTTGCCGTAGACGCCATTCTCGGAGAGTACTCGACTGTGATTAAAAATCTCGGGCCCATGTTCGCCGATCAAAAGGGCACCGCAGGCTGTGCGATCATGCCAGATGGCGACATCTCTCTCATTTTAGATGTGCGCACGCTGATTGAGCTTGCACGCGAGGTATACCGTGCGCCATCAGGCAATCGTGGAACGCAATTGAACGCAAGGGATACTGCATCAGATTCTCATGCCTAAAGGAACCGCATGGAACCGAGAACTTTCGCAAGATTTAAAGAAATCGTTTATAGCCACAGTGGCATTGTTCTGACTGAAGAGAAGTTGCCCTTGCTTGCGAACCGGCTACAAAAAAGACTCAAAGCGCTCGGACTAGAGAGCGAGGGAGAGTATCTCAAGATCGTTGAGCTTGATGAATCGGGCGCGGAGTTATGGAAGCTCATCGAGGCAGTTTCAACGAATACCACTCATTTCTACCGGGAGTCTCAACACTTTAAAGTCCTCGATCATATCCTCAAAGAATGGTGGGCGCAGGGTAAGCGCTCTTTTAAAGTCTGGTGCGCCGCGGCCTCCTCCGGGGAAGAGCCCTACACCATCGCCTTCCAAATTGCTCAGAGCATTGACCTCTCTCAGGCAGAAGTGAAGATTCTGGCCACCGACATTAATACGAAGGTTCTCACGAAAGCTCACGCGGGCGTCTATGGCGCGCAGAGTGTGAAAGGTATCCCGCCCCCGATCCTCGACCGGTTCTTGCTGCCGATGAACGATTCAAGCGGCTCTTGGATTGTAAAGCCGGAAGTTCGGTCAAAGATTCTCTTTAAGAAGCTAAATCTCGTCGAGTTCCCTTATCCACTTACCGGTGAGATCGATATAATCTTCTGCAGAAACGTGATGATTTATTTCGATGTCCAAACGCGCGCTAAAATAATCGCGGAATTTGAACGTTTACTCGCCGCACCTGGTCATCTCTTTATTAGCCTCTCCGAAAGTCTGCTTGGCATCAATCATAGCCTGAAGAAACTCGACACTTCGGTGTTTACTAAGGAGGGGAGGCAATGACACAGCAATTTGTCGGAATCGCTGAGATGAAGCTCAGTCGCAACGAAGGTGACCTGCTGCTTGCCACCAATCTTGGCTCGTGCGTTGGTGTTGCAATGTACGACCGAGAATCTCACGTAGGCGCGATGATTCACTGCCTCCTCCCCATGTCAAAATCAGATCCTGAAAAAGCCAAGAAGAATCCCTTCATGTATGTGGACACCGGAATTGTGAAGATGCTTGAAGAGCTTGCAACCGCAGGAGCCCACCTTGAAAGACTGACCATCGTCGCAGCTGGCGGAGCGAATATTAACGACGAAAACAATTTGTTCGAAATTGGGAAAAAGAACATCACGGTGCTGCGCAAGATTTTGTGGAAAAACAACCTTCTGATGAAAGCTGAACATCTTGGAGAATCAGTCAGTCGCACACTTTCACTTGAAATCGCGACTGGCCGCACACTTCTTAAATGCAAAGGGCAGGTAATTGAGCTTTAGGCCGAGGAGATGAACTATGAGCTATAACGTTTTGCTCGTCGATGATTCGAGCGTCGTAAGAAAGGTTCTGAAGAAGACCTTTGCGCTCGCGGGAGTTCCCGTCGGAACAATGGTCGAAGCAGAGAACGGCCGTATCGCGCTCGATAAACTCAAAGAAGGCTGGATTGATGTCGTGTTCCTCGACATCAATATGCCAGTCATGAACGGCATTGAGTTTGTTCGGACTATACGCGCCTCAGACGACTACAAAAATCTTCCAGTAGTCATTGTATCCACCGAAGGAGCTCAGGACCGAATTGATGAACTCAAGGCGGCCGGCATACGGCATTATCTGCGCAAACCCGTAAGCCCTGAACAGCTCGCCGAAACAATAGAAGCAGTATTGGGGGAGATTCCAAGCCATGAATAGCCCTGCTCATCCGTTACAAAAAACAGCCATGAAGGTCCTCGAGGAGTGGGGCATGATGCTTGCCGAAGAAGTCACTCGCCCCGAGGCACACTTTAATCCGTCTGAGCCCTTGTTTCTCTCCTGGGTTGAGATGAAGGGGACTTTTGAGGGTGCGGTTTCGATCATTTCTCAAGAGGCGTTTCTCAGAACTCTTGCCGCAAATTTACTGGGAGCATCAGAGGATGCCGTCAGCAGTGAGGATGAAAAAGACGCCTTTCGTGAGATGGGGAATGTCCTGGCGGGTAACTTTCTCACTGAGGCCTACGGCACTGATCTGGCTTTTGATGTAACCCCTCCCCACGTCAACGAAGTTCCGTTCTCCGAACTTGAAAAGGTAAGTAACCGACCGGTGAGTTTTTTCTTTATTGCAGACGAGCTTCCCGTCGTCGTGACCTTTAGCATTCGGGAGAAGGCATGAGCGTTAAGGTACTCATCGTTGACGACTCTGCAGTCGTGCGCCAAACCTTTGAGAAGGAGCTCTCCAAAGACGGAGAGATTGAAGTCATTGGTACGGCGTCTGACCCTTATATTGCCCGTGACAAAATAGTGCAGCTCAAGCCCGACGTCATCACGCTCGACATTGAAATGCCACGCATGGATGGGCTCACCTTTCTTCGTAAGCTCATGCAACATCACCCCCTCCCCGTGATTATCGTTTCAAGTCTCTCGCAAGAGGGTTCAGTTGTGGCACTCGACGCCGTGCAAAGCGGCGCCGTGGATGTCATGTGCAAACCAGGGGCGAGCTATGCCGTGGGAGACATGGCTATTGAGCTGAGGCAAAAGATAAAAGCGGCATCGCGGGTCAACCTCTCGAAGATGCAGGAGGCCACAAAGAGCCTGAAAGTTTCGCGCCCTCATACTACGGCGCTCCTTAAAACTACGAGCAAGATTGTAGCAATTGGCGCCTCTACCGGCGGAACACAAGCACTTGAGGCGCTGCTTCGCCAGTTCCCTTCGAATGCACCTGGAACTGTGATCGTGCAGCACATGCCGGCTGGATTTACTCGCGCCTTTGCGGAAAGGCTCAAAGGGCTTTGCGCAGTTGAAGTGAAAGAGGCCGAAAACGGGGAGATTCTTACCATTGGAAAGGTTCTGATCGCTCCTGGCAATAGACATATGCTGCTCAAGCGAAGTGGCGCACAGTATTACGTTGAAGTGAAAGACGGCCCTCTTGTTGGTCACCATCGCCCTTCTGTCGATGTGCTCTTTAGGTCCGTTGCACAGAACGCAGGCAGCAATGCAGTAGGCTGCATTCTGACCGGAATGGGCTCTGATGGAGCGGCGGGGCTAAAACTGATGCGCGATGCCGGTGCGGTTACCGTGGGGCAAGACGAGGCAAGCTGCATTGTGTATGGGATGCCAAAGGCAGCCTATGAGGCTGGGGGCGTGGTGCATGTCGCTCCCCTTAATGAAATAACGGGATTGCTCATGCGCCACGCGGCAGACGAGCGTGGCATTGGAGCGACCATCTCTTGATAGTGCACATGGAGGAATAGTTATGACAAAGGTTCTGATTGTTGATGACGAAGTAATTGCACGACAGATTCTCGCATCTATCGTGGAGCGAACCGGCGCTTCTGTCGTATGCTGTTCGTGTGCAGAGTTTGCGCTGCGCATACTCGAAGAGAATCCAAGCTTTGACCTTCTTATTACTGACTACGAAATGCCTGACATGAGCGGCAGAGCACTTGTTGGGCATATCAGAAAGAATGAGGCGCTCTCTAAGATACCCGTCATTCTTGTCTCTGGAATTATTAAACTGAGCGAGATAACTGATTTGCTCAAAAATGGCGTGGATAGATTTCTACCAAAGCCCATAGATCCTAAGGAGCTGCTTGGTTACGTGGCGCAGCTTGTAAAGAAAAAGGAGCATCACGCATCAGAGGCGCACGTTCCTCCCCTGTAGAACTACGGGAACTCAGATCCGTCCCTCCGTGCAATACAATCGCTATATTCTAGAGACCTTTAGAGATTCCAAGGCAAAGATTTTAAAACATCCTTGGACCACGGGTTCTTGCTACGCAAAATGTCGCGGGGGTCTCCAACCTGAACTTCCTAGCGCTCAGGCGAGCTTGAGGATGCCGCAAAGACCTGCCCTACAGAAACCTCGCCTCACTAACCAATTGTCCTGCCTGGAGTTACTGAACTCTTACAGACCTAAAACAGGGAACCAAGAAGCAGTCACCAAAGACTGTGTCGAAAGCACATTTATTGGCATGCCAGTTGCAACCCTTGTAGGGAGGCCTAAAAAGTCGTTGCGCGGTGGTCTGTTATGCAGTTGTACAGGGTATTTCGAGTACGAGAATTTCTCAGGTCTTCTAAGGGCATGAGGAGACTCGTGGATCCTGAGTGGCCCTGTCTGCCGCTTCGGCTAGCATTCATTTTCTCTCTTCTCTTATTTATTCCGGCACGAGCCTGGACTGACACTACCAACACTGAGCAAACCCCGAAGCAGGTCAATCTTAAATCAACTCCACTTCCCACCATTGAGAGCAAGCACAAATTCCGGGGGAAAAAAATCTTTTGTCTGTTCATCGTAAACTCTAATGGCACTACCTCGGTACCAGGACTTTTGCAGACAAAGAATGGCGAGACGGTGTGGAGGAACCTCAGGTCTCTTGCACCCAAGAGGAGACCGAGCAAAAGGCAGTTCAGAAAATTTGAACGTGCCTGCATGAAACTGCGGGGCCAGCTTCAGGCTCCGCCTGAAGATCCCGCTCCGCTTCCCCCGCCTCCCCCGCCTCCGCCGCCTCCTTCCCCTACGCCGCCAGAGGAAAGTGTTCCTATCGTTTCAGAGTGTAGCGATAGTATAGATAATGACTCTGATGGATTAGTTGATATTGCGGGCGATCCAGGATGTAGTGCCGCGAATGATACCTCCGAGGGCAGTGAGGGCGATCCAAAACAAAAGGAAGTATCGCAGTGGGGCATCACTTTTGTGTTTGATAGACCCTATCGCACGGGAACCTTCGCCAACGGCGACTATTGGGTTGCCCCAGATGCGCCGGGAGGAACCGTACAGGTTATCGAGATCCTTCCTGCCGTTCAGAGCGGCCCTTCATATGGCTGGTTCAACGGGTGGGAGGTGAATCCCAGTCGATCGCTGCACCCAGGTCAGCAGGCTTTTGACTATCGGGCCAATATCTATAACCAAAACTTGATGCCAGCACTTCCCTATAGTGCGAAGGCGGGGGATTCGATTATCAAGGCCATCTCGGACACCTCGTTCGATTGCTCATACCCGGTGAACAACCAATGCCTCTCAAGCGCAGCAGTGCTTACGGTCCTTGACACGGTTCCCACGCAACGTGGGGCAATTTACTTTCGCCCCCCCTATGTCAAGGGAGACAAGTCTCTCGTTTCCATCAACGACATTCACTGGGAGCTTCTTCCCTCGCTACCCCCACCCTCCAGTGTAGCGGCACCAACGTTTCAGTCGTTGATTGCGCAGATTGCCCCTGTAAATACTGACCACTGCTTTGCCCATGATGCTCGTGCTCGCGCGAAACCCTCTCCGTGGTACGGAGCAGACATCTCCACTCGAAACATGGAGATCATACTCAGGCTTTTCCTGAATGACGCCATCGAGGATAAAAAGCTGCTTATGGTCCACTTTCTTAACTATGGCCTCGATCTATTCGCCATGCTTGAAGATGGTCATGGGTGGAACGCCGCAGGCGGGCATGGGCACGGCCGTGCTGCACCGATTGCGTTCGCGGGTACCCTGCTCCAGCGGCAGGACATTATGGACGCACTAGCGAATGCGCCGAGCTGGAAATTTGGAGAAACAGATGCCACGTACATTAGCCCCGTTACTGGCATGGCCCTCTATGGGGAAGCAAATCCTTGGGGGTGCACAGAGCTTAATTATTGGCAGTCTATCAATTCACCAACTGCGCATAATGTGTGCCGCGACCCATATCCCGCAACGACTTCTGGTGCTCCCGGGGGATCGATTGATGGAGGCCGAATCCCAGGCGCCTATTACCAAAGCTGCTGCACCTCGGGACAATGGCAGGCGACGTTTACCGGCCTTGAACTCATGCCTGCACTCAAGCAGACCTGGCAACCCCCCGCATTCATGCAGTACGTGAAACGCTTCCTGCAGGTGGGGGCATGGACCCAAGGAGACAGCTGTGCACCGGGCCGTGGCGTTTGTCTTGGGGGAGACAACGCAGGCCAGCCATGCACTACCGCAAATAGTCAGATTTGCACCGGAATACAGAGCCCAGGTATCCCTGCAAAATGCGAGCTCGACATGTCACAGTACGGCATCACCTTTGGCCCCGACTCGAGCATGCCAGGGCACTGTATTCAGGATACCGATCCCTCCGATGGCATGGGAAGGTTCCCCCAGCTTCATGGAACCAACCAAGGACTTACCTGGGGACAAACCCCCTTTCAGCTCAAAATGCGGGAACAGTACCTCGTGTTAGATGGATTATAGAATTCATAAGAGATTCGGAATCAGTCCCTCCTTAAACCTCCCCTTTCATTTCTTCTTTACGAATTTACTTGTGTAACAAAGTACGCCTTACTCACGTGAACTTCACGCTCCTTTATCTAGGGAACCTCTGAGTCTCTGTGGTGAAATCTTCATGAAGAATTTCACCACAGAGGTACACAGAGGTGTCTTAAGAATGAAAGTTTTTCAGAGGTTCTAGCTATGGAATGACTTCCCATGCATCGCGGTGGAATGGACGACGGCGAGACAGGCGTCCATCACCACCTCCATCCCCGCCGCACGAGCTTTCTCTGCCGCAGCTTCATTCACAATCCCCTGCTGCATCCATATACACTTCACATTCCCACGCGCTATCGCCTCTTCGACCACGGGCATGACGTCTTCAGAGCGCCGAAAGATATCTACGATATCAATTACCTCTTGCTGGGGGATTTCGGCGAGAGAGCCGTAACAAGGACGGCCCTGCCACTCTTTGAGGTTGGGGTTGACGGGAAGAATCTCTGCGTGCTTTGCCAAATATTCCGCGACTCCAAAACTTGAGCGATCGGGTTTATTTGAAATTCCAACCACTGCAATAACTTTCGCCGAGCGGGCAATTTCCCTTTCATCCATTGCGATTTTCCTTTTTTAGAAACCACGGCTGATATCCTACAGGCATCGTTTTCGATTGCTCTGCGGGGTCACGCAATGGTTCACAGGGCTTTAAGGTCTGCGCGCACTGGAGAGGGAGTCTCTGATAGAGAGCCGTTCCCTCCGTTTTCCAGCTCACCATTTCATCAGTGACATCTTTGATAATTTTGGCGGGATTTCCAACCACTACCTTTCGGTCGGGGATTTTCATATCCGCGGGAACAAAGCTAAGCGCCCCCACGACGCACTCTGCTCCCACTTCTACATTATCCATTACCACCGCATTCATGCCGATGAGAGTGTTCCGCCCAATACAAGCGCCATGAATCACTGCGCCATGTCCAATATGAGAAGATTCTCTCAAGTAAACCGTGACCCCGGGGAACATATGAATCGTGCAATTTTCTTGGACGTTGCTGCCATCCTCAATCACAATGGCGCCAAAATCGCCTCGAATTGCTGCGCCCGGTCCAATGTAGACCTTGCGGCCAATCACTACATTTCCGGTAACCGTCGCGTTCGGATGAACAAAGGCGCTCTCATGGATTACCGGCCTAACGCCATCGAATTCAAATATGTTCGCCATTGGCCGGCCTTAGCTATACTCTCTCAATAATTGCCGCTGCGCCCTGCCCGACCCCGACACACATGGTGCAAAGTGCATACGTTAAGCGCCTCTCTTCGAGCTCGTGCAAGGCCGAAAGAACAAGCCGAGCCCCTGACATGCCTAAGGGATGGCCAAGCGCAATGGCGCCGCCATTGGGATTAATTCGAGGATCGGCATCCTTAAGCCCAAGTTCGCGCACACAAGCCAGGCTCTGAGCAGCAAAGGCTTCGTTGAGCTCAATTATCTCAATCTGGGCAAGAGTAAGCCCTGCACGCGAAAGCGCCTTTTTCGTTGCTTCTACCGGCCCTATACCCATGACTCTTGGGGCCACGCCCACAACTGCGGAAGAGCGAATCTTCGCGCGAGGCCGAAGGTTAAACTTCTTCACTGCATCCTCTGAGGCAAGTAACAAGGCGCAGGCACCATCGTTAATTCCCGAGGAGTTTCCTGCGGTCACTGAGCCATCTTTCTTAAAGGCTGGCCGAAGTTTGCTCAGCGTCTCAAAGGTAGTGCCAGGTCTAATATATTCATCCTCGGAGAAATGCTTGGGAGGCTGATTCTTTCCTTGAGGAATTTCAACCGGGAGAATCTCTGACTCGAATCTCCCCTTCTCACGAGCCGCAAGAGCTTTCGCTTGTGACCACACGGCGAACCTATCTTGGTCCTCTCGCGATATGTGATACTGAGCGGCCACATTTTCGGCCGTTTCACCCATGGAATCCGTGCCGTAGTGCTCCTTCATTTTAGGGTTCACAAAGCGCCATCCAATGCTCGTATCAAAAAGCTCCATGGAGCGCGAAAAAGGAGTTTCTGATTTTGAAAGCACATACGGGGCTCGCGTCATGCTTTCAACGCCGCCGGCGATGTAGAGCTCTCCCTCGCCAAGGCGAAGTGCACGGGCCGCGTCCACTACCGCGCTAAGACCTGAAGCGCAAAGGCGGTTCACGGTCTGACCTGCCACGGTCTCGGGGAGGCCCGCGAGAAGAAGCGCCATGCGCGCAACATTGCGATTGTCTTCTCCGGCCTGATTGGCACAGCCCAGAAGGACTTCTTCGATTTCTGCGGGGTTGATTTTAGGGCTGCGCTCAAGGAGGCCCCGAATGACGTGGGCAGCGAGGTCGTCAGATCGAATCGAACTCAGACTTCCGCCAAAGCTTCCTATCGGGGTTCTAATCCCGTCTACGATAAATGCTTCCTTCATACGTCCCACTCCTCGCGTAATCGGTACACGCTGCCTCGAAACAGGGCGACCTTGCGTTTATGTTGGTTGAACACAGTAATATCGTACGTGCCAATGGTGTTGCCGAGAGAAACTTCCTCTGCATGGGCGGTGAGCACGTCTCCCGTCACCACAGGGGCCGGGTAAGAAATCACGTTCTCAAGAGCTACCGACTTTCGCCCGCGCCCATTTGAGGCAAAGGCAAGAGCACTATCTGCCAGGGAATACTGGATTCCGCCGTGGCAGGTCCCAAAGCCATTAAGCATTTCGTCTCGAATTTTCATTTCAATGACCGCGCGCCCTGGCGCAATTTCCTTAACCACCACTCCAAGCCAGCGGCTAAACCCGTCATGACTCATCATACGTTCGACGATTCGCTGGGCGCGGTCCTGGTCTGAAAGTTTTGTGTCTGGCATATGACAAATCCCTCTCTCCCCTTCGTGGTCTCAGTGGTTGTTTTAAAATACAACCACTAAGAACACTAAGGAACCTCTGAAAAACCTCGATATTCTATTTTCTGTCTCTGTGATCTCTGTGTCCTCTGTGGTTTTTCAACGATTTAAATCAACCACAGAGGGCACAGAGTTCACAGAGTAGGCTTTTTCAAAGATTCCCTAAGGGGAAATTTGTCCCTTACACGTAAAAGCGCTTTCCCTCCCGTGCCATGCGCTTAAGCAGTGGAGAAGGACGATACCTTTCATCTTGATACTCAGCTTGCAGCCTTGAAAGCTCATCAACGATAGTCTGCACTCCCAATTCATCACACCAACGGAGCAGCCCCTTGGGATAGTTGACGCCCGAGGTCATCGCGAGGTCGACATCTTCTACGGAAGCTACTTTTTGAAGCACGGTCTCCGCTGCTTCATTTATCAGCATGGCAAGGACGCGATTTAGAATTTCTTTGCCTAAAGCTGGATCCTTTACGGGCTGGGCATTCTCGGCGTGGAGCGCGTAATCATACCAGCCTTGATTT
>JBIKWF010000006.1:0-85017 GCA_044356455.1 Bdellovibrionota bacterium | reverse complement strand
ACAAGGCGCTCGAGCTGGTGTCCCTCCTTGCGCAAGAACTTGATTGTGAACTGGTTTGGGGAGGAGGCGCTTTTACCCACCATACCAACGCTTCTAACTTTGTGTATCCGAGTCGGGCCATTCAATTCCTTTTGCATGAAAATCGCTTTGAGCCCGTCGTGGTGGACACGAGCCAGTTTCTTTGCTTTTCGTTCATGCTTCTTCCCAAAGAAGGTCAGCAGGCGGTGTACTCGAAAACAAACGCAATGCGAGTGGTTGATAGCTGGGTAAAAATCTGCAGCACCCCCGAAAAAATTGCCGCGATAGAGAGCGCGTCAAAAGAACTGAGTCGCATGGGAGCAGCCGCCGTCGAAGAGTACAAGAGCGCAATAGAAACCAGGAGAAGCCAAAAAGCTGCCGCAGCAGCAGCAAAGGACGCGCTGGTTTCAAAAGCACAGGGCGCGCTCCGTGCAGCTTTGGGAAGCGACCGGGGCACCAGGTGCCGAGTATTACTTGAGGACCAAAGTGCTGAGGTCACGGTTGGAACTTTGGCGCTTTCATCCACTTTCATAGAAAAAAATAGGGATGAACCCTCTGATAAAGTCTGCGATCGTATTGCCGAATCTCTGCAAGCTAAACTGACCGACGGAGTCAGCACCTCAATAAAACCAGAGATTAGAGTCGACGCTGAATTTGAGGGCATAAATATCTTCTTAAGCAGCCGCAGAAGCATGTCGCTACGAGAGGCGGCCGGTCTCTCACTTCGCATTTCGCTGCCTTATCAGATCTTCGACGAACTACAACCTAACGAGCTTGCTAAGCTGGTGGGGAAAGCGAAGGCGATTTTAAATGCGCCGATCGAAAGTTGAAGCTTGGACAGAAGAACCGAAGCGCAACAGACTCTTGGGTAGAGCGTGCTGCTCCGCCCTTTAGGTGAGTGAGAAAACAGGTCCCGGAGCTCCTTAAGAGGGCTCTACTGCAACCATGTTTGACCAATATTTGCACCGCCTCCAGAAACTGGGTCATCAAACCTACTAACACCACCCTCTTGCGAGGGCCCTCGCGTGGTTAGGAGGGATTTCCACGGGTTTTAGGCATGGGCGTAATAGTAGGTCTTATTGGAAGCTGCGTCTGCGTCGCCATCGGACTTGGTGGTCCGGGCGGCTTTGGGCTCGTGGCCATTCTTATACAGCCTTACGAGTACATTGTAATTATTGGGTGTGGTATTTTTGCTACTATTACCAGTCACCCGGGCTATGTCCTAAAGAAGCTCCCCTCGAAGATCATGCAAAGTGTGAAAGGAAGCGGGGTCGACAAGGAGCTCTTTACGCAGCTCCTTGGACTGATGGCGAGCGTTTTCGACACGATGAGAAAGGAGGGTGTTCTCGGAATTGAAGGCGACCTCTCCAATCCTCACGAGAGCGTAAGGTTTAACAAATATCCCCGTGCATCTCATGACCACCATCTAATGGAGACCTTTACGGGTGCCCTGCGCTTATTCGTAGACGGTGTAGTGAATGCGTTCGATCTTGAGCGTCTCTTGGACACAGAGATTGAGACTCACCACGAAGAGGAATTGATCTACCCTGGTGCGGTAAAGAACACTGCTGATGCCTTCCCGGCAGTAGGAATTGTTGCCGCGGTGCTTGGTATTATTATCACCATGCAATTCCTCGATGGTCCTCCCGCTGAAATTGGTCACCATGTTGCCGTTGCTCTCGTAGGTACCATGCTAGGAATCTTTCTCTGTTACTGTATCGTGGGTCCGGTCGGCTCCAAGATGGAGAGCATCGTTCGCGACCAAACTGCAGTGCTTAAGTGCGTGCAAGCGGGGCTTGTTTCCTTTGCGGGTGGAGCTCCTCCCCAAGTAGCTCTTGAGTTTGCGCGCAAGACTATTCCCTCAACGTTCCGTCCTACGGGTGAAGAACTCGAGCAGATTGTGAAGGATGCGAAGAAGTAATGCCTCGCCCCTCTCTAGGAGGGCGGTAGGCGAGCGGTAACACCATGGCTGACGATAAACCAATCATCGTAGTTAAGAAGAAAGGTTCCCACGGTGGGCATCACGGCGGCGCGTGGAAAGTTGCTTACGCTGACTTCGTTACCGCTATGATGGCCTTCTTCATGGTTATGTGGCTTGTGAACACGGCCCAAAACCCGACCAAGGAAGCCATCGCAGCTTATTTTAGAAAGCCTGGTATTTTTGATACCGGAACCGGAAGGCCGCTCCAGCTTGGCGGCGCTGGTATTCTTAAGGAGCAGTTCGCGCCAAACCCAAAAAGTGCCATTCAAGTCGGAGCGAATGCGTCCACTCCACTACCTAAAAGTGAAATGAAGCCGAATGAAGATCCTAAATCTGCGGTGGCTCGCGGGGCGGATTCCCATGGAGATCATGGCTCACAGGACGGGGCTGGGCAAAAGGGTGGTCCACGTTCGGGCGAGCGCAAGCAGCCTGAGCAGGTTCCTGGAATAGGGGGCGGCACCATTAAGGGGGCCGTGGATAAAGAGAAGGGGGGCGGAAATGATGAAACCCTCAAGAAGATGGCTGGGCAGCTTCAAAAAGAGCTCGCGCTTAGCCCAGAACTAAAAAAGATGCTCGGTGAAGTTACGGTTACTGTCGAGCCAGACGGAATTAAAATAGATATTCTCGACACAGAAGATACTTCTATGTTCTCGGCTGGAAGTGCTCAAGTTACTACCGACGCTACTCCGGCCTTCAGTCAAATCGCAAAGTTTATCCGGCAAGTAGATTTTCCAGTTGAGGTCTCCGGTCACACTGACGCGAAACCATTCTCTAATCGCTTTCAGAATTACACGAACTGGGAACTCTCGGCTGATAGAGCAAACGCTGCTCGAAGGCTCCTTGAGCGCCAAGGAGTAAGTCCAGGGAAAATTCAGAGTGTGCTTGGAATGGCGGACCGGGACCTTAAAGTGCCTGACCAGCCTGAGGCTGCCTCAAACCGCCGTATTACCATCAAGCTTAAGCTACCTCCGGCGCCTCCTCCAGGTAAGCCTGAGGAAGAAGTGAAGAAGGAAGTGGCTCCTGAGCCTCAGGACCCGAGTGCACTTTTCTCGGATTCACCAGTAATAGGCCCGAGCCCGATCTTCGCGCTTGATTAATATGTCCGGTCACTCTTTAACTAAGAGGCATCATAACCATGTGCAGTAAGAGCTCATCGCTTGAAAAGAAGGGCGTATGTCATTGAAAAAACTGAGTAAGCGCCTTCGAACTCCTTCGAAGTCTAAGAGCAAGCTGCGCAGCCGAATCGAGGTTGAGACAACCCCTGAACAGCCTGACTCGGGGCTTGGGGGCTCAGACACCCTCGACCCCGACTTGCTTCAGTATGTCGATAACTTCCTCATGTCGTACTCAAATATGGCGCCTCTTGAGCCCACCTCTCTTTTGACCAAGGAAGATGCTCAAAAGGCGCTGGTAGTTCTTGAGAAGGCTAATGAGCAAGTACAGTCGCATCTTAAGACTGCTCGGGCCCTGAAGCAGCTTCTCGAGTCTAAGAAGCGCGAAGGTCTGTAATCCTGACTTCTTCCTGCACTCAGTGTCCCGAACGCGTCATTTTCAACCTAGGCGCATGCTTGGCGGGGCGCCGAACTTTGCTTCCCCGCGCTTGAATCCTTACGCAAGCCCCTTTACTCTTGCCCTGTCTTACTGCCGCTTCGGGGGAGTAATGGTTCATCGTTCTTTCCTTCGCCCTGCATTCACTTCTCTGGTTACTTTCGGTTGCCTTACTTTTTGGCGCGTTCTTTTTCAGTCGCCAAATCACCTTTTTGCGCGTATTGCTCACTTTCCCTTGAAGAATTGTCTTACATTTTCGTCAGTATCCAGTTCTCGTTTTGCCTGAGTTCCCTCATTTGTGGTGTGATCATGCTTTCTTTGTTTCGTTCTTTCGCAGCCCGGCTCTCTGATTCTCGCAAAAAGTCAGTCGTGGTAGTCCTCGCCCTTCTCCTTGTCACTCTTTGTTCCTGCCAAGGACCGTCGAACTCTGAAAACGCGCAGTCAGGGAAGGGCGCCTCTTCGGTAGGCGCGGTCTCATCAGGAGGAGTTGCCTCGCATGCGAAAGACGAAGCCAAAGAACAAGCCGTGCAACTTGCTGGCTCTGAGCAGCAGCGCCTGCTCCTTTTTGTACTCGTAGAGCCTCCATGCACCCTCAGTGATGTGTCAGGTGCGAGCGTGAGCCCGCTTCGACTTGTTTTTGTGGGACCTCGTATTAACGAAACCCCTGAAGTTCCTCGGGGTCTTAGCTTCGAGCCTCAAGTAGAGGGGAGTTGGTCGTGGACCGCTAAGAATGAATTGACGTTCCGGCCGAAAGCGGAATGGATGTCTCGCGAATACAAAGTTCGGCTCGATGGGACGAGTGTTCCTCCCAAGTATGCCCTGGATAAGTCTGAGGTAACCTTTGCTCCCCGGGGAAGCTGCGTAAATACCAGCAGTATCCATTTTCCTTACAAGATAACCGCACCTGGATTGCCGACAAGACCCACCGATACGCTTCCTGATCAGTTGCTAATTAGTTTCGATAGACCGGTTGCTGCTCCAGAGAAGATTCAGCAAGTGATTAAAGATGAAATCACACTAAAGCCCGCGCTCGAGGGCGAGTGGCGCTGGATGTCTGAACGAGAGCTTGTGTTTGCGCCGCGCTCTCCTTGGAGTTCCGGGACGAACTATGAATTTACCATTTCTCCCCAAGTTTTTGCCAAAGACGCAGTGGTCCCCGGCTACGACTATAGGTTCTCGACTCCCCAGAGTAATATTGAACGTGCGCGCTCCGGGTATCAGGTGCAGCGCCCTGGAACCCCCACCTATGAGAAGGATTCAAAGCCCGATGTGCTTAGTATTGTTTTCTCTGACCCCGTTGCTGCGAGTGAGCTAATCGATAAGCAGCTTTCTATTGTTCCTACTCTTTCGCCTCAGGTTGCGGGAGAGTGGCGCTGGGTAAGTGACCGCACCATAACGTTTCGGCCCAAAGCTCACTGGTCAGCGGGGGCGGAGTACGGGGTGAGCTTCGATTCTCGTCTCTTTGGTGACAAGGAAGCGACCAAGCCTTATTACACGACCTTTGTGACGCCAAGTCTTGGGTTGTCGTTCACGAGCAGCTCTCTTTACGTAGATCCGTCAGATCCTAAGACGAAGCGAGTGATCGCTACTGTTGTTCTGAGCCATCCGCTTGATAAGGGAGAATTCGAAAAGCATGTAAGTTTCACTCTCGTTCCTCAAACAGAGAAATCATTTCCTGATGGCAGCACAGAGAAATCTTTTGGGTTTAAGGTTACCTACGATGAAGTGGGGAGGGAGGCCTACCTGCAGTCGGACCCAGTTCCCGTTACTGCAACTGATGCTCAAATGAGAATCAAAGTTGCAGCGGGGGTGCATTCCGCGCTTGGAATTGCTGACACCACGGGGCCTGCTGAAACAGCAGTGTATGTTCCGAATGTAGAGAATTACTTTAAGGTTGAGAGTATCACCGTCGCCAAGGTGCCGAATCAGCAGCATGGAATCGACCAAGTGCTCATGGTGAGCACTACCGCAGGCGTGCTTCCTGAAGGCCAAGAGAGCAAGGTAGTCGCTAAGCTTTTGCCTCTCAAGAATCCCGAAGGGGAATCAAGTGATGAAGAAGGTAAGGACAAACCTTATCGCTGGGGAGAGGTTTCGGAGGTCTCGCCTCAGGTTCGTAGCTCTGCGTCTGTGCTGCCGCTTCAACTCATACCATCGGCCGAACCGTCCACTAAAAGTCTTGGCTTTAAATTCAAGGCCGATGTTGGGCGATACCTGCTTGTTTCGATTGCGCCTGAGCTAAAGTCGATTGATGACTACGCGCTTGGTAAGCCGTACGAGCAGATCGTCTATGTCGGCAAGCTTCCCAAGGCAGTGCAAATTCTCTCGCCTGGTTCACTCCTTAGTCTCACCGGGGAGAAAAAATTGAGCGTCATGACGCGAGATGTTGCTAAGGTTGAAATTGAAATCGCGCGTCTGCTTCCTCAAACGGTCAACCAGCTTGTCTCCCAAACCTATGGGACTTTTTCAAAGCCAATTTTTAGCAGTTATTCATTTGGTCCTGATGACTTGAGTGAGCGTTTTACCGAAGTGCGTGATTTCTCTTCGGCGGCGCCGGGCGAGGCTCAGTATGGCGCAGTGGATTTTGGCGCACTCTTAAACGCCAAGTCGAAAGTTCCTCGCGGGCTCTTCTTGCTCAAACTCACCGAGAAAGCTGAGGCGCTCAGTGCTCAAACGACGGATGGGGAGGCAGGAGAGGGAAGTGACGAAGATTACTCAGAGGAATCCGAAGGTGAGGGAAGCGAGTACTATCCGAGTTCTCTCGCAGAGGACCAGCGCCTCATTCTTCTCACTAATCTTGGGATGGTGCTTAAGAACAATCAGAATGGTTCACGAGACCTTTTTGTTCAGGCGCTTGATAGTGGCATGCCTGTGTCTGGCGCTACGGTAAAGGTTCTCGGTCGTAACGGACTTCCGCTCGTGAGTACCGTGACAGGGGCGGATGGGCACGCTTCTTTTCCCAAACTTAGTGATTTCGTCAGAGAAAAGTCGCCTACGGTCTTCACCGTCGAGAAGGAGGGGGATTTCTCATTTCTTCCTTTCCAGCGCGACGATCGCCGGCTCAATCTTTCCCGTTTCGATGTGGGTGGACTTTCTACCCAGAATGACGCCCCGGGAGTTCAGGCCTATTTATTCTCTGACCGCGGGATTTATAGGCCGGGAGACGAAATCCATGTTGGCGTCGTGGTGAAGTCGGATGACTGGAAGCAGGATCTCTCTGGCCTCCCCCTCGAAGCAGTCTTCACTGATGCAAGAGGTCAGGAGATTCGGAAGGAAAAAGTGCGTTTTGGACCAGCGGGCTTCGAGGAGCTGCGCTACCAAACCTTGGAATCATCACCAACTGGCCGCTATGAGGCGAGCCTTTACGTGGTGAGGGATGGCAAACGCGGCGCAATGCTTGGTTCGACTTCTGTTCGAGTCGAAGAGTTTCTTCCTGACCGCATGACTATCTCGACTTCTCTTTCTCCCGCAGGGCGTAAGGGCTGGCTTGCACCTAAAGGTTTAGGGGCCGAGGTCACACTGCGCAATTTGTTCGGAACAGCGGCTGCGAAGCGCCGCGTCGTAAGTCGACTGTTGCTCGACCCAAGTGCGCTCTCATTTAAGGAATACGCTGACTTTAATTTTAGTGACCCTCTGCGTGCGAAGACGAGCTTTAATCAGGAGCTTGAACCCACGGAGACTAATGAGGAAGGCATTGCATCTTTGGCGCTTAATCTCGATGCGTATGCTCCGGCAACCTATCGCCTGACCCTTCTCACGCAAGGGTACGAAGCGGAGGGGGGGCGATTTGTTGCCTCTCAGGTTTCGTCTATCGTTTCACCTCTTGAATATCTTGTGGGCTATCATCCTCATGGCGATCTTAGCTACTTAAGAAAGGGTTCAGAGCACAGCATCGAGCTCGTCGCTATTAATCCTGATCTTAAGAAAATTGCTGTCTCAGGGCTAAAGACAAAGCTTCTTGAACAGCGCTGGGTTTCGGTGCTCACGAAACAGTCAAATGGTACGTTTGCGTACCAGTCAACGCTTAAAGAGATTCCGGTCAAAGAAGATGCCTTGAATATCCCTGAAAATGGGCTGTCTCTCGCACTCCCTACGTCAGAGCCAGGTAGTTTCGCGCTTGTCATCGCGGATGAAAAAGGTCTTGAGCTTAACCGTGTAGGTTTCACCATTGCAGGTAATGCCGATCTTTCGAAGCGGCTTGAGAGCAATACTGAGCTTGAGGTGAAGTTAGATCGTAAGGAGTACCTGCCGGGTGATGTGATTGAGCTTCAGATTAAGGCGCCTTATGCCGGTTCAGGACTCATCTCTATTGAGAAAGAGAAGGTATATAGCTACGTATGGTTCAAAAGCGACACCACTACTTCTGTGCAGCGCATCCAAGTTCCGCGCGACTTAGAGGGAAATGGATATGTGAATGTGACCTTTGTGCGAGCGCTCGATTCAAAGGAAGTGTTCCTTTCGCCTCTTAGCTACGGCGTTCAGCCTTTTGCGATTAGCAAAGCTCCCCGAGAGAACAAGCTTCTCCTTTCCGTAGCAGAGTCGGCGAAACCAGGTGAGACGTTGCGTCTTAAGTATCGGGCCGAGAAACCAGGCCGCGCCGTGGTCTTCCTCGTTGATGAGGGAATTCTGCAGGTGGCTCGGTATCAAAACCCAGATCCTCTCGGGTACTTCTTCCGGCGCCGTGCGCTTGAGGTTGATACCCTTCAGATTCTTGATTTACTTCTTCCGGAGTATTCGATTGAGCGCGCTCTTTCTGCGCCAGGTGGTGATGGCGACTTACTGGCCAAACATCTTAATCCCTTTAAGCGTAAGCGCGATAAGCCTGTAGTGTTCTGGAGTGGACTCATTGACGTGGGCCCTGAAGAGAAAGAACTCACGTATGACATCCCCGAGTATTTCAACGGATCCTTGCGCGCGATTGCCGTGGTTGTCTCCGATGGAGCGATAGGCGTTGCGAGTAAGAAGACAACCGTGCGGGGTGATTTTGTTATTGCGCCTAATGTGCCTTCGGCGGTTTCTCCGGGAGACGTGTTTGAAGTGAGCGCCTCGGTAACTAATAGCCTTGTGGGCTCCGGCAAGGACGCAGAGCTGTCAGTCGCCCTGAAGGTAGATCCTGAGGCGCTTGAGCTCGTCACAAGTCCTGAACAGAAAGTGAAAATAGCTGAGGGCAGCGAGGGCGTGGTGCGCTTCTCGATAAAAGCCAAAGATAAACTTGGGTCGGCGAACCTTAGGTTCGAGGCGAATTCTGGGCCTGTTAAAGTGGGACTTGGTTACGACACTTCGATTCGCCCTGCGAGTCCGCTTCGAACTACGATGCGTGCGGGTGCCTCGACGGGGGGATCTTCTGAAATTGATCTCGAGCGCCGGGACCTCTACCCGTTTGGAGCACTTGCAGAGGGTTCCGTTTCTCCTCTTCCGTTAGGCTTCGCGCACGGACTTATTGGATATCTTGAAAGTTATCCGTACGCCTGCAGTGAGCAAGTAGTAAGCATGGCGGTTCCCGCGCTTATTCTCAAAGCACACCCAGACTTAGGAAATCAAAAGGAGAAAGCCGTAGAAAAAGCCTTGGCGACGGCGCTTCGCACCCTTGGCTCTCGTCAGAACCCTGATGGTTCTATAAGCCTTTGGTATCCAGGAGGGGAGGTTTCAAATGAGATTAATAACTACGCCGCCCTTTTCTTAGCCGAGCTCAAGGACCGCGGATACCCGATTCCGGTCGGAGTGGCGAATGATCTCCAGCGATATCTCAAGGCTATTGCGAACCGAGCCCCAGGGAACTTTGCGGATGCGAGAAATAGTGCCTACGCCATTTATCTCCTGACGCGCAGCGGCATCGTAACGACTAGTTATCTGACCTCTCTGCGTGCGTGGTTTGATAATTATGAAAACAATAAGCCAAAGCTTGGAACCGGAGCTACTTTTGAGAGCTGGAAGAAAGACATTTCGGCTGCGATGCTTGCCGCGACCTACAAGCTTCTAAAAGATGATGCGCAGGCAGGGGCGCTCTTTAGCAAGGTTTCCTTAATTGAGCCCGTGACGCCTGACTACGTGCACTACTACGATAGCTTTATGCACGGCTCGCTTTATTTGTATCTTGCGGCAAAACATTTTGAGGGCAGTTTAAAAGACTTGGCGCCTCAAACGGTGATGAATTATCTCAAGCCCTTGGCTGAGAATTCCTACAGTACTCTTTCGGCGGGATATGCGCTCTTGGCGCTTGATGCCTACATGAGCAAAGTAGCGAAGGACAATCTTGCGGCGTTCTCTGTAGAGCAGATCAAGGCAGACGGAACGCGAGTTGCGGTTCCGCTCGAGCCTGGGAAGTTGTATCCGCGCTTCTCGCTTTTGCCTGATGCGGCGAAGCTTGGGCTTACAAGTCCGGGCTATCTCTTCTATCAAACCTTCCAGCAAGGATACGATAAGGCCCCTGTAACCGAGGCTCTTAAGAATGGGTTTGAGGTATTCCGCGAATATCGAAATGAAGCAGGGAATCCGATCACCGAAGTTGCGCTGGGTGAAAAGGTGACCGTGGTGCTGCGTGCACGCTCACTGATTGCAAAGGCAATACCGCATGTTTCTATTGTCGATATGTTGCCCGGTGGATTTGAGATAGAGATGAGCCCCAATCGGTTCGCCTCTGTTCAAGAGAATGGCGACGGGGAAACGCCTGCCGATTCTTCGGTGTGGGGCTTTGGAATAGCGGGCACTACGATGAAGCCCGACTACGCGGATGTGCGAGAAGATCGGGCACTTATTTTCACGACGGTTCCAGAGAGTGAAACAGTGGAATTCCGCTACAAACTCGTGCCTACGAACAAGGGAACCTTCATCGTTCCGCCGGTATATGCCGAGTCCATGTATGATAGGTCGCTTACCTCCGTATTCCCCGGAGGGACAATAAAGGTCCAAGAGGCAGCGCCGCTCGAAAAATAATACGGGTCAAAGAGAGAAAGGCGGTCCCATGAAACCGGCTTTGCCAAGGCGAGTTCAGATTTGCCTGCTTGGACTCGGAGGCTTTCTTTTGCTTCTGCAGCTTGGAGCTTGGGGAGCCATGACCTCGTGGGGGAAACCGCTGCTTTTCAACGCGAGCGCGGGATCTCAAGCGGTATATGACGCAAAGGGAGGGCTGCTGCGTCTTTCTCTGTCCTCAGACGAGAAGTTCAGGCTTTGGACCCCTTTGCCTGAGGTTTCGCCTTACCTCATAAAGGCGACCCTTCTGTATGAAGATCGGTCCTTTTTTGAGCATTCGGGAGTTGATCTTAGCGCGCTCGTGAGAGCCTTTGTGCGGACCTATCTTTTACGCACTTCCCGAATGGGCGGCTCGACTATCTCGATGCAACTTGCGCGGCTTCGGTTCGCGCTTAATTCAAAAACTCCCGTTGGAAAGCTCGAGCAAATTCTACGAGCTTTGCAGCTCGAGTTCTATTTTACCAAAGAGCAGATTCTAGAAGCCTATTTCAATCTAGCGCCGTATGGGGAGAACATTGAAGGAATTGGTGCGGCAAGTAGAATTTATTTTGGAAAGAAACCGCAGGACCTTTCTCTTCAAGAAGCGCTTTCTCTCGCGGTAGTTCCACAAAATCCTAATCGCAGAAAACCAACCGCTCGTGGGGCTTTGCCAAGTGAGGCGCGTGCGCGGCTAGCCGCCTCCTGGCGCCGCGCGTATCCGGAGGAGAGCGCGCAAGGGCAAGATCTTGATTTGCCTCTTGTCGCAAGCGAACGTCGCACCCTTCCTTTTCGAGCGCCGCATTTTGTTGAGCATGTTCTTCAAAGAGTAGATGCCGCGAATGTCTCAACAACATTAGATCCAGAGCTACAAGAGATGTCAGAGCGTGCGCTGCGTTCCTTTGTTGAGAGCAGAAAAAACCTTGGGATTCAGAATGCGTCTTTATTGCTCATCGATTGGAGAACGATGGCAATTCTTGGATATGTTGGGTCCTCTGACTTTCATGATTCTCGCATCGAAGGCCAAGTAGATGGAACTAAGGGGAGGCGCTCGCCTGGGTCTGCACTTAAGCCCTTCGTCTATGCCATGGCCATGGATGAGGGGATTATTCATCCGCGGAGTATTCTTAAGGATACTCCCGCAAGCTTTGCAGCCTACGACCCCGAGAACTTCGACAAAGAGTTTCTTGGCCCCATCTCAGCGACCTATGCCCTTGTGCGTAGTCGAAACCTTCCTGCGGTTCAGATAGCCAATCAGCTTCAGGGCGATGGCTTTTATCGCTTCCTCAAGCAGGCTCGTATTGGGGCGCTTCGTGAGAAAGATTTTTATGGTCTCTCGCTTACGCTGGGAGGTGCTGAAGTCTCGCTCCAAGAGCTTGTGCAGCTTTATGCCATGCTTGCTCAGGGAGGGGAGCTGCGGCCCCTTACGTTCACCCCTAACAAACAAGGAGTTCCCCAGGACCCCTCCAAGATTAGGCTACTCTCGCCAGAGGCAAGCTTTCTTACCCTAAGTATGCTGTCGCGAAATCCAAGACCGAGCGAGGCGAACGTAGAGGATGAAAATCGGCCGTTTCCTGTCGCTTGGAAAACCGGGACTTCATTCGGGTTTCGTGACGCGTGGGCAGTTGGGGTTTTTGGTGAGTATGTACTCGGTGTCTGGGTCGGAAACTTTGACGGCAGGGCGAATCCGGCGTTTGTAGGAAGAGAGAGTGCAGGGGAACTCTTCTTTTCGTTGATGGACGCTATCAAACTGCAGCGGGGAGTAAGTGCCTCTTGGGCTAATCCCCATCGCTTACACTTGAAAAAAGAAAAGGTGTGCAGTGTCTCGGGTCAGTTGCCGGGACCATTCTGTAAACATCTCACGGACACATGGTTCATTCCGGGCAAAAGCCCTATCGCTACCTGCGCAGTGCACCGCGAAGTGCTAGTCGATGACCAGAGCGGACTGCGAGCATGCGAAGAGCGGCCTGGCACCCACCGCGAAGTCTTTGAATTCTGGCCCTCAGATTTACTCACCCTTTTTCGCCAGGCTGGTCTGCCTCGAAAGGTCCCGCCATCTTTCTCTCCAGAGTGTAAGGGAGGTGAATCCTTTGGCGTGCGCCCGGATATTGTCTCGCCGCAACGCGGAATTGTGTATCAGCTTAGACTCGCCCATTTGTCTCAAAGTAAAGAAGGGGAGACGCTTGAACTAACCACCGATGAACCCATTCCTCTTAAAGCTGTTGCTGATGCCGATACTCAATTCCTCTTTTGGTTTGTTGATAGTGCCTTAGTAGGAAAGGCTCGCCCAGGGGAAGCGGTATTTTGGAAGCCGGGGCCTGGGACTTTTATCGTACGGGTAGTTGACGATCAGGGGCGTTCAGATAGTAGGGAGGTGAAGGTGGAGGTCAATCAGTAATGCGCTTTAGAGTTATTAGCCTGCCCCGAAGGACTCCCGTGAGATATAGCGGTTAGAACTCAAGGTCTCGCAGATGGGGAGCAAAGGCAGCAATTGCTTGCACCAGCTCTTCAATCAGGTTTTTCCCGCGGCTAAATCCTCTTTGGGACATGTGTTCGATTGCTTCACGAGCGATCTGTACGTCGAGTGGCACTGCATTGACGAGGAGATTTTGAAGGTCTGACCGGTCCCGAATTCTGTCAGAAGAATTCTGGGAGAGGACTTTCATTGCAATGAGGTGGCCAGGGCATGCAACGGGTATGATCACCGAGGGAACAAGCTCTACCGCTACTGCAGCGGCTACAACTTCCTTTTCTATTCCAGAGGAAGAAAAAAGCAGGTCGATCGCCAGCGGGGCATGGCCTTCCAGAATAATCTCGAGACGGTCGCCAAGGCGGTGAGTTGGCGCGAGGTGCATAAGAACCTGCCGATTGCGGTAACCCCTCTCTATAAGCGCTTGCAGGAGCTTTTCCTGGGAATGAGGGCCATCGATAGAGACCGCAATATCAATATCTCTGGTGGTTCGTGGCTCGGTGTGCACGCTTACTGCCAAGGCTCCTACAAGCGCCCACTGTGCCCCGACTGCGTTTAAATCGGCTGCTACTATTCTGAGTTGAGTGAGCATGTGGTCGGCAAAGCATCAAGGAATAGAACTATTTGACGGTCTGAATTGAGCTGGTTGATCGATTAGCCACCTCCTAAGTTCAGCCTCCACTTTGCACTCTGATGCTAATGGAAGTTGCCGCCGAATACTTTGTCGCATGAGAGCTACTCCTAACTCCATTAGTTCGAGCGCCTCAAGAAGGCGGGTGGTGAGGGTTGAGGAGTTAGTTTCGAAAGGGGGGCGCATTTTGACCTAGGTGTCTCCCTAAATAGCAACAGAAGGGTACCATTTGTCAGCGTCATTCGCCAAACATGACTTCGTAAAGGTGATTTAAGTATATGCTATAGCTAAGTATTTAGATTTTCCCTCCATAGCCTATTCTTGTTGCGCCAAGCCGTCGTGTAGAGATCTAGCCCTGTATCTTTCTCTGAGCCGAGGGTATCCCTTGAGATGCAAAGGCTAGACGAGATGGCGGATTCCCAACGCAGTTACGGACCCGTTAGGGATCCCGTGAGACATGACGGCTAGGTTTGGTGTCGAAGTGAATAAGGGGCCCGTGATCCACAGAGAATTTCCTACACGATTCTCGCGAGGTGGAAGGACTCTGCGAAGAGAGCTCTATGCTTGAAAACTCATCGTCTTTTTCATACTTGCTCCCATTCCTTGCCGCAAGCCTTGTCCTCGCGCTCACACCAGGCTCGGGCGTGTTGTACATTATCGCGCGGAGCCTGTCCCAGGGAACTAAGGCCGGACTTGCCTCGGTCGCGGGTGTTGCTATCGGAAATTTAGGCAATGCACTCGGAGCTTCCTTGGGGCTTGCCGCGCTTTTTGCTGCCTCTTCAGTTTCCTTTACGATCGTAAAATACATCGGTGCGATCTATCTCATCTATCTTGGAGTTAAGTCTTTTCGTAGTGACAAAGATGCCGCAGAGCTCTCTCTTTCGCAGCAGCCGGCAGCGGTAGTTTTTAAAGAAGGGGCTCTAGTGGCGCTTCTTAATCCGAAGACTGCGCTCTTTTTTGCTGCCTTCTTGCCTCAGTTCGTCTCGTCCGAAGGTTCCGCCTTGTTACAAAGCATTGGCCTTGCTGCTTTGTTTGTGGGAATTGCAGCGAGCACAGATGCTCTTTACGCGATTGCAGCCGGTAAAGTAGCTCCTCTCCTGTCAAACTCGGGGAATATGCGCAGGTTAGGTTCGTATATTTCTGGAGCGGTGTTTGTTGGTCTTGGAATCATGTCGGCGTTAGCTCATCGTTAACATGCCGCGCGCAAACTACTGTGCACGCGGGGGACCCTGGCATACCCCCACAATCTGGTCTTTCTTAAAGTTACATTGGGTAATCAGCAATAGAATCAACGGCTTGCGCCTGTGGTTTCGACGTCATCGTGCGCCCCCAAATTCGAGTAGCGGCTTCTGAGGTGTTAGAATCCCTGTCCAATTTCGAAAAAGGAGCGCAGCCAGATTTTCATGCGGCAGGATTCTATAAACTTAAAAGGGGCTCTCCCCGGAGACCGTGAGATGTCCCTCCCGGTGATGCGGTTCAAGAAGG
This sequence comes from Bdellovibrionota bacterium, assembly GCA_044356455.1. Lineage (GTDB taxonomy): Bacteria > Bdellovibrionota_C > UBA2361 > UBA2361 > JBGSMV01 > JBGSMV01. The sequence continues at coordinate 69,942 of JBIKWF010000006.1, read as the reverse complement.
GGCCTGAAACAGACCTCGATCACATCAAAGCAAAATTACTTGAAGAGGTAGCTGCAGAGTACATCTCTCGACCGCTGTCACCACCTCACATGTCCTTTACCCTATTTACGGAAAGTGTTGAATCTTATGCTGGCCAAATTGCCGTAGCAGGGGCTCGAGAGAGGATTGAGCTGCTTGAAGATCTCACGCCGCAAGAGCGTGCAACTCTCGATATCACACTCTGGGCTTATCTCATGTGGGAAAAGCCATGTTCTCCAGAGAGTATTGCAGGCTACTTCTTCCGTCTGCAAGGTGCGGGAGAAGATGGCGATACCTGGTACAAGGCGAGCGAGGTTCGGGGATTTGCTGCTTCCTTAGCTGAGAAAGGCTGGCTTGAATTTGGGAAAGATGTTGCTTTTGACGGGCGGCCGTCACTTTCTCCTTCCCTTAAGGCGTTAACCGAACTTGGGCTCTATCCAAAACTAATCCCTTTCTCCTTTCAAGAGAGCAGGAGTGACGTGTTACTCGGTTGTAGTGAGGAATTGCGAGAGCGCATCCTTCCCACTGCACTAAACCAAGATTTGGTTTCATACGGAAGAATTACTGATCCAAGTGGTCGAATAATTGGTACCTGCCGGACACGGCTTGCGACTCCTTGCGCCTACGGGCATTTCTCGCTGAACCGCGCTTCGGAAGGTGGTTTTGAATGCAAGGCAGTGCATAAAGAAGCCTCAGTGCGACTCTCTATGAGTGAGCAGGAGACCACGCTGGTCCGTCTCCCGGTCCGTGATGGCGATATCATTGCTCAGCGAAACGACCGCGCGGGCGGACTTTGGATGCTTGCCCCCCACGAGCTCCTTCGCTTCAAAGGAATTGGCCCGGCAGAGAGAAAGGTGAGTGCCCAGAACCTGCCATGGATTCTTAATGACGCCCTCGCCGTTGGGGAATCTACCATGCTGGGATCCATTTCCAGCATGCGGCATTTCCATTATGGCTTTCTCTCCGACAAGAGAGGATCTGGGATCGTGCTTTTTGACCTTTCGGATAACGCCGTGGCAGAGAAACACGTTCTTCGTGGGCAGAAGTTCGCTAGGCTGCTGGGGCTCTATAAAAAAGGGGACTCTCCGCTTGTTGAACTAGTTGCCGCCGAGGGGAATGGCAAGATAGGGCTCGTACTTGTTGAAGGCATAAGTCAGGGCAAGAGATCGGGCGCGCTTCTTTCATATGGCGCAGAGGGATTTAAAGCCATCGATGTGCGCCCTGAGTTCGGCGACCCTCGCTGCAAGATTAGCCCAGATCTCTCGTGCCTCGTTGTTCCTGTCGCTTCTTCCCAAGAGGAATCTCCGCGCCTCAATCTACTTCCCATAAGTACGGAAGGATCACTGTCAGAGGGACGCGTGATTCGTTTTCCTGCTCTTGCCAAGATATGTACTATTGCCTTCTCACCCGAAGGACGTCGGCTTGCAGTCTTAGGTATTGAGCGCGACACAAAAAATCTAAATCTCTCAGTGCTGACGGTGAAAGACGGAACCTGTGAGCCAGAACTTTGCCTGAGCGCATATCCAGGAACTGAGCCCGGGACTGTTTTGTTTGGAAGCACTTCCACTATCTTCTTTTCGCACCATACGTCGAACTCCACTTCAGATGTAAGACCTGAGGCGACCTATGTCGAAGAACTCATCATTGGCGGAAGAGCGAAGGGTCTTGAGATGTCGCTCGTGGATGCTCAGACCATGGATACCCTCTTTGGAGGCAATGCCCCTTCTAGCGCCGGCTTTCGTCCGACAGGCCGGCTGCACCTGCAAGATGCAGATTTGAAAATAGACCTGCAACTGCAGCCTTCCTCAGCTCTTCTCTCTCATAACGAAAAGCTGCTGCTCATAAGCGCGGACAGTGGTGCAGTAAAGCTTTGTAAGCGGACAGAATTTGGATATTGGGATGACCAGCTTCTTCCTTTCACGCTGCCTCGGTCAGCAGGCTCAGAGTTTTCGCCGGACGACTCGCAGGTTGTTATTTTCGGCCACGAAGATGTCCTGGTGCTGAAGACGAACGATGGAAGTGTCGCCTTTGCTAAAAATTACGCCAATTATACGCAAAGGTCGGCTCTCGACCGGGCATATGGCGGGACTGGGGTGGTTAAGGATGCGGTAGCTTCCTCTCTTTTCTCTGCCGATGGAAAATGGCTTGCGGTGGTGCTTGATTCAGGCCGAGTCGAATATTTCAACCTTGCAGAACTGAAGGACTCCAAAGAAGGCGCCGAGCCTGACTCTGTGGCACGGCTGCGGCGGTCGTCGCGCCTTTCTCGCGCCGTTCGCCACCCAAATGGTACTCATGCCTTGCTCTCAAACATTGAAGGATATGTCGTCTGTGCTCAGCTCTTTTCTATGGCGAATGGAGTCGCAAGGCCTGAGCTTAGTGAATTATGGCGAACGTACAATCTCGGTCTGCTGCATCATGGCCGAGGCCTTGCTGGTTTTAATTCCCAAGGTGATTTGTTGGCAATCAACAGAAGCGTGTACCACTTCAGCCTCGCAGAGAAACCGGGAGACAATAGCCTTCAGTATTCGTTAAGCTCTGAGTTGCTGCCGCACAATAGCCCGCGAGCCATTTTCTCTCCAGATTCTGATACGGTCTTGTGTGCGACCTCGGCCGTGAATACCCATCGTTTAGAACTTCTCTCACTGCGGGCGAAGGATAGATTTGCCCGTACCGCAGTAGTCGCTTCGATAGATTTCCCGAGTCCTCTTGTGAGTGCGTGGTTCTCAGAGGAAGGTTCGTTGCTCACCGTCGTGACAAAAGATGGGATGTTGCGAGAGTTCTGGTAGGGAGCGATTCAACGTCTCCGCCATCGGGAGTGAGAGGTGCGCCTTGGTAGTACCTCGGCGCACCCCTCGTAATTCGTAGTTGATTTTACTCGAGCCTTGCAGTCAATACGCTACCAGCGTTTCGGATAATAACGGCACGGGGTAGTTCGTTGGGAACTCCCCTGGCCTCAACTAAAATATCTCCCTTCTCAGTTATTCGCACTGCGCGAACCGATTGGGTCAGATTTCCCAAACAGGGAATTTCACGGTTTAGGTCGATTACCATGCCTAAGTCAGCGTTCCAGAGTGCTGAACGGTAAAAGTTCCCACTGCTGGACCGACTCGAATTAAGCACCATCCTCTGATTGTTTATCTGCGTACTTCCGAGCCCCGATCCAAAGACATCACGAAGGTTGGTTACTCGTCCATGAATCGAAGCAAAGGGGAAGCTGGTCGCGCCATCATTGCACTCACCAACAACATCGCCAAAGTCATTCACACCCCGCGGCACGCAATGGCCTGGGATCGCCAAACTTTGAGTCTGTAGGGTACGACGATTGAAGGTTATGTATCCGGAGGGGCGTCCGCCATGGGCCGGAGAGTAGGCCAGAATGAGGCCTCCAGCGCTAATTGCAGCAGCCCAGGATTCAGCCGGAAGGCCAGCTTCCTGCATTTCCAGAGTGGCACCCGTAAGAAGTGAACCTAGAAGCGGAGTATTTCCAGCGCTGGGGTCAGCAGAAGGTGGCCGAAATCCCACCACATCGCCTGAGAGGCTCGGGTAGCCTAAGACATGCATTTGAATTCGCCGCTGCACTGAGCGCCGTGCAGGGTCAGTTACTAGCGTCATATATTCGAGGTCAGCGTCGGCGCCCGGGAGCTGGCTATATACAATACGTCCTTGAGTATCGAGGAACATCGGGATGTTCACACCAGAGGAACGTGGCAGGGAGAATCGCGTCGTTCTCCCTTTGGTTACTACTATTTCTGCAATCTCATCGGTACCAAGCACTTGGCCTGATTCGTTCATGTCGATAGGCCGAAACCTACCTACTTCTTGACACGTTGGCCCCGTGATCGCTTGATTTAATTGAGCGTTGGCGACCCCACCGGCTATTCCAGAACTTAGCGCAGCGGCAAGGCACCCAGGTAAAAGCAACCCAAAATACAACCTCATATGTTCCCCACCAAATAACATTCCCAATGCCGCGCGCATTTGCTGCGCACGGCAATAAAAGGTGGAGCAAAAATAGCGCCAGGTAATTAGGGGGTGTTATGAAAGGGTGGGAACCAATCTTTGATTTACTTATGCAAACTGTGTGCCGCAGATTTTGACGAAGAGATACGGGCCGGAACCATTTTTTGGGGGGGGAGAAGGAGACGCCCCGGAAAACTCTTAGCACTTCGTGATGCAATGGTGTAATGGAACAGCGAGCAATAAAAGTAGGTGTAGAGTGAGCGATTCCTCATTCGCGCAGCGTTCTCAGGTAGGGCGCCCTGTCCTCAGGGTGCCGTGCGGTGCTTAGCTATAGAATGCTCGAGATCTCTTACGCCACGGTATTGAGTCTTCGACCAACTCCATCAGGGAGCGCGGATGCGGTAGATGCTTCTATGAGTTGTTTGGCAACTTCGCCCTGAGAATCAACGGCTTTCTTCAGCACCGCCACTTGAAATTTCTCCGCAGTGGCTTCGAGCTTACGCGAGGAGATTCCTGAAATACTAAGATCGTCTCCAGCCATACACCACTCCTTGTAATTCTCGCAGTCGCATGAGTGCGCAGGCGAGGGTACTCCGTTACCAAGGATATCTTCGGCCTTTTTGCTCCAAGAATTGAGCGCAATGTTACGAAGCTGCACCTCTACTAGTTTCTTGTAGGTCGGGTGTTTTTCCTAAGTCGCGTATTGCGAGAGGGATAAGATCTTTAAACTTAAAGAATCCATGGACCGCTCGCGGGTATAGCAGACTATCCCATGCCCGTTCTCGCATGGTGACGATAGGAAAGGTTGCTGACTGCTTTCCAATTCCGGCCGCTCCAAGGAAATCCTTCCAATAACCAACTCGAGGGCGCATGAGTGCGAGCACTGCTCTCTCTTTAGCTGCCGCGCGGAGCAGTTCAGAGAGTTCACTCGCTGAGAGTACTGTAGTTGCCTCAACTCCAAAGTGAGCTTTGGCCCTCGCCATTCCATCCTTCAAGGCTTCGCTTCGAAAATTGAGCACGAGGTCTGAGAGCTGCTGCTCATTTTGTATGAGCTGGGGACTTAGTCCTATTACTCTTTGGATATTCCACGTAGAGAAGAGAGATTTTTCAATTAGTAAATCCTCATCGGTGAGAAGGAGTATGCTTGGTCGCTTTGCATCATCTGCCTCACCGGTAAGATATTCGTATGCAGCAGGACTGTGAGATGACGGCGGGACCGCTTTCAGTGGCTGAATTTCGCTTGCGTTCAAACCTTTTACACTAAAGCGATTTACCGTATACTTTTCAATATTCGCGCTATCTGCGACATACTGCTTACCCACCGTCTGGAGTCCCGCAACCCAGCGCCAGCTGAGCGTGTTGCTTGCCGCATCTCCATCAAGTAGGCGCTGGTAGAAGTAATCTGCGCCTAGTTCCCAGGGAAGACCAAGATAAAATATCCAAATGCTGGCAAACCACATGCGAGCATGATTGTGGAGATATCCGGTTTCATTCAGCTCTTGGCCCCAGGAATTAAAACACTCGTAAGGGGTATTCCCCGAGCAGGCTGCGTGGTACCGCTCAAGAATCATTGCGTCGCCCAGATGAATTTTGAGGTTCTTCTGATACTCATCCCAAACGTGAGGCCTCAGTTCGAGCCAGCCCTTCCAATAGGCACGCCAAAATACCTCTTGGACAAACTTTTCCACTTCTTGCAGGGACCTTTTGTGCAGTGCTCTTTCAATGAGCTCCTCTTCAAGCACGAGTCGACTACGGACATACGGGGAAAGGAGAGAAACGTTTGAGCGATCATCGGGGCCCAGGTCGAAATTCCGATTTCGGGCATACGCCTCTCCCATCGAGATTGAAAAGCGCTCAAGACGTGAGAGGCCCTCAGTGCGAGAGGGGGCAAAAACGGTACCATTCTTCGAGTCCAAAGTGCCCCCACGTAAACGCTACTCAATTCGAGCGGGCACAAAGCTCGTGTTTGCATTCCCCGCTTCGTCGAATGAGAAATGGCCAAGGAGCCCAGAATAATTCTTCACGCTCGTAAGGAGGTGGGTGCGAAATTTGTCGGAATTATAGTGACCGGCCTTATCGAGAAAGGCTTGAAGAATGTCTAGGGCATCAATCACGGCGGCGCTGTGAAACAAAATAAGAGGTTCCCGTTTGTGCTCACTTCTATAGAACTCAAGGAATTCTTTAAGTCGCGGATGATCTTTGGCGTATGCGGGCGCAAGATAATGGAGTCCTTTGAACTTTCCTCGCGCGAGGGCATTCGCGTCAGGGTTGTCTGCCGCAGTGAAGGTGGTGTGAATCTCTCCATCAAAGGTGCCCAGTTGTGAGAGCTGATTGAGAATAAGCGCAAGCGCACTTCCCGTCTGAGTGGGAATGAAGATGGCAGCAGGTTTGGACCTTAGTAGAAGCGTGAGCTGAGAACGAAAGTCAGTGGTGCTTGGCTGAAAAGTGTTGGAGTAAGATATCTCCCCACCTCCCTCACGAAACGCAGCTTCAAATACTTTGGCAATGTCGAGTGTGTACTCTGTTTCTTCTGTGAGAACCGCGACTTTGTTAAGCCCGCGCTTTTTCAAGATTTCTGCCTGGAGTTTCCCGTTTAGCACATCGCTATTTCCCAGCCGAAAGATCCATTCCCCGGCATTATCCACGTTACTTCCGCCGGTAACGGGTGAAATCATAAGCGTGCGCGAGCTGTTGATGAGAGGAGCTCCTGCCATCGTACCATTAGAAGAAGTCGCCCCAATGAGCAGATCAACATGTTTGACATTTATCAAATTTTGATAGGCCTTGAGCCCATCAATCCCAGATATTTTTGCGTCTTCGAACGTAAACTCTACCGGATGCCGCAGATAGTGCTTCTGGTACGTTCGTATAGTCTTTTCAATATTTCCACCAAGTTCAGCCCAGTCGCCTGAAAGAAGCGTGGGCACTCCTATGACCATTTGTTTCGCGGGGGGCGTCTCGGCTGGGGCAGGGGTGGCAGTGAGAAGAAGCAACGAAAGGAGAACCGAGCAGAGAAGTTTCATTGTAGCAGCTCCATGTACTTGGCATTGTTTCCGTAGCTTTCAATCTTCGCCTGAGGGGATTCGGAGGGCATAACAATATGAAACCCATAGCGCTCCCAATACGAGGCTGAGTCTTGAATAGCAATCAGACAGGCGCGGGGGAGTTCGGATGCGCGAAAACGGCTTATAAACTCTGTCACGAGCATCTTTCCCGCACCCGAGCCGCGTCCCTCGGGAGCCACGGCCAAGTCATGAAGATAAAGGGCATTCGGGTAAGGGGGTACATCGTAGTAGGGCGCGTCAAATTCTGGCGGGCTCTCAAATCGTGAGGGGACTGCAATCAAGTATCCGACTACTTTTCCCTTATGCTCAGCGATAAAGCAGGTGGTTGGGGAAGCGAGGAGTTTCGCCCTGAGTGACGCCTCGGACTCAGGCTCAACCTCAAAATAGCAGGAAGATTGAACTCCTAGCACTGACGGGAGATCTTCTATTTGCATTGACCTAACGCGCGCTTCCATAGATCATTGGAATTATGCACAAAAGAGGGGGCCGTAGCAAACCGCACATGTTCCAGCCTGGGGCGGGGCCTGAATTCAGGTGGGGGCAGGGGCTTTTCTAAAAGTCTCCTCGCTACAGATTCTTCATAATTCTTTGACTAATATGCCGCGTGGCGGTAGGGATTCTCCTCCCATTTGTCGTCTTGGATCTGGTGGTTGTAGTGAATCCAGAAGAATCGTCGGAGCCTTCTCCTAGGGATACTCCTGCGTCAAAAGATGGTTCCGCACCTGAGAGCCGCTCCTCCGCTGATTCCGGGACTTCGCTTCCAAGGAATGGGCAGGCCCCACGCCAGAATAAGCTGGATCCCAACCTCGCGCTTTCACCTGCCTCTTTTGCCTTGCATGAGGTTCTCTTCGAGGCATGCAGCCAGATTGAGGCAATCAACATAATTTATGCTGCCCTGCAGTATGGGACCCAGGAGCATGGCGAGTTGAGTGATGAGCATGCAGAGCAGCTGAGAAATCTTATTGATGGGACTCTTTCGGAACTCCAAAAGCGCGAAGCCCTCGACCCAGTCGAGGTGCTGCTTAGCTACCCATGTGCGCCCGATATCAGTCTTTCCGCGTACTGCGCTTCAGCGGTCGTTACTTCCGGGAGAGACTTACTCATTACTCGTCAGGGATTTAGATTTGGAGCTAATTCGAGTTCTGTTCCTCTGCGAATCTTGTGCTCGATTGGAGACAGTGAAAATCTTTTCGAGGTGAGACTGGTCTGGGAGGAGGAGCTTGCCCGTCACTTGAAATCTGAGCCTGACAGGTGGGAAGAACTGGGCGCGGTAACTGAGGTGCTCTTTGAGGCGCAAGAGGATCTACATTTAGATCTCGAGGTGCCTCGAAAGGGAATCTCTCAGGGAAGCAGGATAGAGCTGCTTGAGGGCAAGATCTGGGTTCATCTTGGGCCAGAAAAACCGAGTGCCTTATCTAATCTATACGATGAGCACCTTGCCGCTCGGCCAGATCTGCTCTCGTATTGTATTACTCGCTCGATTGAGGAGCTGGAATCCAACCGTATCAGCATTCTTAAGAAGCTATTCGGACATTGTGAGGTCGCCAGCCTCGATCTTGAGGGCAGGACGCGGGAAGAACTCGAAGGACTCCTTCAGGAGGCGAGGCAGGTTTTTGATGCTCCTGACAGTGGAATAGAACTGGCGTTCATTGAAATCTCTGACTTACTGATCCCGGTTGGTCCTAAGACGACGCTTGATGCCCTTCAAGCAGATTATGATCTGCTGATGAGAATTAAGGCTGAGCGAGAATCAGAATACTTGAGACGTGATAGTGCTGAGCTTCTAGGCCTTAGAGTCCAGGCCGCCCGCGCAAGGCATATTGAAAAGACGCTCTCAGTTTTTGGAGTCTCAGAGAGCGAGAAAATCAGCCTTAACATCGCCGGATTTCTTCTGCGGGGAGATGAGCTTTCCGAGGAAGCGCTGCTTGTGCTTGGCGCTAAGGGTTCGAGGAAGATTGAACATGGAACCACTCTTGTCTCAAATGCAGGTCAGGAAGCGCAGTTGAGTCGCTACCTTGAGATTCTTCCCAAAGGTGGAGGCGGGCCGATTCTAAGACTTTATGGTGTTGCCGCAGATTTCCCCGACCTTAGTGGAGAAGAGGAATCCTTAGTCGATGAGGGCAAACCAACTTCCGATGAGCCGATAGATCCCTTGGAAGAGTACGATACTAGTCCTGATTTTGAAGTAGAAGACCCAACCATCACCAACGCGGGTCTTATTGAATCGGAAATTTTGTATCCCGATCGTATGGAGATAAATATTGAGTGGCCTGAGTTGGAAGAAGAGGGTCCGTCACCTGCCGAAAAAGCGGAAAGAATGAAGTTCGCTGATCGCCTCCTTTCGGCAATCCGAAGGCGGGGTGATCTGCCTGAGAAATTGCCCCCTATCTTTGAAAATCTCCCAGTTTCCTCACAGGAAGTCGATGGGAACTTAGTCGCGAATCTCTACATAAGACATCTCAGCGTTGATGTGACCATTACCTTATCCCCGCGCATTAGGGGCTGCTTTGCCTAAAATCCCCACCCGTCCTCTCAATAAAAAAGGTCAGTAAATTGAGTCACTTGCTTTGGTGAGCCCAAAGAGGTCTCAAGGTCATCTAAAATGTGTCGTTACCACATTTGCAAGGAGCGCTGCCGCCGTCGCCCACCGGAGGCTATCTCACGGAATAAACTACTTTGGGAGGGAACCCGAATGAAAATAGAACTCAGCAATTCACCATTTGCGCGTCTGCGAGAGCGTACTACCGAGGCAAAGCTCACTTCGGAGGGTATTTCAAAGCGGCTCGAGTCAAAGATTGGGTCAGAAGCTGAAACCAAATCAGACCCTGTAAGAATTCGCCTTAGCGAAGAAGCGAAACCTACCTATGACCGCCGCAGGCGACTTGTAAGCGAGCAAGATCCTACTCTTGGAGTGAGCGGTGGCAATTCCAGCAAGCCAGAAGTCACAAAAGAGAGAGAGGGGGTCTTCGGAGACTTGGACGGAAATTCAACAGTTGATGGCGCCGACCTTGGAATTCTTCTGGGGAAATTCGGAACCGAAGATAGCGCAGGCGATCTTGATAAGAACGGAAAGGTAGACGAGAGCGATCTGAAGCTTCTAAACGAAGCCTTTAAACGTTCAACAGAGAAGAATGCTCCTGGAGTTCCCGAAGAGAAGAAGGGGACCTTTGGAGATCTCGACGGCAACTCGGGCGTTGATGGAGCTGATTTAGCGATTCTGCTTGGTAAGTTTGGAACAGATGATAGCGCCGGAGATCTCGATAAGAACGGGATAGTGGATGAGAGTGATTTGAAATTATTGAACGAAGCCTTCAAGCGTTCGAGCCAACAGGGGAATGAGGGGGCCGTTGAGAAGCCTACTGAAAAGCCAGGCGCCTACCCCACAGGATCCTTGGTAAGCTCTCTAGAGGAGAGCAAGGCTTCCTAAGGAGACTCTGAAAAACTGACCTCCGTGTTCTCCGAGGTGAAATTTTCATGAAGAAATTCACCTCGGAGGACTCTGAGGCGCACAGAAGTGAGTTTCATAGGCGGTGCCCAGGAGCGTGAGATCTGGATTCTAAACCACGCTTAGGGCTACACTTCTCTGGTGAATAAGCCCTCTCTTTCAAAGACACAGTTTGTTTCACTTGCAGTCTGGACCGTGCGTCTCACTGTGCTGGTCGTGCTTTGGGGCGCGTTTACTCGGCTTAGCGGTTCGGGAGATGGCTGCGGAGAGAGTTGGCCCTTATGTAAGGGAGTTCTCGTTCCTCAGTTCGTCGGAATGGAGATTGTTATTGAGTTTCTCCACCGCTTAACGTCAGGCGTCGTCTTTCTTCTGTCAGCGTTGGTCGTATTTTTTGCAAGGAGAATATTCGCTCCAGGTCATCTGGCGAGGAGTTGCGCGTTTGCCGCGTTCGTTTTGATGATCACGGAGGCGCTTTTAGGGGCGATTCTTGTCCTCTACGGCTGGGTAGACCAGAGCACCTCTTATGCCCGCGTGGTTTCTCTAGGCGCGCATTTGGTCAATACGTTCCTGCTACTCTCTGCGCAAGCGTGCACCGTTTTTTTTGCTGCGCGCGAGCGAAATCTTTCCTTGTCTCGAGTCGGAGCGTGGAGGGGGTTGCTTGCGTTGGGATTTGTCCTTCTTGCGGTATCTGGAATGCTAGGGGTCGTCGCCGCCTTGGCGAATATGCTCCATCCTACGGAGTCGCTTCTTGCGGGTCTTGAGGCAGATTTCTCGCGTGAGTCGCCACTTCTCATTAGGCTGCGCATTTTTCACCCCATGCTATCCCTCATTGCCGCGTCATATCTTTATTGGCTTACAAATCTCGTTATGAGTAACTATGCGGGCGCGTCGCTCGCCCGGCGGGCGCGGTTAGTGCGTAATATTGTGTTTGGGCAGCTGGCTCTTGGCCTCATAACTCTTTTGGTCGGCGGGCCCGTGCTGATCAAGCTTTTGCACCTTCTGGTGGCAGACCTTTTGGTAATTGCTTATGCGGCTTTGGGTGCTGATTTGCTGTCGGAAGGAGAGGATTAGTCTAGGTAACCTCTAAAAACATCGCTATTTTATTTTTTCTCTCAGTGAGCTCTGTGTCCTCTGTGGTTTTTCAACAATTTAAATCAACCACAGAGGACACAGAGCTCACTGAGCGGACTTGTTCAGAGATTCCCTAGGTAGGGTGTGCCGAATCAAATTTCACGGGGCGTCTATGATGGAGTCGCGATTAGGCAATCAGCGAGGTGGAAAAAATACCTGTCACGTGCCGGGGCGAGAGATCTTGCGGCACCGCGAGGACGCGGCGCCCTACCGAGATGCCACACCACTCGGTGGGGCGCGCCGTCCTCAAAGCGCCGTGTGATCTTTCGACCCCGCGTACCTTTCTCTCTTCCTTAACGTGAAGAGCGCTACTTCAAAACAAAACGAGGGGCTGCAACAGCCTCCTGTTGCAGCCCCTCTCTCTTGAACAAAACCAACTAATATTACTTTGATGCTTGCTCGAAACGCTGATTAATCTCGTTCCAATTCGCGACCGCCCACCAACTCTTTAGGTAGTCCGCGCGCTTGTTCTGGTATTTGAGGTAGTAGGCGTGTTCCCATACATCGATTCCGATAATAGGCGTACCCTTTGTCTCAGCTACGTCCATAAGGGGATTGTCTTGATTCGGAGTTGACGTGATTGCAAGCTTCTTGTCAGCGGTAACGATGAGCCAGCCCCAGCCCGATCCAAACCGCGCGATGGCTGCATTGTTTAGCGCTTCTTTCATCGCATCAACGCCGCCTAGATCACTCGTAATCTTGTCGCTGAGGGCCTTAGAAGGGGCGCCCCCTTTCCCTGCGGGTGCCATCAGATTCCAAAAAAGGGAGTGGTTGAAATGGCCGCCACCATTATTACGCACGGGAGCGGGATACTTAGAAATTTGAGCCATCATACGCTCAAGGGGCATATCGCCGAGCTCGGGGAGTTTAGCGGCTTGTTCGTTTAGCTTATCAACATACGCCTGGTGGTGTTTGCCATGATGAATTTTCATGGTCTCTGTATCAATTGTTGGCTCCAGTGCTTCTGGTGCGTAGGGAAGAGCTGGAAGAGTAAAAGGTGCTGCGTTTGCCATACAAATAGTTGCCTCATTAAAAGGTGATAAAGTTGTTGCGAGTGCTATGAGTGCTGCGGAGGAACCAATAAACTCACGTCGCCCAAGTTTAACTTGTCCCGCGTCCTCGCAGGCTGGAGCTTGATGCTTCAGAATGCGGGAATTGGTTTTGCTCATGAGTGTCTCCTCGGTCATCGCTCTTAGCTATACATTCGCTGCTGCCCGCCACACCAAGGTGCAGGATGGGCGTTAGATATCTGCCCCAAGGTAATCTCCACCAAAATTTGCGTTGGTGATAATGGGCAGACTCCTAGATTGCAGTGAGTGCGCATGAACGGTAGCTCTATTTGGGTGAGAGGAAAATAGCAGGAGGGTAGGTTTGGTACGGTGTTTGTTTTTTTGCTGGCTTTGCCTGTGCCCAGTGTCTAAGTCGGTGGGAGGCTCGATTTGTTTAGCTGAGTACAGTTTGGAGCCTCTCGGTATGGCTCAGAGATCCTTTTGGACCTGCCGATGCCTCGTGTCTTCTCCCCTGAGGTGAGGCGACCCACACCCTGCCTAGAGGGCTAGCACGTCGTCATTCTTCGTCGTGGCTCGCCTGGCAGAGCTATCGGGTACTTCATAGTCTGAATTCTTATCTTGGAAGGAGTGCGTAGTGAATTTGCTCTACGGGACTCTAGCTCCTTTCATTCGCGGGGAGCTCACTAAGCTTGAGGCGTAAGCTAACGTTCCTCATCAGGCCCTAATACATTTTCCCTTGCGTGCTTATTCGAGCACCATAAGGACCTCTCTCGCACTTGTCGCAAGTCGTTTGATACTTTCTCTCGGTAGCAGAGGTACAATCAATCAAGAACGGTAAGTTCAACTATAAGATCTGAATACCGACCCGTAGGGCTCTTAGAAATTGCTATAGGTTTCCAATTTGCAGCGCTACAATTAGCGCTGTGCGTAACCGCATCTTCGGTAGTACGGGTGGGCGAGTCCATTGGAGCTTTCTATGTATAGTCGATACCGAGATCTAGCGACGGCCAAAACGTTTCTTGAAGTTGATTTTCATGGAGTGCCGTCTGATAAGCGCCTAAAAACTTGCGTCGCAGTTTTGCTCTATCAGATGGCAGAAGCTGACGGGGCGATCAATCACTTCGAATTTGAAGAGATTATTAGAGAACTCGATATCGAGTTTCATGCGATTGACGAAGAGACCGCGGAACTCTCAGAGGTAGGAGCCTTCTTAGCTCACGAGGGTAAGCACCTTGATCGATTTATCGGGGAGGTAAATCGACATTTTGATACCGCCCAGAAAGAGCATCTCTTTGATATGATCCTCAAGGTCGCCCAAGCAGATGGATATCTTAATCCCAAGGAGCGAGAGCTGGCGGAGTTCTTGCGGGAAAAGTTGCTACTTTGAGAGAATTTAAGGCTATTCGGCTGAGAGCTTGATGTGCTCAAGGACCCTTCCATGAATCTCATGAATGAAAAAATCTGTCCAAAGTATCCAGTATGCCTGTGGTGACATGGCTAAGCTGTACCACGTGGTGCCTTTAAGCAGGGTACGCGTGCCATTCTCGATAGGAATTAATTCAAACTGGCCTCGATGGCTCACGAAGGTTTCACGAAGGTGCCGGGGCTCAAGGTTTCGGTAGAGCGATAGCTCAGTCATGGTTGGTGGCTGAGAGGTCACAGAAAATCCAAGTTTGTAAGGGGGCTCCCAAACCGTAATGGGCTCCACAAATGCGCCGGTCGAAAACTCACAATGGCGAATTGCTCCAACACCAGTACCATCAATGCGCGCGCGAATCGGGTAGGCAATGCCACTTCGAAATAGAAGTTGCGTAGGCGGCGCAATTTCGGAAAATTCCACCACGTGCTTCCAAACCGCAGAGGGCGGGGCAGATACTACTATCTCAGTAGTAACTTCTCGGAGAGCCGTAGACTCGGCGAGCTGTTTCTCAAGCGGGCTTGCAACGAGAAGGAGCGCCACGACTCCGCAACACCTTATCGCGACGCCATCTCGGGAGCGCATCGTCTGGGCAAGGTAACGTCCAAGTGGTGCTCCGAGCACGGCGCCTATAGCCGCAAAAGGCGCAGCCATGATCATGCATAACAATCCTTCGATGGCGAAGAGCAAGACGAAGGCACTGCCAAGAAGCACCGCGCTCACCGCTACAGAGGTCGAGCTTCCCATACTGCGCTTGTAGTCCCGGTTCCACATCCAAGACGCAACGCTTCCCATAATGGTCGGTAGTCCAAGAAAGAGAGCGCTTGAGTAGGCAGATTGGGGGCTGGTGCTGAGAAACACGACGGGGAGGCAGATGATCCCACCCGCGACAATTGCGGTGAGCATCGCCAGTAATCTCGCTTTTCCATGAGGTGAGAGCTCCACATTTGTTCTTCCTGTATGCTGATAGCCCTGGGAGAGCTCTGACGACGAGGAGGGCAAAAGCGAGTAGAGAAGGATTATTAGGTAATTTAATCCTGGGCAGAGAAAAAGCAGTCCCCCTAGTGCTGATTGCCCGGCGTCTACCGCTCTCCGGACAGACATGCTGACCCCAATCCACATGAAGGGCAGGCTCCAGAGAATCTGAAAGAAGAGAAAAGAGGTTGAAGCGGCACCGAGATAGTGTTCCTTTACTGAGAATGCCGGCAATAAAAATGCCTGAAGCGGAAAGGGCTTAGAGAAGTAGAGATTCGCGACTAGCCATTCCACGCTAAATTTGAGGGCCATGAGAGCGAATCCACTTACCACGTAGGTGCCTTGATTCACGGGGAGCGAGAATCCAAAAAGCAATCGACTTAGGAAGGAGAGATTTTTTTTCGTAGGCATACGTGCTTTCTGGCATGGCACAGAAAACATGGAAAGGGAGCACCTCCCTTCCGAACTCTACCAAAAGCTTTTAGCCGCGATTGCTCACAGCCCATACGGGCAGTGAGCAATCGCGGCTAACTAACGCCTGGAAGGCGGATTTCCAACGCAGTCTCACGGACCCGTCAGGGATCCTGTGAGACATGACGGTTAGGACCTATAGTGTAGTTTTATAGGAAGGACGTGGAGGGGAGCTTCTCAAAGGTAAGTTCCCCGTTGGGGGCACATTCATTGGGCATGCGTATCGGTCTTCGCCTTCTGAGAAGTCTCTTCGATTTGTCCAGAGGCTTGCTTTTCCCCATCGAGCAAAATGCGCATTGCCGGCGTGTCGAGATCCTTAAACTGCCCTGAGCGAACTGACCAAAGGTAGGCCATGAGTCCGGTGAAACCCAGCAGCACGGAAAGTGGCAAGAGAACAATAATAATTCCCATAACTACTCTTTCTGAGCTCTCGCGAGCGGTTTCTCTTCGGCGGGTCGAAAGGTACGTGAAAACTGCGAATTGGCAAGCACGGTTAAAGAAGAGAGCGGCATAAGAAGCGCGGCAACGAGCGGATCCACCTTGCCTGCAATTGCGGCAACGGCACCGACTACATTATAGACAAGTGAAAGCGCGAGGTTCTCGCGCACCACTCGTACGGTTCTCTTCGCTCCCTCCAGAAGGTCTGGGATTGCACGGAGGTCTCGGTCAATGAGCGCCACATCGGCACTTTCAAAGCATCGCAGCGCGTCCCCGTGCACCGCAACACCGACATCGGCGGCGGCGAGAGCCGTGGCATCATTTACTCCATCACCGACCATCATGGCGCCGGTGCCTTCGTTTTCAAGCGTGCGCTGCTTGTCTTCAGGGGAACATTCGCCGAGGCTGTCACTCTTTGAAAATCCAAGCGCGCAGCCGAGTGCGGCTACCGTTTCAGAGTGATCGCCTGAGAGCATTCGTACCTGTATGCCCTTGCTGCGAAGGTGTGCAAGGGTCGGAGCGCTCGCGGGCGCTATCACATCTTCTAGTTCGAAACGTAGGATTGGCGAGCCCTCACAGCTCAGGAAAACCGTCGATAGGGCCGAGTGTAAGTGGTCCTTCGGCGCGGCGAGCGCGAAGGCCACGCTGCCAAGGCGCCAGTTGCCTCGCTCGGGTTGCAGGCCCTCAACGCCCAGTCCTGTGCGCCATGCAATATCTTCGAGAAACGTGGCTTTCGAGGGCTGAGGAGCTTGTTTGTTACAAAACTCGAGGATGGCACGGGAAAGAGGATGGGCAGAGCCTACTTCAGCAAGCTCTGCTGCTATGCGAAGAGCGCTCTCTTTGGTAACTCCTGGATGTTCTAAAAATGAACACGCAGTGACAGTGAAGGTACCTTGAGTGAGAGTTCCTGTTTTATCAAAATAAACGGTTTTCACGCGAGCGGTTCGCTCTATGACTTCTGCTTTCCTGATGAGAATCCCTTCCGCAGCGGCGCGGCGCACGCCGGTCGCAAGAGCAAGCGGCGTTGCAAGAGCCAATGCACAGGGGCAGCATATGACCAGTAGTGAGACAGTAGCGTCCAAAGCATTCTGGAATCCATGCGGGATCCAATAGATGAATGTCCCCGCCGCAAGCACCAACAACACGGCTACAAAGCTTCCGAGCATGCGCTGCGCACTTTCTACGAGAGGAGATTTTTGGAGCGCGCCTTCGTCGAGCATCGCAAGGAGTTTGGTGAGTCGAGAGGTTTGATCCCCCTCAAGAGGACGGAGCTCAATCGGAGATTCTAAGTTTAGATAACCCGCAAATACCTCCTCGCCTTCCTTGAATGAGCGAGGCAAGGGCTCTCCTGTCATCACTGACGTGTTGAAAGAAGAGGCTCCTTTGGCGATGAGCCCATCTACGGGGACGCGGCTGCCAGCGGAAATGAGCACGGTATCGGTGCTACGAATTTCGACGAGAGGAATTGAGAGGTCCTTGCCCTCCCGCCGCACCGATGCAGAAAGCGGGAGTAACGCTACTTTACTCGCGGTAGATTGCCTCGCTTTCAAAAGCGCTTGCTGTTGTCCATAGCGGCCAAGAAGAAGCAAAAAGACGAGCGCGCACACGGAGTCGAAATACACGCGGTCGGCGCCAGTAAAGGTATTCCACATGCTATAAAGCATGGTCACGGTGATCCCAGCCGCGATAGGCACGTCCATATGAAGCTGGCGCGCTACCATCGAAGAGACAAAGCTCTGAAAGAACGGTTTTGCCGAGAATAGAATGACAGGGAAGGCGATGATGAGCGAAGCCCAATGCAGAAAGGTTCGGACTCCGGGATCGATGCCAGAAAAGTAACCTTGGTAGAGGGAGACTGCGATCAGCATCGTATTCATGAAGCCGAATCCCGCTACTCCAATGCGCACCAGAAAGTCGCGCTGCTCCCGCTCCTCGAGAGCTCGGCGCTCGGCCGCACTGTAGGGAGAGGGGGCGTATCCTAGCAGGAGCAGTTTCTCTGCTACCTCTGAGAGTTTCGTTTCGGCAGGACTAAAATCGATACTAAGAACACCTTCGGAGAAGGCGAGTTCCGAGCGGAGGACTCCTTTGCAGAGGGCAGGAAGCTGCTCAAGCACCCAGACGCAGCCTACGCAGTGTACCCCCGCGAGGAGAAGGCGCACGCTCAAACGATCGGGGGAGCTAGTCCTTACGTGAGCCTCCCAAAATGACTTTGAGTCAAAGAGAGAGGAGTCAACTTGGGCAGATGCTACCTTTTTTCCAGGGGTGCCCGCAGCACTTCTCAGCGAGTAGTAATTGGCCAGGCCAAGTTCGTGCAAGGTTCGAAAAGTAACTGCGCAGCCTGGGCAGCAAAATGCTTTTCCCTCCTGCTCCAGAGAAAGGTACACTGGGCCTCCACAGTGTGCGCAGGCGCCTTGAAGGGCTTCTTGAGGGATAGCAAGAGCAACCGATGACGTCATGAGAGTTGAACAATTATTACGATGAGGCCAACATAACGGTAACTAACAGAGGTTGCAAAGTCCTCGTGCTAAGGAATACTTCTTTCTGTGCTCCTCGTGAGCATGTCGTAAGGCAGCTACATGTCCTTCATGGCCATATTTATAGCGAGTCTGCTTGGTAGCATGCACTGTGCAGCGATGTGTGGTGGGGTGGTCCTCGCGTATTCCGGTCTGACTAGTAAGCCGCACCGAGCGCATTTCGCGTATCATCTAGGGCGCTTACTCTCTTATGTGGTGATTGGTGCCTTGGCGGGCGCGCTTGGCGAACGAGTGAATCTAATCGCTGAGCCGCTTGGGGTTCGAGCGCTTGCCCCAATGATCATGGGTACTCTGCTCACCGTTTGGGGACTCTTTGCGCTTCTCGGACCAGGCAGAATAAAGCAGCTTTTTGGCCCTCGTGTGTATGGAGTCCTTGGAGCTCCCTCGCGTTTTCTTATGCAGTCGGGGCGTCAGTCTGTCGAATGGCGTGCTCTTTTTCTTGGGCTTGGCACTGGGCTGCTTCCCTGTGGCTGGCTATATGGGTTTGTCGCTGTCGCAGTAGCAAGTTCGAGCATGTGGTGGGGGGCAGGGAGTATGGCTGCTTTTTGGCTTGGATCGCTTCCGGCTCTTACCTCTGTCGGACTTTTTGCTCACCTGGCCTCTGCTCAGGTTCGAGCGGTAATCCCTCGCATCTCTGCTGCCTTGGTTCTTCTCGCTGGTTTAGCCGCGCTCTCAGGGCATGTATTCGGAATGCCTTTTCTGCACGAGGGGCACTCTGGTCGCAGTCAAGTTCTCTGCACGCCGTAAGTGTCTGCCCCGAATAAGTGTAAATCTTCTTTCGGGGCACATCCCATAGAAAGGCATCCTGTTGCTGCTGCTGGATGAACTCCTGTCGCACATCTGATTTTTTAGGTCGGACTCTTTTGCTCAGTTCTATGAGGAAAATACTGCGCATTTTTTCTTGCTTTGACGCCTGAGGAGGCGGTTCGTGCTCCTTATTTCAAAGATTATTCACTCTGGCCCCTTCACGGGGGTTATAAGCCATGATAAAAAAATCTAGTCAGATCAGTAAGTTAACTTGAGTATAACATTCAAGATTAGTCATGAACGCACAAACTGAAACCATTCGATACGACGATAAGTCAGTCCGCATGTTCCTTTTGGCCTCTATAGTGTGGGGCGTAGTGGGCATGTTGGTGGGGGTTATTATTGCGGCCCAGCTCGCGTATTGGCCGCTTAACATGGGGATTTCCTTCCTCACCTTTGGCCGCTTAAGGCCAATACATACCAATGCGGTAATTTTCGCTTTCGCTGGTAACGCCATATTCGCCGCGGTTTACTACTCAGCTCAGAGACTTCTGCGCGCTAGGATGTTTTCAGACCTTCTCAGCAAGATCCACTTCTGGGGATGGCAGCTCATTATCGTATCAGCTGCGGTTACCCTGGCTCTCGGAATTACTGTTGGCAAGGAATACGCCGAGCTTGAGTGGCCGATTGATATCGCCATCGCATTAGTGTGGGTGGTTTTTGGTGCCAATCTTTTCGGTACGATCATTAAGCGCCGCGAGAAGCATATATATGTTTCGATTTGGTTCTATATCGCCACGATTCTTACCGTGGCCATGCTTCACATCGTAAACTCCTTGGCGCTTCCCGTGGCGCTCTTTAAGAGCTATCCGGTATTTGCAGGAGTTCAGGACGCTCTCGTTCAGTGGTGGTATGGCCACAATGCTGTAGCCTTCTTCCTCACGACGCCGTTCCTAGGTCTCATGTATTATTTCATGCCTAAGGCAGCTGGGCGGCCCGTATATTCATATCGCCTTTCGATTATCCATTTCTGGTCCCTCATTTTCCTCTATATCTGGGCAGGTCCCCATCACCTTCTCAACACTTCGCTGCCTGATTGGGCACAGACCACGGGAGCGCTCTTCTCCATAATGCTCATCGCTCCCTCGTGGGGTGGTATGATTAACGGCCTCCTTACGCTTCGCGGAGCGTGGGATAAGCTTCGTGATGACCCGATTCTCAAGTTTTTCGTAGTGGGTATCACTTTCTACGGCATGTCGACCTTTGAGGGGCCGATGATGTCAATTAAGAGTGTTAATGCTCTCTCTCACTACACGGACTGGACCATCGGACATGTGCACGGTGGTGCGCTTGGGTGGAACGGCTTCCTTACTTTTGGAATGTTCTACTGGCTTCTTCCACAACTCTGGAAGGTTCCTGTCTGGAGCAAGAAGCTCATGGCGGCGCACCTCTGGATGGGCACACTTGGAATTGTAATTTACATGACCTCCATGTGGACCGGTGGGATTACTCAAGGTCTTATGTGGCGCGCGTTCACTCCTGAAGGCCTCCTTAAATATCCCGAGTTTATCGAAACCGTTACGCAGCTTATTCCCTTCTACTGGATTCGCCTCTTCGGAGGAACGCTCTACGTTATGGGGCTTTTCTTGATGGTCTATAACGTCGCCAAGACGATTCAGGCCTCCAAGGCGGCGGGACATTCTCTCTCTGACGTTGCGGTTGAAGTTCCGCGTGCAATCCAGCAAACGAAGAGTCCCAATGCTACCGGCGGGAATCGTGGCTGGCTCAATA
Source organism: Bdellovibrionota bacterium (assembly GCA_044356455.1). GTDB lineage: Bacteria > Bdellovibrionota_C > UBA2361 > UBA2361 > JBGSMV01 > JBGSMV01. Next base: position 48,940 of record JBIKWF010000006.1, on the reverse strand, counting down.
CCTTCCATCATAACCTTGAAGCTCGGCCAGTGCTCTTCTCGGTACTCACGATGCTTGCAGTTCTCGTGGGAGGAATTGTCGAAATCGTGCCTATGGTGGCCGTGCAGAGTAATGTTCCCTCAATTGCTTCGGTCCATCCTTATACGGCGCTCGAGCTTGAGGGCCGCGATCTCTATCTCCGAGAAGGCTGTTATAACTGTCACTCGCAGATGGTAAGGCCCTTTAGAGATGAGCTCGTGCGCTACGGGGAGTATTCGAAGCCAGGTGAGTTTGTGTATGACCATCCGTTCCAGTTCGGCTCGAAGCGTACAGGGCCTGATCTACACCGTGTAGGTCGCAAGTACCCAGACCTGTGGCACTGGAGACATATGATGGATCCTCGTTCCACGAGTCCTGGTTCCATTATGCCCGCGTATCCATGGCTCTATGAGAACGAGCTGAGCACTTCGCTTACCTCCTCAAAGCTTGCTGCCATGAAGTTGCTTGGAGTTCCTTATAGCGATGAGCAAATCAAGAATGCGGTAGCTGACCTTGAGACCCAAGCTCAAGCCATAGCCGATGGTCTCAGCGCCCAGGGGATGAGCGATGCGAAGGGCAAGAGTGGCATGGAAATTATTGCGCTTATTGCCTATATGCAGCGCCTTGGCACCGACATTAAGTCGGGTGCCTCGCAGCAAGTTGCTCAAGGAGTAGGGGGAGGATCAAATGGGTAGGTTTATACAGGGGCTCGTTGATCCCGTATGGGCTCAATTTGCTCTTGTCTTCTTCCTTGTGTTTTTTGTTGCGGTAGTTGCCTGGGTGTATTGGCCCGCGCGGCGACGAGCTTACGAGGAGGCTTCGCAGCTGCCGCTAAATGAAAAGAATGATTGAGGCGACTTGATGAAGGGCGAGGCTTCTTTTGAGGGCTTCCTTCAAGAGCTCCCTTCAAAAAAGGAATGGTTATGAGCGAGAATAAAAAAGAAGACCAGTTACTTGAGAGCTACTACGACGGAATTGAGGAGTATGACAACGATCTCCCACGTTGGTGGCTATGGCTATTCTACATCACCATCATTATCGCTCCGATTTACGTGGGCTATTATCATTTTGGTCCTGGCCTTCAGCCAAGCGAAGAACTCGCGGTTGATATGAAGGAACTTGAAGAAATTCGCAGCCAATATGCGGCGAAAATGCAGGGCGGTGCTCCCATGACGGAAGAGTCCTTGCTCGCTTTGGTGTCTGACCTTTCACGGGTAGAAAGGGGCGCAAAGGTCTACGCCGAAAAGTGCATGGTTTGTCACGGCACCAAGGGGGAGGGGCTTGTAGGGCCGAATTTAACCGATGCTCAGTGGATTCATGGTGGAAAGGTCACTGAGATAAAGACGGTGATTGAGGTTGGTGTTCCTGCCAAGGGCATGTTGGCGTGGAAGGAGCTTTTGCCTGCTGATCAAATAAGTGACGTGCTTTCTTTCGTTTGGTCAATTCGTAATACCAATGTTCCAGGCAAAGCGCCCGAGGGCCCACCTGCAGCGTAGTAGGGCGCTCTGGCATTTATAATCTCGCTCTTTGGTGGGTGCCTAAGGAGTCTACTCTGAATAACCCACTGTGGGCCCTCTATGGCGAAATTTTCGTTAAGAAATTCACCACAGAGGGCTCAGAGGTACACAGAGGTGTATTAAGAATAGAGGTTTTCCAGAGGTTCCCTAAGCTAAGGCTCCAAAGAGGGGGGGACAAGTTTATTGCGGTGACTGTCGCGAACGTAGCGCGGCAACTTCGCGAGGGACCTTTTATGTGCGATGGTCATGACGTAAAACACGCTTCTTCGAGCTCATCCTCTCAGCACCCCTCTTCTCTGGGCTGCAAGGGAGACGGCTCGTGTGGAAGCGGTGGCTGTAAAAATAAGACTGCGGTCTCAATTAACAGCTCAAAGAAACAGAGTTCGCCGTCTCCGACCGATTTTGATTTTCGCGAGACACTTTACACCATCGGGAAGGATGGAAAGCGCCACTGGGTATATAATGCCCTGGTGAAAGGGCGTCTGTTCCAGAGAAGGGTGCTCGTCGTCTGCGCGCTGCTTCTTATATATCTTGGCCTCCCTTGGGTTACTGTGCATGGGGACCAGGCTGTGCTGCTCAGCATCATGGAGCGCAAATTCACCTTCTTTGGAACTACTTTCTATCCCACTGATACGGTCCTTCTTTTTATTATCATCGCTGGCCTCGCGCTCACTATGTTTCTTGCTTCGGCTCTTCTTGGCCGAATGTGGTGCGGATGGGCGTGCCCTCAGACGGTCTTCTTGGAGTTCGTTTTCCGGCCTATTGAGCGCTTCATTGAGGGTGGACCGGCACAGCGCCTGCGACTGGATTCAAAGCCATTTTCCAGTGAGTGGGTACTCAAGAAAGGCCTGAAGTGGACACTCTATGCAGTAGTTGCCTGGCTTCTCGCAAGCACAGCCCTCGCCTATTTCTGGGGTAGGGATAACTTAATCGGAATGATGCAGCATTCTCCGGAGCAGAACTTCTTCCCGTTTGCTCTTACATTAGTGCTCATGGCGGTGCTGCTTTTTGAGTTCGGCTGGTTCCGTGAGCAGTTCTGCACCGTGCTTTGTCCCTATGCGCGTTTTCAGTCTGTACTGCTTGATTCGAATTCACTCATCGTTGGCTATGACCCGGTGAGAGGAGAGCCAAGAGGAAAGCAGAATAGCGCAGAAACAACAGGGGACTGCATAGATTGCGGACTGTGCGTGAGGGTCTGTCCTACAGGAATAGACATTCGAAATGGGCTGCAGCTTGAGTGTATTCAGTGTAGCCAATGCATCGATGCCTGCGACTCAGTCATGGAGAAGGTTGGACGTGCGCCTGGTCTTATTCGATATGATAGCGAGAGAAACTTACTTCGCAGAGAGGGGCTCACGTGGGTTAGGCCGCGGGTAGTGGTTTACGCTGGTTTTCTTTTGGCGTTAGGAATCTCGTTTATTGCGCTGCTTAGTTCTCGCTCATTGACTGATTTTAAAGTCGTGCGCGGCGGTGCAGATGTACCATTCTCCGCGCTTGAGCATGGTATGATTGTAAATCACCTGCACGCCCGTATCGGCAATAAGTCTAAGAAGACTGAAACTTACGAAGCCAAGCTGCTTGGGTTTTCACAAGGAACCCTTACGGTCCCTCAGAGCCCATATCCCGTTGGGCCAGGGGAGGAGAAAACACTTCCGCTTTTTGTGATGTTTCCTCAAGCTGCGTTGCCCTCAGGGATTGGTCATGCTCATATCGAGCTTAAAGCATCAGACGGGTCAACTAAAACCGCTGCAATTACGTTGCTTGGCCCTCAAACCGAGGAAAAATAGAGATGGATAGTGTTTCTGCAACGAGGGTTTCTGGTATGGAGAGTTCTGAGCGAAGTGGTTCAGAGAATGGTGCTTCAGAGAATAGAGCTTCAGGGAGCGGAAGCCGCTCTCCCTGGCCCTACGCGATAATCTCAATTTTTATCTTACTTTTTATCGGTGGGATCGCGCTCTATCTCATTGCGAATTCTTCGCCCTCGGAGCTTCTTAAGGGGAATGCCTACGAAGACGGTCTCAAGTATCAGGAAGTAATTGAAGAGGAATCTCGCTTTGCCGAGCGCGGCTGGACCCTTGAGTTTCAGGCCACCTCTGGAAAAGAGTTGGCGCTTACGATCACAAGCAAGGATGGCGCTCCAGTCTCAAACCAAGCCATCGACCTCTATGCTATGCGCCCAGGAGATAGCAGATTAGACCGAAAAGTCGCGCTCGAAGCGCGGGGCCCGGGAGCTTATGTAGCGCCTCAGCTCCTTCTTGCCTCGGGGCTTTGGATTCTTGATGTGCGCGTTACCGAAGCCGGGTCTGACCTCGCTGCCACTGCTCGAGTTCGTCGAAAGATTCTAGTCGAGTGACTTTTTATCCTTGATTGTGCGAATTCGGCTATGGGTTGTAGTTTTATAGTTGTCGTCAGCAACTATTCTTAGCGTGGAGTTTCTAATGCCAGTTAAGCCCTCACCTTGCAGGAGTATCATTCTTGGCTTTGCCAAATTTTTGCTTATTGGAACCGTGCTTGCAGTAACCATGCTTGCGGGGCCAGTCTATGCCGAAGGACGATCGGATAAATCGAGTGATGATGCCGCCCTGAGCAGAAAGCTCAGTCAGTACGTTACCTGTTTCAATTCAGCAACGAACCGGGTTCTTGATAGCAAGAGACGATACCTGAGTTGGGCAGATGAGGCTCGGGGGCCTACCGGCAAAGAGAAGAATATTTACGGCCTCTACACGACCGATGCGGATACTTGCACAAGGTCAGTTGAGGCAGCTCGGGGGATGTCTCCTGCTGCTTCAGAGCTTGAATCAGCAGGCGAGCATTATTTACAGGCGCTCCAAGAGATCGTGCCGCTGCTAAAAAAAGCGGATACCTATTACGACCAAGAGGACTATAAAGACGATGGGATGGCTGAAGGTAAGAAGATGCATCAGCCACTTCTCGCTGCCTTCTCGAAATTTGAGCAGGCCAACAAGGTTCTTGGTAAAAAGATAGGTAGCTTGAACGACGAACTTACGAGCCGAAGACTTGAGAGGCTCGCGGGCGATGAGAGCGCACGGCTGCGCTACTTGGCCGAAAAGGTAATGTTCGATGCGAAAAAGTTGGTCAAAGAAGCAAGTGTCAGCAAACTAAAGGAGCTTGACACCGAGTCGTATGGAGCAGTGCTCGCGAATTACAATAGTTCAGTAGGTGCGCTTGATGAATATAGCACGGCGCATCCGCAAGAGATTTCAAAGGTTAGCGGATATGTTTTTCTCTTTAGCGCCCTGCAGAATTTTCAGAAATCAGCAAAAGAGCTTCTGCGCCGCAAGAAAGAGAACCGAGATTTTAATACTGAGTTCTTCTCGGCCTCAAGCCCAGAGCTAGTTAAGGGACACCCCGCGGAAGTTGTTAAAAACTATAACGACTTGGTAAGCCGGTCCAATAGTACCGATTTCTAACCTACGCGATCTCAAAGACAGGGCACATCTTTCTTGCATCAAATCCGGTAGCGCGGACGTATATCTGCATGCCCGGCAAATATTCAGCGTGGGCTTTTGCACGGCACTGCATCAGCGCAAGTCGGTCCCATCCTTCAACACGAATGGTAAGATGGGGCCTTTCTTTTGGCTGAGAGTAAGGGTTGGTGCTTATGACAGTGGCAAGAGTCGCTTCCTTTGGATTCTGAAAGAGTTTTGCCAAGCTCGTAAGGGCTTCCTGATCGGTGCGTGAGTAGGCGACGAGGGGACCTCGCCCTTGAAGGGACACAAATTGAGCGCGCAGGGTAGGCTCATCAAGTGGCTTGGTGCCGGAAAGAAATCTGACCAACTGCAGTTGGTTAAACCCACTTCCGCCTTTTGGTTTGAATCCAGTATAGGGGCTTGCAAACCCGGGGTGGGAATCATCTTCGGTACTATACCGAGTGCTTCGCACGTACCCGTCGAGGATTCTGTGGCATAATGTGCTCTCACCTGCTCTGTCCAGTTGCTGGAGCAAAAGTAGCGTGCGTAGGGGATCGGGTCTTTCAAGAGCTTGGGCCGAAAAATTCTTCTTTACCAATTCGGCGTGCAGGTCTCTGCGCTCTGCAATCGAAACGCGTTGTGGCACGCGATACAAGAGCGGCACTTTGTTGCTCCGTAGCCAGTGAGTATTGGCGGAGTTAAAAAGCACCATTGGCTCAAATACAAGTTTCCCAGGAGAACCGCCAAGGGAGACTTCGACAAAGCCGTCATACCTTAGCCGGCGGTTCCCAAGTTGCGCTGCTATTGAATCTAGCCTGCGCAGATTTTTAACGAATGGGTCTTTTGAATTACTGCGCAGCAGTTTGCCCAGGTCGGAAAGAGTGAATTTGAGATGCGCCTTGACCCGTGCAAGCTGGGTAGAGAACCCACAAAGATTGTACTCGCGGTCGAACTCGAATCTCGACACAAGGGCATTACGCTCTTCACCCACGATGAAAGATCTCCAGCGTCGGTTGGGTATATCCGCGGGGCGTCCTGGCGAGACTATGTCGACTACACCTACGAGCAATTCGGTGTGTCCATTCGGGAGGCTGCGAATATCTAGAATGTCCTCCGCGATCAGGCATTCTTTCGAATCGACTCGAAACCAGTTGCGAGTCGTAAGATCCACACGCGTGCGTGGCGTGCGCGGACGATGGTCAGAAACGGAACTGGGTAGGGACGAAGGTGCAAGTAGTCGGTTAACGAGGCGAGGGAAGGCCTCGGGGCGTAAAAATCCGCTCGCTCCGGCTGCCCTCCGAAGAGCGTCTACCCAAGAAGGAGGGGCGTTCTCTGAATCTATGAGTACGAGTAGGCCGTGATCCTGCTCGAAACTTCGCTTCCATTCGGAAAGCGCGGGCGCAGAGAGAGAAAATATCTTTGCGACTAAGAAACGTACGTTTGCCCCCTTTGACGAGAGGATAAATTCTTCCAGGTGCACAAGCTCGTTTCCTACTGGAAGCGTTCGAAGGACTTCCCTGCGAAGCTGTGTGTCCCGATTCTTGTGAGCCGGGGTCGGAGTATTCGCATGCGGAAAGTCACTTATGACATGCCGAAATGGCCATTCACCAAGCTCAGAGTAGAGAGCGAGCTGCAATTCCTGGACCGCTCCAACGGGAGGTCTACGATTCAGGCGTATCGCTGCAATAAGGCAAGAGTGAGAGGACGGGGGGCGTGCACTTCGGGTAGGAGGCCGATCTCTTCGCTTGGGACCAATGCTGCGTCTTGAGAGGGTAATTTCTGAAACCCAGTCGGGCAGCAGCTTTTCAAAGTGACGTATGCGCTGATCTGAAAGGCCTGAGCTCGGATCGAGTATAAGCCGAGAAGTCGTAGGGGTGGGGGTTCTAAGCTCTCGGAGATATTCAGGAGCTTGTTGGACCTGGGTACTCGCTCTCTGGGTGCTTGCATGAGAAGTGAGTATGCCTTCATTGCGCCGTGACGGCTGCTCTCCGGCAAAAGGGCCAGATTGATCAAGAGCCTTGAGATTGGGGCCGTCTCTAAGCATCACTTAACTTCAGCGCTACTCAGTGATGAAGTTAGCATAGGTTTGAGGTTATTGAACTCCCTCATATTTCAGAGGATTCAGAAGTGAGTACCTGCGAGGTTAAGCAGAAAATCAATCATTTTAAGGAGGTGAGTGGTTCGTAGGGTTTAGGGAACCTCTGAAAAACCCCGAGTCTTACTAAACCTCTGTGTACCTTCGTGTCCTCTGTAGTGAATTCCTTGATGAAAATTTCACCACAGAGGACACAGGGGTACACAGAGGTAAGTTTTTCAGAGGTTCCTTAGGCAACCTGGAGGCTTCCGCACCCATAACAGAGATGAAGGGTGGGGTATGGAAATTAAGAAGAATCAGGACCATAGGTCTAGTTCTACTGGTGATGAGAAGTCAGTAAGCAGTCGGCTGCAAAGCCCAAGCGATCATGCCCCAGCGTCTCCTCTGTCAGGTAGCTTTGGTCGAGGATGGCTTAGGCACCTTGCCGCGGCAGCTCTCGTTCCACAGGCCCTGATCCCTACTCCGCGTGCTGAGGCCTCTGACCAGCGTGCACATCCCCCGCCAATAGTTCAGCTTACGCCATCCGGGGTCATCAATCTTGCACTTGAGAGATTTGATAGCCTAGATACCAACAAGGATAGTTTTATTGGCCAAGAGGAAGTGGCCACTTTTGCGAACCGTGTGGACCTGTTGCCGAACGAGTCGCAGCTCGCTGCCTCCCTTGTGAGTGCCTACCCTGGCATCGTTACGACGACCGTTGATTTAGGAGACGGACTGCTTCGGGAATGGGAGATATCGCGAGGAGATCTAAAAGGATTTAACAGACAACTAGGCAAAGTCGCCGTGGAAGTCGAAAGTGTGAAAGAGGCGAGACGATTCCTCCTAAATGAAAAGGGATTCGAGAGCATTGACCAAAACGGGGACTTGGCGCTTGACCGTGCGGAAGTGCAACGCGCAACGGGGAGCATCGATCCTCAAGTGGCCGAAGTCGCTCGAGTGATCAAGGCCTCATATTCTGATATCCGAGCCACTAACACGAACGAGCTGCCAGAGGAACGCGTCGGAATTACCAAGGATGATCTCCTCTATTATTCATCCACAATCATCGAAGCGCATGGTCCAAAATCTGCTTACCTCTCGATGACCTCGGCAATTTCAGGTTCTCATCGAGCCGTCTCTGAGCGGCTCAGTAATTCAGCCTGGGAAGCTATACGGCCTGAAAACTTTGCAATTGTCCCCGAGGCAGTCCAGCAAGGGCGCACAGGTAATTGCTACTTTCTTGCATCGCTTCTCTCGCTAAGTAGCGTTGACCCGGAACTGCTGCGCAACATTATAACTTCATCTGGGGACGGAAAGTTTACGGTGCAATTCCCTGGTGACCCGAACAATGCCATCGTTTTGGAACTTCCCACTGATGTTGAGCGCGCGCTTTTTGCAAAAGCGGCTAGCCCACAATACTCCTGGGTTCCTATCCTTGAAAAGGCTGCGGGGCTTTACGTCCAGCGCGAGGGCGCGCACCACCTCGGTAGTTATGACGATCAAGTTCTCATGCTTCCCGCTCAGTATATTGGAGGTGGAGGTTGGGCAGAGCATTCACTTGAGTTAATTACTGGTAATAAAGCTACCCGTTATGACTATCGTGCAGGCCAGTCTGCAGCTACCCAGCCGATGGAACGTGTGCTCATAAGCGCATTTGAACCCGGTGCCCGTATTGCGGTCGTGGCAAGCACGGCGCACCGAGGGGAGAGCTGCAAGGTAAATGAGGCGGGACTCGTGACTTCTCATGCCTATGCAGTGCTTGGCTATAGTGTTTCAGCCGAGGGAGAGGGCTCAGTTATTATCGCCAATCCGCATGGCGACAACCCTCGCTTCGAGGAAGCAGCTCTCATTATGCCTCTTTCTCTCTTTCAAAAACATTTTGATGTGATTCAAACTTGTCCAACTTCATCAGCGCGTTTGGCAAAATCTGAATGACTCTTGAGTGCGGGCAAAGGGGTGCCGCTCTCAGATGTTACTTAACGAGTAAGCTCTTCGTACGCTCTTTGAATTTCAATTGTTTTCTCATGCGCGAGCTTCTGAAGATCCGGCCCAAGGTGGGTAACCTTGTCGGGGTGGTATTGGCTCATGAGCCTCCGGTAACTTGATTCAATTTCGTCCTGTGTCGCTCCCTTTTGAATATTGAGAACCTCCTCCGGAGATCTAGGAACTGGGGGAGTCTCAGCGTGGGGCTTTGCCTTTTCTGTTTCAGCTCCTGACGCCTTGTGACTGGCAATCTTATTATACTTCCACCACAGGTAGAGCATCACCGCGAAGTCATCAATTCTAGAAAGCCAGCCAAATCGATCAGGAATGAGATCGAACGGAGAAATGAAGTAGACAACCGCAAGAATAATGAAAAGAGTGCGCAGAGACATCAATGTTCCCCCCAGAGCCCTAGGAGAGGATAGCGCAATACTTGTGGGAGTGAAACTATGCTGGGGTACTGGAAATGGATGCCTGCCTGAAGCTGCAGGACTGTGTGAGAACGAGGTCCTGTGCCCCTTGTACTATCTCCCTCCTATCGTGCCTCTTTGCTGCTGCGAAATGCGCATGTGAACACCCTTTGGGGGGCATATGCCCCAGCAGGAATACCTGCCTATTCGAGAGAAAGAATACGCACTCCCGACGAGGACTTTCTCGATCTTGATTGGGTGAGGAGAGGATCTGAATCACTGCTTGTTATCTGCCATGGAATAGTGGGGAGCTCTCGTAGCCCCTACGTGTGCTCTCTTGCAGAGCGTGCGACGGAAGCGGGGCTCGACGTGCTTGCCTGGAACTGCCGTGGTTGCAGTGGAGAGCCAAATTGCACTAGTAGGCTTTATCATAGCGGAGCTACGGAGGACCTTGAGACGGTGCTTCAATGCGTGCGATCCAAGGGAGTCTATTCTTCCACCGCGCTCGTGGGTTTCAGCTTGGGTGCTAATCTTGTCCTCAAGTACCTTGGGGAAGCTCGGCATGGATCGCGGCCTTCAGTCTCAGCCGCGGTGGCAGTTTCTGCGCCCTGTAACCTTGAGGCTGCCTCTTTAAAAATGGAAGCTCCGGGAAATTACCTCTATTCCAGGCATATTGTCTCTCATATCCACCGCAGGATTAAGCTAAAACACCAAAAGTATCCTGCGCTCATCGCTACTTCGCGTCTACGGCTTTGCAAGACCATTAGGCAGTGTGATGAAGAATATATTGCTCCGCTGCATGGCTTTAAGTGTGCCCAGGACTACTATCAAAAGTGTTCAGCTGCTCAGTTTCTAAGCGGCATAACCGTGCCCACGCTAATCCTCAATTCTCGCGACGATCCCTTTCTTGGGCCGGCATGCCACCCAGTGAACGAGGTGCGCGATTTGCAGAGAGTGTGGCTTGAGCTCTCAGATTATGGCGGACATGTCGCCTTTGCGCAGTTCTCGCGCAGATTTCCAAGATGGCAGGACGAACGAATCTTGCAGTTCTTGCGGGAGAAGGGCGCCTTTTGTCCTATTTCGGACACTGGCGCTTGATTGGGACGTGCGCTTCGCTAACCTACTCCTGACGCTCGGTATACTCGGGGTCAGTTCCACGCATTCATGGCGTTAAAGGCAAAATGACACAGGTCGCACGAAATCACGCGAGGTTAGAAAAGGCATCCAGGCATTCTGATCTGAAACACTCTGTTCATGGCCGCAGAGATAGAGAGCTTCAGGCTTGTTCGCTTGAGACAGTTCTTTCCTCTCTTGAGTCAGCAGCCACAGATTTCGACAATTCCTTTCTCGCCCCTGAGCAGGAGGCCGCTCTGACTAAGCTTGAGGAAGGAGTAAGCTTCCTTGGTCAACAATCTCTTACGAGACGCTCGCTTTTTGAAAAGGATTCTATTCTTGGGGCGCTTTCGAGAGCCAGTGAAGCCGTCGATGATAGGATTATTGCGCCTCAGTTCGCGAAGCGCTTTTCTGTAGTGGCGGCTGCTATGGGAGCGATTGCGAACGGAGCGGCCCTAGAGATGGAACGCGAAGTTGCGCCCCTTAAGGCTGGACTTGCTTCCGGGGGCGCCCTCTTTGCGGCGGCTCTCCATAAGACGCTACGAAATCAAGAGGGCACAATCCCTTGGCTGCGCTCGGCAGATGTGCTAGCCGAGCAAGTTTTCGAACTTCCCCGAAAGCCTAGGAACTCGCTTCCAGTTCCGCATGGTTTTCAGGAGGTCTGCCGCACGCCTGTTCACACGAGCATGCGAGCCCTGGGTGCCCTTGAACTGTCGAGAAAGGATGTCCTTGTTCAATTGGGTAGTGGAGTGGGGGATTTTGTGGCTCTTGCAGCGGTCTTGAGCGTGGCAAAGATGGTGCGGGGGTATGAGTATGATTCAGGCCTCGCTGATGAGTCCCGCGCAAGGTGTAAAGCCTTAAGCATTCGCCGAACTTCGTTCAGCAGCGAGGATCCTCGTTTTGCTGATCTCAGTGGAGCGAACAAGTTCTTTCTTGATGCTCCGTTTGTGGGAAATGCTCTCAAGGCTGTCGTTCATAATCTGCTGAGTGTGGCGAAGCAGCATCCCATCGTGGTGGTGACCGCAGGGCCGCTAGAGAACCTTGAGGAGGTGAGCAAGGGCTATCTTCAGCTCCGGCCCGCAGATTCCCTGGCGGTGATTGTTTATGACTCTAAGCCGCCCTCTGAAATAAGACTGCCTGAGGAGTCTTTCGTCCCCAGTACTCATGGCGAGCGACTTTTTGGAGGGGCTAGATAACGGCTTAGCACACCGGCGGCACTCCGTTCCGTGGCTCTGATTGTTGTAAATCTTTGATATCTGGAAGGGAGAGGCTTCAACAGCTTAAGCAACTGCTCTTTGGTAACATTGCTTTGAGGCATGTCGTAATCGGATTATCGGGCACCGCCTGCCCGTTACATCGTCATAACGAGCACGTGTTAAGCAACAATCACCAATCTATGCCAGAACAGGGACGCGACCATCGTGGCTCGCGACTAACCTCAACTACGCAGCAAGCAGATTTCGATCTTAGTCTGCTCGTTTTGAGCGGATTAAAGCGCGACAACCCCGGCGCAGGTGAGAAAGTTCCGGATGATGCCCCTCTTATCTGCTACCACGGCTCAGGCTCGGCGAGTCTCGCGGGAGTATTGCGTGCAGGGCTGCAGCCAAGTGGCCAGTTGCTTCGTTCCCGCTCAGTGCCCTTCGGTGGAGAGCTAGAATTCGGGCTGGTACCAGACCGTGGAGTCAATAACCACTTGGTGTCTGCTGTGTGGCAAGAGCGCCCCGAAGGGGCGATCGAGTATGCTCTTGCGAATTTGACTGAGAAGGCATGGCAACCAGCTCGTGATCAACCGAATGTTATCAAGTCTTCCAAGCAAGAGGCGACGCTTTTCTCAGACCCTTCGCAGCTGCCGTTCGAACAGCTTCGCCAGTATATCGAAACAGAGCGGCAGAGAACGTGGCCAACGCTCTCTGCAACTGAGCAACAGCTAATTCGCAACCCATTCCCCGTGATATATGGGGTGGCTCCGCATGAGGGGTTCTCATGGCGTATGATGGAGAAAGGGGCAGTATCGCTTGAATGCGCCATTTCTCCGGTGCAACCTTGCAATCTGGTAGTATTTGTTCCGGCGAGCAAATGTGAAATGGTGCGTGAAGTAGCAAGAGAATTTGCCTCTCTCGTAAGAGTTGAGGCATTTTCTCGGATGCCCTGTTTTTCGAACAGTTGGAGTTCCTACAAGCACAAGCAAGCACTGAGCCACCTAAAAAGCCTTGACGCATCCACGCTCCCCCAAATTCGTGAGTGCCTACTCAGTGAACAATTACCTCATCGACTGGTCGAACTCCTACTTTGCAAAGTTGGACACATTACAAGGGAACCCAATCAACGAATGGAGGGCCTCACTCTTCTTCGTAAGCTTATCGGGGCTCAGCACGATTCCCAATTTCTGGCCCTGCTCTATTTGTCAGAATTCGGTGACCGGACAGACTTGAATCTCATGAGCGAGGTAGTGCGTAAAGCACGGACGCAAGGAGACTTCATACCGCTAGACGCTCGGGCATCGTTCATACGCAGCCTCTGGAAACTTGGGGGCTTTTGGGGGAAGGTTGAAGCAGTCGTCCAACTGGCTGTAAATGTGGGAGATCTCGGGGAGCTTCTTGGAGTTCTGCAAACAGCCGACGATGATCGAACCAAAAAATTGCTTCGGTGGGATTTCTAAAGCGATCCTAAGCTGTCAGGGACTCGGTAACAATTGGACATGAGGCAGCCCCCTAAAACGTCGGGATTGAAACGCGAACACTCGCCACGCACAATCGAGGCCTAAAAAGCGTTCCGCTGATTGTATGCTATCGCCGACTAAACTACGTGCGCACTCCAAGCCCATCTCAGAAACGATGATGCGCTTGGCTGAGCACCATGGCAGTCCCTCAGGTGAACAAGCGATACACCTACGCTGCCCTGCAGGTCGATCGTTGACCATTCACCACAGCTCTCAGGGTCTCGTCCAGATCATTAGCGACGCGCAAAAGAAGACGGTATGCTTTGGGCCAATGACCACAGCGTCAGACTTATCCGTTTTGAGTTTTAACTCCGAGGGAGATTTGACTAAAGACGCAGAGCAGAGCGCCCTTGTCGAGGCTCAAAAAGTGCTCTCGGATCTTGAAGCTGCGATTAATCGGGGGGCTAATCCCTTGCGAGCTGACAGAGTAGAGCTGGAATTCACGATATGCACTCTCAGTAAGCAGCTTTTTGAGCTCGAGTCAGTGCCACAGAAACTAAGCCACCTCAGCGATCTGCTATCAGTTCTTAAGTCGGAGAGAGGGGAATTAGCTTCCTTAGAAGGCCTTAGGTTTGCCAACGCTGCAGTTCGTTGGATTCGTGCGCAGCCGTTGATTCTTCTTCATGCTGCGGCAGATGAGGTGCTCATTCGGCTACGCTGTCTTGTTTCTCAGGCGGAGAGAGCGTTACCGTAGTTAAAAGAGAAGGATGGAAAGTAGCCTTTAACACCATCACTTTTCCACTGTGTGCTTATATGAGTGCTTGCAGCCCAGATGAATCCGTAGCGAAAAACAGAGAAGAGCGACCAGATGGTCTTGGCCCTCCTACCTTGCCGCAGATAGCCCCGCAACTTCGTGAGACTATTTCTCACGCAGATTGGCTTGCCCAGCGTGGGTTAAATAACGATTGTGGCGACCCTTTTCACGACATTCCCCAAGCCCCCCGACAAGGCCCCGACTCCAGCGGTGAGAGTCGCGCCGGGGGAGAAATTCCAACAGATAAAGGATAGGTACTCTCGCTAGGCTCATGAGCACATAGAAATCCCTGGGAGACTACGCGCAAAGCTTTTGCGTGTATTCTCCGATATAAGGGACGGCGACCTGATGGCGTCCAGCCCGCAACGCTCGTTGATGAGCGTCGCCTCCAGCTTTGTCGAGTCTCAAGAAAATTATGACAGGGCGCTGCGTAGGTGGCCATCGCACCGTACTCCTTAACGTCGATCGTGCGAAGCGATTTGAAGCGATTCATGTAGAGTTAGATACCTATTTCTTGCCACCTTACCGACAAGCGTTTGAGACCCCTGAGTAAGAAGGGCTTAAGATCGGGTTGCGCCATAAATCACCAGTAGCCTTCGCGCAGATCAGTCGTAGCGACGCTCAACAATCCACGCTCCTTTCCCTGAAAGAGCATCGCGTTCAACGCGACCGCGAGGGAAATGAAGACGCTCGCCTGAGGGAGTTCGGAGTGTGGCAGGTTCGTAGGACTCAATTAGAGTGTCTATCGAGGCACTCTCCTCCAGTTTCGGCGTATAGCGATAGATCGTCCCGTAGTCTGTTTCCTCGGCGCTAAGAGCATAATCTTTCTCCCAACCAATCAGGTCTGTCACTGCTGGCTCTCGATTCACTGAGTGGCGTGCGACACGATCATACTCGACCAGAAGCTCGCTCATGACCTCAACATCGGGGGCAGTGGATAGTCCGACCGGGTTCCAAAAGAGCGGTGGGGCGGTGCTGGTGAGGAGGGTGTGATAGACGAGCTCGAAGTAGTAATCGCTGTCATCAAGTCGGCAGTTGGCACAAGCGTCAACCGCGGGCTGCGAGCCAAAGCTTCGGTAAGCAAACCAGGGCTGAAAGGGTATGTCGGGACGCGTCAAGGTTGCGCTTCGAACATGGTTCAGGTTCAGACGAATGGCATTAAAAGGTGTCCCTTGATAGATGAGACGCGGGGTGCGCACGTTGAAAAAGACATAGTCACGGAGTACCCCGTAGAGCGGTTTTGTCTGCAGGTTTCCCACTACCTCTTGATCAGGGCCAGAAAAGAGTGAAACCTGATGGCCGTTGCTGTCAGGAAGGTTGTGTTCCGGCATCGAGAGGTACGACTCGTATTCACTCAACTTAATGTTTGGATAGCGCGCCCGAAGTGGCTCAAAGAGGGCGAAATTCTTATAGCGTGTGGCACGCTGCTGCATGAGTTGATTCCACTGCAGATAGGCGTTGCGGTGTGGCCCGTCACGAACGGCACTCGAATTCCAACGAGCGACATGCTGCGTGAGACTGCCCTGACTAAGTTGGGTTCGAAGGGGGCGTAGGTCGGTGAACCCAAACGAAGTCGAGTCGACCTGGTCCATGCGCGGATCGGCCTCCATGGCGGCGTAGTAGGCAAGCCGGAGATCTTCGGCCACCTGAGAGGAAACCTGGCTGGTGTTCGCCCCGTAACGTTCGCTTGCCAATAGATCCATGTGCCAATTACTCATGGAGCGCTCGGTGTCCAAGATAGCGTAATCAAGGACTCCCCCAAGTCGATGAAACTCATCGAGGAACTTCACCACACGGCAGCGAGACTCGAGTGCCCCGTTGTCCCACCACGGGCTAAGGTAAGGCCGAAACGTTCCGTGAGCGTCCCGAAAGCCCTGAACCTCACCTGCTGCGTTTCGTACCGTATCACGCGGGTCCTCCCAGCTTGGGGTCATTTCCCAGAAAAAGAGAATAGTTCGGAAGCCCTCGGGCATTTGCTCAGTGTGCAACTTGGCCGCCTGAGCTCGCACTTTAATGGCGGCATCGAAGGCACTTGTCTGGCAGGCAAGGGGATTGGTCGTGCTCGTCCATTCACGTAGTCGATACCAGGGAGCCAAGTTGCCCAGGGGAGCAGTAGGCAGAGGGTCCCAGGCTAATGCGGTCGTATGTCCCGATACGATGGTAAGAGGCGGGACGTTCGTTGAGACTGAGCGATCTGCATTCTCAATGACAAGATGGGCCTCGCTACCTTTGATGAATCTAAGTCCTTGAAAAACGGCACTACCGTTATGAAGTGTGGCGCTGGTCTCTCCCTCAAGGAGAGCATCGCCGGAGCCGACACGAATTCGAAGCATGTCATCCGTAACTAGGTTCCCGTAGCGGTCCTCAGCCCTCACTTGAACCTCAAAGGGCACGTGAAGGGCTACGGACCTAACAAGAGCGTCCGCTACGATGATCCGCTGGAGGGGCAAGGGGTTTACCACCAGAGCCGTTTCGAGGAGTAGGTCGGGCGATCGGGAGGAGAGTCTTAAGAGGTACCTTCCGCTATGCTGCGGAGCATTAAGGGTGAACTTGGTGTGCCCATCAGTTACTTGGCGTTGAGACGAAGATAGGCGAATCCCAGCATTGTCAAATACCTCAAGAGCGGTGCTGATCGCAGGCTGGAAGCGCGTTCGAGTACCCGATTCGTCGAGAAGTTCAGCGTGTATGGTAAGAGCGCTTCCGGCGAGAACGGTCGATGGTGCGTCGCCGACGTGAGAAATAGCCACGGGAGGCGGGGGGGCTGGGATTGGAGTTGATCCTTGTGTCGGAGTTGGGGAGGCTGTTTTTGTCGGAGTCGGAGTCGGAGTCGGAGTCGGAGTCGGTGTCGACGGAGAGCGGCTCATAGCTTGGCAAGCTTTCCTTGCAGCACGAATCCTCTTGGCGGTCTTGCTTGCGCTCGAGAGCTGCACTACTTGTCTAAAGCGAGCGCCAACTTCGAGGCGAGGAGGGGATAGTCTGCCAAACAGGTTGGCTCGCTGAGCGGGACGCCTCACCAGGCATGCATATCCACCGCGAAGGCTGAAGAGATGAACATGATGGAGTGAGCTTGAGTCGAGGGTGAATGAAATTCTTGGTTGAGCACTCGCCGTTGTAGAGAGGGCAAAAAGGAGCAGAGAAGAAAAAGCAAGTTTTCCTCTTATCCGGCTGAACGCCGAGGCAATGACGAAGAGAAATCGAGTGGTGAAGTTTAAGATGCCCATCATGCCTCCCTAGGGAACTACGAATCTTACGAGTCGCTGAAATTCACTGCGGCACCCTGCAAGATTCGTAGACATCCCAACGCTTGACGTAGCAAGCCTTTTGCCAATTCCTCACAGAGTATTAACTGGGAACGGGAACTAACTCGGTCGGTAACATTTGACCTGATTCATCGCAGTTTTGCGTAGCGAGTGAAGGAGAAGTTGCGCAGAATTACTCAACAGGAAGGAGTTCGCCTGACGAGTTGATCTACTTATGAACAGCTCAAGCTCCAGAAGGGGACGATAACTGAAGCTCGTCACGGCGTTTCGGGAACCAGTTTCAATTGCTCGGAGTACGTATCGATGCTTTGCAGAGGCCACTAGTCTTGATGCCTTCAGCGCAGCAAGGTTGTCCTTAGTTCTTTGCGCTCGCGCGAGAGATCTGCATTCTCAGTGTCCGCTTGCGACTGGACTGAGACATACTCTCCCGCTGCCATCAACATTGCTCCCGTCACGAGACCGGCTATTCCGGAAAGAAGAATTGCACTTGCTGCGGACATTTTATCTTTAAGGGACTCGTGAAGTTCGGTCGTTTCTTTCCAATGGGTTCGAGGGCGGAAGTGGTGTTCGGCCTGGAAGCCGCAATTGAACCGGACTATCTGCGCCTGTCCCCGTATCCACCGCCTCTTCCCCCGCTGCGAGAATTGCCTCTGTCGGAGCCGCGCGAGCGCGAAGGGCCTTGTCTGTCAGAACTGCCGTGGCGCCGAGCGCCATCATCACGCCCCTGTGAGTGCCCTTCATTTGCATCCTGCTCAGCTCCGGCAGGTCTGGCGGCGTCCATCTTTTTGCGGTGAGTGGATGCACTTTGCTCAATAAAAAACGTGCAAAGTTTTCCGACGAGCGCGGTCAAATCTTCGGTAGGCGCCTCAACTCCCGCATCCTTGAGGAATTTGGTAGCGAGTTGCAGGTCCTTAGGCTGCAGTGCTCCGGCCTGCTCGCGAAGCAGACTATGAAGATGCGAGACGCGGGCGGTTGTTATTTCTTCTTCGGTTGGAAGTTCTTGTTTGGTAATTTCCATAATTGCTACACGCCGTATTTGAACCCAGGCCATAAAATCTTGCGGGCCGATTAAACTTATTGCTCGTCCACTTCGTCCTGCTCGCCCTGTTCTTCCAGTCCGGTGAACGTAGACTTCAGGTTGATCAGGAAGTGCGTAGTTTACAACCAGATCGAGCTCTGCGATGTCGAGACCGCGCGCGGCTAAATCGGTTCCGACGAGGAGTCTCAATTTGCCCTCACGCATCATGGTCATGATATGATCGCGTTGACGTTGATTGAGGTCGGAATTGAGAAACTCGGCGTCATACCCTCTCCGAGCAAGAAAGGCCTGAACGAGTTCTGTATCAGACTTTGTATTGCAGAAAATAATGGCAGATCGTGGGCTGTAGGTTTCGATGATATCGCAAAGCGCATTAGCCTTTGCGGTAACTTCGCCCTTAACCTCGTAATACAAGTGCTCAACCGGGGGCAACGCTTCGCCAGGGGTTGAAATGACAATCTTTTCCGGGTTCGTTAGGAAGTTGTTTGCGAGCATCTCAACTTTGGGCGAGATGGTGGCACTTACAAAAATACCCTGACGCTCAGCGGGAAGTCTTGAGAGAATCGCGCGGACATCTTCGGCAAAATCCATGGAGAACATTTCGTCGACTTCATCGACCGCAAAGAACTTGGCGGTTCGGAATGAAATCTCCTTCTGGCGCAATAGATCGAGAATGCGTCCCGGGGTGCCCACCACAATTCGTCTATCATTCGCAAGTTCACGAATTTGGCCGCCAATACTCATGCCTCCAATGACGAGTACGGGCTCGACATTTTTAGTGAGAGAACGAATGACCACGCAGATTTGAGAAGCAAGCTCGCGAGTCGGAGTAAGAATCAGAGCGACCGTTTCGCTCGCGTTGGTGGTCGACGCGAGGAGTGAAAGCATGGGTAAGACAAAGGTGAGAGTCTTTCCGCTACCGGTTTTCGCCTGCAACATGAGGTCACGCCCTTTCAGCGCGAGCGGTAGCGAAGAGGCTTGTACCGGAGTTGCTTTAGTAAAACCTACGGCATCAAGAGCCGCGAGCACCGCGGCATCGTCCGTGAGGTCTCGAAACGAAACGGGGCTTGGAGCTTGAGGAGGGGTTCCGGTGGGAAGAATTTCGGGAGAGGCTGGTGCGGTCTCCGCAACGAGTGATTCAGTCATAGTAATTTTGCGAGGGTACTGGGAGGAATTGTATCTTCCGAGAGTATCACCTGTAGAGAGGTGCTTAAATTAAAGGTAACCCGACGCCAGTGAGGAAATTCACCTGCCAGTTACCGCATACAAGTTACCGCTAACCAGAAGTTCTGCTAGCATCTCACATCGCCCAGCAGGGGAAACCACCGCACCTGCGATATCTAGGTACCCAGGGCGGAGATTTCTCAAGCGACTGGGGTTTAGAGTACCGGCCTTAAGGGCGCTGGTCAAATGAGCCGCTTGGCGTAAGAATGTAACTCCTTAATATTTCATCGCTTTTGCTTTGGCATGCGTGAAACATATTCGTGATTCAGGCGACTAATTCGGAGAAAATGGTACAGGAGTACTTACTTTGATTTTTAACCGCCGTTCTTTAATTACATTAGCCGTTGGGGGATCAGTTATGGCCTTAGGGAAATGGGCCTCGGGAAATTTACTGCACGCGGAAAAGGCGAAAGAGGGGAGCGCCGCAAGGGCAGCTCTTCCTAAACACCTTCTGGAAGTAGACCCGGATACCGTGGACTGGAAATCCAAGGGCCCGGAGTATTGGCAGCAAGTGCTTTCCCCTGAACAGTACAAAGTGTGCCGTGGTGCCGGTACTGAGAGACCGTTCAGCGGCAAGTACTGCATGTTTAAGGAGAGCGGCACGTTCGTTTGTGCGTGTTGTGGCCAGCTTTTGTTTTCTTCAGACAGTAAGTTTGAGTCTGGGACTGGTTGGCCAAGCTTTACCAAGGCAACCAAGGATGGTGTGCTTGAGCTAAGGACGGACACCTCGCATGGAATGGTTCGGACTGAGGTGCTTTGTGCGCGCTGCGGAGCGCATTTGGGGCATGTTTTCGACGATGGCCCTCCTCCCTCAGGGAAGCGCTTTTGTATCAATTCGCTTTGCCTGATTCACACCGGAGAGGCTTCTTAGGGAGCTTCTGAAAAACCTCCAATCTTAATACACCTCTGTGCACCTCCGTTTCCTCTGTGGTGAATTTCTTCATGAAAATTTAACCACAGAGGGCGCGGAGGTCACGGAGGTGAGTTTTTCAGAGGTTCCTTAGCTGTTGGGGAGGTCAAGTAGCACTGAGGCATCCATTCCAAGGGCACAGCCCTGTACTTGCTCTAGGCTGGCGGGGCCGTGGGCTTGCATACACTTTGTGCAGCTGTCGAGAGTTGAAAACATCAGCCCCTGAGCCTTCCATTCAAGGCAGGTAAAGCGTGCGCCCAAGGCTGAGCTGCTGCAGCCAGATAACAGGAAGAGAAGGGTCAGGACAAAAGCTAGCAAAATCTGCCGTATCATGGGCTTAGGGTAGGAGATTTAGTAACTTCCGACAACGTGGTAGAGAAATCAGCAAATGGCTACCTACCCTGACCCAGATGCAGTTCTTGCCCTTATCTCGGAAGGCCGACTTCCCGACGATGAGGTAATTGTCTCGTTTCATCGAGCAAAGCTCTCATCGATCGATATCATTGGTGTATTTCTAGGCTTGCTTGTCCTCGTCGTTATCCTCAATGCGAAGTACGTGCCGGTGGAAGGTTCTCCCGCCTTATGGCTCAGGCTCGTATCTTTTCTTCCCCTTTTGGTATTCTTAGAAATGGTGCGGCGGCACTTTGATGACCGGGTTGTAGTGAAAGCTAACGTTATTGAACACCATCAAGGTAAGCTTTCGATGTCTTATACTGTTCCTGTGATTGATTACTCCGATATTCGGGAGATTCGCATCGACCAATCGCTCTTCGGTCGTTTTTGTGATTTTGGTGATGTTTCAATTGGCACCTCCGCAACGGAAGGCGTTGAGATGATCCTCAAGGGGGCTCCCTCTCCTCATGAGCTTCGCACGCTTATGGAAAAGTTGCGTTCAGCTCGAAGTAGCGGCTCTTCGACTGAGAAGTTAAATCGGGATTAGAGGCGGTAACTTGTTTCGCCGTGGCTAATTTGCTCTGCTTTGTTCAGCGTAGCTCACTGTTCTAATCATCGACCCCAGTGCCTATCTTACTGATACTCATCTGTTTTTCGCATCGTAAGAGAGGCTAAATTTTTGGTCTAGCTGCATGCGAGATCTGCCGATCTCATCGCTAGGTCATATGAAAACAGTTCTCCTAATCGAAGATCACAAAGAATTTCGCGAATTCCTCGCCACCATGCTTCTTGATGAGGGGTTCGATGTCATTTCTGCGAGATGCCCGGACGATGCCTTTAAGACTCTTCGCTCCGAGGGGGGCGCTCCCGATTTGATCTTGAGCGATCTCGAGATGCCCTTCACGCTCTCTAATCAATTCTTCAAGTACAAGTATTCTTACGAGGTGGGGCTTCAGTCTATTGAAGAGCTGGCTTGGGTTTTTGAGGGCGTTCCAGTGATCGCAATGACGGCCCTTCCCGAAGCAGTCGTCAAGTTGGCGAAAGAGCGCTTCCCGGCATTCCCTGTACTTAGGAAGCCGTTTCATCACGATGTCCTGCTTACTCTTATTCGAGAGCTAACTTCGTCGACGAATGCGCTCGCGCTTTTGCAGTAGCGGGCACTTCCTAAGAGCTTCCTTATTTATGCCCCGAGCCATTTGTGGATCCTGCAGGCGGGGTAACAAGCGAAGCTGCAATCTTCTCCGAATCTACCTGATAGGTACCTGATTCGATCTGAAGTTTTATATTCTCAGCTCGCCGTACACGCTCGGCAAGCCAGCCAAGCATCACTGAGGTCAACCCGCGCTTGCGGGGTTTCGACTCTGGATTTGAATTTTCATCGGCCATGGTTCTCTATCTCCCTTCAATGCTGGAGGGCTTCCCCGTCCTGAATAGGTGATCGACCTGTAAAACAGCTTTCTTGATAAATGGCGCCACTAATGTCTTTATCCTTGAGAATACTCCGTTGCTGAGAGGCTACGGATTCGTTAAGCTTTTCGGGTGATTATCTCTAGTAATCCTTCGCAGAATTCAAACTCTACTATGCTGAATTTTCGGGCCCCACGGCGTTTTCTGCCATCCTCTATCGTAGCGGTGCTGACGCTGGCGCTTCTTTCGGGAACGCTCCTTACCGGGTGTCACCGCGTTGTGATTGGTAAGGATAGAAGCGTAGGAACGAGAATTGAAGAGCGGCAGGACTTCTATGTCCTCGGCCTCATTGGAGACCATGACGTAGATCTCACCAAGCGCTGCCCACGGGGTACTGCCTCATTTGGCGATATGATAAGCCCGCTCGATCTTTTGTTTACTCTTGGAACACTTGGAATTTACGCTCCTCGAACCGTGGTGGTCGAATGCGCACGTTAATCTTTCGAACTCTTAAAGCCGGAATGCTCCTGCTTAGCCTGGTTGCTCTTACTTCTTGTTATAGAATTAGCTACCGAATTGCAGAGCGCTCAGGAGCTACGGAAAGTGATGAGCGCACACTAAATTACTTCTTGTTTGGTCTAGTTCCCACACGTGAGAATCTTGATGCAACCTCGCTGTGCCCATCGCAGCGACTTCTTAAAGTGAGAACATCACAGAAGCCAGAAAACGTGTTTCATGCGCTTCTCGGAGGTTATCTTACCTCATCCTTCTCGGTGGATTCTGTGTGCCTCGCTTCTGGTGGAGAGGCGATTAAGTAGTCATTTCTTGATTAAAGCTTCGGAGGGCGTAGTTGCTTTATCTCGGAGGGCTTTATCGCACCTGAAGCCGTCCCTTTGATCTCTTCCTCGTTTTCTCGGAAATCAATTTCACACGCATCGCAGTAATACTTTTTGAAAAAGTTTAGAAAAAGGGGCGCAATTGCAATCAGTATTGCAACCGCAACTGCTTGAGATTGAACTGCCAGGAAGTTACCCATCACAACCACCACGGCAGTAAAAAGAGTAGCCGTAGGCCAGTCTTCGATTCCGACAAGCACCGTAAGGTGTTCCTGGATGTGAGATTCGCTTCCACACTTCGGACATCGATGTTCTTTCATAGTGACCTCGCCTCGTTGAGAGAGGAAATTCCCACTTAAGATGTGGGCCCCTCGCACTGACCTCATTTCGCCGGGGGAAGGGGAAGTGCTCCCAATCAAATCTAGTCGCCGCCTTGGGAGTTTGGTTTGCTGAGCAGGATCAGCTGGTTAGCCTAAGAACGGGCACTCGAAAAGTTTCACGTTCTGGGGCGAGAGGGTGCATTATTCGTGGTTGAGGGAATCTCCATTTTCTGGAAGCCCCGAGGCAGGATTCGTGCCTGTAATTGTCTCGAGAAACGGTTGAGCCTCTATGCCGCCAGATTCTGCAATGCGCGCCTGTGCCCATTCATTTGCCATGTATGTCCCGCCTCGTTGCGTGACCAATCAAGAATTGTCCACGGTAATGGATACGAGCGATGAATGGATTACGCAGCGTTCAGGAATTAAGACTCGTTATTGGGTAGATGCACCAACGACGACGAGCGATCTTGCGGTGGCCTCGGCACGGCAGACGCTGCGAGGTACTTCACTTGAAGCAGTGGATGCGGTTATTGCCGCGACGCTTTCTCCAGACTTCTCGTTCCCTGGGATTGGCGTCTCAGTTCAACATAAACTTGGCCTTTCCAAGGTTCCGGCGTTTGATGTGCGCAATCAATGCACGGGGTTCTTGTACAGCATTGAGCTTGCCGAAAGCTTGGTTCTGTCCGGGAAATACCGAAATGTTCTCGTGGTGGGAGCAGAGGTTCATTCTACGGGTCTCGATGTTTCTACCCGAGGAAGAGATCTGGCGGTGCTCTTCGGGGATGGTGCGGGGAGCTGCCTGGTTTCGATGAGCGAGGCATCCAACCATGAGGGCTCGCTTGAAATTCTTGGTTCTGAGCTTCACTCTGATGGAGCACATGTGAAAGAGTTGTGGTGCGAACATCCGGGTAGCGCGCATTTTCCGACACGGGTCACAGAGGACTTGTTTTTGGAAGGGAAGCTTTTCCCGCGCATGAATGGGCGCAAAGTTTTTGAAAGTGCGGTGCGATCGATGACCGAAGTATCTCTTTCCCTTCTTAAGCGCCTTGGAATCAGCACTTCAGAGGTAAGTCTTTTTATTCCACATCAGGCTAATCTTAGAATTAATTCTGCGGTTGCAGGGCACCTTGGGCTTAAAGATGAGCAAGTAGTGAGTACCATCCAAACTTTTGGAAATACGACTGCCGCGACTATTCCCATTGGTATTACCAAAGCCTATGAAACTGGTCGCATCCAACCTGGGCAAGTGATTCTCAGTGCGGCTTTTGGAGGTGGGTTCACCTGGGGAGCGGCCGTGTTTCGTGCCAGGTAGGGCGCCCTGTCCTCAGGGCGCCGCAAAATATCCGGCACGCCGAGGACGGCGCGCCCTACCTATTTCCTGTTCTTTCTTGAGAGTCCGTTTCCTCCTCAGGAATCCATTTTTTAAAGAGATCTACGTCGCGTCCCAGCGGAACAAACCATTTCTTTATGGTGGGGTCCCACCACGCACCAAGTTGTTTTGCTTCGTCCTTTTCCTTAAATGGCACCTCGAGTATCGCGAGGGCCTTAGGGGTTGCAAATGCCATAAATTATCTCCTACTAAATACTAGACGAAGTCAGTAATCGGAGATTTCGGGGGAAAGTTTCCTTAGGGAGTCTCTGAAAAGACATTCTCTGTGAACTCTGTGTCCTCAAGTAGATGATTAAAGTGCTGATAGATCAGAGAGGGCACCGAAAGTACAGAGAGAAAAAATGGAATATAGAGGTTCTTCTGGTGGCGGCAGGGGAGGGGCATGGACGCAGGTCGAAGGATCTTCGGCGCCATGAGGACATGGCGCCCTACCAATCGGTCTCGATTCGACGGGGCTCGAGTCCCAAGGGCAAGGGGACCGGAGCGCCGAGCGGGAAATGCATGGGGTCGTCAAAGTAAATAAAGCTTCGAAGGGCGAAGCCCAGCGAAGAGGACGGGGTGTGCGAGCGATTAGCGAAGCGAGGGGCGGAGTCCCTGGGCAGAGCGCCGAGCGGGAAATGCATGGGGTCGCCAAAGTAAATAAAGCTTCGAAGGGCGAAGCCCAGCGAAGAGGACGGGGTGTGCGAGCGATTAGCGAAGCGAGGGGCGGAGTCCCTGGGCAGAGCGCCGAGCGGGAAATATGGAGCCGCCCATGGGACTCGAACCCACGACCTACTGATTACGAATCAGTTGCTCTACCAGCTGAGCTAGAGCGGCAATTGAAAACGACTACTACCGATACAAGCTGCCTTACGACCCTTTGGCAGGGGGGTGGGCTTCAGGGGCTAACCTAAGCTTAGCCATCGTGCAGGACTCTATAGCAAACCTTTGTGCTGAGATCCAAGGGATGGGCCCGTCATTGCAATAACTTAGTGCTAATTGTGTGCCTTAAAGTGCTGAAAAGGGGCGTTCGGCTCGCCGTTCGACCAAAATTCGCCCTTACAAGGTCCGCGAAGGGCCTCAGCCGAAAGAGAACACTTGCCTCACAGCCCAACATCCTAGAAAGTCAGGTTATCAGGCTATTTTTGCATTGATGCCAAGGGGAGCCGCCAGATATGTCAACAACTCCAAATCCGGCCGGCATGGGGTATTCCCAGGTGACCCGCGATATTCGGGTCTCTGCAGTTCCTTCGGCCTTAGTCGAGGAATCCGACCCTGCCAAGAATGTGTATGCCTTTTCCTACACCATCACCCTAGAGAATCTAGGAAGTGATACGGCTCAGCTTATGGAGCGGCACTGGATTATCTTTTCAGGTGAAAAGCAGCTTGCTGAAGTAGTCGGGCCCGGGGTTGTCGGAAAACAGCCAACTCTCGCCAAGGGACAAAAATTTACCTATACGAGCGGGGCCGTGATTCATGAGCCTTATGGATCGATGCAAGGTTCCTATACCTTCCGATCCGCTGAGGGAAGTTTCTTTGAGGTGGCTATCCCACGTTTTGATTTGCTATATCCGGTAATTATCCACTAGCCATGCGCAGTCATCTTCAAGGTTCTTTTCCGAAAAACGAGATCCACTATTCAAGGCACTAACCGGCATTCAATTTGGTTGGGCTTGAGTGAGCAATGGGGCAAAGGTTCGCGGCATGGTAGTGAGATTGCACCGTTTCGTACGCCACGTTTTCATTTTGACTCAGGAAGAACTGCGCGATCTTGTCATGCGTAAGCGAGCAATGCTTTCGCTGTTTGCCTATGTCTGGGTAATTGGATTTGTCGTTCTTGGGCTGGTCTATGTTGAGGAGCGGCTCAGGCCCAGCATCGGCTTCTTCCGAAATGATGCCGGCGCAAGAAATCAAGCGCTTGATTGGGCGAACGAAAACGGCTTCGGAGAACTCGCACGTATTATTGGTGAGCTCGGAGGCTGGCCGTCATCGGTGGTAATCTCCCAGCTGCTATTTCTTCTCTGGTTCCCAACTCTAGTCGCGCTTGTCAGCTGCGACATGGTTGCTATCGATGTGTATCGGGGAACGCTTCGATTCTTGCTTCTTCGCACGTCTCGGCTTGCCTACTATTTTTCTAAGTTACTGGCGCATTTCATTCTCTATCTAATCCTCTACGCCATTACGGTTGTGGCTCTTATTGTGGTCTCGGCGGCACGCGACCCCTTTTTCAGCATGGCCCTCTATGCTCGTCCGATGGCCCTTAATGCCATGGTGCTCGTGGCCTTTCTGCTCTTTCTTGTGGCAAGCACGCAGTTTGTTTCTTGCTGGAGCGCAAAACCGATGAATGCGGTGGTTCGGCTTCATCTGCTATGGATTGCCTTTATTGGTATGCTCTTTATTGCTCCTTGGGCGTCTCCTTTTTGGTCCCCCATTTCAACGGGCCTCGTTGCCCCGGTATTTGGACACGAATGGCGTTCCGTAGTGGGGATGCTCGTATGGACCGCAATTTCATGCGTGGGGGGCCTTTCGCTCTTCCTGCGGAGGGCTCTGTAAATGGAAGCGGCGCTGCGTGTCACGGGCCTCGTGAAGCGCTTCGGAAAGCGTGAGGCCTTGCGTGGGATTTCTTTTTCCATCCCTAAGCTTTCAATTGCTGCCTTTGTTGGTTCGAATGGGGCGGGTAAAACGACAACCTTTTCGCTTATAGGCGGATTTTTTAAACCCAATTCGGGGACGATCGAAGTAGAGGGCATGCCCCTTGCGCAATTTCGAGCGCAGGGAGGGATTGTAGGGGTACTCCCACAGGACGTGATGTATTTTGAAAACCGATCCGTCGAGCGGCACTTGGTTCTCTTTGCCAAGCTTGCGGGCCTCAGCGGACGCGAAGTGTGGGAGGAGGTGCGCCGGGTTTTAAAGCTTGTCGCGCTTGAAGACCGAGCTTCGGATTTAGTTGCTACGCTTTCTCACGGCATGCGCGTGCGCTTAGGCGTGGCACAGGCGTTGGTGGGGAATCCCCCCGTAGTACTACTTGATGAACCGACCCAGGGGCTCGATCCCAAGATGGTGATGGCCTTTAGGAACTGTGTTGATAGTCTGAGGGGAACCACGACGCTTGTGATTAGTTCCCACGATTTAAGCCAGCTCCAGCTCATGTGTGATTATGTCGTGATGGTAGACCATGGGCAGGTGGTGCGTGAAGGACCCATCAAGTCGCTCCTCGCGCAAAGTTCGCGTATTACGTTTCGCCTTGATGAGGGAAATCTTGATTTGCAGGAGCTTGAGGGACATTTTCCCGAGTTCAGGTTCACCCGCCCGGAGGCACGGCTCTTGTTTGTGCAGTTCAACCCTGGCGAATTTCAAATCCCCGAGGTTAATAGCCGCGTGCTCTTTTGGCTTTTTAGGCACAAGGTTGGAGTTCTGGGAGTCGAGAGTCAGAGAAGCCTTGAGCAAAGTTATTTCGAGGCGACCTCAAGCCCGCCTCGCTAAGATTCCCTTGGAATATCTGAGGCAAACTTAGGGAACCTCTGAAAAATTTACCTCTGTGTACCTCTGTGTACCTCTGTGTACCTCTGTGTCCTCTGTGGTGAATTTCTTCATGAAAATTTCACCACAGAGGACTCAGAGGTACACAGAGGTGTCTTAAGAATGAAGGTTTTTAGAGGTTCCTTAGAAATGCCCTGAGGCAAGTGGAGTATTCTCCTTTCTTTGTGGTCTCTGTGGTCTTAGTGGTTGTTTTGATAAACCAATTCTTTCTAAGAAAAATAAAAGCGTGATTGGACGACCGAGCGACCTAAAGGAAAACCGGTTGAGGAAAACCAGAGAACCTCTAGGAGCAGGCGCGGTAAGTGACGCTTTCGTGGCCGGAGGGCACCACGGGGAAGTAAGCATCACCTGGCATCACGTGGAGCGCTGCAAGGTGAGTGCAGGGAGGAGGGGAGTGTTTCTCACCTCAAGTCTGCTCAACACCATAACGCCTACCGCACATGATCGTCCAATCACACCTGAGAGACCACAGAATAGGATTTTGTAAGCGACGTGCGTTCAGCGTCGCAAACTAATTTCTATTCCGCAGTTCCCAAAACTGGCCCACCGTCACCGAGGGTTCGGGACGGATTCCGGTGAGCCAAAAGCACAGCAGACCCCGCGAGGTCTGCCGTGCCGGAGAGAGGGAGAATCCTTGGCGACCAGCATGTTGCCAGTCGCCAAGAGAGAGAGGGGGCAAGTTTACAGAATAAATACAAAAATCATGCACGGGTCCGGAGGGAGCCAGACGAAAGGGTCGTAGCCCCTTGCGGTTTGAGTCCCGCCGGTTGAGTCCCGCCGTATGAGTCCCACTGACGTCGCTACCGTAGAGACGTCGCCGGACCCGTGCATGACATGAGAGGAGTCAACTCACCCCGGGAACCTGTCGGTTCCGGGGCAAGGGAGGAGAGAGAGATCAAGTTAATATAACCAAGCAACCATTTACGCTCGGTCGTCGCAATCCAAGAGAGTCCCCTAAAAAGCCCTTAAAAGGCGCATTTCAAGGGGATTCGCTTGGACTGCGGCGCCATTCCCATCTACCCAACTCGATCACTTGTTAATTCAATATCACAGAACCTGTCACTTACGGAGCGATTATTTTTCGAATGCAGTTTCAGAATGAACCGAGACGGCTTCGCTTAGAGTCTGTTCCGGCTAAAATTCTTGCCGCTACAAGTTGAGGTGGCAGGGGCAGCTCATCTACGGATTTTGTCCATACCGAAGATTTTTGTTTCCACGGGACACACTCCTAGCTTTGGCTATGGCGCATCTCGCGGTCTTATGAACACGAGCCCCAGTAAAAAAAGCGGAGCCAG
This sequence comes from Bdellovibrionota bacterium, assembly GCA_044356455.1. Lineage (GTDB taxonomy): Bacteria > Bdellovibrionota_C > UBA2361 > UBA2361 > JBGSMV01 > JBGSMV01. The sequence goes on along the minus strand of JBIKWF010000006.1, from coordinate 19,328 downwards.
GTTTTCACCTGACTCCGCCTCTTTTTTACCATGCTCTCCGCTTCTTCTATCGCTACCATGCGAGCGATCCGAAGGTGCCGGGAGCGATAGCACTAGTAACGATAGTGCTCGGGCTTGAAGGGACCTTCAACCTTGATACCAAGGTAGTCAGCCTGCTTCTTGCTGAGCTCAGTAAGATTTACGCCAAGCTTTCCAAGGTGCAAACGAGCCACCTTTTCATCCAGGACCTTAGGCAAGGTGTGGACTCCCACCTTGTACTGACCCTTCTTGGTGAAGAGCTCAATTTGAGCCAAGGTTTGGTTGGTGAAAGAGCTCGACATGACGAAGCTCGGATGACCACTCGCGCAGCCAAGGTTGACCAATCGACCACGTGCCAGGACGATGAGCTCACGACCTGACTTCATCACAAACTTATCGACCTGAGGCTTGATATTGAACTCTTCCTTGCAGTTCTTCTCGAGCCACGAGATGTCGATCTCATTATCGAAGTGTCCGATATTGCAAAGAATTGCCTGGTCCTTCATCGCCGTGAAGTGCTTCTCGTTGATGATGTCGACGTTGCCAGTAGCGGTAACGAAGATGTCAGCAATAGGAGCAGCCTGCTCCATGGTCACCACTTGGTAGCCTTCCATCGATGCCTGAAGCGCGCAGATAGGGTCAATCTCGGTGATGAGTACTCGAGCACCGTAGCTCGACATCGAATGAGCGCAGCCCTTACCTACGTCGCCGTAACCAGCAACGACGACTACCTTACCAGCAAGCATGACGCCTGTGGCGCGCTTGAGGCCGTCTGCGAGAGATTCGCGGCAGCCGTAGAGGTTGTCGAACTTTGACTTGGTGACGGAGTCGTTCACATTGAAAGCAGGGAGCTTGAGCTTTCCTTCTGCCATCATTTGATACAGGCGGTGCACCCCGGTGGTGGTTTCCTCGGAAATTCCGAAGCAGTCCTTAAGCATTTCAGGATACTTGTTATGGATCAGCATCGTGAGGTCGCCGCCGTCATCAAGAATCATATTGAGATTCTTGTCGCCGAATTTCAGGGTCTGCTCGATACACCAATCGTACTCTTCAAGAGTCTCACCCTTCCACGCAAATACGGGAATTCCGGCAGCCGCGATGGCAGCCGCTGCTTCGTCCTGAGTCGAGTAAATATTGCAGCTTGACCAACGAACCTCAGCGCCGAGAACGATGAGCGTCTCGATAAGGACCGCGGTTTGCGTGGTCATGTGGAGACACCCGGCGATGCGCGCGCCCTTTAGAGGCCTCGAGGCGCCGTATTCTTCGCGGAGAGCCATAAGTCCTGGCATTTCCTTCTCGGCGATGGTGATTTCCTTACGGCCCCATTCAGCAAGACCGATGTCTTTTACTTTGTAGTCGGTAAATTTGCTCGTCATAGAAGATGTTTCAACCTTTTTTGCGGCCTGGCCCATGCTGGGTCTCCTTGTGCGTGAAAAGTTGTCCTTCCCTCCGGTCTCTTTTTACCGATGTTCGGTGTTATTCGAGGCGTGAGTTGGGAAAGCCCTTTCGCGTTTATTCAATGTTACGTTCCGATTGCTGTCGGCTCCTATGCCTCCAGCAACACACCACCCCCCAATCTGTTTAGAACGCTATCGCAGTGGGGGGCCCAAAGCGGTGCTGCCGCTCTGGGAAATAATGTAGGAGCTCTCTGAAGAGTCTTACCGCTGGATCCTAGCACAGCGATTTCATCGGGAGAACACTCTTGCGCATAAGCGAATCACCGAGGCTCTCGGCTTAAGCTGCCGAAATTGCTAGCGAAATAAGATTTGCCCTAAGACGAAACATTCCTGCATCAGCCTCGATAGTGTGGGGGGCGTTTCTCTCGTATCGCATGGTGCAATCTCGCATGATTCATTTTTCTTTTCTTGCTGGAATTCGAACGTCAGTTTCGAGGCGCGCGTTCGCTCGGGTACGTGCGTCTTGCCCCCTTGTCCCCGTCACTTTGGGACTAGTAGTAGGGCAGATGCTGGCTTGGCTCGGATTTGCTTATGTGGGACTTGCCGTAGTGATTTGCTTCTTCAGTAGGTGGTCTCGGTCAGCACTGGGCGCTCCGTTTGTTCTTGGCGTCGCTGCTGGGTGTCTCAGTTTAGGACTTCTTGTGGCCGGTTTATCTGAGCCCTTGGTCCCAGGTGAAAGGCGTTTTGCTGGGGAGATCGTGGAGGGCCCCCGTCGCCGAGTTCCAGGTGGTGTCCAGTTCGAGGTTCAGGTACTGCGCGAATTTTCCGAGGGTGAGTCTCTTCTTCGGTCCCGAATCCTTCGGTGCCGCGCCGTGGACCTTCCCTGGCGCGAAGTAGATGGCATGGTGCGTGGAGACACCTTTGTTTTTCTCGCCCATGTGCAGCCAGTGTCATGGAATTCGAACCCGTTTAGTTACGAGGCTACTTTGCTCCGGCATGGAGTTTCGGGTGAGTGCCGCGTGCGTTACGCTGCGCGGCTTGCGCGCGGAGTTCCTGGATTTTTTGAGCGCGTGCGCGAAAGAATAAAGGATCAGGCCATTGCGGTGCTTGGAAATCACGAAAGAGCTGGGCTCGTGCTCGCGCTTACTCTTGGTGAGCATGATTCTTTAAGCCTTCGAACCGAAGCGGGGTTTCGAGCGGCTGGGTTGTCGCATCTCCTTGTGCTGTCGGGGTATCAGGTATCACTAGTCTATGCGCTCCTCTTTGGGGCGATGCGAGTAGTGCTGCGTTTGAGTGGCCTTCGTGGTGCTTGGTGGGTGCGTCTGCCAGCTCTTGCATCTTTTCTTTTCACCACGGCTTTTGTCGCGCTGGTAGGTTTTGATAGTTCAAGTTTGCGCGCAGCGATTGCGATGGTTCTTGTGGTAGCCGGGAGGCTTTCTGAACGATCGAGTTCTCTTTGGACGTCTATTCTTGGTTCACTTTGTATTCTTCTGCTGCTTTATCCCGGTGCCCTCTTTGAGCCGGGAGTGCAGCTCACGTATGGGGCTCTTGCGGGCATTGCGTTAGGGGCGGAAGGAGGCAAGGGGAAGGTGGAAACGTTCTTGAGTGTGTCTTTCTGGGCAACTCTCATTCCCCTCGCGCTCGCGGCAGTTTGGTTCGGAGCTGTCTCCCTTGGGGGGCTTTTGCTTAATCCTGCGCTTGCTCCTGTGCTCAGTGTCTCAGGTACACTAGTCGGTGGGGGTGCGCTTGTTCTTAGCGCAGGGGGCCTGGATCGGCCGGGCTTCCTCCTAGATGTCGTAGCGCACGCGCTCACTCTTCTTCGTGAACTGGTGGTGCAGTGCGCGCGCCTCCCTGGGGTGTATGTCGAATGCGGTCCTTGGGAGGGGGCCCTGATACTTGGATTGGTCGCGATTCTTGTCGGCCTTAGGGCGAGGGGTATTTGCCAAAATAGACTTAAGGCACTGAATTTTATGCATCATTCACCCGCTAATCGGAATGCCTAACCTAGGAACAAGTATTCTAGCTTCCCTAGCTAGGGCACACACGAACCCCGCGGCGTTTCATAACAACCCTTGATCTTACGTTTTTGAGCGATTTCCTCCGGGGGGTGGTATGTCAGCAGTTCGTCTTGCCAATAATAGTGGTTCTCATTCCATGCCTCAGGGCTTTGAGTTTGCCACAGGCGCAAACTCTTCTCGGCGTGTAAAACTGCGTCGTGCCTTGCACCGCGGCTCTCCCCTTGGGATTACTATCTTTGTCCGAGAAGGAGACAACCTTGCTCGCATCGACCAGTTCGATATTTCGACCTCCCTTGATGCGGTCACTCGGCCTGTCGTTGAAAACCTCATGCTTGAGGTGTTCCAGCAGCTTGGTGTGAGTGAGACCTATGAGCTTGGTCTTAAGCGCCTTGGCCGCATGCATGAAGAAGGGTTTTGCGTTTCCTGCAGCTTTGCGCCAGTGCGTAGCCGGTAATCGGAGTTTATTTGCGCGCAAGTTTCTAGCCTTGCCTCAATGCAGTGACGTCAGGATCGCCCAAGCCATAGGTCTGGATTTCCGCGTCCCCCTCCCGCGCGTGAAGGACTAGTTCCTCTCGGGTTCCTATCTCTCCGCGAGAGCGGATTAAAAGAAAGCACATTGTCGGAAGTCCTTCACTCTGTTACGTTTTTTATTGAGCACCTGTTTTATTGGGTTTCAATAAAGTCGTAGCGCCTCTCGAGGGACCCTCTAAGGGCGACGACAAAGAGAATTTCATGAGCAAAGATGCTGCTGCGAGAGAGCGCCTCTTGGCGGAAGCGGGTAATTCACCGCGGAGCACCCCCATAGGCAGTCCTGTTTCTCGCACCTCTGTTACCACGGGAGTGGGGGCCTTTGGCGGGAACACCCGCAGCGCTGCTTCTCCCCACGCTTCGAATGCCAAGCAAGAGTTGAAATCTCGCCTCGAAGCTCCCGCGGCAAGTTCCGCTGCTGCGCGCGCGAGTGGCCCTGCATCTCGAAGTCCTGGCTTTGCTCCAAGAGAAGATGCTGCTCCAAGAGAAGACGCTGCTCCAAGCAAAGACTCTGCACTTTTTGAAAACCGCGCAGCTTTTTCAGCGCCTCATTTTCAAGCTGCGTCCTCTACCAATCCCCTTTCAGGTACTCCTTCTCAGCGTGGCTACGCCGATCTTTGTCGACTGGCGCGCTTCGGGGCGAATCTCGCTGATGCCCATAGCTGCTTTGTTTTTTTTCACGCCAGCGTAATTGCAGCTCTCGATCCAAGCCTCGTGGGTCCAGAGGGCGTACCGGATACTATGGTCCTGGCGGGTTTCCACTCCCTATGTCCGGAAGTCATTCCTCACAGCCAGGTGTCTCGCGGCAATGGTCTTGTGGGTTGGGTAGCGAAACACGCGCGGTCTATTCACGTCTCACCCTTTGAACTCGATAGCCGCACGTTAGGCATTTACTCCTCCGATCAGCAACTCAAGAGCTTCATAGGTATCCCCATCCGTCTCGATGATACCTACGGCATGTTGGCCTCCTCGGGCGCCGAGCAGGAGCACCTCACGGGAGTGCTTGCCTGCGATAGTAAGAAGTCATTTGCCTTTTCTAAGCTGCAGGGAAAGCTCCTGGAGGACCTTGCGCGTGAGGTAAGTAGTACCGTGGGACTACTGGTTGAGCAGCAGGGGCGGGCTCACCCTGATGTGGCATGGCATTCTTTCCTCAGGCGAGCCTCTGAGCTTTCTCGCTCAGTGGGCATTCAATCGCTCGAGATAACGCGGATTGTGCCCACGAATTTTCATGAGCTCGAGAGAACTTCGGGTACGAGCGCGGCCTTAACTGCCGTTGAGCAGGTGTATCGAATCGTGCAGCAGATTTTACCTCCGCACTTTCCCTGTGTGCGACTTGCCAACGGCGATATCGTCATTGCGCTCGATAATATGATGATTTCTTTCTATGAGAGCCGAATTCGAGCGGTTTCTGCGCATCATCTTTCGCGTTCCGGTTCCGCGAGTGTCGAAGCGCTGCAGTTTGAGTTTGTAAAAGCGGGGGGGCGTGATAAGCGCCGTAAGACTGCGACGGTTGAAGAGCTGGTGCAGCTCACGAGCATGGAACCCGCTGAGCTTAGGAGTTCGCTAGCGCAGGCGAGAGGATCTTCAGCGGGATCTGCCGCAGGATCTATGGGCGGAGCGGTGGGTACAAGTTCTCAGGCGGGGGCAGGGGCGAACACATCGTCTGCGGTTCTACGCCTCGAAAGGGAAGTAGGATATGGCTACCGTAGGGCTTAGTCTTCCTGCAGGTCTGCAAGATGCAGGCATATTGCAGCGCATTCGTTCGCTCTGGTCCGCGAGCGATCTCGCCATGGATCTTGGGACAGCAAATACGCTCATTTATCTGCGTGGTTATGGGGTGGTGGTGAATGAGCCCTCCATGGTCGCTATCGAAGAGCATTCTGGTAAGCCGCTGGCCGTGGGTGTTGATGCGAAGCGTATGTTTGGGAAAACTTCTCAGGCAGTTCGTTGCGTACGTCCCATGAAGGACGGGGTAATTGCCGATTTTGCAATCACCACGCTTATGATCAAGCACATGCTTGCACAGGTGCAACATGGCTGGTCAATCAGAAGACCTCGCATCGTAATAGGAGTACCGCCCGAGATTACCCAGGTTGAAAAGCGCGCCGTAATTGATGCGGCCCTTGCCTCGGGATGCGGCGAAGTGCATCTCGTGGAGGAGCCGATGGCGGCAGCCCTTGGCCTTGATCTTCCGGTTGATAAGCCTTTCGGCAACATGGTTGTCGATATCGGCGGCGGCACCACCGACGTGGCGGTGATTAGCATGAATTCTACGCTCTATTCACACTCGATACGAGTGGCAGGGGATGAGATGGACGAAGCTATTCAGCGCCATCTTCAGCGATCTCTGGGGCTCCAAGTTGGGATTTTTGAAGCTGAGAGGGTGAAGCTCCTTATCGGATCTGCAGCTCCTTTCGGGCAGGCACGCTCCGCGACGGTGTTTGGTCGAGATCTTCAGACCGGGCGACCCAAGAGTTTGGAGATAAACGATCATTTCGTACGCGAAGCGCTTGAAGAGCCTATCTCTGCAATTATCGCCTCTGTTCATACCGCACTCGAGCAGACGGGACCCGAAGTGGCGCATGATATTGCCGCACGTGGGATTTACTTGGCAGGAGGCGGCTCGCTTCTTAAAGGGCTGGCCCAGCGCCTTGAGCAAGAGACTCATATCCGGTTTCACCGCGCTCACGATCCTTTAAGCTGCGTGGTGCGAGGGGTGGGGAAAATTCTCGAGAGCCTCAAAGAGATGCGAGTTCTCTGCATTGCCGGCTAGGGAAGGCACCTCTGAAAAACCTTCATTCTGAAGACACCTCTGTGTACCTCCGTGTCCTCTGTGGTGAATTTCTTCATGAAAATTCTACCACAGAGGGCTCAGAGGTACACAGAGGTGAGTTTTTCAGAGGTTCCCTAGTTGGGGATCGCTGCTTTTTTCCACCGGCAAGGCAGAAGTATAGAGGGAGTGTGCGGAATCGAATCTTTCTTACTACGCTGGCTCTTCTTTCTATATTCGTGGCGCCGAGGGAGGGGTTTGTGAGTTCACATGTGAGTTACACCGCGAAAGGGGAGTGGTGTTCCATAGCAGCGGGAGATGTTTATCCCCGCACCAGTGATGGCTCTGATGCCTCGCGAGCAGGATGGTGGCGCGCCTCGGTGATTCCAGTTCTAGAGTCACTTGCCACACGTATGGATGCTGAAATCGCAACTCTTCACGCTGATTTTCGATTCGCAGACAAGCTGCTCCCGATGCGGGAGGGGGCGCCGCTGTGCCTGGAGGGCTCTACGAAAGAACGAGTCTGGCCCTGCATACTCCCCATTGCCGGGAGGCGCTCTGCGGCTTTCACCGCGGCCCTTTCCGATGAACAAAAGGATGCGCTCGTGATGGGCACTTCTCGTGGAGAGGTGGATAAGCTCGGTCCGTTTGGTCGAATTCGCCTTCAGGTGCTGATTGCAGCACCGCTGAGCGATGCTTTGATCGCTGAGATTGGAGAGCGCTTTGCCCGGATTGCTGCCGAGCAAGGCAATCGCGCAAGTCGGCCTACGACGCAGCGCTCTTCTCTCTAAATTCTGCCTAAAGATTTCCTGCAATAACCGATTACGAGTCTTGAGGCTCAGAGCTTTGCGTTGAGCGCGGCGCCGCCTCTGCAGTCCCGCTGCTCGGGGCGCTCGCCGCCACAGGAGTTTCTGACTCTTCGGAAGAGCCTCCGTCCTCATCCGCGGGGAGTGGTGGTGGCGGCGCTTCGTGCGTTATCTCCGCCGATTTTGCGGCAGCCTCTATCTCGAACTCGTATTCGTCAGGGCTCATGCGTCCGTCGGCGAGTATATAGATTCGCATTTGGTGCGCTTGTTCAAGCTTCACCAGCTCAGTCTTTTTATTATTGAGAATGAACATCGCAGCCACGGGTGCCATGCGCGCCTTTACCAGCGCGAGGTGTCCCGCGGAAACTGCAGATTGGATTTTTCTTAGAATCTCAAGCGCGACAAGCTCAGGGTTTCGAACGTGTCCAATCCCTTGGCAGTGTGAGCACTTAAGATGGCTTTGGCTGCTGAGTGAGGCTCTTAGCCTTTGGCGTGACATTTCAAGCAAGCCAAAACGAGAGAGACGACCAATCTCAATACGAGCTTTGTCGTTCTTGACCGCCTCGCGAATTTTGCGCTCGATGGCGGCCTTGTGACGCCGGTCCATCATATCGATAAAGTCGACTACAATCAGACCACCAAGGTCGCGGAGGCGAAGTTGCCGCGCAATTTCATCCGCGGCTTCCATGTTGGTGCGGTAGGCGGTTTCTTCAATGTTCTCGGCGCCAGTGGCTTTACCGGAGTTCACATCGACCGCGACGAGGGCCTCAATGGTATCAATGACAATTGCGCCGCCAGATTTAAGCTTAACCTCACGCTTCATCGTGTCGGTGACTTGGTCTTCGACATTGAAGTAGGAGAGCAGGGGGCGTTCGTCGTTGTAAAGCTTCACGCGGGAGCGGTAGCGCGGCATTACTTGGCCCACGAACTCTTTCACTCGCTCAAACGTGTCTGGATCGTCGATGAGAATTTCACGCACTTCAGGCGTGAAGTAATCGCGAATGACGCGGGTTGCTAAGTCACTCTCTTCGTAGAGGCAGGTGGGAGTGCGCGCCTTCTGAGCATCGTTCACAATGCGCTCCCACACTTTGAGCTGCAGGGAGACATCGCGTGAGAGCTCGCTGAGGGACCGATCGAGTCCGGCAGTTCTTACGATCATGCCAATCCCGAGGGGCATCTCGAGTTCTTGCGCCAGACTTTTAAGGCGCTTGCGCTGGTCTCCATCGCTAATCTTGCGGGAAATTCCGCCGCGGTCGCTGCCGGGCATAATCACCACATAGCGTCCCGGAAGTGAAAGGTACGTGGTAAGGGTTGCGCCCTTCATCTCACGCTCTTCCTTTACCACTTGAACGATAATCTCTTGCCCTGGCTCTAGGACCTCTTGAATGCGAGGTCGGCCGCCCTGAGAGGCGCCCCCACGTCCACCCCGCGCATTCCTGAAGAATGAGGGATGGATATCGTTAATCTGCAGAAAGCCGTTACGCGAGGTGCCGATATCAATGAAGGCGGCTTGGAGACTCGGCTCTACGCGCGAAATTTTAGCTTTATAGATGTTCCCCTTGAGCTTCTTCCCAAGGTTTGACTCGATTTCGAGTTCTACGAGAGCATTGTCTTCGACAATGGCAATCCGGCACTCCTCAGAGTGCACGGCGTTAATGAGCATGCGGCGATCCATCGAGATTTTCCTCCACGATTGGACCACTCAGAGGCGCGTGAAGCTGAGCTCAGCATGCTGCGTGAACGCATGCTCATGGGCAGTATCGGACGCGAATGATTAAAGAGTTGCGACTTTGGATGCCTTGGTGGGACATCGAAAGAGGGAACTGCTTGTTCTCGCGCAGGGCGAGAGCTGCGTGTAAGGGAAGTAAGGCAACGCGCGTCCCTGCTAACTATGAGCACTCGTGAATCTTGCGTGCGAGCCAGGTGATTCTGAGTACCGCTACTAGTTTGGCAGATAATTTCGCCCACGATTCGTCCCAGGTTCCTCGTTAAAGAGGACCCATGAGAAGATTCAAACGCAGGAGCGCTCTCACTCACCGTCTCCCTTTGGGAAGATGGTGCCTTTAAGGCTCTTAAGTTTTTAGTGGGCATCGACACGATGCACTATCCCTTACAAATCAAACGTCCGGCCCAGCTCAGAAACAGTCGCTTCTGATGTGGCCTAAAGAAGTCTTGCGGAACCAAGCGGCTGACCAAAAAGTTCAGGCAGAAGGTTACGCGCAGACCCAGTAAAAATGTAAATCATTAAAAATGGTCCTACAGAGGAGAGCGCTTTTCTGAGCCAAGCAATCCACCAGAGGACGTAAATTTATAACAAATCCTAGCACATAAGCGTTGTAAAATTCTAGGAGAGGTGCCTTTGCGGCCCCTGGCTCACCAGCGGTAGCCTAACTTTCCCCCTTCTTATTTGATTCTGAGCGCGCCGGTTCGGTTCAGTTCCTCTATAGTCTCTGCCGCATTGTGTCGAATCTTAGGTGGAAGAGGCGATTATTTATATAATGCCGTTCTACTGGAGGAATTCATGCGATTGGTTCTTATGAACGGGAGTGCCAAGGGAAGGGAATTTGAACTCGTTGAAGGCACCAACCTGATAGGTCGCTGGGACCCCGAGGATGCGGCATTTCCAGAGATAGATCTCGAAGCGGAAGATACAGAGGCGAAAATTTCTCGCAAACACGCAATGATTCGAGTGTCGGGAAATGCTGTTACGGTGGAAGACCTCGGTAGCCTCAATGGTACCTTTCTCAATCGAACTGTACGCGTGGAGCGCGGCAAGCCTCTCGCTTTGAAAGAAGGAGATGAGGTTAACGTCGGTGCGCTCTTCCTGCGCTTTGAAGCTTAGGGAATCTTTGAAGAATTCACCTCTGTTTACCTCTGTGTCCTTTGTGGTGAAATTTTAATGTAGAAATTCACCACAGAGGACGCGGAGGTACGCAGAGGTTTATTAAGAATGGGGGTTTTTAACGGGTTCCCTCGGCATTAGTCAGCGCGTTACTGCGCAAGTAACTCTTCGATATGCTTCACGAGAACGGCAGGTTTGCAGGGCTTGGTGAGCACGAGATCACACCCAGCTTCGCGTGCTTCTTTGTGGACTTCTGGATCATCCAGGGCGGTAAACGCAACAATAGGAACCTTGATACCTTTGCCGCGAATATGGCGTACGGTCTCTTGTCCGTTCATGCGGGGCATCATCAAGTCAACCAGCACCGCGTCGGGGCGCTCCTTCTCAATGCACTCGAGAGCCGCAAATCCGTCCGCACGGCGTACGACTTCAAAGCCCTGGTCCTCAAAGAGAAAGTCAACAATATCGAGGGCGGTTACATCGTCGTCGATAATTAAGATTTTTTTGGACACAGGGATGCTCCTCAAAGCAACAGGCAAGCCACCCAAGACAAGCTGTGCTGCGTGAACACATTTGCCAAATGCAGTATCTTCGCTTGGGGCTGCAGTTCTATTCACTATGTACGATGATAGGATTCTATTTGCGATGCCAAACTTAGTGAAACGGCGTTACTGAAACGTGGTGTCTTAGTAAATACGTGGATCGGAATTTTTTCTTTTCACTCTAAAATATGGTCAAGGAAGTAGTTTTATTGGTTTTCGTCCGATAGATAGAGTCGACACGATAAGTTTGCGAAGGTTTAGTTCGACCGAGGGTTAATGTTCGCCTTAGAGATTAGCTTCCAAGATGGAGTCTCTCAGCCTGAGATGATCTTCATTCGCCGACCGCAAGGGGTGGTGGGTTCCTCTGACTACGCACATGTCGTGGTTGAGGACCTGAAGGCGATCGGCTGCCAATTGCGGCTCGTGCGCGATCTCGGGCGCAAATTTCGTTGCAAGCCAACTTCCTCAGGCGATGAGTCCACGCTTCCTGCAGTACTTGAGGGCACCTATGATGGTGAAGCCGATATTGATCTTGGTTCGGTGCGCTTGCATGTAACTGCGCTCGATTTTGATCTGCTCCTTCGCGAAACAGAACCTCCGGATCGTGCAGGAGTGCGAGTCTTGCGGCAATCGTGCAGCTCCGTAGGGCCTGTGTTTCCTGCCGTAGTCGTACGCGGGGCCCCTCCGATGGTGGTATCTTTCGTTCCGGATCAACCTCTCTTTATTGGCCGTTCAAAACAGTGCCCGCTCCGGCTCGACAATGCAGATATCTCGGCGAAGCATGCGCGCCTTGGGTACGAGGGCGGAGAATTTTGGATTGAAGACCTCGGATCTACGAACGGAACATTCGTCAATCATCAGCAGATATCGGGCCGCATGAATGTGCAGCCTGGCACTCCCATTATTCTGGGGCGCGAGGTAACTCTGATTGGAGTTGCTGCGCATGAGCAGCTTGAGCAGGCGATCACCCCGACAAGCGATCCAGCGAAACGCTCCCCCTCAGCAGAGCGGCGCTATCCGGCAGTTACTTCAGCCTCAGAGGTGGCGCGTCCCGCACGTCTGGCACTCGCTCCTGGTATGTCACTCGTGGTGGGCCGTGATCCTGGATGTGACATGTGGTTAGGAGCTCCTCACGTATCGCGCCGACATTGCACTATCGCCATGTCCAAGACGGGAGCTCTCACCGTTCAAGATACGAGCACCAACGGAACCGGACATGAGCAGGGTGTCCTGCGCAAAGGCGAGATTATGCAGATTACAGGCTCGCCGCGTGTATTCGACTTCGGTGGCGGAGTGACGGTGGCAATTTGCTTCAACGAGTCTCAGGAGCGCGAGTTCGCAGCCTCTTCCGGCGCGCTTTTCACCTTTCAACCTCCTCCCGCAGGGGAGAGGGCGGTCAAAAGCGCTGAGGCACCTGGGGAGCGTAAGTATGAGGGGTCAAGCGCTCGTAGAATTCGCCCCCCTGAAGACTCAGAAAGTAAGGGGTCCTTTGGTGGGTACATGGTTGAATACTACAGCAATCTTACCGTGGTGGGGCGCCTCATTGCGGTCCTTATGTTTGCCATATTTGCGGTCTTAACGGGGGTGCTGTTTAGTTTGATTTGGGGAATGGTGCGGTAGAGGAAAGAGGGATTTTGAGTCTCCCCGAGGTAGTAAGAAGTTCAAGTTGAGTAGGGATCTGAGAAGCAATAGGTTTGTAGGCAAAAGAAGCAAAGCCTTCTAGTGCCTATGTAGAGAAGGTTTTTTTAGGAAATGGTGGAGTGACGTTATGTCAACCGATAGCACTGAATTAACATTTGTTCGTTGCCCAGCGTGCCGTAGTCTTGTCCCGGCTGTTTCTACTCGTTGCCGTATGTGCGGGGCGACTCTTGATGCCGCTGCGCAGAAGGTTGACGAACCGCCGCGTGATTCTCCCAAGAGCGGACGAGTGCGGCAAAGAACCACCTCAGTTTCAGGTAGCGATCTTTCAGCAGCAGCCGGTCTTATTCGCCAAGAGATGGCGGGCGAGACGGGCGCAAGTGCTCTTGAGGCATCGGCGGAGTCTGAGGGGTTGGGTGCTACGGAACCCCTGCTTGAGGCAGCTTCTGCGGCTGAGTCTCCTGTGGCCGACTCGTCTGGGGCGGAGGCAGGTCTCTTTTCTGGCGCTGCTTCTTCCAGTGCGTCAGAGCGAGATGATGATCCTCTCAGTGCCTATATTCAAGAAATTGATGCTGAGGAGCCTGCGGGTAACGGTACTTCCGCGTCGCATGCCGAAGAGGCTCGGCCGCTCGCGGCTGAAAAGCCTCGTGAACCAACTGCGGTAGCTCCAGAGGCCAAAGCAACGGAGCCGCGCAGTGCGGAAGCTCAGCCTCGAGTAATTATTGAGACAGGTCCGCGCAAGGCCAACAAGCCTTCGAACCTTTCGTTCGGAAGCGGGCGTGGTCGTGAAGAGGAGCCAAAAGCGGGAAGTGCCGCGGGTGAAGAAAGTGGTTGGACTCAGGTTCCAAGCCCGCGTGAAAATGCTTCTCGTGATCGGCAGAGCCGTGGAAATAGTGCGCCCTCGGGAGGCGCCGCTCGCTCCGAGACTCGCCAAGATCAGCGACGACCCGAGCAGGGTCGCCAAGAACAGAGTCGCCAAGAGCAGGGTCGTTCCGAGCAGGGAAGATCTCCACAGCAGAGCTCCTCTCGCCAAGAGGAAGGCCGTGGTCAACAGGCTCGCGGCGATCAGCGACCGGATCGCTCAACCGCTTCTCCTCAAGTTTCAGCTGCCTCTCAGGGCGCTCGCAGGCCCGAGGCCCGCGAACAGCACTCTCGTGAACAGCATCCTCGTGAGCAGCGCCAAGGGGATCAGCGTCAGGGACGTGAATCCCAGGGCAATGTTGAGTTTGCTCAAGCGCATACCGGCCGACTTGTTGGTTGGCTTGTAAGCTACTCGGATCCTCGAGGGACTGCCTCAGAGCTTCGTGAGGGACGCTTTTTCTTCACTGGCTCGCCTTTAAAGCCGCATGACGTGGTCCTGGATGACCCTTCCATCTCGACGCCTCATGCCCTCGTCGCAGTGGGTGTAGGAGAGGGGCTCAGAGTTCAGGACTTGATGAGCGATCGCGGCGTGTGGGTTAAGCGCAAGGGACAAGAAGGTTTCCAGCGCGTTACCGACGCGGTGAAGATTGAGCATGGTGACTGGCTGCGCCTTGGTGAAATTGAGTTTATGGTATGCCTCATTACGGCTCCTGGAGCTAAATAACCGTAAAAAGGGAAACGGATATCCCGATGCGAATTCTGCGTTACCTCCTGATTGTTCTCCTGTGTCTTGCACTTTGTGGGTGCAACACAGTGACGCTGCGCGACGATCTCACGCAGGACCAAGCAGGGGAGATTGTTGCGGAGCTCGTGAGCCGCGGAATTAGCGCCGTGGTAGAGAAGGAGACCGGAGGGAGAGGGAAGTACCGTGTCGAGGTACGCCGCTCTTCCTACTCTGAAGGCATGGCCTTGCTTCATGAGCTAGGGCTTCCTTCGGCGCCGCGCAGTTCCTTTGGCGAGATGGTGGCGCAGCGTGGTCTCATGCCTGATTCTCGTGAGGTAGAAGCGCTACGTATTGATAGAGCGCTTGCCGCGGAGCTTGAGGAAGCCCTTCAGAATCACCCTGGAATAAGTCAGGCGCGTGTGGTGGTGCGGCTTAATTCAGCCTCGTCTGAGCTCTTTGGAGGGGCAGCCCAGGCGGGAGTTTCTGGAATTGTGCGAGTACGGCAGGGGAGCACGGTGCGAGAGGAAGACGTGCGATCAATGCTCGCTCAAGGTCTGCCTGGTATCTCCGCCGATCAGATTAAAGTGCAGCTCTATCTGGATGCCCCTGGCGGCGGCCAAGGAGATTCAAACTCTTCACGCCCAGGTTCGGGTGTCGTCGCTATTTCGCAGGGGTTGGAGCGCGATCTCTATGGCGCGATTCGTAAGGTGCCGTTGACTCAGTTTCTTTGGTTCTGGCGCGTTCCTGATGACGAATACGATAGTCTCGCGGGAGGAATCTTGCTTGGCGTGGTGCTCGTATTTGGCTTCGGGGTGCTCATAGGTCATGCCCTTATGGCAGCCCGCGTAGCTACTCAGGCGCCGAGTCAGGGACTTTCGTCTCAGAAGCGACTGCCCCAAGGGCGGCCTGAAAGGACCAAGCGAGAACTCCCGGAGCCCCCTAAGGAGGGTGCATAGTCTATGGATGCTCAGCGATTTCGAAGTTTAAGCCCGCGTCAAAGAGCCCTCGTGGCAGTAGCCGTCCTTCTCGATGGGCGTGAGGCGGGCATGTATCTTGAGAATGACTCAGTGAATGGTCAGGGGCTTAAGCGAGCGGCGCTTGATCTTGCAGGAGTGGAGCCAGAGCTGCGTATGCCGCTTGTAGGAACACTTCTCAGAGATGCGCTGAAGGAAATGAGGTGAGTGAAAAAGAAGATCTCGAGCGCGAATTGCAGTCGGTCGTTCAAGAGCTCAGACGCCGTGAAGCGGCGCTGGCAGGAATCGACCAGGTAATTACGGGGATTAGGTTCTCGCTCGACCAGTTTGATCCTGGGCGAGCCGTCCGCACGGGTCATGCCCGAGCAGTGATGCAGGCAGATGCGCGCAGACGGCAACTGCGAGAGGAGCTTGAGAAGCGCCTCAAGGAGCGCGGAGAGGCGGCCCGAGAAGTTGCGAGAGCCGAGGAACGTAAGTCTTTATTGGAAGAGGAACTAGTAGCTCATGCAGGAGAGTAGTGACGAAATAACCCCAGCGCTCACCACGTGGGATCCGCGTCGGTCGCTGAAGAAGGTTGATAGTCAGGAAGCAAAGCTTTCGCGTGGTTTCCTGCGTTGTAGACCGGAAAAATGGTTTCCCGCGTTCCCTGCGCACTGGCTCCCGCTCGCGCATTCACTCGGCGTTGATTTCAAAATGCTCGAAGTGAAGCCGGCACTGTCCTTGCCGAAGGGACTTGCGACTGGGTTCTACTGCAGTGTTGATGACGAGGCCTTGGGTATCTTCCTCGATGATATTTCAGCAGGTGTTGTTCTTGAGGCGGTGGTTCCCGGAGGGAGTTCAGAAGCTTCAGGAGTGGTCGCCGAGTATCTCGCGCGCCGCCTTTTGGTGAGCCTTGAGTCCTCATGGAGTGGACCTGAATCCTCCGTCGTGCGCTTTGAGTCGGAAAAGGATGCGTTCACCATTGATCCTGCCGGAGTGGTTAAGATTAACGTTGAAGTTCAGCGTAGCAACTGCGCGATTTGGCTTGCTCTCGGAAAATCCTTGGTAGAAAGACTCGACAGCCTCTGGCGACGTCAAATTCGCTCTGGCTCGAGGGCTAACGAAGGGGAAGGGGATGTGCACTTAGAGATTGCGCAGCTTGCCGTTCCGCCTGCGATGCTTGTCGACTACCTCAAGCCAGGCTCAGTAGTCGATCTTGAAGTTCCAATCACCGATCAAGTTATTATTCGCTTTGCGGGGAAACCGTGGATGCCGGGGCGTCTGTGTGACATTCAGGGTCGTCTTGGGTTTGAAGTAGTGCCAGGACCTCTTCCCGCCAATTCTTTGCCTGAAGGTACTACGCGCCTTTCAGTTGCTGCTGCCGTGTTTCGTATGGATGGCATGCAGATGGCAGAGCTCTCTCAGTCCGGCGCCTTTTGGGATACGGGGGTGGTGGCAAACGATACCGTGGCGGTGGTTATCAACGGTGAAAAAGTTGCAGAGGCGACGCTTTGCACGTTTGAGGGGCGGTTTGCGATTACCATTCTTTAGCCGCGCATTTAATCACCAACCATGATCTTAATTCCTCTACTGATTCTTCTAATTGTCGCTATAGCATTGCATCGAAAGGCTAGAACGAGATGCTTGGATAGGCTTGCGTACGTGATCGCGATTTTCCTATTAGTAGTCATGGGAGGCCTCTGTACTTTTCTTTTTGGATTTTTTGTGGCTATTCCTGCGGTTATTCTCTCGGTACCTGTTCATCTGTTTCTGAAGTCTCAATCCATATCTATACTTGTCGTGGCGGCTATATCTCCTTTGTTTCTTTACGTACCAATGGTGAGAAACAGCAATTTCGATATGAGTGCTCTACCTGGACTCTTTATTGCCTACTCGCTTTTCATTGGATACGCTGCAGTTCTGAGTTTTCTTGTGAGGAAAATAGTAAGAGGCACGGAGATTCCGGCATCCACAGGTGTTTAGCAGTTAAGTCGTACGGAGAAACGGGTGTGGAGGCGTTAGTGCCACCCACGAGCGTCCCTCCAGCTGTTGCTCTCGACAACAACCTCATCGAGAACCAGATGCGACCTGTCGCACATGGCCGAAAAATTGGATGTTTGCTGGCCCTCGCGAAGGAGCCATGTGCGCTGCCATCTTCTTTTCTCTCATCTACTTATGCAGGCTCAACAAGGTAAACATCTACCAGTATTTCAATGATATACTGCCACGACTTGACGCACGAACAGAGCCTGACCTTGCCACGCCTCTCCCAAACAAATGGAAAGTTGTTGCCAAGCCTGGGGCTTAAGGGACGGATACTTCTTAGACACCCTTTTCGGTAACTTTTTTTGTGAGCAATATCGGTGAGCAATATCGAAGGTACATTCAATTGCTCTGTTGCATAACAGTCTATGGATTATCTGGGAGTGTAAGAATGGCACAACATGCTCAACCAACAGACAAGTATCGACCGGGATTGGATTATTTCAGAAATGATCCGAATCCTAAAACGATTCAGCTGCGGGATGCCTGTATTTCGCTTCTAAGAATCCTAATTGCTTATGATAAATCGCCACGAGAACAAGCACATCACTTCGTGACTCCATTGTCGAAGGCTGCGGACGCAATCCGTGAATTCGGTATCACTCCGGGTATTCACTCTGAAAAGTCACCAGCGGATAAGCGAAAGAGCCCATTAATACTCGCAGAGTATGTTGCGGGTACCTTGCTTAATGTAATTCCGAATATTGAAATGGGAACGCCAAATTTTCAAGAGGTACGTGCCGGGGGAGAGTCAATACCCGAGTTGCCTGGGGCTCGGAGACTTGACCTTTCCGGTTTCGGAGTCAGCGAAGGCCTTCTGCGGGCTAGTGCGGTCGCTGGTGCAGCAGCCCATCTCGCGGCTGAATTGGAGTTATTAGCCAGCTAATAATCAAGCCCACCGGACGACACGACCGCCGAGTGGATTCGTGCCGGTGGCTTACGCCGTTGAACGAGTCAGCGCTGAAGCGCGGAGGTAAAGAGGGTCGAGCGCGACCGGATCTATTCGGCGTGATGTTCTTTGATTTGCTCACTGCTCCAATAGAAAGAATCAATGGCTTGCGTAGTGCAGCGAAGGTTCCCATCGCGGCATGGTGCCGAGAGCCACTGCGGGTCCGGATATTCGAGAAACTCTTTTCTTGAACTCGTTGGTAACAGAGGTACACTCCTACGCACTTGGGCCGGCAGGCTGAATAGTGAGGCATTCGTGCGCGGCGGTGTATCGATAGATGTACCGTGTGGAGAGCGGCCCCAAGTGAACTCAGTTAGTTGCCGCTTATCGAAGTGGCAGTCCATTTACTTTCTCCATAGAGCCAAGTCGCGCGCAAATACGGCTTCTCTGGCAGTCCCGATTCGTTCAACATATTCTAAACAGACGCGAATACAGTCCTGCCTTAGTCCTTGAGGACTCGGGCGCGTCGTTTAGAATGCATACTGTTATCCTTACTAATCCCTGCCAAAGCCGATTTTTGCTTTAGAGGGTGGCACGCGCAACAGTTCCTTTGGTTGAGCATCAATCAATTTACGAATACTGTTAAATACCACCTTGAACTGGCCGTCGTAGCGCCGCTCGAGAGACTCAATCTTTTGCGCAAGTTCGTGATGAGAACTCATCAGTTCACGCAGCCTCACGAAGGTCCGCATGATTGCAATATTCACTAGGACAGCTCGAGAACTCTTCAGCACGCTCGAAAGCATTGCTATCCCTTCTTGCGTGAATGCATAGGGCAAGTATTTGATATTGTGACCTCTTTTGCCGATGTTCAAGATCACATTTTGTGATCTTAAAGAGTCGACCTCCTCTGAGGTCAATTGGAACATAAAATCTTCGGGGAAGTGGTCTAGATTTCTTTTGACAGCCTGTGTGAGGGCGCGAACTTCAACTTCGTAAAGCTCTGCTAAGTGCATAGACAACATCACTTTTCGCCCCCGAATTAAGAGGACTAAATTACCTAGTTGATCAGACGTCAATGATTCCATGTTGAGCTTATCGATGAATTTCGTGAAAAGTTGCTAATTTGCCGTAAGGAGAGCAACCGCTCCACCAAATATGCGCTCCGCTGGATTCGGTGCCGGGTTAGAAGTACAGTGTGGGGCGTAAACTTGTGAGTGTTTGCTGTTCTTCACCTTAGAATGTATCTGCTGAAATTCTATGTTGAGATGCGTATTTGCAATTATCCTCTGTGGTGGC
>JBIKWF010000087.1:0-19147 GCA_044356455.1 Bdellovibrionota bacterium | reverse complement strand
TCGGAGCATCGCTTGATGTTCCGAGCCTTTTTTCTTTTTTCGCGGTCACGGCAAGCTAAGGAGTATCTGAAAATCTCCCCCCTCCGCGTACTCAGCGTCCTTCGCGTTACTTGAAAAGTCTTGCATAACGCGAAGGACGCTGAGTACGCGGAGGAACAACCTAAGGAACCTCTGAAAAAGTCCACTCTGTGAACTCTGTGTCCTCTGTGGTTGATTGAAATTGTTGAAAGACCACAGAGGACACAGAGAGAAAAAATAAAATATCCGGGATTTTCAGAGGCTCCCTAACAGAGTTGAAACAGCTACAAAGCAAAGTTCTCGCGCTGATGAGATTACTGACACTAGAGGAGAAGGTCGCCGCTGCCCTTTCCGGAGCGACTTACCACATCAAGACCAGAATGAGCTTCTAGCGCCTCACCCTTTGAAGTTGACGCCTCGCTCCCCTGAATACTCTTCGCGACCTTGCGCGCGAGTTTCTCTGCTTCATCAGGCGATCGGAGTTCCGTCGATTGGGCAGTGCGAGTGGATCCACGAATTGTAGTGACTACTGCCTCACTTGCAGCCGTAACGGCAGAAGCAGCCGCGACAACCCCCTTAAAGGTCTGCGCGAGAGACTCGGCAGTCTCGCGAGGCGTCGCTTTTCCGGCAGAAACTGGAGCGCTTGAAAGCGAACCAACCAATCCCTGCACTACCTTAAGGGTCATGACCCTACTCCACACACACAATTATGATCCAAGGGGAACACCTTCCCCTAGCATCTCTTGTCGGTCGGCTGAGAGGAAAGCTTAAGGACGAAGATTACCTCTGTGATTTTAGGTGGTTAGCTTCGACGATTCCACTGTGACTCGTGCCTTTAACCACATAAGGGCAGACTCCATTCTCGAGAACTTAAGGAGTAAGTCCCGAAGAGCAGGCCAGCCTCACAGCCTGAGGGGCTCTATGAGACAAGACGGCTAGAGCGCGAAGGCGCAGTCTGGGGTAAACTTATTCCATCGGAAGACACGGTCGCTGTGGGCTCTAGACGCTGCAGCAAAGGAAGCGTTCAGGAAATTCTCATGGGTTACTTAGACGAAGATTTCGGGTCACATCTTTGGTTCGCGCTGAAATTCTTTGCGCTTCTCACTGTCTTGCGAGTCATTTCCCTTTATTTCGGATACACGGCCCCCGTCCCCGTCCTTGACCATATTATAACTTTTCTTGCCCGATTCGCTGAGGCCTTCTTCCAACTCATCTCCTCTTTTTTCGGCGGCTACTCGCCGAGACTAGCCTAGCTACCGTCTGAGGCGATCCGGGATTCGACCTGCGCAGCTTTTGCTTTGTTCCCCGTGGCTGCGGCTGGCACCTGGGACAGAAGTGAGTCCCGCGCTGCCCCACCACCATTCGAACGATCCGAGTCCCACAGCGCTTACAGGGTTCGTCTCCGCGCCCATACACGGCAGGCGCGTAGTTTCCCATCTCGACGACCCCGTCACCAAAATCAGTCCCCTGAGAGTCGATAGCCTCATGTAGAATCTCTTGAATAACCCGATGCAGCAGCTCGCACTTACTAGGCTCTACCTTGTAACCTACGGTCAGGGGGTGCAGACCTGCTCTCCAAAGCGCCTCATCTGCATAGATATTACCAATCCCGGCTATCAGCGTTTGGTCAAGAAGCAGAGGCTTAAGCGCTCGCTTCTTCTTCTCGAGTATCACTCCCAGCGACCGTGGAGTGAACTCTGAGCTTAGAGGCTCTACGCCAAGTGCCCCAACGACCTTTTGTGGGTCGCTCACTACATACACACGCCCAAACTTACGCGTATCGTTGAAGCGCAGTTCTCGGCCGCTCTCAAAGCCAAATACCACGCGGTCATGGCTATGGAGCGGCACTCCGTGAGGGACCACATCGAGATTGCCGCTCATGCGAAGATGAACCAGAACATAAAAGCGAGATCCGCGCCTGCTGCTGCCGGAAGCGACCTCCATCACAATATACTTACCCCGTCTCTCGACCCTCTCGATGGCACTGCCCCTTAGCAGGTTTGCATACCCGGCAAGCGAAAGTGGAGATAGAGAGCGAGCCCAGTGGACATGAATCGAAGACAAAACCTCCCCGATTACACGCTCGCGAAGAAAACGTACGGTAGATTCTACTTCTGGGAGTTCAGGCATAGAACTCCTTGTACCCTATTCTCTATTCCCAAAGCGAGTGACTGCGCAGGGTGAAACCGCTGCTCCCCGCCCCGCCTCAATTCTGCTAGGCTCCATGGTACCTCACTATGATTGAATGCAGCTTGCTCACCAAAAACTTTCGTCTCTACCAAAAGGAACCAGGAATTCTCGGGTCCCTGAAGAGCTTCTTTCACCGAGAGTGGACGACCGTCGCGGCAGTCAAAGACTTTTCACTTTTAGTGCAACCTGGCGAACTGGTTGGTCTGCTTGGCCCCAATGGAGCCGGAAAGACCACGCTCATGAAGCTACTCACAGGACTCATAGTTCCCAGTACAGGGACGATTCGCGTCCTTGGATTTGAGCCTGCGGCTCGCGCTATTGATTTTCGAAAACAAGTTGCACTCGTGATGGGACAAAAATCCCAGCTTTGGTGGGATATCCCAGCCCTCGACTCGTTTGAACTTCTGAAAAGCTATTACGAGATTCCTTCTGCTCTTTTTAAGGCGCGCCTTGATGAGCTTGCAACTCTTCTTGGCGTCACTGCAGTCCTCAAAACTCACGTGCGCAAGCTCTCCCTCGGCGAACGAATGAAGCTAGAGCTCATGGCTGCCCTACTCCACGGACCGAGAGTGCTCTTCCTCGATGAACCCACGATCGGGCTTGACGTCGTAGCTCAGCGGGCCATTCGCGAATTTATACTAAAGTATCACCGCACCTATAAAACCACTATCCTCCTGACCTCGCACTACATGGCCGACGTTGAGGCCCTTTGCGACAGAATAGTTCTTATCATGGGCGGTTCTAAACGCTTCGACGGTAGCCTACGCAGTTTCGAGACTGCACTGGGCCACGACACCTTTCTGAGCATTTCCTTTTCAAGGCCAGTTCCTGAAAGTGAATCCCAATTCGCGTCCTACAAACCTTCGTGGAGCGAAGACCGGCAACATGTGGAGCTGCAGGTTCCCGAAGGCGAGTTAACAAGCATCGCCTCTGATATTTTTGCGCGCCTTCCGGTAACCAACTTTAGCACCGAGAAGCTTCCCATCGAGCGTGTTATGCACGCTATCCTGTCGAACCCTGAGCTGCTTGCCGAGGGAACGCATGGCCTGGCTTAAAAAGTGGCTGTATACCGTTCGGATTGAGCTTACCTCGCAGCTTGCCTACAAGCTCAATTTTCTATTGCTCGTAATTGGGCCTGCCGTGGTGTTTTTCGGCATAAAGATAAATGTGTGGTGGGCAATTTTCTTTGCCCGTTCTGGAGCTCCCGTTGGCGGGTATTCCTTCCAAGAAATGCTACGCTACCAATCCCTTGTTCTTGTGGTAGCACTCCTCGCGCAGTCATACGCGAATCGAAACATTTCAGACGAAATTCGACTGGGCAGAATCTCCGCATTTTTGCTCTACCCCTTCGGCTTTATTAGTTATCACCTAGGCTCTTTCGGCGCCGCTCAGATCTTAAACATTGCGACCACCATCGTCTTGCTAAGTTTGATGGCATACATGGGCATCTTCCCCCTCGCTCACTCGGGGGCCATGCTTGCGGGATTCACTCTTACTGCCCTGGTGAGCGTTCTCTGGTTCTTTGTGTGGTTTTTACTCTCTTCCTCTGCATTCTGGCTGGAGGAGAGCTGGGTGCTGCGAGTCATTTTTGTTATCGTTGCACGTTTTCTGTCGGGGGCCGTAATTCCGCTGGACCTCTTCCCGGTCCCCTTACAGCGAGCGCTTGAGTTCACGCCCTTTCCCTATTTGACCTATGTCCCAGTCCAAGTGCTCGCAGGGACTTATCAGGGATCTCTCCCCTTTGCAGGTGCCATCACGCTGCTGTGGACCCTGGTAGCCCTGTGCTTAGCGCTTGGAGTATGGCGAAAAGGAGTGAGGCTTTATTCGGCGGCTGGCATATGAATCGAATTCTCTACTATGCCAGAATCTACCGGCAGTATCTGGCCCTCAACATCGAACGAGCGATGGCCTTTCGAGTCCATTTTTTCCTTCTGATCTTGCTTGATGTCTTCTTTTACTCGGTTACCCTGCTGACTATCGACTTTACCTTTTCTCAAGTAGGCCCCCTGAATGGCTGGACGCGGGAGCATTTCCTTTTCTTCGCAAGCTTTATGCTCGCGGTCGACCAGTTGCATATGACTTTTCTCAGCGAATCGTTCTGGATATTTTCTGTGGACGTTCGCACAGGGTCGCTTGACTTTACGCTGCTCAGACCCGCAAATCCGATATTCATAACCTTTTTTAGGTTTATTCGGGTCGGCTCCCTGATGCTCTTTTTCATCCCTCTTGGGTTACTCATCTATTTCGGCATGCAGCTTGGACTCACACCCTTAGCCTGGGGAGCGCTACCTGTCATGGTGCTCTGCAGTCTTGCATTAGTGGTTGCCATCGAGATTGCACTTCTTATGAGCGCCTTTTGGCTTGTCGACAGCACTGGAGTTAACTTTCTTCGGATGCAGCTCCAGGATATCAGTCGTTGGCCAGATTTCGTTTACCAGACTACCCTCAGGCGCTTTTTTACTTTTGCGGTTCCCGTCCTACTCGCAAGTACCATGCCCGTGCGGTTCTTGTTTAATCAATCAGAGTGGCCCGGAGTACTCCTCCTCCTCGCCTTTACCGCAGTGGGAATCGCGCTCATTTCCTTCTTCTGGCGACGAGGGCTTCGCCGGTATGAATCAGCCTCGAGCTAAGGAACCTCTGCAAAATTCCACTCTGTGAACTCTGTGCCCTCTGTGGTTAGTTTGAATTGTTGAAAAACCACAGAGGACACAGAGATCACAGAGAGAAATAATAAAGTATCGAAGTTTTTCACAGGCTCCCTAGGAGTGTGTCCTTTAGAAACATAAATCTTAAATTTGGACACAATGCGTGGGTAGGCTGTCCCGTTGCCAGTACAACATGTAGTGGCGAGAACTTTCTACTGACAGATCCTAAACTGGCTCTCCCTTAAGGCTTCGCAAATGATCATTGAACCGCCGTAATTCCTCAAGAATCGGCCTAAAGACCATCTCAGCTTTAATACTTGCCCCCTCGGTTAGTTCCCATTCCATTACCTCGGGCGGAATGGTCAAGAGCAGCTCATCAAAGGATCGCTGGGCGTTAAGCTCATAGGGATAAAACTTGGCAACATGCGCAATACACTCCGCAGCAGACCTGCCCTCGATTCGCAATCGTGCAAAGTCACGCTGCATGGCATGCGTTGTGTCGATGCGTTCAGTTAATCGAATTATTTCCTGCTCAACAAACTGCAGCTGCCGAGTAAGAAAGAGTTTCACATCCAAGAGCTGCTCCAGCTCAAGGGCATGAGCGCGCGAAAATTCGCTGCCAGCACCGCGGATAATGCGTCTGAGCTGCGCTGCGTAGCTGCGAAGAAAATACCACACGAGGAGACAATCCTTCGGTGCCGACAAGTAGGAGCAGAGGGTAACTTGAGAGAGGAGAGAAAACATTCCCAACCTCGTCAGTCGGTAATGGGGAGGATGAGATCTGCCAAGTGGTTTCGCCTGAGCATCCTCCACCAACCCAGTCAAATAGCGAGCGACCTGCGTGTTGTGCAAAGAGTGCATCGCTCCCACGCCACCAAGGTTGACCCAGTTCGAAAAAAGCTCGGAGAAGAACTTCACTTCGCGTTGTCTAAATCCTCCCACGCCCGCTTGCGTGTGAGCCGCCAGGCACCCGAGTGGCAAATAGAGAGGAAAGGTCTGCATGTGTTACATTGTAACACGCATTAGCTCTTAGTGTAAGTGCACCTAAGCCTTGTAAATACGGGCAAATACTCGTGCCATATTGCAAGCTGTTACAGCGTTACGACTTAAGAGTCTACGCGCCACGCTTTTTTGTCCATACTCCTTCTATAACGTCATTCGTTTCCAGGAGGAATTATGCGCTTATTTAGAAAACTTTATGTCACGGCCTACAGCTCCATAGACGCGGTAGTCACCAAACTTCAGAATCATGATTCGCTCGTCGCGGTATCGCTTCAGGACCTCGACCAGAAAGTTCGCCAGGCACAAATCGCCTTTGGCTCACTCACTCGCTCACTCCAAAAGACGGAGGAGGATATCGCTAAGGCGGATTCCGAGGAGCGCGCCTGGATTGCACGGGCCAAGAAGGAGGGCTCAGAGGGCAAGAAAGATGCTGCGATGGAATGTTTGCGGAGAGCCCATGCGGCAAAGGCGACGCGAGAAGCCCTCGGCAAACAACGTGAAATCTCCGAGGCATCTCACCGAAAACTTCACGCCAGCATCACTGAACTACAAAACCTACAGAAGAGCCTGACGCTAAAGCACCGCGAACTCAAAGCACGCACCGAGATTCAAGACGCCCATACCTCTACCGCTGAAGTTTCGGGGCTTGACGTTTCAGAGATGCTGAGTCGCTGGGAGGACTCACTGGGCATCTCTCCTCCCTCAGAACCGACGATCGACACCTTCGAAGCTCACTATAGCGATTCAGAACAGCGCGCCTCCCTAGAGGCTGAGCTGCAAGAACTTCTTAAATAATCATCTGCCCTAAATCGAAAGGAGGCCATATGGAAAAGACCCTAGCAAACAAAACGAAGCCAGAAGGAACCGTCAAAGTGCTCCAAGCAATAGGAGCACTATCCACTGGAATAGGAGCAATCGTACTCATGGTCGAGGGGCTTGGAAAAGTCGACGCCGTCGAGCGGTTTTTCTCATTCTCAGGGATACTGGCGCTTTGTGCCGCACTTGGCCTTATGATCTCCTATCGAAAGGGCGATCAGCGCAGCGCGCGAATTCTTTTAATGATGTATTTAGGATTGGTCCCCGTGTTCTGGAGCCAGCTCGGCGCTGTCATTTGCAACGCATTTGGTGGCAATAGCGCCTTGGTTCCTTCCGCACTTCGCATCGAGAACGTCGGACTGATGACCGCGCTCGCAGGTGGGGTTATCGCGACCCTAGTAATCGCGCCCTTCTCGGCACTTGTTGCGAAAGTGTTCGTCCCTAAAAACCCACTGGGATACACCGCGCTGCTTTTGTCACTTGGTGCGCTCCTATGTTTCCCAGAAAGAAGCGGCTTGCTTGCAGGAACCATATTAGTCGTCTCCGCAGTCCTCGCTTTCTTCTGTGAGCGTGCGCTCTTTACAAGGAACAGTCATTACTCAACCCTTGAAGCCAAGTGGGCCAGGGGGGTGTTACTTTCCCTTCTCGCTATCATGGTTGGACGTGGCGCGTTTTACGGATTCTCGGAGCCGCTTTTCTTTGCGATTATGGGGCTTTTCAGTTCGATGTTGTATTTATTCGTTTCCCCCATCGGCGAGAAAGAGCGCAGCAGTGTTCGAATCGCTACGGACCTCCTCTTTGGTTTTGGCATCGCTGTGTTAGTGAGCGGCCTCAATCGCGTGATGGGGGCCTGGGGCGCACAGGCACTTTCATATTTGATTCCTTCAGCATACTTGTTTGCCTCAGGGAAAACGCTGCATTCCACTCAGGCCAAGATTGCTTTTGCTACGATGGCAATTGGGAGCGTGTTATATATGAACGCTCCCTCTGCAGTGGCTGGCTCATTGGCATTACTTCTACCCGCATGCGCGATATATTTCGCGCTTCAGACAAGAAGCATAGGCCTCGCTGCCATTGGATTGATTACTTTCGGAATTGGATCTCGGACGATCGTATCGGCCCTTATGGACGTTGTTTACGACTACCGCTGGTCAGCATTAATGCTTACAGGAATTGCTCTGGTTTTTGCCGCACCCTTTCTTGAAAAAGCAACAAAAGGGCTCAAGTCGAAGTTGGAGGCTCCTAAAACCTCTTCGGATATCCCCGTTGCTTCCCCAATTCAGCCCTAACATATGGATAGGGTAGCAGGGCGCTATCCAAAAATGACAATGTCCTTTAGATAGTTACTCTGCAGTCCGTCTATATAGGGGCGGACTGCAGGCGAGACCTCTCGACCCCCGTTACCCAATGTCGAAACACCTAGACCAACAGAAAGGAAGTATGAACTCTGCCTCACTTCTTACATCGCGCCGCTTTCTTCCCTATTTCGTTACTCAATTTACCGGGGCATTCAACGATAGCCTGATTCGGAGGGGCGTTGAGATGCTCATCGCCTTCAAGGGGCTTAGCGGCGACATCCCACCTGAAACTGCAATTTTCCTGCTGCTCGCTCTTTTTATGCTGCCCTTTTTTACCTTCTCTGCCTGGGGAGGATTTCTTGCTGACACCACTCACAAGGATAAACTGGTCAAGCTCATAAAAGTCGCTGAGGTACTGATTGTACTTGTCGCTGCGGTAGGACTCCTTAGCCATCACCTCCTGCTTGCTGCCCTTGCCGTATTTTCTTTAGGAGTTCACTCCTCATTCTTTGGACCCGTTAAGTTCTCTCTTCCTCCCCAACATTTAAAAACCGAAGAGCTGATTGCCGCAAACGGGCTCATTGAAGCGGGTACTAATATCGCAATCCTTTTTGGAACGATTTTGGGTAGTCTCTTGATAATGCTTCCTGGAGGGGAACTCTACGTTTCTCTCTTTGGACTTACTGTTGCTGCGATTGGTTTGGGAGCAAGCTGCGCTATCCCTTCTGCTCCTCCTGCAGCCTCAGCAAAAGACATTAAGAGGGACAGCACGTGGGGACTGCTTGCACGACTTTATAAAGACCAAACGCTCTGGAGGGTCGCCCTTGGAATCTCTTGGTTCTGGACTTTGGGGGCTCTTCTCATCTCGCTCTTCTCTCTCGTAGTAAAGGATCTCCTTCTCGCGCCTGAGTATTTCGTAAGTATCTTTTTTGGGATTTTTTCGGTCGGAGTTGGTCTCGGCTCGGTTCTCTGCAATCGCCTGCTTAAAGGAAAAATTGAAGCAACCTGGGTTCCTCTTGCGTCTCTCGTAATGGCGGCCTCCATGTTTGCTTTTTACTGGCTCTTGCAAACTCCCCTAGAAGGAGTCGGCACAAGTCTCAGTTTCTTTTTCTCAGCGCGGGGATTGGGCATCGGGCTTTCGCTTTTTACTCTCTCGATGTCTGCAGGTATCTTCATTGTCCCCCTCTATGGGCTCCTTCAGCATCTCACTTCTGACACGGAAAGATCCCGCATCATTGCAGCAAATAACGTCTTAAATGCCTTCCTGATGGTGGTGGGAAGTCTCGCTCTCGCTGCAGCTTCAAGTGCGGGGGTCTCAATAGGTGGCATCCTGCTTGCCCTTGCAGCTCTTAATATTCTAGTCGCGGCCTATACGATTCTGCTTTTGCCAGCGGCTCTTCTTAAGGGTGTTCTGCGACTACTATTTAAAACTGCCTTTCGAGCTCAGGTAAGGGGACTTGAGCATTTCTCCTCGGTTGGTCCTCGCGCTTTGATAGTTGCAAACCATCTCTCATTTCTCGACGCGGTCATGCTTGCGGCTTACCTCCCCGGTCGCGCCACTTTCGCGGTGAATACCGCGATTTCAAAGAAGTGGTGGATGCGGCCTGTCATGCTGACCCTTGATCTTATCGCAATCGACCCTGCTAACCCTATGGCCGTGCGTATTTTGATTGATAGACTCAAGCAAAATACGCATGTCGTAATTTTCCCGGAAGGACGCATCTCTCTCACTGGATCTCTCATGAAGGTGTACGAGGGGCCGGCTCTTATTGCCGATAAAGCAAAGGCTCCGCTCGTTCCGATTCGTCTTGAAGGTTTTCAGTACACGATTTTCTCAAAGGTAACTGGGCTCTTCAGAGCTCAGCTATTTCCAAAACTTTCAATGACGGTATGTCCGCCCACGCAGCTCGCCGTTCCAGACGCAGCGCGCGGCAAAGTGCGACGTGAGAAGTTAGGCGCTGCTCTTCATGACGTAATGACCAATCTGATTTTTGAGACAAACCAAAGAGGACCAACCCTCTTGCACGCTTTGAGACGCGCGGGAGTTGCGGTTGGGGACTCCACAATTATTGCGAAAGATCCACTCGGTGGGTCTGTCTCGATTCGTAGCCTCCTCCTGAAAAGCTTTATTCTGTCTCGGGCTCTGCCTGAGCCAAAGTCAGACGAGACTGCGCTCGGTGTTTTGCTCCCCAGCGGAGTTCCGGCTCTTACCCTCTTCTTCGCCGCACATTGGGCAGGCCGAGTTCCCGCCATGCTTAATTTTTCTCACACGGCTGAGCAGCTTGAAGCGACCTGCAAATTATCCAAACTGACCTGCGTCGTCACTTCGAGACGATTCGTTGCTATGGCCAAACTTGAAGAGCGGATAGCTCAGCTCTCGAGTATCGGGGTAAGTCCCGTTTACCTTGAAGATCTTGGGAAGAGCATCTCGTGGTTCACTAAAGTGACTGGAGTTTGTGCATTTTACGCGAGATTCCTGCGCGCGTGGATACTAGGCGACGACTTTATCCCAGGCACTGAGCAAGACTCCGCAGTTATTCTTTTTACCTCAGGCTCGGAGGGGACCCCCAAAGGCGTGGTCTTAAGTCATGCAAATCTCTTAGCAAACGTCGACCAGGTAACCTCAACTATTCCCCTGTTGCCAACTGACCGCGTCTTCAACGCACTTCCTATGTTTCATTCCTTTGGCCTTACGGGAGCAACCTTAATGCCAATCCTGAAAGGAACTCCTGTGTTCCTCTATCCCTCCCCTCTTCACTACCGAGCAATTCCAGAGTTGGTGTATGACGAGGCAGCTACTATTCTCTTTGGAACTCCCACCTTTCTCTCGGGATATGCCAAGAAGGCCCATCCTTACGATTTTTTCTCCGTGCGCTACGTGTTCTCCGGTGCCGAGAGACTTTCCGATGCAATTCGTCAGGTCTATCAAGAGCGTTTTGGTATCAGAATTTTTGAAGGGTATGGAGCAACGGAGACGGCCCCTGCGCTTGCTGTAAATAGTCCCTTTCACCATAAGCGCGGGACGGTGGGCAGACTTCTGCCAGGCATCGAGAGTAAGCTCGAGCCTATACCTGGCATCCCCGAAGGTGGCCGGCTATGGGTTAAGGGCCCGAATGTCATGAAGGGCTACTTAAAGATTGAGAACCCCGGCGTGCTCCAACCTTTGAAGGACCAATGGTACGACACGGGCGATATCGTTTCGATTGATGAGCAAGGTTTCGTGGCAATCAAGGGCCGTGCGAAGCGCTTCGCCAAGATAGGAGGAGAGATGGTCTCTTTGACTGCGGTAGAGCAGGCTCTCGAAAGCGCCTGGCCCGGGTCACTCAATGCCGTGGTAAGCGTACCTGATGAAAGAAAAGGAGAGCGTCTCGTCCTTGTAACAAATTCGAAATTGGCAACTCGTGAAACGGTAATGGCTGCTCTTAGAGAACGCGGCTTACCAGAGCTCGCTATCCCGCGCGAGA
The DNA here is from genome assembly GCA_044356455.1 of Bdellovibrionota bacterium. Lineage (GTDB taxonomy): Bacteria > Bdellovibrionota_C > UBA2361 > UBA2361 > JBGSMV01 > JBGSMV01. The sequence continues at coordinate 7,714 of JBIKWF010000087.1, read as the reverse complement.
TATCGCTGCAGGCTTCACTCCCACTACTAGGCAGCGGCAAGATTGATATTCAGGCTGTCACTCGAGCCCTCATTGGGCGCAAAGAGTAGCGCACAGTAGGACAGCATATGGTTACCTTCCGAGGGCGAAAGAACTGAACGAGAGAGCATGCCTAGAGCGACTGGACTATCGTCGAAGCTCGCTGGATACTTACCCACGCTTCATCCGTAGGGGAGTATATGTCAGCTCATGCCCGATTTTACCTTGTGCACGCCCTTCTGTTGCCTTCCCCCCGGATACGATTTACGTGCTCTCCCCCAGTTAGGAAGGCTTTCTATCCCGCTTGGCCCTGAATGATGTCTCGGACTCCCTGAGCAGCTTCGCGTGCGTTCTTACCGGTGGCTATAATTTGAACTTCAGCACCCTGCTGTGCGCAAAGAAATAAAATCTGAAGAATGCTGTCCCCCTCCGCTTCACTTTCTCCGCATCGCAGTTTAACTGAAACCCCTTCCAATGACTTTATGAAGGTCGCAATCTCGGCAGCAGGACGGGCGTGAAGACCAAGGGGGTTTTCAACCTTGGCGAGGCATTGGAATTGATCTCGTGATGCGTGCATAGGCGAATACCCGTACACAGTGTAGCCGATCCAACCTCCCTAGCCGAAATTGATTAGGATACGAGAATCGAATACCGTCCTTGCTATGAACCCTTCTCCTTCTGCTAATTCTCCCGCCCGCTCAAGTGAAGAACCGCTGAAGATTCGCGGTGTTATCTCTGATTTGAACGGCACGCTTGATACGATTGAGTGGCTCAGAAACAAGCTCTGGCCAGTTGCCTGCAAAGAGCACGGATTCCCCAACCATGAATCGCATGAATTTTTGCCGACGCTGGGGGCTACCGCGGAGGAAGTCGTCGAGGTGGTAATCGGCGTAGTACTTAGGAACACCGATCTTGGAATTGAGGATGCCAGAAGGTTAGTGCAAAAGATTCGTGAAACGAGAAATCTTCTTGTCTCTCGCAATCTTCCAGATGCACCAGAGGCTCGCGCGGATTGGCTGCGGCAAGAGGGCGCTGAAGAGCTCGTGCGCTTTCTCCAAGAGCGTGAAGTTCCCTTTGTGGTGGCGACTGCCTCCAAGAAAAACGAGGCCGAACCTATACTTCGCCTCACGCGGCTTGCGGATTTGGTTCCGCCCCAACTTGTAGTTGCGGCCTGCGACATACCGAAAGAGAAACGCAACAAAGTCGAAATCGTGCGCGAGGCTCAAAGACGCATTGAGATTCCCATGGATCAATGTATAGGGCTTGAAGACAGCGACCGCGGCATCTTGGCGATGTCTGAGGCAGGTTGCTGGCCTGTGCACATCAAAGGACTAAAAGCACTTAGTCCTGAGGCTTCGTCTAAGGTTGCCCAAAGTCATCGGAATCTGCTTACCACGAAAGCGTGGCTTGCAAGCTTAGATTTTGATTCACGCGAGCGAGCCTTTATTGTGCCCCAGAAAAGTCTTGTTCCTTCAGCAGCCTGAAGGGGCCCAGCGATACTCTTCCCGCCTAATGAGCGTGGTGGTGATATGAGAAATCGCATCTGGAACTTCGACTCGAAGTCGTGAAAGTACTTCGTGACAATGATAGTAGTCGAATACTTCAAGTTCTATCTCTACAAGGCAGCTCCCCACCTGCCGAATGAAATAGGTAATGTGTGGCTCCTTTTTTTCGCGAGATCACTACTTAGTGCCACCCACTTTAATTGCATTTGCCAACACGGGCCAAACGACAATGTCTCGATAAGGCAATTGAATTTACGAAAGTCACGTACCCGTCAGACGAGGTATAATTCCTCTCTGTATCGGACCGGCTCCTCTTCCAAGAGCAAGCAAACTAACTCCCCCTCCAGGCAACCTCCCTTGAAAACCCTGTGGGTGGAATCAGGCAGTCCCACTCATGCAGCACAATTTGTTCAGTCCGAACTGGAAACTTCTTTCACGAATGCCCGATAACTGCTTACGATTCAAAAAAGTGGGTGGCACTAATGGGAGTCCTCCCCTACTTCAGTCCGAATTGGACGTGGGCAATAGGTGGGTGTCCCTGGAGGCTTTCCCTAAAAGCCTCAAAAAGTTGGGGGGAGCACTAACTGGTGCACCCCAACTATTTTGGATCTAAGTGACTGAATACATTGCTGGGGGGGGGCTTTGCGGATCCGCACAGAGAGAGAGTTGGGGTGCACCAGTTTGTGCACCAAATGACCGAGCTGACAATTCACCAATAGAGACGTAATGAAATCTCGCTGGCTGACATCGATATTTCATGGTATATAAAACGCATGATTTCGAGAAAGCTACTTCTCACGCGCATTGCAGCTAGCCTGACGGACAGCCCAATTGTGGCGCTTTTGGGGGCTAGGCAGGTTGGAAAAACGACCTTGGCAAGGCAGGTGGTAAAATCGAAATCCGCCTCGTACTTTGATCTAGAAGATAGTCGCGATGCTGCAAGGCTCGCAGATCCGATGCTGGCTTTAGAACCGCTTAAAGGAACTGTAGTAATTGACGAGATTCAACGCGCACCAAAATTGTTCGAAACGTTAAGGGTCTTGGCAGATCGCAAGCCTTGCAGAGCACGATTCCTGGTGCTGGGAAGCGCATCGCGCGATCTAATCGGCCAAGCATCAGAAACTCTCGCCGGCCGGATTAGCTACATAGAGGTGCCGCCATTTAGCCTCAAGGAGCTGCCGCCACGATTTAGAAGTCAGCATTGGGCACGCGGGGGATACCCCGGTAGTATCTTAGCAACTTCGGAGCCGATCAGTTGTAAGTGGCGCAGGGATTATATTGCGACATTTCTTGAGCGAGATATTCCATCGTTAGGAATCAGAATCCCCGCGCCATCTATGTTGAGGTTTTGGACCATGCTGGCTGGATTGCACGGGCAGATAATGAACTATAGCGAACTCGGTCGATCGTTCGGTCTTTCAGATACAAACATCAGAAATTACGTCGATATCCTGACTGAAACATTTATGGTTCGCCAACTTCAACCATGGCACGAGAATATCGGCAAACGCCAAGTAAGGGCATCTAAAATTTATCTTCGCGACAGCGGCTTACTACACGAGCTATTGGCGCTTAGGTCAAAGGCGGAGATTGAGCGCAGTCACTTTCTGGGTGCTTCTTGGGAGGGATACGCACTCGAAGAGGTTATTCGAGCGCTTCAGAAGCGGCCGGAAGAGGTGTTTTTCTGGCGTACGCACACAGGGGCTGAACTTGATTTGTTTTTGCCATTTGGCCGTGAGCGAACTGGAATCGAGTTTAAGTTTAGCTCAGCTCCCCATCTAACTCCGTCGATGCGTTCCGCCAAAACAGACCTCAAGCTCAAAAAACTATTTGTGCTTTATCCGGGGAACAAGCGGTATCTCTTAAGTGAGGGAATTGAAGTCGTCGGGTTGCAAGAATTTCTTGCAGGAAAGGCCTTCAATAGCTAGACAGTTCGATCACTAAGCAATGGGGCTAAGAGGAAGCAATCGACGAAGGATATTGTCAACTTTCACCACACGTCTCGTGAGAAAGTGACGTCATTGCTTGGCTCGATCGATAGTCAAAAGCCATCAAAATATTTGGAGCAGACCAGCGACTGCGGCGCTGGCGTTGTTGAGGAGCTGAGCGGTGAGCGCGCCTCTTCGCGTTGTGCCTACGCATTCTTCGAAGATTCTTGTGACTACCGTCACCATCTTTCTCGTTACGCGGGGTGAGTAGCGCCACCGCACCCGTGATCGTACCGAGAGATACGTTATCTTGAAGCATCGCTGTGTGGGTAGATGCGGTAGTCGCTGGCACTTAACGGTTCTGCGTCCCTTACAGGTGGCGCGTTATCAATAAGTGAGGAGGCTTGAGAGAAAGGTTCTCTCTGAGGTTTGCCGGTGTTCGAGATTTGAGAGCAAAGCTCTCAGAAGGGATTACCGATGTTGTATCTGGAATTTAACCACGTACCTGTTGAGGTAAGGGTGGCGGCGAGGAGAGGCAGCAGGTGTGCGACGGGTACTTTCAGGGGTCGAACTGAAGGTCAGGCTGCGAACCAGACGGGGATCCCCACTATGTTGATCGACTGGGATCCTCCGGCGGCTAAAGGTGGGTGGCCTGAACACCTGCCGTTCCCCGACTTGCTTGAGCCAGGAAAACCATTCCTTATGAATCTCCTTAGCTCTTCAAACATGGCACCGGAGCTACTCGAGCAAGAACTTCCGGCGGGTTTAACCGTGGAGATTGAAACAACCAAAGGCGGACTGTTCGAAGTTACGCTACTTGGTTCCGTCTCCCTCTTCGAGCTAACGTGCGGTGGTGCGGATTCAGATTTCTTGAATTGCGTGGATAGTTGGGGACAATTTATCGCTTTCCGTCGCGAGCGCATCGTGAGTCTCTGGGTGAACGTTCTGCTCGTTGAACAGTTTAGATCAATCCCCGCGAAGCGATTGGCTCGGCTTCACACCTGGGCTCCGTTGGGAGTACAAGTGCTCCTAATGGATCCGTATCGTCGGGAGTTGAATTCGAGGCTCCCGTCAATCGAAGGGAGAATCACGGCATGCGAAGGCCGCTTTACCTTCGAAAACGACGAGCTCTCGCTTGTCTTTACGAAGGAACATCTCGCAACCTTCCCACTGTGGGTAAAGCAAGAGCTTCGGGTTGGAGAAGAGCTACGCGGCCCGGTGTGGCTCGAAGTATCAGAGCCCGGCGCCCCTCCTCAGTTCGTGGAAGCCAATTCTGTCACGAGATCTGCCAAAGGGACCTCATTTGAGCTCGCTCACGTAGATGCAGACGGTCATTTTGCGGCGATGGTGCCGAATCCGGATCGCATCTACAAGGACCTACTCCAGTAGCATCCATAAGCCGTTAATCGCGGGACGGTTTGCACAAGCCGACGCTCGCGCGTCACGGTTCTCTGCTCTCAAGCCTCCCGCTTTCAAATTTCGGTCTTTGCTCTTTGAAAAATCCTGTTTCGGTGGAAGGTAGAACATCCATCATCCGCTTCGCTCACCTAACTCGCTCGAATTCTGCGTGGGAGTCGGGTAGCGACGCGGGTGAGGGGTGTTGTGTGTAAAGGTTCACTTATCGAGCGTGAGCTCGAGGAAGGAGTTTTGGTATGGTTATTTTGGACGATAACGTTTTGGCGTTGGGTCTTCCGTTGCGTTACGAACCGGGAAATGATGGACTCCCCGGCCCTACGGAGAGCACTAACTGGTGCACCCCAACTATTTTTGGATCTAAGTGACTGAATACATTGCCGGGGGGGGGCTTTGCGGATCCGCAAAGAGAGAGTTGGGGTGAACCAGTGCCTCCGAACCAGTGCCTCCTGCGGTGGACTAAGTTTGAAGGGAGAGGACGCTCAAGATCTTCGCCAACCGTACCGAGGATTCACTTATCGAATAAGTGGTCGGCCACCGACATAAAGCTCGGAACTGCGGGTTGTGACCGTTTACGGGGATTAACTATGGCAAAAATCTTGAGAGTGCTTGCTGCGACGCTGTGCGTCTTCATGGCTTCATCCCCTCAACGAGCTCTCTGCCAACAACGAACCCCTCCCTCAAAAATTTTTGTTGGGAATGATAGCGCAGAGGTTGCTCTAGAGTATCTGTGTACCTGTCGCTGTGGGCCCGACGGACCATTGACGCCCACTACCCCCGGATGGGCACCTGGAGACGGCGATGAAGATGAAGATGAAGATAATTCACCACGTCGATTGACCTGCGAGGAGCTAAACGAGGCGCTCTGCGTTGCCGATTCTGGTAAGGAATCGAAACTTCAGGACTGCAAGAAGCGGTATGTTTCCCCTCCATCGCCCACTGATGCAAACTTCGGGCAGGCCACGCAAAACACAACGAGAAAGGGGTCTGACGTCATCGGTGAGAGCTCCTGGTAGTTATTTCGGCCGGCGCCCCTCCATCCTCCTACTGGCCCCAAAATAGATTGGGAGTACGAGCCCACTACTTAGTGCCACCCACTTTATTTGCATTTGCCAACACGGGCCAAACGAGAATGTCTCGATAAGCAATTGAATTTACGAAAGTCACGTACCCGTCAGCCGAGGTATAATTCCTCTCTCTATCGGACCGGCTCCTCTTCCAAGAGCAAACAAACTAACTCCCCCTCCAGGCAACCTCCCTTGAAAACCCTGTGGGTGGAATCAGGCAGTCCCACTCATGCAGCACAATTAGATCAGTCCGAACTGGAAACTTCTTTCGCGATTGCCCGATAACTGCTTACGATTCAAAAAAGTGGGTGGCACTAACGGAAGTCCTCTATTTTGGACGAGGCTCCCTGGTAATTCTAGTTTGCCTTCCTTGTGCGTGTGAATACGCGATGAGGCCAGGATAGAAAGAAGGAGGGGGCTAATCTTGTTTTCGCTCAATTGTAAGTGGAGTAATTTTCACCTGAAGTCTCGACTCTGCATCAACTCCTTGAGGATATGACGGAAGATACCAGAAAGGATGTTGCCGAGGCATTTGGGAATGCTCATCACGAAGCGAATCTGCGATTGCGAGGCCTGCGGCATCGTCCGACGCACGCGGGATTGTTCGCCCATATCCCGCCTGAGTAATACCAGGTTTCTCATGCCTAACTGGCGGCATGCGAAGCGCACCCAAGCTCTGTTCTAATTCCGTTTCGCTGCGATCACCTCCACGTTGAGATAGTTGAAACACCCCCGCTGCGGCAAGGGCTAGTCCCGCGGCTGCAGCGAGCCAAGAAGGTGTACGCCTTGGAGACAGCGCGCGCTCGCCCACGCCTAATTCTTGTAACCCGTGGCTCATTGCGATTGAGGCAAAATCATTTAACGTGCCTGGGCATCCCGTTTCCTCGAGTGGCACTCCTGCGAGCTCTGCATAATCTGAACACACCGATTTAAGCAGTACTCCCACCGTCGTGCCCTTCGGCAGCGCAATGGCTTCGGGAGGGAGTAAATCGCTTTGGACCCAGTGAATGTCACAGTCCCCAAACTTGCCCTGAGCATCCGCTCTTTCTCGCCAAGGAGCGAGTGAGAGCACCGCCCCTCCATGCTTGTAGACCGCTGACAGCAAAGCCATCGCTCCGAGCGAAAGAACCTTTACTGAAGATCTGGCATGGCTCTGGTTCAGTTCTTTCACGGCATTTCCCGCATGACTCGCGTCGGGAAAGGTAAACGGGCCACGATATTGAAGCGGTCCTTCCGAAAACCAGACCACAAACTTGCCGTTAGTTATGTCGGCCTCTACGCTTTCGCTTCAACGATGTATTCGAACAAGGCGCATTGCTCGGTCGAAATCAGGATTTATGGTCGTTTGCTGATGAAGCATAAGAAGGAAGTTATAGCGATAATGAGCACAAAGGAAAAGAACGCAACTACGCAGGCCTCAAGGGCTCGCAGCACCCATAAAAAACTGCATTCTTGCAGCACCGTCGACAGCCGGCGCCGCACCGAGGACACAAGTCCCCAATGCACATTTGGTCATAGGACTTCATGAAACGGCAACCCGTTTCAACTACGTAGCTTCCAGAATTATATGCGGTATAGAAAAGTGGTTTCAGCAGGCTAATTCTTTTGAACAGCGCTCTGGGCGGTTGAGAATGCCATTCCTAGTGCCTCGCTACTCGTATTCACATAATTGTTTGACCAGGCATCGAGTAATATTGATACAAAGGCTTTCCTCAAGTGTGGAATTAGTTCTTTCACCAACCTGAAGGAGCCCACCGATACTCTTCCTTCCTAATGAGCGTGG
>JBIKWF010000208.1:0-3345 GCA_044356455.1 Bdellovibrionota bacterium | reverse complement strand
TTCGACTCGAAGTCGTGAAAGTACTTCGTGACAATGATAGTAGTCGAATACTTCAAGTTCTATCTCTACAAGGCAGCTCCCCACCTGCCGAATGAAATAGGTAATGTGAGGTTCTTTTTTGCAAAAGGCTAGGATTTTCTGAATATCAGAGGTGCGGAATTCATCAAGCGCAATTTGGGCTTTAAAGAACTCTAGTTCAAGTTTTGCAATATCTAGTGCGGCTCGGTACCCGAGTATCACGCCATTTTTCTCGAGGCCTAACACATGTTTCTTCGCCGTATTTGGTGCCACCTCTGCCTCCTCTGCAAGGGATGCGATTGTAGCTCTCGCATTCTTTGCAAGATGACTAAGTAGTCTTCGGTCTGTCTCCTCGAGCAGGTGAATACGTGACGAGGCGCCTATCACAAGGGGAGGAGCTTTCCTTTCTCCCAAATAGCCCCGAGCAAAGCACTGCATTTCCACAAGCGGAAAAACTTCTAAGGCCACGACGACATCGCCGAGTTTATCAAGGATTTGCTGCTGTATATCCGCAAACTCTCGCAGCGAGTGTGCATGTATCGAAAAAATATAGTCGTAAGACCCACAACATTCGGCCAGCCAGAAGACCCGGGGATGGCGACTTAGAAGCGAACTTACTTTTTGATGCGCAGTTTCCGGTCCTCTCAGTCTCACGTAGGTTTTGAATATTGAGAGGCCGACCGCTGAAGGGTCAATAATGGCGTGATAACCCGTGATGATTTCTTTCTCCTCGAGTTCCCGAATTCTATATTCAACGGTATCACGTCCTCGCCGCACTCGGCGGGCGATTTCGGAGAAGGAATCCCGGCCCCTTAGCTCTAGGTCTTGTAGTAGTTTTCGGTCAAGGGCATCAAGAGTTACTTGGCGGTGCCCATTTTTATTAGTCATATCGTGTAATGTTACTGTTTTCGGCACTTTTAAGAAATATATATCCCATTTCAGCTCTATTCTGGTAGGTAGCAGGCCTTACAAAAAGGAATCTACCTTATGGTACTCATTAGCTCCGCGCAGCCCACAGATAAAAGCGAAATTGTGAGACTGATCCTCCCTATTCAACGGGATGAATTTTCAATTCCAATCTCTTTGGAGGACCAACCAGATCTTTCTGACATAGAAAGTTACTACCATGGAAGGGGAGGAAACTTTTGGATCGCCCGAGAGGGAGACCAAGTGGTGGGCACCGCCGCGCTGCTCGCAATAGGCGATCATGCCTTCGCGCTGCGAAAAATGTTTGTGCATTCCGAATATCGTGGGTCTCGCGGCAACCAGCCAAGCGTTGCTCAGAATCTTCTTTCGCAAGCTCTGTCTTGGGCAAAGGAGCAGGCCGGGTCTCGCATATACCTTGGAACTACGGAAGCTTTTCTCGCGGCACAGAAGTTCTATCTAAAGAATGGCTTTAAAGAGATCGATCGGGCCGACTTACCTGCGTCTTTTCCCATCATGAAAGTAGATTCCCGATTCTTCGTGAAGGAACTTAGGTAGACACTATGGAGCCAAAACTTTCCGCGCGGCGACAGCGTTCATTCATTCCACACATAAGCAAAGAAGAGAGCGAGGCGCTTGACTTCTTTCGCTATATAAAACGAGTAAAAGAATGTGGATATGCCACTGAAGTTACCGACTCTGAACTGGAGGTGAGAATTGAAAGAGTAAAACTTGTTCTTGAGGCGCAGAAGGCTGGTCGGCTACGGCTTGTGAAAAGAGGTTCGTTCTCTGAAGAGGAGAATCTCATTATCTCCCAATCTTGCGAAAGCTTTGGCGCGTGGATGACTGACCTTCTCATGAGCAGCAAGCCGCGGCCTCAGGATGAAACAGTGTGGCCTAAAGCGATTAGAGACATCGCACTTCGGCTCAGAGGAAAGCCTGATCTCGATGATGAGATTATAGCGAGCTTAGCGCTCATTGTGAAAGTGCGCCTTGGATGAAGTGTAGAAATCTAGATTTGACCTTCCCGTCACTATTCAGGCAGTTCGAGGGGGGAAATTGTAACGCGAAGGACGCGAGGGGCACGAAGGTATAGAATTCTCTTCCCTTCGTGTCCATAGCGTCCTTCGCGTTACAATCTTCGCTTTCGAATCACCCGTAAGTCGTCGGCAAGACCAAGCCTAACTTTCTACACCTTCGCGTCTCCGCCAAAGCCTTGCCGTGGCCTTCAGGACCAAGCGACTACGCGTTATATTCTGCAGCTCACCCAACCTCGCACACTGGCTGCAAGACCACGTCGCGCCTTCTGCAACTTAAGATGCGGCCTAGACCTCTAAATCAAGCACCGAGACTTCAGGCCGGCAGTTAAACCTCAATCCAAATACCGATCCAATTCCACGATTTACATGAACTGCCCGCTCGCCCCAGGGGCAAAGACCGGACACAAAATTTGGATCGCCAATGGGAGCCCCAGGCGCCAAATTAGCGACGGGAATCACCATCTGCCCACCATGCGTATGCCCACTCAGCATGAGGTCCCATGAATAATGCCGCACCATATCCTTGCTGTCTGGATTATGTGAGAGAAGCACTATTGGCTTTCCGTCTTGAACTACGCCGCCGAATGCCTTTACAGGCTCAGCGTTACCCGACCAAATGTCTCCTACTCCAACGAACGTTATTCCAAGATCTGCCCCCGCTTTGTCGCGAAGACCCTTGAGAGACTCGTTCTCAAGCATGGTAATACCTGCGGATCTTGCGAAATCATACACGAGGCTTGCGTCCTTATATCCACCCAGGCTGCCAACCCAGCCCCCTCCATCATGATTACCAACAATCCCGAGCGTAGGAGCGTACCTGGTAAGTTGCTCAAGAACCGACCGATAAGGCGCCTCCTTCGGCATCCGCTTGTCGATAAAGTCTCCGGTGATGCAGACCACTTGAGGGTCTGCTGAAAGTGCGAGGTCAACCGCCCAACGAATGCGGTCCAGGCTACGCGTGTCTGAATAATGCAGGTCTGAAAGGTGCACCATCCGAACAGTACGCTGTGGTTGTTTACTGAGAGCTATTGTGCGCCGCGTGACCTCAATCCAGTTGGGCTCAATCCGAAGCGACCATCCGAATCCGCAACAAGCGGTGCTCGCCACCATTCCTCTAAGCAATTGTCGACGATTCATAACACCCTCATCTCTGTATCTTATAAACCTCTTAAGGTGCCCTCCTTAGTGGTCTTTGTGTTCTTAGTGGTTGTTTTCATGAACCACTAAGACCACTAAGGGAGGAGCACATCTAAATTCCTGCGAGATCCTGAGTTTCTCCTCAATAGCTAGAACTTGGTCCCCACGGAACACAGCTCTCTTCAGCAACCTTTAATGCATCTTCAACTAATCCTTGATTCGCGCG
>JBIKWF010000067.1:0-22627 GCA_044356455.1 Bdellovibrionota bacterium | reverse complement strand
TACGGGACACACTCCTTGGTCGCGGAGACACGGAGACCGCGGAGTGTTCGCCTGCAAATTTATAACTTTCTGGATGTTACCAGGATTTTGTTTGCGAATTTTCGGCATATCTAGCAATTATGCTAAGGCACAGAGCTGAGCAAAATCTCGATTCTATCTCCCCTCCGCGGTCTCCGTGTCTCCGCGCTAATCCCTTCTTAACCCCATCCACAGAGTTTCCTCGAACATTCAAGTAGGAAGTGAACATCCTGCTCATAGCGGACACGAACTTTAGTGTCCCAACTGAACTTAGTCTCAGACCCCTTGGAATCTAACGCTTCGGCTTGCAGCCATGAACCCTGCATCAAGGCAAACATGAGGAAAAGCAGCGCGAGTTTTCTCATCGGAGCCCCATTCAAGTGGAGAGCGAGGGCAGCAAGGATCCCTCATCACAAATATATTTGTTCCCTAGTTTCTTTGCCCAGAAGAGTGCGCGAAACCTCAGCGGCAAAGAAAAGTCCGCCCAGCACAAAAAGAGGTACTGCCCTTTGCGAAGCACGCGCCATGGCTTGCCTCAAAAGCATTTTTAGGTCAACTCCGAGACCAAGCACTGAGGCGGAATTCGACTGAAGCACCGAGGAAATTAGTTGCGGATCTGCGCCCCCGTGCGTAGTCGTGGAGACATAAAAATCATAGGGGAGAGAAGATAAGAGAAATGCCATCTCCGGTACTGGCTTGCTCGCGGATATTCCGCAGAGTACCACGCCTTCCTTTCCGTGGTTCTTACTGATGAATTCGACCACTTGCCGTATTGCATCAGGAGTGTGAGCCGCATCAACAATCACCAAAGGGGCTTCATGCACTTGAGTGAACCGCCCTGGAACTTGCGCCGCTGACAATCCACGCGCAGTCCAGCCCTTAAATTCTTCCCAAGAAACAGATTTCCCCATGTTAGTAAGCGCTGCCTGGACGCAGGAGATTGCAAGCGCCGCATTTTTTGCCTGCCAGGGTCCCAGCAAGGGCAGAGGAACTTCTAACGTATTCCCCTGAGAAGTAACTCCAGAAAGACATGGCTTGTCGCCCAAGAGGTAGCGAAGCTTTGGCCAGGCCTCCTCTAGTAGCACAAGCGAAATTCCCAAACTCCGCGCATGGTCTGCCAGGTTACTCCTTAGCGCAGAGTTCTCAGGTAGAGCCGCATAGCAGACTCCACCCTTGGGCGTTAGTTCAAGTTTATCACAGCCAATAAGCTCTAGCGTGGATCCGAGAATCTCAGAATGCTCAAGATCAAGAGAAGTAAGAGCAGTAACGGATGGCTTTCCTAACTTGGTAGGACAGTACCTTCCTCCAATTCCCACCTCCATGACTACTGCATCGACGCGCTCTTGCTTAAAAATATACCAGGCTGCCGCGGTCAGGAGCTCGAATCGAGAGAACTCTTCCCCAAGCTCTTTGGCAAGCTTGTCAGCAGCTTCAGTTACTTGCCTCAGTGCATCTTCAAGCAGATCAAGAGAGATGGGATTTCCGTCTATTCGAAATCTCTCTGTGGGCTCAAGAAAATGAGGCGAAGTATAGAGACCAGTGCGAAGCCCCGCCGCGGAGAGAAGAGCCGCCGCCATCGTTGAGGTAGAGCCCTTTCCATTACTCCCCGTGACTCCGATAGTCGACATGGGAGTGAGCTTCAGAAGCTCTAATAATTTTTCGCTCCGCGAGAGCCCAGGCCCACTTCCAAATTTTGGGCGCGTGGCGAAGTCACGCAGCACCTCATTCATAATGACCCTTTTGAGGGAGCAAGCGCTTAAACATCCTTCCAAAAATGCTTAGGGCAACATCAAGCCTATCTACCTTTTCGAGCGAAGTTACGGCCGGATTCGAATTAACTTCTATTACCACAGGAATCTGCGTAGGCTCTTTTGGAAGAATGATATCTACTCCTGCAACCACGAGGCCCAGGGCTTTCGTTGCCCGAATGCCAGTCTCCGCTAGTAGACGCGGAACCTTCGTGGTGAATTCAGCAGGACTGCCGCCCGCAGAAAGGTTCGCTCGCGCTCCCACCTCTAAGCTAAACCCACCAGGAAGTACGCTATGCATGCTGAGTTGGTGACGCTCCATAGCATCCACAAGCGTCTTTGATTTCGGATCAATTGGATCAAGTCCATGTCCTACAAGCTCAGCGCTAAGGCGCGCGATCAGTTCGGCAACTGCATGCTTGCCGTCGCCAACAATAGCTCCGCGCTGCTTACGATATGAAAAAACGGCTTCTTCACCAAAGACAAATACACGGTACTCGTCTCCCCGCACGTATTCCTGCACGAGCCCGATATCGTATCTCTCACCCATGCGAACAAGATGCGCCTCGAGCTCCTCGGCATCTTTACAAAGGCGTACGAATGCTCCACGGCTTCCGTTGTTCGGCTTAGCGATAACTGGCCAGCCAAGAGCATCCGCGATTGAAGAGGCATCGCTTAGCTCCCGTCCCTTCTCGCGGAGTAACGCGTAGCGATCACTTAAGAAGATCGTAGAACCTTTCGGAGCGCGAAGTTGCTGCTCCTCAAGCACCACCGCAGTAAACCCTTTATCGGTAGCAAGAGTTGATGCAGTGGCATTGTTCACTGGCCAGGAAGAGACGTTTCCGCCTCCTATGAGAAAGGCATCAGATCCGTTCCCGATTCGGCACAAATATCCGCTATGCTCATCAAGCATTTGGCAAGGCAGACCAAAATGTTTCGCTGCCATTTCTGCAAAACGTACGTTGTCAGAAAGGCGGACGTTGTTGATTTCCCGGCGTGTCATAATTCTCGACAACTAAAGTACTACAACGTCTGACGCAGAGGACAGCGCGCGAGGTGATGAAGAGGATCAAGGCGATGAAGGTCTCATCGTTAAATGTTCTCTGAACCACTACGAGCTCAGAGTTGATACTACTAGCTCCTATTCATTTATAGAGCACATAAGGCGAACCTAACGGGGCAAGTCTTCGGATATATAACCACTTGAATCTACAAGATAATACTACAACTTAGGCAACCAGGAACACGCGCCGGGCAAAAAGCCCCGAATAAAGGCACTTAGCGACTTCTGGGACACATAACCCGTACCGTGGGGATTTAGTTTTGGAGTATCAGCGGGCATTGCGCCTCAGGAGATTCACTCCACGATTTGTTGTACTGATACTCTCTTTGGATGACTTCCCCGCAGCCCTTGAAGGCTGTGAATCACGACGGTTAAACCACCATGAGAAATAGCTTCGCACTTAGATCCCCGGATAGTCCACACGAGCACCCAGGCTCTGGCGGAGCTTCGCAGCCCGCCGCGGGGATGCCCGATCCTGCGGTGAGGACGAAGGCGAATAAATTCATTTCGAGCCTCAAAGGGGAAGATGTAACTGCACTACGCACAGTTACGAGCCTGCTTGGAGATTCAATAGGACAAAGTCAAAGACTGATCGAACTTCTAGGGAGCAACAAAGACATTGCACAAGAGGCGCTGCGTATTTGCCGGGGAACTCTACTCGCCGGGGGCCAAGACGCAGAGCTACTAAAAGGCACCGTAGACTGCTTTCATACCTACGTCTTCACACTTAAGGGCAGTATTGCTGCTCACATCTCCTGCATGGATTCCCTTAAAGGCTCAAGCAGGTTTCCGAGCCCGATTACTATTTTCGGGTCCCCCGATTTCCAAGTGGACACCCCAACACGGCAGCAGCTTAAAGAGCGTTACGGGGATAACCTTGAAGCTCGCTTAGTGAACGCGTCCGCGGAGGAGCCTGGAACATCCTCTCGTCGCCGAAAGAGTCCAAGTTTGGCTGAGCCGCTCGTTATTGGCGGCTCAAGCGCTCAGGCAATGAGCGGTCCGGTCTATCATCTTTTCTTCCCAAAAGACCCCTCTATTCCTGGACATCTTTGCGGATGGCAGAGCAATTCCAAGTTGCTCGAAGCATATAACAAGACCCTGCTAGCAAAACTTGAAGCCGCCATAGCTACCCGCGAGCAAGACATCCTCGATATTCAAAAGCGCCTCGGGCTGTCTGAGGACACTCCAGTGAACTTGGTGGAAGTAGAAGCAAGCACCCGTAAATCAGACGAAAAAGATACTCCCGACCCAGACAAGGGGCCGCTTAGTAAAGTTATTGCTGAGCGCGTGGCGCTCGCTGCTGCGCTGCAACAGGAGATTCGCGAAGGTCTCGATATTCTCGACATGCAGCGATTCTCCGACACCATACTTACCCCGGAAGGAAGAAGGTTTGGGGTCGGCGCGCAAAGTCGTGGGCATCTCCTTACTTGGCTTGCTCGGGAGCTAAGTACCGAGGAGGCACGAAGAGGTGTCCCGGAATGGGTGGTTGAAGACTTTGATGCACTACGCAAAGGAGGGCTCAGAAAACTTCCCCTTGATGAGGTTCAGGAGCGACTTACTCGGCTCGCGGCATTTAGAGCCCGCCGTACTTTTGTGCGGAAGGAATGCGTTTTTTCGGGTCTTAGCAGTGACCTCAAATATCTCGCTGGCTTGGAAGAGCAAGTGAAGGCCGGTAAGGCAACCCCAAAGATGCGCGAGCTTTTAGAATCCATAGGCAAGGCCGCAACCATCGTTCGCAACGTTCGTGGAATCTCTGGGGAAAGCGCAGGAGAAATAGCTAAGAATCAAGTAGTAGACGTTAAGGAAGCATGCTCATCTTTATACCGATTCCGAGAGGAGTCCTGCCGCGCAGCACTCGCACCAATCGGAACTGAATTCTGGTCAGCCATAGAACTCTTTCGGCCTCTTTTTCAGGACCAACCAGGTAGCTGGAAGGATGACTGCCGAAGGCCGGGAGTTCCGCTTGAGCGCTTAAAACAAACCGCTGCGGGCTGCACTCTTGGACAGCATGATTTTGCAGCCCTAAAAGAGGCCTTCGAACTTCTTGCATGTGCGCCAAAAGAGAATGAGCAGGCGTTTTTCCGATCTAAGAACATCGAAGATTTCATCTCGATGAGTAGAGGTGTGGTATCGGCTTTACGAAAGTGGTCGATGCTAGAAAAGAAATGCATCGCGAATTCTATCGCGAATCTTCGCCCGGAGGAGGATCAGGCACGAGTCAGCTCTACCCGTATATTTCCCGTCAAGGGCCTTCTTAAGAGTGAAGAAGCCTATGCAGAAAGCCACGATGGACTTACTCCCCGTGAAGTGGTGAAGCGCGCCGAGTGGTTGTGCGCTGAAACCATGCATAAGGAAGGGGAAGAGGCAAAGAAACTGAGGTCACAAATCCAAGAAGTGAAAGGGATTGCCGAAGCGGGTCTCTACCGCGATTCAGAGGCAAAAAATGAACCCTTGGCGGCCCTCTACCAGAAGGTCAAAGACTTAGTTCCTTGCGGACAGGCAGAGGCTCATTTACGTGTTATTGAACAGCTCGAGAAACTTCTGGTAATTACGCAATGTACGCGTGTGCACACTGGCCAGCCATACCTTACGCCTAAGGAAATGGCGACGGTGAGTGCCTTGGCCACGATTGCAAACGAGGTGATAACTGCCGAAGAGAACCTTCAGCGACAACTGACTCCTGAACAGAAGGACGCGCTCCCTAAGCTTCTCGCCGCAGCACGCCAGGGCAAGTTTGATCCTGAACAGAGGTTCGTTTCACGATACTCCCCCATGACCTTTGTTACCGGGAGCATTGCAAGCACTCCAAGGGGCAAGCAGCTTCAGATGCGACTCGTAGGAAGATTTGACGAAGCAGAAAAAGCAGAGGTCGAAAGACGCGCCCCAATACAACTCCCGGGGCAAGGCCAGCCAGACCAAAAGGTAGAGGAAGCGGTCATTCGTTATCTCCCGCCCGATGCTTTACTTAAGTCCGTTGCAAGGGCAGTGCACGGCTACCAGAGAGTCGACGAAGTCTTTGCCCAGCAGGCGCTTCTTCTTTGTGAGGCCAGTAGCGCCGAATTTTTGAGGCAAATCGGTTTTGTGCCCGGAACTGGCGATTCGTGGAACCTGCTTAAGAGAAGTTGGCGAACTTCTCCAGTAAGTAGTACCCGATTCGACTCCCATGTCCGCTGGGTAAACTCTACTCTCGTACGTGAGATAGAAGAAGCTTATAAGCGCTTGGAGCCTCTTCTCCCCATGAACGGGAAAGCCGAGATTCGAGCTTCGGCTCCATCTTCTCTTCATGGCAAGACCCTGGGTGAGCTTGCGGGAGTGCCGAATGCGAAGGAGCTCTTCCCTAAAGGCAAAGACTAGTTGCATTTTTTCTCTAGGCCATCTCAGGCAAAATATGATTGACTCGCGGTATCCACCTACCGCGAGGCACACATGCGCATTCTTAAGCCCTTAGTCCTGGCCCTTTCACTATCCGTCCTGGCACTGCAAGCTCCAAGGGCAAACGCGGAAGCATCTCTGGCCGGGCTCAACACCGACGGCACTCTCTTTACCATTTCCTCGACCGGAGTACTCACCCAGAAAGCTGCCGAGCCCCTCACCTCCTACACCTTAGGCGCCGTCGCGCGTAAGGGAAATAATTTCTACTATATTGCAACGCCAAGCGGCGCAGCAGAGAACGCTCTCTACAAGGCCTCACTTTCAAGCGGAGTGATAAGCCATGTAGATCTCGATCTTGCAACAGGGGACGACAGTGCAAAGGCTCTTTTCTTTTCCGGCAAGAAACTTTTCGGTCTCTTCTACAACTCCAACACGGGAAACGGTGGAATCTATAAGATAAATCAAAAGACCGGTGCGACATCGCTCCTCGTTGATTTCTCGAGCCTCGATATTGAACCAATTGGTGGAGCAATAGCGCGCCAAGCTGGTTTCTATTACGTGCTCGGCCATCCCTCGAGCGATAGCACCGTGCGCTCACTTGTCAGATTTAAATTAAAACGCGGGTCTGCGACCTCCTTCGCTATTACCACAAAAGCTGGGGCGCCTGTCGTTTGTGACCGCATCAAGCTAAATAAAGTTCGTCAAGATTTTGTGTGTCTAGCTTCTCCGTCTACTTCTCAAGTAGACGTATGTCGACTAAGCACCAAAGGCAAAGCTAAATGCCTTTCCACCTTGAGCAATGTGCAGAGAATTGCAGGAGGCCACACCATGGTGACGCCAGACGGTAAGAATTTTTACGCGTTTGTCTATGCCCCTGGAGACGAGAACTCTCAGCGCCTCATTCGGTTCTCAGCCGGCGGCGGAGTGAAAAGCACACAAACCATAAACACGATCATTATCGGCGCTCGTTTTGGGGAAGAAGATGCCGACGAGGCTACTCCAAGCTAATCCCTCGAAGCTGCCGCGAGGTTGATCGCAAAACGCAGAACAAATTACCTAATTATTTCTGCTATGCCCTCTTGCCACGGATAAGCATCTACTTCGCCGAATCGCTTGCGTTGTGGATCTCGAGAGAGGCAATAAATGCTAGAGTTTGGAATCTCGGCACCAAGGGTTCTGAGTACATTAACATCATCGGCCCTAAGAGATGCGGAGGACTTAATCTCAATAACAGCGCGGGGATGGCCTGGGCGGTCAATAATCAGATCGATCTCTCTATCGTTTGAGGTGCGGAAAAAAGAGAATTGATAGTCACGCATTTTATACTCTGCGCTACGCTTCAGTTCATTGATTACAAAATGCTCAAAGAGGTTCCCATAATTGTAGTTCTGGTCCGTGAGAGGTTGGTCCACCTGCCTGAGAAGAGCGCGGAGAACCCCTGGATCAAAAAAGTAAAACTTAGGCGACTGACCCTGAACCTTACGAACAGATTCTCCAAAAGCAGGCAGGAGATGACCCAGCAATGTATCCTCAAGAATCTGGAAATAAGTCTTTACCGTGTGATCTGATACACCAACGTCGCCGGCGATGTTTGCAAAGTTAACTATCTTCCCGCTTGACTGTGCCGCAACCTGCAGAAACTTCGCAAATGGCTCTAGCTTTCTTACTATCTGCTCCTCCGCTATCTCCTCCTTGAGATAGGTGCTTACATAGCTTCGCAAGAACAGTGCTTTTTCCTCCGCTGACTCAATGCCCCAAACCCGAGGCAACCCCCCAAAACTAAGATAGCTATCAAGATGAAAGGTTGCGCCGAGCTCCGCTGCGAGCAGAGGGTACAAACTGTAACTATAGGCTCGGCCGGCAAGAAGATTGGCTCCGCCACGCTTCAACTTGCGAGCACTTGAGCCAGTGAGAACAAATTTAAGTTGTCGCTTATCAATGAATTTCTGGGCAACATCAAGAAGCTTAGGGGCCTTTTGAACTTCGTCGATCAATACCCACTTCTCGCCCTGCTGTGCCCATGCTTCAATTCGGGCCATCAACTCAGAAGTTCCCAAGGTTGCTTGCTCGAACTGCACGGGATCTAACAGGTCGATGGAAAGAACTCGGTCATCCTTGAAGAGAGCGTCGACAAGCGTACTTTTCCCCACGCCGCGCGCACCGAACAGCAAAAAACTACTTGATTTCAATGGGTTAAGAATTCGTCGCAGCATACTTCGAATTATCATCAAAAATCCGAGGTATGTAAAGTGTGGGATTATGAACCCGCTAGCATTACCGCGAACTGACTTAAGCCCCGTGGCACCGGTCCGAAATGCCCCGAAACACTAGCGTATGCCTCAAGGATACCCACTTTCCCCAGCCTTCGCGCCGAGAGCTGGGATGTCTGGCTTTAGTTCAAGCGGCTCCTATCAC
The DNA here is from genome assembly GCA_044356455.1 of Bdellovibrionota bacterium. GTDB lineage: Bacteria > Bdellovibrionota_C > UBA2361 > UBA2361 > JBGSMV01 > JBGSMV01. The sequence goes on along the minus strand of JBIKWF010000067.1, from coordinate 14,011 downwards.
TTAGGGAACCTCTGAAAAACCTAGATATTTTATTTCTTTCCCTCCGTGTTCTCTGTGCCCTCTGTGGTTTTTCAACAATTTAAATCAACCACAGAGGGCACAGAGTTCACAGAGCAGATTTTTTCAGAGCTTCCTTAGCTTACTTTCGGGGAGGCGGCGAAAACTCAGAACCCCGGCCCTCATCTTGCTTCGAATTAGTTGGCTTAGGCTCAACCCGCGCCAATCCCTCAAAACTAATCGGAGCATAGTCGAGCACCACAGAGCTGATGCCCCTTCTTGCAAGCGCTTCACCAAGGCTATCATAGCCAATATATTCGCGAGCGATGGTGTGTAGGACTCCTATTACCGCGGGACAGATTTCCGCGCTGTTTTGAGTTAGCTGAGACTCAATGCCAAGGGCTGCATCGGCATTCCTGCGCGGAATAAATTCAGTGACATTCCAGTCATTAAAGTGCCTTAGAAACGTACGAAGAATTTCCAAATTTTTTTTAACGACAAAGCTGCCCTTCTCCGTCCCTTGAAATGACTCAAGGTCGCGAAGGAATTCGACTGGTTATCTTCGTGTCCTTCGCGTTAAAATTGCCTTACAGTTCTTTAGAGAACTTGCAACTCACCACGCTACCCAAAAAAGCAGACCTAAAAGTCGGGGCAGAGCCATGACACACATAAAACTAACCAGTCTTGCAGCTCGCACCCTCGTGCTTTTCTTTACGCCTGTTTTGCCCGCTGCGAGCGTACAAGTTGCTTTAGGTCAGAGCGCTGCAGCCCAATCTGCCTCTAGTCTTTCATCCGTGAGCAGCACGAGCTCTCAGGAAGGCAACCTTAGCGTGACCTCCGACGCAGCCCGCCTAGAAAGAAGGCGTATTATTTCTGATCTGGACGCAAAAGTGCTGAGCGCAAAACGCTCCTACGATATCTCCTTCTCGGTACTTCCCGTACTTGAGCGCTGCGCGCCCCTAGACTCGCCAGTGGCAGACTGCAAGTCCGCTGCTGCAGACGCGAGTGCAGAGCTCGACCGAAAGATAGAACGTGCAAGTAGGGAGCGGGCTCAAATTCCGCCAACAGCACCTCCCCAGCCCGTTAACGTGACAATTATCGAGCATCGCGACACCTATATAGTGCGTAGCAATAAAGTGATTGTCCCCCCAGGCGCTTCCGCTACCCACGCTCCTACGGCCCCCACCCCCGCGCCAAGGAAGAATCCCCTGCCTCACATAAAAAGCAATATTCTTAAATAGTTACCTCGCGAATGCGGCCCCTCTAATAAGATCCTCCATAACCTCTTGGTAAGGTTACGTGCGCCCCACCTCATCGCGTGAGGAGCATCCTTTTTTTGCGAGGAACCATGGCTCCTGAGCTACCGAAGAACGGTTCAGAGATTGGCGGGCAATCGCGTCCTATGGCGCCTCGCGAGAAATCTATCTCCCCCTCCTCTGTCGCGCAGTTATCCACCGGCCAAAGTAACTCACGCGCGGAACTTGCCCGCGGCATCTCCGAAGCAGGAAAACTTTCCGCCGTTTCGGCACCAGAGCAAATCAGAACTGCTGCCAAGAATTTGGTGAGTAAGCTAGAGGCAGCTCGTACGAGTACACACCGAGAATCTTTTGATCAGCACCTGCGCACAATCACCTTGCTCCTTAAAGAGTCAGCGAGCAGCTCACCAGATCTGGAGGAAGAGTTCGAACGGCTCACCGGGAAACCTCTCCGTGCTTCTCTCTTTGCATTATCATTCGGTCCTCGTGGAGAAAGTATCCCTCAGCGCCGCGACATTATTCGCGAAGCACTTCTTGAAATCGGGACAAGAGCTCAGGGAAATGTATCTCTAGGCGCCAAGCGCAAAGGAGCCTGGGCCGAAGTTATATTGGAAGAGCACCTCGCTTCGAAGCGAGCAGGTCCCTCAAAGAGCGAGGGAGAATCAGGGGTAGCAGATCTTGAGCGAACGCTGCTTGCCCTAAGACTTGCGCGACTTCGCGATGCCAAGGAGCCGCATACCATTGAGGTCTTCGTTGAAATTCAGAAAATCACTGGGCGAGACATTCTCTCTGAGCTTCACAAGTCTCACACCCCCCAGGAACTTTCTCTCGTACACGCCCTTCTTCTTGAATCAGAGCCGCGCATTGAGGCACTTCAGTTCCTTCGGCGTCTTGAGAACGCGGATTCCCTCGCCGACGTAGTTGCGTTCTTCCCAAATCCTCAGACCTTCGAAGCGTTTGAGCGAGAAATCAGTGAACTCACGGGGTCCACAGTCACCGACCTTCTCATGTCAAAAAGCCTGACCCTTAAAAGCGAAGGCGCCGTCCGAGACGATGAACTGTTTCAAGCAGAACTTACCATTGTCCAAGCGGCCTTCTCTGCCGAGGCAAGAAGCCAAGTCCACGAGGGTAAGCTCACGCACGTAGTGCATAAAAAAGCTGCGCAGCTACGAGCGGCTTCTCACGAGACCCTCGACCGCCCCGTTCTTGCCGCCCAGGAGTCCCAGCTCAGTGAAGCAGCCGTGAAAAGCGGCATGCTAAAAATTCTTCACAAACACCTTTCGGCTTTGGAATCAGCATCAATTCAAACAGATGAATTTGATCCGGCGCTCCTCGCCTCACGCGCCGGAAAGCAAGAAGCTTCTGAACACCTCAAAGCCATTTCCCTTGCAAGCGGGGTGAAGTTAGACCCTGAGTTTGTGCTCCGAAATGCAAAGGAATTTTCGCGACTAAGCGACCTTAGCCACCAGGCAAGCGAGCAAGCAAGCGCCGCGTTTGAGTCTGATATTAACCAAATCCCTGATGGGTATTTAAAAGAGCAATTTCTTCTCGCCGCAACCGAAGCTCTTCTCGAAGCGGAGGGCCCTCTTAGTGAAGCGCTCAAGCGTCTTCACCAAACTTTTGAATCTCGGGTGCAAGAGATAGCAATCGCTTCCGCGTCCAAGGAGCTTCTTGAACTTGAAGCCGCCCTTCAGAACGCGGAGACACTTAGTACGCCTGAACGCTTTGCACTTGCAGCAAGGATTTATACCCTGCCCCCTGATCTTCTCAAGGCATTCGAAGCTCATGTAGATGCGACCGGTGTCGCACTTTCGAAGCAACTTGAAACTCTGGGAGGAACTGAGCTTCAGGCCTTTGCAGAAGCAACAAAAACTCACCAGCCAAATGTCTGTAGCGCAATTGTCGTGCAGCAGCTTCTCAGCTCCACTCAAAGGTCCGATGCGCTTAAGTTACTCTCCTCTATGGACGCACAAACTCGTGCAGCTGTTGTTCTCGCCTACGAAGAGCGCTATCAAAAGAAGCTGCTTACAGAACTCGCAGCGAAGGACAGCAGTCCTCAGGAACTATCTCACGCAAAGCTGCTTCTTGGCTCCCCTGAAGAGGCGCACGCCGAATCAGCGATTGAGAGCGCTCTTGGCCTCGCGGGAGAGTCTGTAGATCTTGTGCTTCTCAATGAAGCGCTGAGTCAAATAACTCCCGAGCAGCGTCTTGCACTCCTTCGTAAGTTAGCGCTCCCAGAAAAGCGTTCAGAAATCATGTCCCGCGTTGCCGAAGCTGCAAAGGGAGACGCCACACTCGCCGAACTTGCCATCTCACTGCTTGAGAACGGCCCTCAGCCCAAAAACCAGATTGAGGAAGCGGCAGCCTTTCTTAGGCAGCGGGCTCAAAGTGAAGCCCTTCGCAAGGAAGCCGAAGAGCTGCTCGAAAGGCGCTTAGAACAAAATCGAAAGCTACGTAGGGGAGCTGAGTTGAACCAAGCAAGCGCGCTTGCTCCCATTGAAGAGCAAGATGCGCTCACACGCGGATGGTGCTGGGTAACAGGAGTTACCTCGGCTGCGACTCGCGATGCTGAGAATAGCAGGCTGCTTGCGAACGAGTACAAGGCACAGGAGCGGCAAATCCTTCTCGCACGCGAAGAGGTAAAAGCTGCTGCGAAAAGAGCAAAAGAAGAGGAAGACGCAGTTCTTGCTGCACTTGCCTTTGGACGACAGCAAGCAGCTCTCGATGCCGCTCAGCGCGCGAATAAGAGTCTTGTCAGCATGGCTGAGATAATGAACAGCCCTCGCTCCAAGTCTATGCCCGACCTCACTCGCTACCAGAGTGAGACCAAGGCTGTCATGAAAGACCTTGACTCCTCCTTGTCGTCGATTGACCACTGGGAAACGGGGCTCAAAGTAGCTCGCACCGGCGTCATTATAGTCGGAGGTGCTGCAGTGGTATTTGCGACGGGAGGTGCAATTATCGCAGCACCCGCAGCGCTCCCGGCCTGGCAAGCTGCACTCCTCGTGACTGCCGCCGCTACCCCTGGCACCATCGTGCAAGGCACGCTTGATGTGCACTACGGTAACAAGGATGTGAAATCCGCTATCATCGACTCAGCTCTGCAAGTAGGCTCTGATTTTCTTGGAGCCTACGGCGGGAATCAAGCGGGCAAGGGATTCGCGCGCTTCTGGGCACAGCGCGCCAAGAAAGGCCTTGAAACAAACATAGCATTGGAAATAAAGCAGATCCTATCTGACTTCATTTTTACGGACAAAGAAGGTAAGAAAATTGTTCTCAAAAGAGGTCTTACCATTTCAGCAAAAGCCCTCAAAAAGCTCCTGCAAGGTTCAAATCTTGTTCCCCTTACCAAGACGTTTATTCCCGTTGTCACTCCTGCAGGCGCAGTCTCTGGAGTCGCGGCGACTCCCCTTGGTGTCGCGATCCCGTTCCGCAAGGGAATCACTGCTCTCTTTACTTCAGATGATCAGAAAAAAAAGAAGTCAGAGGAAACTTCTCAATCCCCGCAAGCTTCTCCTCGAGGCCCCCAGCCCACCGAGATGGAAAACTCTGAAGAGAAAAAAGGAAAGGACAGAAAGCCTTCGCCAAAACCTCAAACAGCTCAGCCCTCTCAAGAACCTCCACCGAATGGAGCCACAGGCGCTGCGACGAGCAGCACAGGCACTGCTATTGCACCACCGCCTCCAGCACCTCCGCCCCCTGCGCTTGCTCCCCCTGCACCTCTGCCCCCGGAGCTATCATCACCAACAGCTCCACCAGCCCCGGACGCGGGGGAACCGTCAGGTCCTGTCGTAACGGTTGCCCCTCAAAAACCAGGGCCACGGGTTCCTCCCGCACCGCCGCCTGTAAGCCCTGGCATCGCGCCAGCCTCACCATCAGCTACTGGCGTAAAAGGCTCGAAAGAGACAGTCTCGTCTACTCGCGAGCCCGAATTCGAAGATTTTCGAAGACCAAACCATACGAATAGCCTTGAGCCGCAGCAGCCAAACGCTTTAGGTGCCACGGGGAATAGCTACACCGCACATGCACCTAATAGTGCTTTGCAATCGCCCCCCCTTGAGTCTATCTCGATGACAACCCCTCAAAGCGAGCTGGGCCGTGACACCTTGCAGAGAAAGATTGCAGAAACTGAGAAAGAGCTGGAGAGAGTGAGGTTCTTCCGGGGCCAAGAGGCAGCCGCGCTTGAGCAGGTGCAAGTAGCAGTGCTCGCTCAAAGACGCTGGATGGAGGAGCTTCAAGCTGAAGTACTCCGTCAGTATACTCAGGAAGCGCTAAAACAAAACGTGCCCCTTCGCTCGAAAGGTCTGGCGCAGGCAAAGGCGACAAGCACTCTGAATTCCTTAGCTCAAGAAATGCCCTCCGCATTTGGGGCAGATCGTCTAGAGCTGCAGCAGTCACTGGCCCCTCGCATAGAGCCAATTAGGCACCCTGCTTCCGCAAGACTGTCCGAAGTACCCGCGGAGCGGCTAAGCGCCGAAGCTACAAGGGCTCACCAACACTTTCTCGGCGCTCCCGAGAAAATTTCAAGCGTTCTCGCTTCGCCAGCGCTTACGCAAGCCGAGGCTCGCACCTTAAGCGATCCACAGCTAAGGGCAGAACAGAAAGCGCCTCTCACCGGTCAGGAACTCCGAATCGAAAGTGCCCACGAAATTGCCATGGCGAAAGCCGCTCAGGTGGCTTCCCCCACCCGAACACAGAGAGCCCACTCGGAGCAGAGCCGAGTAGCAAGGCTAAGCAGAATCGACTCGTCTCAAAGAACCCTAGAATTAGAGCAAAACCCCTACGCGCTTTTGCGCGGAAAGACCTTTGCACCAACAGCTCGCCCCTTAGCCATAGAGGTCGCGCGCTCAGTTGAACGAGTATCACACCAGATTTATATGTCAGGGGCGGAAGCCACACAGAGGATACCTCTCGAGGTGCGCATCCTCCTTGCGGAAATTCGCCGCGACCACGCGGCTCAGGAGCAGTGGGTTCAGCAGCAGGGGGCTCAGAACTACCGCCCAACTCAAGCTCTCACATCAGTAGCAGCAGTCCCAGTTGCAAGCTCTGCAGCTACCACTGAGGCAGATTCAGCGAGGATTACAGCCTTACGTGAAGAACTAAAGGTGACGGCCGCAAGAAGTGACCATGCGGCTACAATCCAAGCCGAGGAACAGTCACTTAGAATCCAAGAAGAAGAGGAGCGAGAGCAGCAGATAGAAGCCGAGGAGCGCGAGGACTCTGCGCGCGCCAGTGCTCGGCAGAAACGCCTCAAGCGCAAGAAAGCCGCCCGTCAAAAAGCTGAGCTCGCGGCTCGGCGACTCATGATACAAATTGCTGAGGACGCCCTGAAAGCCGAGGGAGAAGAGGAATTGGATGAAAAGGTTGAAGGAGCCGTGCGAACTCTAAAAATTCCTCGCCGGAAGGCAAGCCTAAAAGGCCAAGTGGCAAAGATTCAAAGCCCTCCGTCCAAAGGTATGCGCTCTGTCCCCATTCATCGCCGAGCTCAAGGCTTGCCCCTGAAGCCCTCGGCGCAGCCGAGCGCCTCGCCACACGCCCCAGACCTTCGCGTTGCGGTGAATAAGATTTCGCGTGCGGAGCTTTACCGCAAACATCGCAAGGAAGTGATTTAGGGAACCTCTGTAGTTTTTTAACAATTTAAATCAACCACAGAGGGCACAGAGATCACTGAGTGGACTTTTTCAGAGGTTCCTTAGGTAATCTCTGCGAGTCCTTACGATCCCTTACCAGAAGGCTTGGAAGAAGAAGTAGCTGACTCTTCAAACACCTGCTCAATAAAGCGCTCAAGGTGCTTACGCTTTTTAAGACCTGCGAGCTCACTGTGAAAAAGGGACCAAAATAAAGGCTGCGGCATCCTCTCCCTGGTTGAAAGCGCCTCGATGCTCGCGCGCTTTAAGCGATCAAGCTCCTCGCTCAGTTTAGATTTCGTTGGCACCAGCTCAGCGGATTCATCTTCCTCATGCGATTCGAGATTGGGGGGCTCCTTGTTGTCTGACACCGTGAAGTTCCTTACCAAGATTCATAGGCTTGCCCACCTTGAGAAAGGGCATGAGAAGTCCTAGAATTACACGAAGCTATGGTAGGCACCACCGCGGAAGAAACTTGCGGCTGGGACCTAAGGAACCTCTGAAGAACTCACCTCTGTGTACCTCTCGGTCGTCTGTGGTGAAATTTCATCAAGAAATTCACCACAAAGGACGCAAGGGACACAAAGGAACACCTTAAAGTTGAGCCTTCTTTGCGTCCTTAGCGTCCTTTGTGGTTCAATAATATCTAAAGTGGTACTAGCGTTTTGCGCCTAACTTTCTTACGCCCTGCAAATCTGAAGAGTGCGGTTCTCATGAGTAAAGCATTTGTTTCCAATGATTCTTCTGAAGAAGATATTGAGCCAGTTCCCGTTATCCGCGAGACCAAGAACTACATGACTCCGCAGGGAGCTAAGAATATCCAAAAAGAGTTCCAAGATCTCAAATTCCGCGAACGTCCAGAAGTGGTGAAGGTGGTTGAGTGGGCAGCAGGAAACGGGGATCGCTCCGAGAATGGAGACTACCTCTATGGAAAGCGTAGGCTTAGAGAGATCGATAGGAGACTCGGGTACCTTTCCAAAAGACTAGAAACCATTGAGGTCGTTGACCCAGTTACTATTAAATCCGACCAAGTACTCTTTGGCGCTACTGTTACTGTCCTTGATGAGGACGACCGAGAACGCACGTTTTCGATTGTAGGCGTCGACGAGGCGGATGCGTCTAAGGGAAGGATTAGCTGGGTCTCTCCCATGGCAAACGCTATTCTTAAGGGCCGGGTGGGCGACGTAATACAATTTAGGGCGCCGCGGGGACTCCAAGAGGTGGAAATTGTCTCTATAAAGTACCTGGCCCTCGAATAGCCCGAGTTCGCTGCCGGCCTCGGACTTCTAACCCAAAGAACGTCGAAAATACCTCCCTACTTACTAAACCTCTGTGTACCTCCGTGCTCTCTGCCTTGAATTTCTTCATGAAAATTTCACCACAGAGGACGCAGAGGTACACAGAGGTGAGTTTTTCAGAGGTTCCCTAGGAGCGTTGCCCCTCAGCCACTTGACTGAATACCTGGTTAGACAAGAAAAAGCAGAGTACATTCCCCTCCAAATCTATGGATGGCGTTCTCTATCTTATTTGGGTCAGCATTCCGATTACCCTACTGCTTCTCGCGGTCCTGCTTAAGGCAAGGCAGAATCTTTTCCCGAGAGAGGAAGAAGACCCCAATCGCCCGCGGCGCCTGCTTCGACTTGCGAACGTGTTCGCTCTTTATGCCGTCGCCTGTGTTTGCATCGACCAGTTTGTTTTCGATCCACTTTTTACGACTCCCAAGTCTCCATGGCCATTAAGTCCGCCACAACTTGCCGGAGGCCGCCTCCTCCTGTTGCCAATGGTCTCGGCCTTTGGCGCCTTGATATTTCTGGTGGGAAGAACTCTCAGTCCACGCGCAGGTTTTGACAAACTAAGAGTTGATGTTCGAGGGTCGAGCCCCCTTTACCTTCTAGGAGCCTTTGCCATCCTTGCCGTTATGATTTGGGATCGCGGGCAGCGTCAGGGTGCAACATTCGATTTCTCGGGTACACCACCTGCGCAAATCGAGGAGGGGGGCACTAAGGGGAAACTCACTGCTCAACAAAGGAGCGCGAATTTACAGAAGGCTGCCGAGTCATTTTGGGATCGCATTTCCACCAACTACCATGCCTTTATCGACGAACTCTCAGCAATTGCTGGAATTCAAACTACATCGGCCCCTATTACGACCACCAAACCTGCCGTGGTTCTACCCCCCGGCGAGCGTCCCGATTACAACGCCGAGGGCGCCGCCTCATTTGGTCCGATAATTGTCGAAGTCGCTGGGCAAGAGGGAGTGGACCCACTCTTCGTGAAGGCAGTAATCGAAATTGCCTCTGGATATAACCAACGCTGGGTAAGCCGAAATGGGAATGCTGGCCTGCTTGGCCTGCGACCAGAGGCGGTCAAAGATTACGGCGACAGAGATTTGTTTAACATTCACCAGAATCTTCGCATCGGATGCAAAGAACTCAAAAAAGAGCTTGATGCCGCAGGCGGCCAAAGAGCTCAGGCACTGCTTAACTTTCGGTACGGGAAGCCAGATTTGAAGGAGCTTACCCCAAACCTTTCTGCCGAAGCGGCGGATTTTGTTTCAAGAGTAGAATCCGTGTTTGAAATCCTCTCCTCAAAGGAGGTTTCTCCCGAGCCCTATGATTTGCGGAATTAGAAGAAATTTTGCTGCCGCAAAGCGCAGGAGCTGCTCTCGTTCTATGAGCCATCTTTAATCTGGCGGTACCATCAATATAATAGGACCGGCAATATAATAGGACCGGCAATATACTAGTACCGGCGCCCCCTTACTTTCGGATACGATGCACGTATGAAGAAGAAGTCCCCAAAGCTGGCTTTACGAAAAGGCAACTCACGGAAGCCTCAGGCTAAAAAAAAGCCGCTCACAGCTAAGAGCTCAAAACCTTCCCGCGCTCAAAAGAAGAGCCAGGCGAGTGCGCGCCGCTCTCGCAAGACCAAAAGCATTTCCCGCAAATCAGAGTCATCTCGAAAAGCAAAAAAGAGTACGGCGAAGGTTCTTCCCGAAACGATAGCGTCTTTGCGCCGCGCACTAGATGCACTCCTCTCCTCTCCGCGATTTGAATTCGTGAAGCGGCTTCAAGCCGGCGAGCTTGTCGTTAAAGTCGGAAAACCAGGTGGGCTAAAGGACTTCTGCCTGGAAGACCTGACCATGCTTGGCGCGGAAGAAGTAAGCCGTATTGCACACGTAAGTGACCGCGTTCTTCTCGCGCTCGCAGAGGTTATTCAGGGAATGGCCGTGGTTGCGCCTGGGGCGCACTTTGAGTCGCCGGGACTCATGCCGGGATCGGCGCCGGCCATAGATTTCCCCGTTACCCAGCGCTCAAGATACCCAACTCCCGACCTCCCCTCCTTCAGCTCCTCGGAGGCCGAAGTTAAACTCATTACGCTCCTCACCAAATTGAAATCAATGAGCGCAATTGGGAAGTTCTATAGCAAGCGCCTCGGCGACTACTGGCTTCCGGAGTGGCCCAAGGCGCCCTTTGAGCAGCAGATGACCGTGCGTCAGGTGCTAGAAATTAATATTGATGCCGTGCTTAAAAAGCGCTCCTTTACGGGCCAGAAACTAAGTGCATTTATGCAAGCGCTTGAGAGGATTGCTGACGAAGCTTCTCAAGAGAACCCATCCGAGAGAGAACAGCATGAGCCAGCCCCCTCTCCAAAAAGCTTCGCAAAACTTGCCGTACCTACCAGCCTTAGGTTCACTCTCCTTGGACTTGAAAACGACCTCTATCGCCTGCCCCAGAATCACCCTTTGCGCCGAGTGTATTTCCCTCTCTCTGAGTGGCTCACCGCGGGCCATGCGCTATCACTGGCACGTGCCCTAGACGAGAAACCGAGCGACCTGGACCTAGGGGCGGCGCTTACCGCGGATACTCAGCCCTCAGAGGATGCAGCTACCCCCATAGAAGGCTCTAAGTCACTAGTGTCGGCTATAGGGAACAGAATTTCAGAGAAAGCTCCAAGTCTAGAAATGGCGTGGAAAGCTGCCCTCTCGGGACCCGCCCTTGGGTACGCCAAATACTTTGCTCAGGAACTAACGAATACTCTCGACGAACAGGTTCAGAAGTCACTTTTTGGTCTTATTTTCCAAGCACTTGGCTCGAGCCCTCTTTTGTTCCGGGGCAGTCCTGTGAGGGATCACTGGGCACCCTCGCCTAAGAGTTTCGGGGTTTTGTTTGAGTCTTTTCTCTCTGGCCCCTCCCGCTCCGAAGGCGAATCTTCCAGGGAATTAATGCAGCTGTTCCCCCTCGCTGATCAGGGCATTCTACTCGAGTTAGTTGCTAAGTATGCGAATCGGAACGAGCTCGGAACATAGCGGTTCTGATTGCTCTCTTGAGCCCAGATATTTCCAGCATCGATTGCATCGTTTGAACGACCCTCGCATCACAAAGTTGGTCATTCGCGAGGTGCCCACGCTCATTTAATTTGTCTGGCGTAGCATCAGAGAGTTAGTTGGATTTTCTAATTAACTCTCAGATCTGGTCCACGGGAGTATTTCTCAAAGCGAGGCTTCTGCCCTGTTACTGGGGTTTGTTTCGTTTTCACACTCTTGTGGGGATAGAGTCGATGGGCACGTCACGCACCAATCTTCAGAAGCAAAAAACTCACGAACAAGCCTGGGGCAGTCTCCTCAGATATCTCTCGCCGGAGCGCCAACGCACCTCAAGCGACGAGATCGTTCAGAACTACGAACGCCTTTGTTCAGCCTGGCGGCCCGTGCACCGCGTAGTAGAGAGAGAGTCTCTCCAAATGCTCAGGCTTTCGTTTATCGATGCCATCCAGCCCTTCATTGACGCCACGATGCGCGGGCTCCTTGCTTGCGGCAGTGCGCAGAGGGCGCCTCAAGTAACCAGTATCACCGCACGAGAAGAACACTTCCGAGTCCGAAACTCTGCGGGGCATCTTGAGTATAGCCTCTTAGGAGAGCTTCGCGACTCAGAAGGCCGCAGCGTGGTGTGGCAAAATGGGTTTCTCTCCTCACCGACGCGTAACCCCATGATGCTTAGAATCCGCTCCTCTGATGAGCGGCAAAAGGTCTTTCTTTACGACATACTGTATTCAAGGGCGGCCTTTTTTGAGGAAATGGAGCTTGTGAAACTTCTCATCGAGCCGTTCTCAAGTGGCATTCTCTCACGCCCCGTGCTGCCCGTGGCGCTGCGGGCCTTGGCAACCGCAGCAGCGGAATGTTTGAATCTTGAGGATCTTTTGGAAATAGATTCGATTGCCGCTGGCCCCCGCATCCAGAGCGACACCCCAAGCTTTATCGTGAGAGGACGGGCGAAAGAATGCATGGTGCGATTTACGATGCGTACGGAGTTGCCGTTTCCCGTGACGAGAACCACACTGCTCTAAGAAAGTCTCTTTTCTTTGTGATCTTTGTGGTTGTCCCCTTCTAACACCAGGGGAATATCTGCCCCGCACCTTGCGCACTCACGAATCCCAGTCGAGACTCGGTGCCATGATTCATGGCTCTCACGACAAGGACCTTATCGGCGGAGTGCGTCAAAGCAGACGCCTCGCCTCCCTACTTCTCGCAACCATGCTTGCGCTCTTTCTTGTCGCAAGAGATCTCAAAGCGCTCTATCCAGAGCTAGGAATCGTCGAGGCCTTTGCCGAAGCCGCTCTCATAGGAGGGCTGGCCGATTGGTTTGCAGTAACCGCCCTCTTTCGCCGCCCTCTTGGTCTCCCTATTCCGCATACGGCGATCATTCCCTCTAATAAGGGGCGCATTGCCCAAAACCTCTCTGAGTTTATCGTTCGCAATTTCTTTGGAAATTCCTCGCAAGTTCTCACCGGGGCACTTTCTGGGTCACGCCTTGGGCCGCCTATCGATGTCGCCTCGGCTCTGTCTGACTGGCTTTTACTTTCTAGCAATCGCGCCAAGGCGCTTGCCGCCTCTGCAACCCTACTCGGGAAAGAGGGCGGAGCAATATCAAAAGCACTTTCAAAAACAATCGGCGAACTTGCCTATCAGAAACTAGAATCTGCTGATGTGCCGCTTGTCTTAGCCGACACCCTCGAAGCCCTCTTCACCGGAGAGGAACAGCGCGCGGTATTCTCTGACACGCTCGAACTCGCGCGCGGGTTTGTTACCCATCACCACGAATTTATTGAAAGCGTTTTTTTTGGTGCAGTGCCGTGGTTTATTCCAAACTTTGTAACCCAGCGTGTTGCAAGCGGCGCCGGACAAAGAATTGCCCGCACGTTGCAAGAAATGCAAAATTCCTTCGATCACCCCGCGCGCATCAAACTAAGAAGCGGAATGGCAAGTCTCATCGCGTCCCTGCGTACTGACCCACAGATGCAGAGCCAAATGTCTACGCTAAGAGACAAAGCGCTGCGGAATCCTGCCCTTGCCGCCTACGTGATCTCCCTTGCTGAGCGCGGAGGCTCTCAGTGGCTTAAGGATCTCGCATCCCCCGAGTCTAAAACCTTACAGAGCGCGGATCAGTTTCTCAGTGACCTCGCTAAACAACTGAGTTCTGATAAGGAACTTCGAAGCACTCTTAATGCGGTGGCTCAAAGCATGGTGGCAGCCGCCGCTGGCCCCCAGGGCGAAAAACTGCAGAGCTATATCCAAGAGACTATCTTAGGCTGGAACCCTCATTTGCTCGTTGAGAAGCTAGAGCTGCAAGTCGGCCGCGACCTGCAATTCATTCGAATGAACGGAACCCTGGTGGGCGGGCTAGTCGGAACCGTCCTCTATCTTCTAAAAGGCCTCTTATAACGGCGAACCTATTCCCCGGTACTCGATCTTCACGGGGCCTTTGCCTCTTCCGCCCCAGTACTCCCCTCTCACGTTCTAAGCAACCTCCCCGCCCCATTCGAAAATTAAGGTCAAGGATTTAGAACGCGAAGACACGGAGACCACGGAGGGGAAGAATATAAATAAATCAGATCCTCGCCACTAAAAGCAGCACTATTCGGATGGTGCGTTGCTATACAGGCCCAAAACCCTCCGCTGTCTCCGCGTCTTGAATCCCTCACCAAAGCCCCACGAGCTTCCACTGCTGTTCGCTCAGGGAGAGAACCCCTTTCGGTGCGATAAGCCGGTGTTATAGCGCATCAAATTGCTGCAATAGGCCGCATGCCCCCCCCGTCCCCCTTGAGTTTCGTGAAAACACCCGATTCGTGGTA
>JBIKWF010000173.1:0-6465 GCA_044356455.1 Bdellovibrionota bacterium | reverse complement strand
GCATCGACCCAAAGCCCTTTGGTAGTGACTTCTTCGGCGAGCTTGAGAGGTAATATGGAGACGCCTTTCCCTATGGCGGTCTGCATCATCAGTTTTTGAGCCTGAGTCAGGAGATCCTTGAGGGATACGCGCGTGGGCTCGGGGGTTTCTTTTCCTGACTCAATGCGAGCCAGATTTAGAACATCGTCGATGAGGTTTTTCAAATGCTCGCTAGATCGTACTACCGCACCAAGTGCGTCGCGCTGCTTATCGTTAAGGTCCCCGAAAACACCATCAATCAGAACACTCGAGTACCCTACAATTGCGGTGAGCGGGGTGCGGAGTTCGTGACTCATGTTTGCCAGGAATCTTGATTTCGCCTGATTGGCGTCTTGAGCACGTGCCGTTTGTACGGCAAGTTCTGTCGTCCGAGATTCCACAAGCTCTTCGAGTCGTTCCGTGTAGGCTTGAATTCTTTCCTGCGAGCGTGCCGTTGAAATCGCTACTGCAGCACCTTGGCAAAATTCCTCGAAACGAGTGAAATCGTCATGGGATAGATTCGTTTCGCGGCGGTGGCCAATCAAAATTGCGCCCAAGGGTTCCCCTCGCACTTCAAGACAGCACACATCGATCGAGGAGATTCCGATACTTTCAAGAAAATCCAGTCCATGACCGTGATGTGTTTTCAGCGCCGGCATGGAGATGTGTCCCCCAACGCGCATAACTTGTGCGAGGAGGCCCGAGGAAAGGGAAAAGGATTTGGGCGTGAGGTGAGGGGAACAGCCATAGCCGCCTTGCGGCTCAAGGATATTTTTTTCTTCGTTTAGGATGAACGTCAGCGCGACATCTGCTGAGAATCGAAAGGCGCTCTCTCTCGCCAAACTCTTGACGATGCGTTTCAGTCCCGCATTGCTTGCAATGAGTTGGTTGAGCTCGTTGAGCGCTTCAAGTCTATCGAGGAAAATTTGAAGATGGCTCGAAAGTTTCAGTCGTTCAAAAACCACACCCACTTGATGCGCAAGGTCGCTCATGAGGGTAAGTTCGCGTGAGGTGAGTTGCGTAGGGGCAACGCACGCAATGGATCCAATCGGGGCCCCAAGGCAAACCACGTCAAAGTAGTGATAGTCTCCAAAGACCTGATAGTTTGATCCCACGCCGCCTCCGGCAGGAGCCTCGGTAAGATCAATATCGGGAATGCTGAATTCTCCGGCCGCTGCCACGAGGTCGCGGTCTGCGCTTGTGCGGTCCACGGGTAACAGGATTCCTACGCCTGTGGAGCCGGTAGCGACGAGAGCGCCCTCGGCGATAGAGGAGAAGATCCTGCGCGGCTCTTCGCCTTGTTCGATGAGGCGCATGGCTGTTCGTACAGGGTCTTCTGTCCCACGCAAGGCACTTCTGCTCATGATGCGTGTGACTTTGCTATTGCTGTTCGATGAATTTGACATGCACGTATGCAGCGTGTGGAGCGTTATGCGAACCCCACGCGGGCCTCCCATGAGTAAGGTCGGCGTTTTAAGGGAGAAGCTGAAGAGGAATGGCGTGTGCCGCCTTGAGCAAATCGCGAGTAGTTCTAGGAGGTTGGGTTATGGGGCGTTATTTATAGAACGTTGAAATTCATCCCACATATCAATCGGCTCAATCGTGGTTTCAACTTCTATTCCGTCACAATTCAGGTACATGGATGAATCGACTACGGTAACGGTCCAGCGGGCGCTCGATCGCTCGGAGGCTGCAATGGCATCAAGCGATTCTTGGCGAATTCGAAAAAATTGCACTGGTTCAATCCAGTTCTCTTTGGCGCCGCGAAGCTCCCGGCAGAAGTGCTGCAGGTGTTCATCGGAGAAAAGATACGCCTTGCACACTATTTCCCGCCGTTCTCTCTCCGCAAGACGGAGTGCCTGTTTAAGTTTCCTGCTTTCAAGCGCGCCAACTTCTATCCAGGTAAGTACATTTCCCAGGGAGTCCCGCTTCCAAAGGGTAGGCTCTTCTGGCTCGTAAAGGCCCTGGGAGAATCTCAGATCGGACTCATAGGCATGTACAAAAGCGAGGACGCGGGCATAGAGAAACTCAAGGGATTCGAAGGGGTGCCTTGGGATTTTTACGCGCACATGGGCCGATACGCCTGAATCAGCGTTTGAGATATCGATGCTAAAGCTGTAAAAAGCCTCGACAAATGACATAGGCACATTAAAAAACTACTCACTCTCGCGGCGCTTGCTGTGATACCCTTAAAGGGGCGCAAAAAGCTTATAACGAGAGTGCGGGGAGAATGCTCCGCGCTGTGTCAATTTGCAACGCTGCGAATAGGTGTTGGTAAGGCGGCGATGGAAGCGATGAATTGGTCTTGCTTTGACTAGCTCCCGCTGTGTCGTTCTTTTATCGAGGTGCTCGCATGAAACCAGGATCTAATACCATTAAGTCCCAGATTCTAGCCGCTCTTAGCCATCCCGAGGCCTCTGATGGCTTGTATTTTCG
Source organism: Bdellovibrionota bacterium (assembly GCA_044356455.1). Lineage (GTDB taxonomy): Bacteria > Bdellovibrionota_C > UBA2361 > UBA2361 > JBGSMV01 > JBGSMV01. Next base: position 4,011 of record JBIKWF010000173.1, on the reverse strand, counting down.
CAATCTCTGGCATCTTCACGAAGAGGACGAAAGAGCTCCGGTAGAGGGGGATGAGGTATCGATTCTTGATGCCCTCAAAGAGCTTATTGCTTCTGGGCAAGTGGAGATGGATGAGTCGGGGAAAGAGGTAATTTTCAAATTAGTTTCTTCGGGCAAGTCTGCTTCGCACTAGCTAGTGTTTTAGAAGAAAGAGATAATACGCGGCAGCACCCGCGAACATTCCCGCAATGATTCCAAGTCCTACCACATAAAGAGTGAAAGTCGGGATCTTCTTGGGGGGCGGAGGAGGTTCTTCCACCATGGGAGCTTGTTCAAAAAATTCTCTCTTGCCGAACGTGGAGGTCATGCGCCGAGTGCGAGTAGTGGAGGCGCCATCTTGCTGTACGAGGGGGCGGGATGGTTGGAAGTCCTCGTCTTTGGCCTCCCAGTCCTTTACTCTCTGCCGAAGCGCAATGAGGGGTTTAATCGACGAGTCGTATTCTGCGCGCTTGGAGGCGTCTACGAGAGTATTATAAGCGGCAGTGAGAATCTTGAAGAACTGTACCTGTTCCGTGTTCGCCTTCTGAGGCACAATTTCCGAATAAAAGTTAGAGTCTGGATGGTAGGCGCGCGCGAGGTCGCGATAGACCTCTTTGATTTGGTCTGTTGAGGCGTCAATAGGGACGCCTAAGACTTCGTAAAAAGTCTTTGTTTCCAGGCTCTTCGGATCCATAGCGTGAAACTTCCCCCTGGAAGATCGGCAGTTTCTCGTAGATCTTTAGGCTTGATGCTAGAATCTCTATTAAGTTCTGGCTGTTAAAGACCTTGGGTGCGTTCCGGTAGCTTAGGTTTGGCGGTCCTTGAGATAAGGATAGTTAGGAGTGGTATGCCATCGTTCGATATCGTTTCTGAAGTAGATATCCAAGAAGTCCGTAATGCGGTCGACCAAGTGCGCCGCGAGGTTGCGACGCGCTATGACTTTAAGGGCTCAAAGTCATCCCTTGATTTCACCGATGATAAGCTCATTGTAATTGTGGCCGACGACAAGACAAAACTTGCCGCCCTCCAGGAACTTTTAAGGCAAAAGCTTTCAAAGCGGGGCGTGAGTGTGAAGTCGGTTGAGTTCAAAGATCCTCAGCCAGCCGGGTCCGATACCTTACGGCAGGAAGTACTTCTTAAGCAGGGCCTCAAAGACGAGGAGCTGAAAAAACTCAACAAGCACATCAAGACGATTGGGGTTAAGGTCGCTTCTCAGATTCAGGGTGAGCAGCTCAGAGTAACTGGAAAGAAACGAGACGATCTTCAAACGGTCATAGCTTCCCTGCGTAAGGACATGTCTGACCTTGAATTGCAGTTCACTAACTTTCGGGACTGACTGGCTTACTTACAGAGGTTTAAAGATCTATCCCCTCATCAATCAGCATTACAGGTATATCTTTGATGATGGGGTACAGGCGCTTGCCATCTGATCGAACCAAGGCGCTATCCATGGTGTCTTTTACAACTTTTCCCGCATGATTCTTTAAGTCACCCTTTGTAATGCGTTGATTGAGACTTTCAACAAGAGAATGAGGCGCAAGGGAGACCGGGGCTTTTGTTTCTGGGCAGGCGAGGATTTTAAGGAGGTTTTCGCTTATTGCCATAGAATTGCTCTCGAATAAATGAAGCCTGTTAGTAGATGCCAGGGGAAGAAGACCCCCTGGGTAACAAAAAACTGCCCAAAAAAACTGCCAAGTTGTTAAGTAGAAACTCCTACCGCTACCTGTTTTTGTGGCAGAAGGACAGCCTACCTACGGATTGTGTCCAAAACGAGGATTTGTGTTTCTACGGGACAAACTCCTAGCTTGCTGCTTAGCCACAGCGACCGTAAAGTTAGCGAAGCAGGAGAGGTAAGTCCATGATAATGCGTCGCCATGGTGCTGTGCTAAGGAGCCCGATAAGAGGGGCTCTTAGGGTTACTTGGGGCTTTGCTGCTCCTCTTTCGAGTGCTTTTCTCGCGCTCGTGATGGCAGTTCCCTCGCACGTCGCCTATGCGGAAAAACTTGGAGCCGCCGACCAGCCTGTTGGTGTAGCCGAGGTGGCCGCTTCTGAAGTTCCTGCCTCAGAAACGGGAGTTGCCTCTCTCTCTGGTTCTCCAATTCCAAGCTCAGCCCGGCTGCTCTCTGCTGGGATTATCGCCGCAGGAATGTCCTTCCAGCAGGTACTTAAGGCAGTGGGACCGGCTCCTGAAAAGGTCGAGTATGAATCGAGCCGAAAGAATATTTGGCACTACTCTGATGGACAGGTGCTTTTTAGGGAAGGACGCGTTGTTAAGGTGGAACTGCCGAACATGGACGTTGCTTCTGCTCTATTACCTGAATCTGTATCCGTTCCGGTGAAGGTCTCAGAACCAAAAATATCAAAGGAGTCCGAGCGCGTACTGCTTGAGATCTTGAAAGAAATCCCCTCCGGCCCTGAGGGATCTGCCGTAGATTCCAGCCCCCATGTTCCCTCTCCAGGGAGTCCGCTTACGCCACAAGCCCTGCGAGCGAATCCAGGGGTGGCCCCCTTTGGCGGTCTGAGTAATGCCGAAGCACTTGAAGATATGGCTGAGTAACTTACTGGAACTAATAACAATTCATCTCATTTTCTTTTGTGTTAGGCTTCAAAGGGCCTGCAGGAAACATAAGCTATGAGGCTACTTGGCGTTGCGTGCGCCGCATTAAATCAGACCCCGCTTGATTGGGACGGGAATCTAGAAAGGATTTGCCGTGCGTTTGAGCTTGCCCGGGAGCAAGGGGCAAAGGTGCTTTGCCTGCCTGAGCTATGTTTGACAGGCTACGGATGCGAAGACTTGTTTCTCTCTCCGCATGTTCAGGCCACCGCGCTTGAGCTGCTTCCAAAGCTCGCCGCTAAGTCCCATGGGCTTACCACTGGCGTAGGGCTCCCGCTCTACGTGCGCGGCGATTGTTACAACGCAGTCGCAGTATTCTCAAACGGAGCCCTGGTTGGCTTTGTAGTGAAGCAACATCTTGCACGTGAGGGGCTCTATTATGAGCCTCGCTGGTTTAGGGCCTGGCCGCGTGGCGCTCATGAGCTCGTGCGCATCGGAGGCGTCGACTACCCCGTAGGCGATTTGGTTTTTGAAGTGAGCAACGCGTCAGGGAACGACTCGTTTCGCTTAGGCTTTGAAATTTGCGAAGACGCATGGGCGCCGCAAAGACCTGGTAGCCGGCTTGCAGAGCGGGGAGTGGATTTGCTCCTTAACCCGAGCGCAAGTCATTTCGCCTTTGGTCGATACGATATTCGCAAGCGCTTCGTGCTTGAAGGGGCGCGTGCGTTTGGCGCAAGTTACCTTTACGCCAATCTTCTAGGTAATGAGTCGGGACGCGTAATTTTCGATGGAAGCAGGCTTATTGCATCCGGCGGGTCCTTAGTGGCAGAGGGCGAGCGCTTCGGTTATCGCGATGTTGAGCTTTCGGCCCTCACTATTGACCTTGATCATCACCGCACCCTTCGTCCGAGAAGCGCGAATGCTGACATTCTCGACGGTTTGCAGAGATCTTCCGAGGCGGTTCCCAAGGTCATTAGCGTGAAAGGGAATTGGACCTATGCGGCGAATCAGTTGGCGCACCCGAAACCTGCGCCTTGGGAGCAGAGCAAGTTCATCCGCGAAGAAGAGTTTACCCGAGCAGTTTCGTTAGGGCTCTTTGATTACCTGCGAAAGACTCGTCAGCGTGGATTCGTTCTCTCGCTGAGCGGTGGAGCGGACTCTGCCACTATTGCAGTTCTCGTTCGCTACATGACTGAACTTGCCTCCAAGGCTCTCGGCGTAGAGGGCTTAAGGAGCAAGCTTCCTTTGGTGGCAAGTGCAGGCGGTAAAAGCCAATCAAAGAAGGCGAAGCAATCTAAGAGGGTTGCGGGAGCCCTTGCCAAGGCAAATAGCTATGAAAATGTCCTGCCACATCTACTTGCTACGGTTTACCAAGCGACTCGTAATAGCTCCGAGGTAACAAGAGAAGCCGCTCAGGTTGTGGCGCACGCTGTTGGGGC
>JBIKWF010000005.1:0-85564 GCA_044356455.1 Bdellovibrionota bacterium | reverse complement strand
CACGAAATCAACGAGGGTAACCTTTTGATCTCGCTGAGCGCGGGCCAGTGCGCTTTTTATGAGGGTCTCGATGATGGGGCGAGCAGGCAGAGGGAGCCCTTCGGTGGCCCTAAATGTTACCTCGTAGAGGTTCCCTGACTCGAAATAGCGGCGACCTCGCGGCATGTAGCACCAGAAGCCTAGATAAAAAGACTGCTGGAGTAATCGAAATTTCGGGAGGAAAGTTTCCTGTGCGGATAAAAAAAGTGGGTGGCACCATACCACCGCCTGACTCGAAATAGCGGCGTCCTCGCGGCATGTAGCACCAGAAGCCTAGATAAAAAGACTGCTGGAGTAATCGAAATTTCGGGAGGAAAGTTTCCTGTGCGGATAAAAAAAGTGGGTGGCACCATACCACCGGCCCGCCGATGGCTGCCAAATCACCTCTTAGCTAAACCACAGCGGGAAGTCTTTCTGCAACTTAATCACAAAGTCCCTCGTAAATGGTGGGTAGAGATTCGTCCGGCCTCTTTTTATTGAGAATACCCCATGGCCTAGGAACGCGCTGTCATCAAGTACCATTTTGCGAATTTCTACGGCGTCGGGATCGGGACTGGTTAGAATTCTCAGGTTCGCCGTGAACGCATTGACTACTGCCAGATGCGCAAGCTTAGGATCGCTCTTCTCTGGTTCTTTGTGATCCTCAAAATATACTCCCAGCCTGTCAATTAATGGCATTGCAAGCTCATGTAGATCGGGGTGCTTTGCATGCTCTCCGGATACTCCATGCTGTTTTGCATCAACGGCGGCTCCTCCCATTCCGCACTTGGTATGGGTAATAGTAATGTACCCTGGTCGCCGCTTGCGCCCTATGGGATCCTGGGGCCTATGTTTCTCGGTGCTAAAGTGTCGCTCCATCCTGCGAAAAGAATCTAAGATTCCGTGAAACATCCCGTCGTCCGGGCTATTGCCGGCTTTGGCGTGGGTTTCAATGAGCCCATAGGGCGCTTTCACTGCCTTTCCCACTCGCGCATCCGAACAAAAATTGACCACAAATTCGGTATGGCGCGTCAGGGCGGGATCATATCCATCCGCAAAATGTTTGTTAGCTTGAATCGATTTGATCCAAGCCTGAACTGAAGGGCTAATCTCGTGCAGGTGGTTGGGATCAAGAGACGGGTTTGAAATAGCCTTCTCTAAGTTGCCCAGCTTATCGACGTGATAATGCGGATCCGAGGAACGCCAGCAAGAAAGCCAGTGCACTTTTCCTGTCTTCTCCTCAAAGTAGGATTCAAGAAAAAGAAGCTTACCTGTCGCAATCTTCTCCCTTATTTCCGGGGAATTGAGAATTACCTTAAGGGCCCGTTTTCTCGCATGAAGCCTGTCTTTTTCTGGAACCGCCGCGTGGTTAAAATTAAAGTCTTTTACTTCAAGGCCGGAGACGGATGGCGTCTCAGAAATTTGAGGTAGCGTTACACGTTTGCCCCATCGGTTATCGGGCTCAGCGAATTTCTCATTACGGCACACGCCCTCTGCCGTACACGAGTGCACCGTGACGAATACAACAGGAGTTCCAAGTCCGAGGAAATACTTGAGGCTGGCAACACCCTCAGGAGAGATTTGACCGGCGCGACCAGAAACTACGGCCAACTCCCCTGGCTGTCCCCCGAAGATATCGACTAGTGGAATACGACTACATCCGACCACCAGTCCATTTGGTTTCTGGGGGGCGTCAGTATGCCGCTGGTCATGCATTGCGGCATTGCAATAGTCCCGAAAATCTTGCATCTCGGGCGGCATCAGTTCCTCGCCCATAGGAAAAGAATGATGCCAATTGTTACTACCGTAGCCAAAACTGGGAAGCGTAGCTTTTATCCAGTCTTGATTCTCTACTATGAAATCACGAGTGGCTGTTCGAGCACCTGACATACACTACTCCAAATAGCCCCGGGAAATCGGGGACTTTCTTACAAAAACTTTGCGAAGTTTCCGTTCCCCGCAGAGTGGGAAAGCTGCGAGGAGCAAGGGAAAGCGAAGCAGACCGCCCCACGCTCGCGAAGCGCGAATTCTCGGCAAGCAAAAAAAAGAACGGGAAAAAAGAAAGAGCGGAGATTGAAAACTCACCCCAAACACAAGACCACCTGCTAGATACCAGCGGAGCTTGCGTGAGGAGGCTAAATGCCCGGCCTATTGGCCTGTGGTTAACTGCTCAAGAATCTAAACAGACATCCACTTGCCTCATGCAAGCGCCATGTAGAAGGTCTTGACCGTCTCCTTCTCGTGATCAAGTCGAAGAAGTCACCTTCTAGGGCTCTATTATCACGCGATCCAAGTTCTTATTCCACCTGGTATGAAAGAAAATTTTTAGAGTGAGAAAAAGAATTGCTCGGAGGAATCAAAGTTGAGTCTCAAATTAATGTACGAGCACTTCGCGAGAATCCACTCAAATCGATTGAGAATTGATGGAATTCACAATCAGGTAAATTTTTCTACTGTAAAGCAGTCGTCGCTTTTTCTGCGGATAGAAGAACCAGGGGTATCGCTACGCGTCACTCTTTCTGGAGATCGCGCCAAAGGCTCCGCGCCATCGCTGCAACCATTATCACAAAGGCCACAAGCACTCCCCAAAGAAGCCACTTCTTCCACGGAATCTCCGCTACAACTGGAGTTTGAACCAACCGCGTAGCGCCGCCCGATTCTACTCGAGAACCGACCTCTGCAATCACCGCCGATGTCCCCGTAGTATTTAAAAGACTTCCTATTCCGAAATCTGGTGCTGAGACGTCTGCGCTACCATAGAGAAGTCGAAAGGGACCTGCCCCCTGAGCAAGAAAGAGTACGCGCCCGGGACGCCACCCGAGGGAGAGAGCAGGAAGCGTCTCACCGAACGAGCTATCTCGCCCTTGGACCTCAATCCTCCAAAACCTATCTTTAACGATGCTTCCAAATTCCACTTCAGGGCTTTCTATCTCCCCTCCTGCAGCGCCAAGGCGATACACAGAGCCCGAAAATCTTCGAACCCAGGGCCGGGTGTCGTCAGCGCGAGATTCAATTCGCACCTGAAGCATGGTATTCAGCACGGGCAGTCGTACTTTGAGTGCCAGGGCCGGAAGATGGCTCGCTGAGTCAAAGAGTATGGTACGCGCCGCCTCGTCTCCCTTCGTTCCTTGAAAGGATGACCATCGCATCGGAGTACTGCGAACATCCGAGGTGACAATCTCCACGCTTACGCCCGCAAGCGTGACCGGCTCAGCACCACCTACGCGCACTCGTAAGAATTTTGCTTTCTGAGAAGAAAACTCAATGCGACTTCGTTCGATTACTTGTCCTTGGTGCTCAAGGCGAGCAAGCACTCCCGAAGACTGAATCCTACTCCACTTCTGCAAGTCATCGCTTGCTTCAATCCCGACAGGCACTATCTGATTAATCTGGAGACCAGAAGCTTGCAAAACGAGCGCCTGCACAGGCTGCGTACTACCCCTTAGATCAAGTAAATACCAGGAGCCCCGCGAATCAGCTGTAGAATCAGACTTGGGAGCTGCGCCAGAGAACTGCACACTGACGACTCTGCCAGAAGCGTCTTCCGAAACCTGTATCGCGTTACCAGTATCTTCGCCCGGAGAAGCGGCGCCTTGAATCGGGAAGAATGCTACCGTAGCAAGCCGAATCGAATTCTCAGTAACGACCGCGGCAGGCCGAATCTCGTGAGGAACAACCCCGCCTTGCGCATTAAATACGCGCAGGTCCCCGAGGTCCTCGCGCACCGTGCTTTGATATATCTCCTCAGGCAATTCCGCCGCGATGAGAGATGCCCCCTCCTCGCTAGAAAGGTTACGAGAGTATGCAAAATCTGGCGGAGTCAACGCGCGAGAATCCTCGGCGAAGCCAAGCCTCACCTGAGGAAGAAACAAGAGAGCGGCGAGCACAGAACTACGTAGCTGAACTTGCCAAGGTACGTGCGTCATAATTATCCTAATTGAATTAAGTCTTTTGCGCTTTCTCGGGCGGCATTTTCTCAGGCGGAATCGGCGCAAAGTACCCAATAACAAGCATAAGCAGCCCGACTCCCATAAAGGCAGAAATTCTGGCCACGGTCCCTTGATTGGACATGTCAACAAGCAGCAGTTTTACCACCACGACAAAAATCAAAAATGCGCCGAACTTCCATACTGGACGCCAGGACTTTGCGTGCGCAAGAAGCATAAGCACCAGCGCAAGAACGCTCCAATAAATGGAAAGAGCCGACTGGATGAAGCTTGAATCAAACAAGGCATCTAGGTCCCAGGGGATTCCTACATAATGATGTGAGGCCCGAAACAAGAGTGCCGTCGACCACACGAAGAGCGAAGCGCCGAGGAGGCCAGAGGCTGCGGAAGAACTCACGGGAAGATTTACCTCGACAAGAGCAGACCTCTTCCACCAGCGTATGAGCGCGACCACCGTCACTATCTGTGCAAGGTCCAGGGGGTGCACAAGGGGAACATACGGAAGAGGACGAGCATCCCCTGAAGAGCAAAGATTAAGCAGCAGAGGCCAGAAGAAACTCCACACAGCCAGGACCAAGAGACCCTGAAGGTAAAGCGAGCGACCTCTTGAAAAGGGCCAGCGCCCAGCAGCAAATGCCGCACGACTCACTGCAAGGAGTGCCACGGCCGGCATCAAGGACAGGGCGGCGAGGCGCCAGCTATCCCCGCCCTCGACAAAATAATTCACAAACCAAAACGCCTGCCAGCTCACCAGTGCGGTGCCTAGCCAAAGTGGCAGAAGGTGAGACATGGGCTGAATTTTCTCTGAAGAATCCTGCTCCTCTCGCTTCAAAATAAAGTAGTGCACCGCAAAAAGGACGGGCCACGAGATAAAACCAAAACTATTGAAGGGATGTATTTTAAAAATACCCGTAAAGTTGAAGCCCTCGACCATGAGCAGCAAGAAGACGAAATAATGCGCAGGAAGCAGAAGGTGGCGAATTAAGGAGAGCCCTGAAATGCGCCACCTGCGAGCGATCGCCCAGAACCCAAGAACGGAGAGTGAGGCAAAAAGACTGTCCGCGAAGATCCCAAAGGGAATCCAGTAAAAAGTGAACGAGGGAATAGTTCTTGTGAGCCAGAGATTCCAATCTGAGAGATGGCGCCATACTTCAACGTACCCACCCCCGAACCACCAAAGTAGCGCCGCACAAAGATAAACAACTCCGCAGCGTTTCTCCGAGCTTGAGATATCAGCGTCGCTCGCCTTCCGTAGGAGCGCTCCGGCAAAAAGACACGCACCGCACAACAGCACGACGCTCACAAAGAATGGATTTAGAAATGGCACATCGGTTGAGCCGTAGGAAACATCCGAAAGAAACGCGAGGGAAGACAACACCAGAAGCACATGCCCACCAATCCGCGTAAGAAAGTGCTTCTGCCGAATGCCGCTCCAGAGGAGCGCGACGGCCTCAAGAGCCCAGACCGCGGCAGTAAGCCTCTCGCTAAAGGCGAAAGGAACTGCAAGCGACAAGAATGCGAGGCCCACCGCAAAATATGACTCAATAAGAAATCGCAGCTTGGCTCGGTCCTTGTTAAACGCGTAGCGTGCGAGGGCCAGATGGAATGCGCCAAAGCCGGCGGCGCTGAAGGCCATTCCGTATTCGAATGAGGATACGAGCCGGTACTGAAGAAGCATTCCAAGAAATGGAGTGCCGAAAGTCATCATTGTATCGACCGCGCCAGGCTTGTCCGCCGTGGAACGTAGTGAAAAAACAACATTGATGACCGAGTATAATATGACAAAAAATAGCAGAAAGGGTTCCGTCGTTGCGAAAAGCTCGGCTCGGTAATCGCGGGCGCCCCAAAGCACCGCAAGGCTAAAGGTGAAAAAGAATCCCGTGAGATTTACTGCTCGCCACGAGCGAAAGAGGCAGATACCAAAAATTCCGAGATTAAGAAGAGAGAGGTAGCTAAAGAGGAGCACATGATTCCCGCCGCCTTCGGAGGTAAGCGCAGGGGCCAGAAACGCTCCAATCATCGCAAGCACCGCAAGGGCGCTCGCATTCTGAAGAACTGCAAGAGCTGATGAGAGCACGGTTATTGCGACAAGAAGCACGAAGGCAAATGGACCTGGAATAAAGTGGTAGAGCTTAAAGGCAATGAAGGTAGTTACATAAAATACTCCCGCGCCCGCCCCTTGAAGAGTCAGGGCAATCTGGGGTTTGCTTCCGCGCTTTTTCCAGCCTATCCCCAGCAGGACAAAGGCCCCAAGAGCCGCGCCAAGGAGCCGAAGTTCAATAGGGATAAACCCCTCGTCTGCGGCAAACTTAAGCAGAAACACGACACCAAAGAGCAAGATAACCACGCCCACGCGCGCAATTGGATTTCCGCGCAAGACAAATCCCGCAAGAGAGGGCCCAAGTGTCCTCTCCAGCATTTCAGAAAAGGTTGGGCCAGGCACCTGTGCTGGACGCGAAGGGGCAGCTTTAGTGGCCTGAGGGGCGGCGCTCCAAGAAGGCGCTTGTTGGGATGACTCTGTTTTTTGCGGTGGCCGAGAAGCTACCTCAGCTCGCGCGGGTTCAAGTCTTGGCTGCGTTACCGGCACAACGGGAGGGCTCGCAGCAGCTTTTTGCGCGTCTGGAATTTTAAGCGGCTCGCTTCTTGGCCGAAGCTCTTCAGGCTTTAGTTCCTTAAGCCTATCTTCTAGCTGGGAAATTCTCTTGCCCTGCCGAAAAATAAAGACGCTAAGCACCGCAATGACAAACCCTATTTCAGGCCTATCGGTAAGTAATGAGACGAGAATCCAGGTAAGAAAGAACAAGAATATGGCCATGGTTGCCCATGGAAGCACTTAAACTTGGGCCAAAACAAGCCTAAAGTTCGTGGAGCAGTCTATAGTGATTTTTTAAACAACCACTAAGACCACAGAATCACTAAGACCACAGAGGCCACCAAGAGGGCACACGGTAGAGGCTAAAAGCAGCTATCCGACCGAGCCTTCCATCTCAAGCTCTATTAAGCGGTTAAGCTCCACCGCATACTCGAGCGGCAGTTCCTTAGAAATGGGCTCGATAAAGCCGCGCACAATCATGGCGCTCGCTTCATCCTCTGGGATGCCACGGCTCATGAGATAAAATAGCTGTTCTTCCGAGATCTTTGAAACACTGGCCTCATGTCCAATGCTCGATTGTTTTTCCTCAATCTCAATATAGGGGTAGGTGTCGGTTTGGCTGTTCTCATTCAGAAGCAGAGCATCGCACTCAACGTTTGAACGCGAGCCAATCGCCCCAGGATACACCTTGCAGAGCCCTCGGTAGCTCGAGCGACCGCTGCCCTTGCTGATAGACTTGGAGATGATGCGCGAGGTGGTGTTAGGCGCAGCATGCACCACTTTACCGCCGGCATCCTGATGCTGGCCATCTTTGGCAAAGGCTACGCTCAAGATTTCGCCGTGAGCTCCCTCACCCATGAGATATACGGCAGGGTACTTCATGGTAAGCTTGGAACCCAAGTTACCATCCACCCACTCCATGGTCGCGCGCTCATGCGCCATCGCACGCTTCGTTACGAGATTAAAGACATTCGCGGACCAGTTTTGAATCGTCGAGTAACGGAATCTCGCGCCGCGATTTACCACAATTTCCACCACTGCACTGTGGAGAGAGTTCGAGCTATAGGTAGGCGCTGTGCAACCCTCGATGTAATGCCCATAGGCATCGTCATCAACAATAATAAGCGTACGCTCAAATTGCCCCATATTTTCGGCATTAATGCGGAAATATGCCTGCAGGGGCACGTCAACCTTTACGCCCTTGGGGATGTAGATAAAACTTCCGCCCGACCAAACTGCGGAGTTCAGAGCTGCAAACTTATTGTCACTGGGAGGAATAACCGTCGCCCAATACTTCTTAAACAAATCAGGCGCGTCCTTGAGAGCCATGTCGGTGTCCATGAAGATGACACCCTTGTCTTCCCACTCTTTCTTGAGTGAGTGGTACACGACCTCGCTCTCATACTGCGCGCCGACTCCAGCAAGCACCGTGCGCTCAGCCTCAGGTATGCCGAGCCTGTCGAACGTATTCTTGATATCGGCGGGAACATCATCCCACGTTCGGCCCTGCTCTGTGACGGGCTTTAGGTAGTAGTAAATATCTTGAAAATTTAGTTCCTGAAGGCTTGGCCCACCCCAGGTCGGCATGGGCTTAGAGTAGAAAATATCTAAGCTCTTATGGCGAAACTCGCGCATCCAATCAGGCTCGCCTTTGTGATCGGAAATCTGATCAATAACAGAATGGTCTAGCCCCTTGCGGGTCTTGAAGACTGCGTTCTCAGGATCTCGAAAGCCGTAGCTGTAGTCCTTGCCAAGTTCCCTCAGGGTCTCTGCGGTGGCGGCGGCTCCATCCAGCTCGACGGGAAGCACTGCCGGAATGGAGGCAGATCCAATACCCTCATTGGAACCTGACGACTGATTATCCATGGAAATAATCCTTACAATTGAGAGAGCTTACGCTTTGAGGGCCTTTTTTTGAGGCCTTTACCGATTAGACTTAAAACCTCAGAAGACTCCTGAGACTATCAGCAGTGGGAATGTAACTCCACCCATTGTTGAGTATGGCATTCAACAATAGGACCGTCAAATCACATACGCGGAGCCAAGGCCCATTACTCAATAATATCAACTAGATACAAATAACCGCTTGGCGCGGCCTTCCTCCGTGACAACCAGCAAGCCCCCTGTCTATAGTCCTAAGCACGCATGAATACGACACCTCCCTCAAAAAAGACCATTCTCGTCGTCGAAGATGACGGGGATATCCGCGCGGCCCTCACCACCATGCTCGAAGCCTTGGGGTTCGCGCACGCAAGCTTTGCCTCCGCCAAAGAAGCGCTCGCTGCTATCAAGGGGATCAAAATAGATCTGGCCTTGCTCGATATCATGATGCCCGAAATGAACGGCTACGAGCTGCTGAAGGAAATAAAAAAGATTCCTGAGCTAAAAGACCTTCCCATCATCATGGTCACAGCGAAGGATCAAGACAGCGAAATCCTCGAGGGCTACCAGTTTGGGGCTGATTACTACATCACGAAGCCTTTCACGGTTAAGCAACTTGAGTACGGACTCAAGATTTTCTTAAACTAGTTTTGCCGCCCACGGATCAGCGAACGAGTCTCCCATGATTGCAGACATTTCTGCCCTCAACTTTCAGGCGCCCAAGGGGTTTGTAGTTCTTGAAGGGGTCAATGGTGCAGGAAAATCTACGCTCCTTAAACGGCTAAAGACCTACACAGAGTCTCTCGGCTTTGAAACAATAACCACTTTCGAGCCCGGCGCGACTCCGCAGGGCAAAGAGCTTCGTCGAATGTTACTCGAGGGCAAGCCTTCAAAGGTGGCCCCTCTTTCCGAACTTTTCCTCTTTGCGGCAGACAGGCATGAGCATGTTCAGCAGATAGTTCGGCCTGCGCTCTCAAAAGGGAAAGTGGTGTTATGCGACCGGTTTCTCTATTCGACCTTGGCCTTCCAGGGATACGGGAGAGGCCTCGACCGCGGAGTTATTAACCACCTGAACACCCTTGCGGTGGGAGACACCTTGCCAGACCTCGTCCTGCTTCTCGACCTGGACGCGAAGGAAGGACTCAGAAGAACCAAGGGGAGAAGCGAAACTGGGCCGGCAACAGCCGATTCTTTTGAAGCAGAAGAACTGTCCTTTCATGAAGCCTTGCGAAAGGGGTTCTTAGAAATCGCCAAGGACAGAAGCGAGCCCTTTCTCATCCTCGACGCGGCCCAACCTCCTGATCTGGTATATGAAACTGCCTGCGCAGCGCTCAAATCGATGCTGGGAAAGCTAAGGAACCTCTGAAAAACCTCGACATTTTATCTTTTTTCCTCCGTGAACTCTGTGTCCTCTGTGGTTTTTCAACAATTTAAATCAACCACAGAGGGCACAGAGTTCACAGAGCAGACTTTTTCAGAGTTTCCCTAAGAGAGCGCCGGTTGCTTTTATAAGCCGCTAAATCGATTTCCGCCTCAAGCTCACCCTTCACTTCTTAGACCTGAAACGCTAGCGTTACCGCATGTCGTCCTTGATTGGTCATGAGTTCCAAAGAAAAGCATTGCGCCATCTCCTCGCCTCGAGGCGACTTCCCTCTACCATGATGTTCGCAGGCGTTCAGGGAATTGGGAAACTGCTCGTCGCCCGAGAACTTGCGCGCTCCATTTTCTGCGAGTGCAACCAAGGCTACTTTTCAAAAACCGAAACCGCACCGCTCCCTTCCTCGAGTTCTCCCTCGGTTTACGGTGGCTGCGGCGCTTGCCACCACTGCCACGTATTTAATGCCGGCAACCACCCCGATTTTCATTTTGTCGAAAGTGGCGATAGGGAACGCTGGAACGTCCAGCAAGTTCGAGAACTGCTTTACTCCCTGCACTTGGGAGCTTTTGGCGGAAATGCCAGGGTGGTGGTCTTTAACAATGCTGAGGCACTGAGTATTCAGATTGCAAACACCCTGCTTAAAATTTTGGAAGAGCCCCAGCCACACATCTATTTCATTCTCATTACCTCCAACCCTTCCAAGCTTCCTCCCCCGCTCCTCTCGCGCTGTCAGATTTGGTTTTTTGACTCCCTGCGAGACGATCAGGTTGCAACAATCCTCAAAGCTCGGCCTATTGCTGCCAAATCGAAGCACCCCTCCGCTCCGCAGGATGCTCCTGGGCATCTCTCCCCCGAAGAGCTCGCAGTCCTAGCCGACGGCTCCTTGCAGAGTATAGACGAGATTGAGCATCACCATTCAGATTGGGAGTTAGTAAAGAGGAAACTCGACGATATATCGGAAGGCTCTCTTTCTACCGCAGCTCTCTTTGCCGCCGCGATAACAAAAGACAAAGAACGACTTCCGATGCTCCTGCAGCTCATGCGCATCCTTGCACGCCGGCGAATGCTTGAAGCTGCGCGAGAAGGCAATTCGCGCCGAGATCTCTCTGCGCGCTGGGCAATTTTCATCGAAAATATCATCGCAGCCGAGTATTATCTCTTTGAAAGGAATCTCGCGCCGCTTCCCGTGCTTACCATGATCTTTAGCGCGCTTGCGGGAAACGTTTCTTCGAAAGATAAGGCTTCGAGCCTATCACTCTCGTGTTTTATGAACTCTGCTACGTTGCTTAATGAAATTGCTACCTAGGGAACCTCTGAAAAACCTCGATATTTTAATTTTTCCCTCTGTGATCTCTGTGTCCTCTGTGGTTTTTCAACAATTTAAATCAACCACAGAGTTCACAGAGTGGACTCTTTCAGAGGCTCTCTAGCTTGACTTTCGCTACTAATGGCAATCCTATGAAAGACACATCGAAAAACATCTCCCTTGTTGCTCGTACTTTAGGAATCCTCATTACCGCAGTTCTTGTCCTCTTCAATGCCGCCTCGGCTGATGCCCCGAAGCTCACCGTGGGCGTCATCTTACCGCTAAGCGGAGAATATGGGCCGATTGGAGCGAAAGTAAGAGAAGGAATAGAACTCTTCTCCAAACACTCTCGTCCTCCCTTCTCGATAATCATCGAAGATGGGGGAACTATGGAGCCACGTCGCTTACTCTCCGCGGCAAACAAGCTTCTCGACATCGACAAGGTGAGCGTTCTTTCAGTTATGATAATTGACGATGCCGAACCACTCGCCCCCATTACCGAGCGCCGCGAAATCCCCCTTGTAGTTTTGTGGGAGGGCAATAAAAGACTTCTTGCACGCCGGAAAACTGTATTTAGCGTGGGGTACCAAAACGAGGCCACCGCGCTGGTACTTGCCAAAGCAGCCACGAAAGACTCCCACAAGCGCATCGCTATCGTTGGTGAACTTAGCCCCTGGACAGAGGTGGTAAGCGCAGCGTTTCGGGCGGAGGTTGAGAAACGAGGAGCTTCCCTCGTTGCCACTGAGATGCTTTCCTCGGGCGTTGCTGATTTTTCTTCCACCATAACAAAAATCAAATCAAAGAGCCCTGACTCCGTGTTACTCGCGCTAAATTCTCCTGGATCCATGGCTACGTTTCTAAAACAAGCTAAAGCTCGGGGGCTCTCAGCTCGATTTTTAACGGGCGAGGCTTTTGTTGGAGACGGCGCTAAGCTCGCGGGGGAGGCAGCTCAAGGCGTCTTTACGGTTTGGGCAAGCTCGCCTGCCCTATCCGCCCTTCAAACACACCTCCCCTCCGAAGTGCGGAGCTCTCCCATTGACATTGGACCGATTGGAATTGGATACGACGGGATTGGTGCTATTGCTCAGGCTCTCGCAACTGAGGGCAAGAACCCATTAGAACGATTTCAAAAGTTTCTTGGCCCCTCTCATGCAATGGAGAAGCAGATTGCGCTTTTCCGAATAGACCAGGGGCAGATGATTCTTGAATCGGGAGAATTCACTGAAAGAAAGGGAGACAGAGGCGAGTAACACTGCAGTTTTAGACTAGCTCTCGCACACCAGCAAATTTGCCCCTTGCCGCTGGCCCAAATTGGTCAGAGCATCCATCCTATGTATGCACTTTGTCATCGCATCGTAGAATCCGACACCTTCGAACGCTGCACCCTTGTCCTTATTCTGCTCAATGCAGCACTCATGGGTTTTGATACCTCCCCTTACCTCAGCGAGGAGTTTGGAGATCTCATTTTCTGGACGCTGCTGCTCTCTCAGGGCTACTTTGTCATCGAGATCGCCCTGCGAATCGTAGCGAAGGGCCCACAGTTTACCACGTTCTTCTCCTCGTTCTGGAACCGTTTTGACTTTGTCGTGGTTGCCCTCTCACTCATTCCTGCTTTCGGAGCCTTCATGACGGTCGCTCGGCTCGCTCGCCTGCTGCGCGTGCTCCGCATTATGACTGTTTCCGATCGCCTCAGAGCGTTTCTTGTTCATACACAGCGCTCATTCGATGAGGCCCTTTATTTTGGCATCATCGGAGCTGTTGTCTTGTATGTATTCGCGGTCGCTGGAGTCACGCTTTTCGCTGACGTAGATATCCTTAGATGGGGGAACCTTGCAGCGGCCTTTAAGAGCCTTCTTTTTATCGCGCTCCTTCAGGATATTCCTGAGCTCGTAAACGGACTTGCTGAAGTGAAAGGCGCCGCCGTATCTTTTCTTTTTCTTTACTGCGCCTCAATTCTTTTTCTGCTGATAAACACCATCGCCGCCGTCACCGCTCAGCATCTTGAGTCACGAGCAGAGGAGTCAGATGATTAAGAATTGGTTCCTCTTTCTCGTTTCTCTCCTCTTGATTCCAGTCGCACTCTGGTTTCTTGGAGAGCGCTTAACGTTTCTTTCGAGGGCCATCCGAGTTGACGGGGAGGTGTCTGAGGTCCGCGCAACTAACGGCACATGCTCGTCGGGGAAGCGGCGACGCAAACGTTCTCATAGCTGCACTAAGTTTGAAGCCACGATAGATTTTACCACCCTGCGCGGCGAACAAGGATTCCTTGAAGTAAGTGCAGGCTCTGCTCGGGGGCACAATCAGGCGGAAACGAGGGCGAGCACTCGTGCGGGCGCAAAGGTGCCAGTCTTGTACGACCCAAATAATATAAACAACGCTTGTCGGGATTACTTTATGGACAAGTGGGGCAAGCCACTTATGTTTTTTATCGCGCAGCTCATCACTATGATAGGAAGCCTGTTCCAAGGTAAAAAAGGGCGTGGCATCCGAATATGATGTCACGCGGAAGAGATTACTACAGAACCTGCAGAATCTTTGCGAACTGGGACGAACTAATACTACCACCCATCAAGCAGCGCCCCTAAAAGCTCCCCTATTCCGCCAATTGCTTCACCGATTATCCAACCATCTGCTGCCGCACTTGCCACATCGAGCGCTGCGGTGGCAAGAATGGATAGTGCCTTGTCGGCATCCTGAGGACTGCGAACCCAGCCAAAACGCTGGGGAAGACTTGAGGAGGCGAGATCTCGCATGCCGGCGATATAGCTTGAATTCCCCCTAACGTAAGGTAAGCGTCCAGCCCCCCCCCTAAACGCCGCCCCGGGCTTCTGAGCAGCCAGGGGAAACTGACCTTTCGTTTACCAGGCCCTTAAACTTTGCTACGTTTTTTAGAACTATTGATTATAGGCTTCACATGACTTCTGAACCTACCTCGCCTCCTCCCACCTCCACAGAACCGCCCCCTGCTGCTGCCACAACACCGCCCTCCGCAGTGGTTGCGACACCCGCGGCAGCTCCCGAGCAATTTGAACTTATCGACATCGACCTCTTCGCCAAAATTAAGCTTCGGGTAGCCCGCATTGAAGCTGCGGAGGCGCTGCCCAAGTCAAAGAAACTCCTCAAGCTTCAGCTTGATCTAGGACATCTTGGAAAGAGACAGATACTCGCTGGCATTGCTCAATTCTATACTCCCGAGAGTCTCATTGGCCGAAAGATTGTAGTGGTCGCAAATCTCAAACCCGCCATGCTCATGGGAAATGAAAGCCAAGGAATGATGCTCGCAGGTTCCAGCCCCGATGGTACCAAGCTCGCCTTCCTTTCCCCCGAGCAAGATCTTCCTGAAGGTAGTGAAGTTCGGTGACCGCACTTCTCATAGACTCACACACGCACCTCGCGGCTAAGGACTTTGACTCCGACCGAGAGGAGACCATCCAGCGCGCCCGGGACGCGGGCATCGCGCAGATGATCTGCATCGGCGCGGGATATGGAGCTGAATCCGCGAAGTTGGCACTGGCCCTCGCAGAGAAGCATTCTTTTGTTTTTGCCAGTGTTGGCATTCACCCGAACGATGCGGCACACCCCTTCGATCCACTCTTACTGCGAGATCTTGCGTCGCATCCCAAAGTAGTGGCGATTGGCGAAACCGGCCTCGACTACTATTGGAATTATGCTTCAAAGGAGCAGCAGCACCTTTGGTTCAGACACCAAATCGAGCTTGCTCTCGAGGTCAAAAAACCAATTGTTATTCACTCTCGCGAGGCTGGGGAAGATTGTATCAGCACCCTCAAGGAATATCCGGTCTCGGAAGTAGGCGGGGTGTTCCATTGTTTTGCAGAGGATGCTGCTTTTGCGGCTCGGCTGAGAGAACTTAATTTTCTCATCTCAGTTCCCGGCACCGTAACCTTCAAGAACGCTGAGTTAGTAAGAACAGTAGCGAAGGAAGTCCCTCTCGACCAGCTAATGGTGGAAACTGACGCTCCCTTCATGGCTCCGGTCCCGTATCGAGGGAAACGAAATGAGCCCGCATTCATGGTTGAAACAGCGAAAAAAATTGCAGAATGCAGAGGGATCTCGCTTGAGGAGTTAGCCATAGCTACTTCTGCAAATGCATCAAGACTTTTTAAGCTTCCGCCTGTTTAGGGAATATCTGAAAAATCTTGAAGCACATCACAGATTGCGGTTCGCTACCGCCCGTGGATGTCCCGCAGCATTTGATTCGGCACGCCGGGGCGCGCGTCGCGCCGTCGCCTACTGGCAGAGGCGGAACGGCGAGCCCTACCTAGGGAACCCCTGAAAGACCCCCATTCTAATACACCTCTGCGTCCTCTGTGGTGAATCCCCTGAAGAAATTTCACCACAGAGGACGCAGAGGTGCACAGAGGTAAGTTTTTCAGAGGTTCCCTAATGCCATTTTCTTAAGTATGAAGCATAACCTTTCATTATGCGCGTCTTAGTCTTCCTCCTCCTACTTCTTCCGGGATTCGCTCTTGCGGAGCCCGCCCAGGTACCTACCTCAGCTGCCAAGCTCCTCACGGTAGTTGCCACCACAAGCATGATTGCTGATGCCGCCCTCAATATAGGAGGTGAGCGCATCTTGGTGACGGCCTTAATGGGAGAAGGAATCGACCCTCATCTTTACAAACCTTCCCCTGGGGACATTCGCCTAATCTCTGGTGCTGACGTGGTACTCTACAATGGATTGCACCTTGAAGGCCGCATGGCCGACATGCTTGAGAAACTTGCCGCTCGCAAACCAGTCTTCGCGGTAACCGACAAAATCCCGCAGCAGCTTCTTCGCAGCCCTCCGGAGTTTCGTGGCAATCACGATCCTCATATTTGGTTCGATGTCTCTCTATGGCAGCTCGTGAGCGAACGAGTGAGGGAAATTCTCGCCGAGCAGGATCCCGCCAACGCGGACTTCTACTCTCAAAACTTTAAACTCTATCACGCAAAATTAAAGGAGCTTGATATTTGGATTCGTGAGCAGGTGGCAAGCGTGTCGCCCTCGGCGCGCGTGCTCATTACCGCCCATGACGCTTTTGGCTATTTCGGAAAAGCCTACAACTTTGAGGTGCTAGGAATCCAAGGGCTAAGCACGGACAGCGAAGCGAGTATCGGAGACATTTCCCATCTTGTTTCCCTCATCGTTGAGCGTAAAATTCGGGCGGTTTTTGTCGAATCATCGGTTCCAAGAAAAACAATTGAGGCGCTTTTGGAAGGGGCAAGAGCGAGGGGTAGCGACCTTGCTATTGGAGGAGAATTATATAGCGACGCCATGGGAGCCCCTGGAACCCCTGAGGGCACCTATATCGGCATGCTGCGTCACAATGTCCTTACCATGGTGCAAGCCCTCACTCTTCCGATGATTCCTCCTCTTCCAAGATAGCCCTTCTAAAAATTCCCCTTCGTGGTCTTAGTGGTCTTAGTGGTAGTCTTCGCCCATCAACTTTAGGTGGAGGGCAAATGCACTTCACCCACCGAGAGCAGCCATGGGTACATCAAACGAATCCTTCACCGCATCGAATCTTGCCTATCTTTCTGAGCTCTCGCGGCTCTATCCCAACTCCAGCTCCACCCTCTCTCGCCTGAGCGCATGGGAAGCTGAGCGCACCCTGCCGAAAGGGAGCGTGCACGTAATCAGCGACATTCATGGTGAGCATATTAAGCTACGGCATGTGATTAATAATGCCTCTGGGTGTCTGCGTCCCCTTGTCGATAGCCTTTTTGGTCAAACGTTATCCAAAGCAGAGCGCCTTCAACTTCTTAATGTCATATACTATCCGCTCGAAATGACAAACTTTGTCTTTTCGCGATTAGCATCGCGTGAGGACCGCAAACAATACGTGCGTACCTCAATCCAGCGCCAGGCCGAGATTTTACGCGCCCTTGCCATCCACTACCCACTTGAAAAAGTTGAGGCCACATTTCCGAATGACCTTGCCGCGTTCTTCCGAGAGCTTGTGTATGCCCCCGTGCTCAAGAGAGACGAAGCATTTCTGGCCGCCCTCATCGGTCGCTTCTGCGAAGAGGGACGCGAGGTGGATCTCCTCCGTTCGATGAGCCGCGTCATTCGGAACCTCTCAATTTCTGAGATCATTATTGCCGGTGACTTTGGCGATAGAGGACCACGCATTGATAGAGTTATCGATTACGTGATGAGGCAACCAAAAGTTTCGATCACCTGGGGCAATCATGACGTTTCCTGGATGGGAGCATGCCTCGGCTCTTGGGTCTGTATTGCTACGGTTCTTAGAATGTCTCTGCGCTACCAGCGCCTCTCGCAGCTTGAAGAAGGCTACGGAATTCCACTGACGCCGCTTGAGGACCTTGCAAATGGGCCCTATGCATCAGACCCAGCCACTAATTTCATGGCCAAAGGAGTTGGGACCCGCGACCCAGCGCTTATTGCCAGGATGCAAAAAGCAGTCGCAATACTTCAGTTTAAGCTTGAAGCAGCCGCAGCCAAGCGCAACCCGCACTTTGGATACAGTCCTCGCAATTTTCTGCATCACTTGAATCTCGCAGATGGGACAGTGACGCGCGGAGGTAAGGCCTACCCGCTCGTCGACAAGGAGTTTCCAACGGTGAATCCCGCAGACCCCTATGCGCTAACTCCCGAGGAAACACGCTGCATGCAGGAGCTTTGCGAATCTTTCTTGTTTAGCCCACGCCTGTGGCAACATATGAAATACCTGGCCGATCGCGGAGCCATGTACCTTATTCGAGACAATCACCTTATATTCCACGGCTGCGTCCCTGTAGATGAGAGGGGTAATTTTCTTTCCTTCCCCGTTGATGGCGCTGCGCATTCAGGACGGGCTCTTTTTGACGCCCTCACTCTTTCCGTGCAGCGAGCGTTTCGAGAGAAGCGCGAGACGGATCTCGATTTGCTATGGTATCTTTGGAGCGGCCCGCTCTCTCCTCTCTTTGGAAAAGACTGCATGGCCACGTTTGAGACCTATTTCATTGCCGACAAGGAAACCCATCATGAGCACAAAAACCCTTATTTTTCACTGATCCACGAAAAAGATTTCTGCGTTGAAGTCCTAAAGGAATTTGGTGTTCGTGAGGAGCACGGACTGATTGTAAATGGTCACGTGCCCGTAAAAATTGAAAAGGGAGAATCTCCTCTTAAGAGAAGTGGGAAAGCAGTAACTATAGATGGGGCCTTCTCTCAGGCCTATGGCGACAAAGGCTACACTCTCGTTCTTGAGTCTGACCGAACCTACCTCGCCCAGCATCATCAGTTTGAGTCAGTGCGCGCCGCTTTAGAGAAAGGAATGGATATTATTCCCTCAATCCAGGTACTAAGTTCCTTTTCGCCTCCACGATTAGTGAAGGACACGGAACGTGGAGAGCATCTTAAGCATTCCATCGAAGCGCTTGAGCTCCTGTGTCAGGCCTATCGAGAGAATCGAATTCCGGAGAGGCGGTAGCTGGGGAGCCTCTGAAAAAGTCCACTCTGTGAACTCTGCGCCCTCTGTGGTTGATTGAAATTGTTGAAAAACCACAGAGGACACAGAGTTCACCGAGAAAGAAAATAGCGATGTTTTTCAGAGGCTCCCTAACAGTGCAGTTAGCGCCCACTATTCAACAACAAGATAGGCATTGCGTATAGCCTTCTGAAATGGCGTAAGCCCATTCTCGCCATACACCCCCTCCTGGAGTGGGAATCTGCCGATTCCATCTGAGGGATCTGTATCCTCGATACAACCGCCGCTTCCATTAGGACCAAACGCCTCTCCGTACTGCGACATATCAGCTTCAAATTTAGCCGGAACTCCACTATTCGGGATTCCTAAGCAGTCAATGGACGCTTTGGCCGATGTTGTTGCCAGCCCAGGGTTAATCCCACCGTCACAAACACCAATGGCGGGGGCACAAGTGTCGCCACTCGTTGAAGCGCCATGTAAAAGCCAGCGCTTCGCATATTCCATGAATCCCGCATCATAGAAAAACGCTGACAGGCTTGGCATTAACTTGAAGATCATAAAAGTCGCTTGCACGGTCCCTGCCACTTGCGATTGATACAACGCACCCGCTATTTCACCCCCATCGATGGAGCCCTGTGCAGGATAAGGATCACGACAAGCTCGCGCTGTTCCGTGGGACCTCATGGCATCCCAATACTGGAACTCTGTGCACGCTGACATGACTTCGCCATAGAGGGCTTTGCCTGTAGTCGGGCTAACATACGTGGAATTGGTTTCCCCAAATCGATATTCATCCTCCGTCTGCAAGAAGCTTTTTATAAGCTCGTCATGAAGCACGGCTCCCGCAAATACAACCGGTAACAATCTCCCATAACCGTGTCCCCCTGCCGCTTCCCAATGCTGACCATCCTCAAGAAAAGAAAAGAGATCGAGTCCGTACTGGACCATCTGTACGGTGAGGTCGAATCGCACTTTCGCATCACTACTCGTAAAGAGTGCAAGCATGAGCTCATTATTTCGGATGGAGATGTCCTGACCATACGATTTCGAATTGAGCTTAGGCTTATGTCTTCCTTCGTGAATCGCTAAGTGATCGATTTGAACTCTCTCCAACTGGTTTTCATACTGAGCGATATTGGGAGAGCCTGCGCCGGGAGGCGCCTCGAAGAACGGAATTAAGGTCCAATCAATTTGGTTAACCGAGACTAACTTCTTCACACCCTTCACATAGGGGGGGCGAAAGAACGTCGCACCGCGTTGCACGGGAACTTCGTCAAGCACAGTAAGAACAGCCGCCGTGGTGAGGCACTGGAGATTTACTGGGTATGAGCAAGCCTCCTCGCCCGAGATCACTTTTAACACTGCATCTCCAGCTTTCACCTGAAGCGGAAGCACGGGCAGAAGCGCCGCCTGATACATATTGACTCTCGAGTCATAGGGCTGCCAAATACCATGCTCTCGGCTCGGATTGAGCTCAAGACCGTGTCGCCCATTGGCTGATAGGGGTAGCGTCTGGACAATCGTAACTGTTCCTCCAGGTGCGTCAGGAGCAACCCAATAGTCCCCGTTCACAAATTGCCCGGTCCGGTAGGGCTTATCGAACGCAAAGGTGATGCCCCACTGAGTCACCTGATCGGCCAGTTGAAGCCCTTCACTCGATTCACTGTCATCATCCGCATTTTCACATCCTGGGTCCTGCGCTGCGTCAACAAGCCCGTCTTCATCATTATCGATTCCATCGGCGCACTGGGGAACAGGCAGCGAGGGAAGAGGGACTACGGGAGTGGGGGTGGGGTCGGGAGTGGCCTGCGGGGGGGAAAGAAGCGGCTGACAGCCCTCGATGAATTGATCAATGACAGAAAGAGCTGCCTGCTTGCCTGAAATCTCTCTGCGAATGGCACGACGCCTCTTTCTGCAGCTAACTTTAACACGCTCTTTTTTCTCTATCGCAGCTTTCAAAGCCAGCAACTTTGCCTTCGCCTTCAAACAGGAGTCCAGCTTACCTGCCCCTTTGCACTCACTCTCAAGCTGCTTGGTTAATTTTGTTAGTTTTTTGATCTTTTTCTTAAGATTAGCCTTTCTTGCCCCACAAGCGACCTTATTCAGTCCTAGGCGTACGGAGAGGTTATCAAGTTCGAGGCTCTTTGCGCTGCGCTCTCCCTGCCAATCTGCAAGCGCGTCATCGGTGCATGCCGGGCTCTGCGCTTCGGCTACTGAACATGAGGATTGGTAAGCAATGAGGCTAAGAAAAACTATGAGGGCCCGAAGAGCCAAGGGAGCGCCCTTTTCGGTTACTAACTTGCCGATCTTAGAAAAATGCGAGCACATTCAACCCTCTACAATCCATTTTGGACTGCGCGATTGGATAACGCCTCCCTTACTGATGGATGGCGCCATGTGCATACAGACCCCCGCAAGACATAGGAGCAAGAGGTGTGCCGAGTAGAAAGACGTGCCCGCCCGCCCTGGGAACTTTACACGAATCGTCTTATGGGAGGTCGATTCTCATCCCCGCTACGAAAATGAACGGCGCATTTTGGCATGTCGACAGGCCTGGCGAGAGATGGAAGTCTCCAAGTGTGCTATTCAACACTACCGCACTACTTGCCCAAAGCGTCCTCTACTCTTTTGGAATTTTCCTGATCTTCCTTAGGCAGCGCGGCCCAAAATCCAGACACGAAGTTGAGCAGGAGATTGCCGCACTCAATCTACCGACCGGGGTCGCCAGCCTCAAGGCCATACGAGAGGACCCTGAGGTATTTGAAAAAGCGAAGCAAGCGGCTCGTCTTCGAGTGAAACCTCAGGAACCACCACCATTTGACCAGGTTCTCTCTCTTGCGGGACTCTCAGAATACGAAACGCGAAGGCACTTCGGCATTCGTCTCGTTTTTGTCTTTGCTCTTATCGGATTGGTAGCGGGACTTGCCGCCATATTGCACCCACCGAGAAGCTTTACTCACTTTGCGGGCGGCATAAATCTTGGACTCCTTAGCGCTGCCATAGGGTCAGGGATCTATATCTGGCATCTTGCGCGGGCAGCTCGGCGAGAAATCGAAGCTACCCTTCCCGCATTTGCTCAGCAAATGATTGCAATGCTTGTTGCGGGTTATGACGTTGAGTCGGGCCTAAAGAAGATACTTGAGGTCTATCGCCTCCGCGAAACAAGGGGTTTCTTCGTTGACCTTCTCAGCAAGGTCGCTCTGCGCACGCAGGAGTCCGGTTCTCTCGCGTCGACCCTCAGAGCTGAAGCAGCTGGTACGGGGATTCGGGATGTGCGGCACCTCTTCGCCTGCATGGAGCGGGGTGCTGAGCAAGGAGCAAGCACGGTCAAGGCATTGCAGGACCTCGCCGCCGTGCTCTCAACGGCACAGGCTCCGGGACGCCTCGCTCGTTATGCGCATCAGCCTCTGAGCAGTTTTCTTGCCTACGCGGGGATTCCCCTTCGGCCTGAGATGTATCGCTTAACTCAAGGCGGACTTTGCCTATTTGGGATAGCATGTGGACTTCTTCTTCATTTTACTCCCACAGGTCTCGTGGCCCTCTCGCTCACGTTACCAGGGCTTCCCTACATCGCTGGACTAAGACGAATTGCCTCGCGCGCTCACGCGTTTGAACGTGACTTTCCTTTCTTTATTGGACAACTGACGTCGCTTCTTTGCTCTGGAAAGGAAACACTAGTCGCCTTAAAGCTCGCGATGGGGTACCTCTCGGAAGATTCACTGCTGCGAACCGAGCTTGAAAGCCTATGTAACGCTCTCGTGGAGCAGCAGGACGAAATAAAAGTGCTCGCGACTTTTGCTAAGTTTATTCCCTCACCAGCCGCGGAACAGATGGGATTATCGCTCGCACTAAGCCGCATGGCCCCAGGAAAGCTCTATCACATGCTCACCCAAGCAGTGACCACCATACAAAAGCGGACATAAGTTCGGATTACCTGCGCGCGCGCCGGCCAGAAAAAGGCTCACTCCAACAATCTAGGAAACCTCTGCAACTTCTGTGGCGAAATTTTCATCAAGGGACTCACCACAGAGGACACGGAGGTACAAAGAGGTGTATTAAGAAGGGAGGTCTTTCGGAGGTTCCCTAACCTCTGGAGCGTCCTTAAAACCAAGCATCCCGGGAAACGCCTGGTCAATCCGCTCTCGAAGGCAGCGCAAAGTTTGAATTGTGCCGAAATAAGCCTCAGAGATCGCTTCAGCAAAGCTCTCGTGATCCTGCTCAAGATTGGAATAGAAAAGCACGTCCTTTACTTCCAAGATAGCCTGGACAAAGTGCTCTTCTATCAATTCAAGATGTCCAAGCACTTTAAGGAATGCCGCTCTTCTATTCAACTCACGCCACGAAAGGCCAGTCTCAAGGGCTCGAAGTTCTGCGACTGAACTATTCGAAAGTTCAAATGCGCGGCATAGTGCGCCTCCTACGATCTTGTCTAAACCACCCACCACACTCGCAGAACGCAAATTAACTAAGACACGTGTCACTGTCTCTAGCTCCGAAATAAGCGAACCGAGCGCAGAGCCTTCTCCAATATGAATCTCGTTAAGCACACGAAGCCCCTGCTCCACTCCCTCGACCGAAGGCAGCGTCTCGGGATTTTTTGCGTGAGCGGACTCAAGAGAGTGCCGTCGAAAGAAGATAAATTTTTTCGCCGAAAGTAGCTCTGTGACCCGAGCAAACTGGGGCGCTCGTACTCGCGGCTCCTCCCGCGCGTTCTCGAAATGCATAAATACGCGTTCAGTTGCAGAACTCCGTGAAACCGCTCCAGCCTTAATGCCGCGATAAACGTCGATGCCAGAAACCTCTAAGCCCAATCTCTCGCAGGAGGCATAAGCCTCATCAAATGAGTCAAGGCGGCGGGTAAACAACTCTTCGATCACTTCCTTGCCCGTTATGTGAGCGAATGGCCGAGTGTCGCCACCGCCGAATATGGCTGAAATAGTGAGGTCAAGAATCTCTGGAGAATAGACACTCACTCGATCCATAAGCTCCATCCAGCGGAGCGCCGCCACGAGGGCATTCGCGCGAGAGGGGTTGGCTCCTCGTGAAGTGAGTAGCTCATCAGGTGCCATTACATATGAGGGTAAGAGGGGAAAGAAAATCCCCAGGCGAAGCTCTGCAAGAGACCTTTTAGCATCAGGCGATAGCGGGAGCTCCACTGCCACAAACGGAACGATCTCGGCTTTGGAGTCTAGCCCCTCAATGAAAACTTGCGTATCTCCACCTATGGCAAGAACTAACGAGCGAGTTGCGTTCAAGGGCGGCGATTCATCACCGAGGCCATCCAAAAGGCCCTGAAGTGTACGCGTGCGGTCCTTGCGCTGCTCGAGCAGTTGCTGCTGAAGGGGCGGCCTCAAGCCATTGAACAAGCAAAGGCAAGCGTCCGTGGTAGCACTCGATATGCGATACCTCGGATCAGATTCATCAATTCCATCTAAATCGGAACGACGTTGCCGCTGTGGCGCCGGGTCTGGTTGAGGTTGCATTGACATGGGCCCACCAGTATAGCCTTGTAAGCGCAGGTATCCAAGGGGCGGGCTAGGAGTGTGTCCCGTTGCCACCACAACAGGGAGAGGGAGGAATCTTTACGGGACAGATCCCTAGCGGGTAGAGGAAAGTAGCGTAAGTGCCAATGAGGGCTGAGTATTTGCCTGGCCAAGAACAGCGGCGCCCGCCTCTTGGAGAATCTTGAGGCGAATCATATTTGCCGACTCGATTGCCACGTCAGCGCTCATGATTCGGCTCTCCGCCGCCGCGCTATTTTCCCTGCTTGCGGCAATCGCGCCAAGAGCCACGTTGATACGGCTCTGGGCGCCGCCAATAGCCCCAAGCTCTCGGCTAAGCCGATCCAGTGCACTTGAAATCTGAGAGAGCGCATCCCTTGCACTTTGCTGAGTGGTGAGATTGAAGCGCTCAATCGAAGTTGTTGTCGTGGTAGTAGCAAGGGCCGTCTGAATACTATCGGGGGCTGAAGCGTCCGCACCCAGCAAATCAGGCACTCCGTCTCCGTTAATATCTCCTACGGCGAATCTCCCCGCAGCAAGAGTAGCAGTGAAACTAGTTTCAGTCGCAAAGCTTCCATCCCCGATACCACGAAGAAAACGTATAGAGCCGAGCGTCGCGTAAGTAAGATCTGGAATGCCGTCACCATTCATATCTCGAGTAGAAATTCCCTGGGTGCTTCCCACAGAGTAATTCGTCGCAGTCTGAAAGGTGCCGTCACCATTTCCAAGAAGCACATTAAGCGAAGTACCTCCACTTGCCACCACATCCAGAATCCCATCAAAATTAAAGTCTGCCACTTCAAT
Organism: Bdellovibrionota bacterium; assembly: GCA_044356455.1. GTDB lineage: Bacteria > Bdellovibrionota_C > UBA2361 > UBA2361 > JBGSMV01 > JBGSMV01. The sequence goes on along the minus strand of JBIKWF010000005.1, from coordinate 60,703 downwards.
CGTTCCCGAGTTAGTTGAGGTAACATCGATAGTAGAACCTGCGGTGAGCCCCGACCCACTTTTCCCCAAGCCAATCCTCAAGTCTCCGGAGCTGTCCTTTATGAGAAGGTCGTCAAACCCGTCTGAATTCAAATTCCCCACGGTCAGTGAGCGAATATTCGCCCCCGCTGCGTACGAGCTTAGGGAGTAGCCCCCCGCCCCATTAGATTGCGCCATAAATACCGAAGAGGAACTTGTACTAGAACCTGCTACATCAAGAGTGCCGTCTCCATTAAAATCACCAAGAATTACCTGTCCGCTGACATTTCCCCCCACCGCAATACGAGTCTCTGCGCCAAAGGTCCCATCTCCTACCCCATAGCGGACCCCCACCCCTAGCGTTGCTCCACCTGTGACAAGATCAAGAATTCCGTCTCCATTTAAGTCGCCCACGGCTCCAAGTGCTGAGACCTCGGAGAAGGAATAGCTCGTCTGAGAGCGAAACGTTCCATCTCCATTACCCATACTAACGCGAATAGAGGTACTGTCCCTTACTATCAGATCTAAGTTTCCATCTCCGTTGAGATCCGCGAGATCGGGATCTGTAGGAACTGTTGAAGCTGCCACGAACTGGGACCCATCCTGAAAACCCGTGCCCTTATTGCGATCAAGCTCCTGCCCTACCCCGAATCCAATTGAGCCATTTGTTCCATACCCCAACTGCACATTCATCCGCCCAAAAAGACCGTTGAGAAGGTTAATTCCGTTAAATTCAGTGGACCCCACGATACGATTAAACTCTAGGGTTAACTGCTCACCTTCCTCGTCGAGGGAGAGGCGCTGCGTTAGGGAGAACGTTCCATTGGAGGCCTGAGTGGCAAGCTCCTTGAGGCGCATAAGTACTGAACTTAACTGCGTGAGACTGCCCTCAACAATGCTCAAGGCCGAAATCGCGTCGCCTCCATTTCGAAGGGCCTGTGAGTACACGTTGACATCTTTTCGAAGCGAAGAAGATATTGCGAGTGAAGCCGCGTCGTCGCTCGCACGGTTAATTCTTTGACCTGACGATAATTTTTCAGAAGTGCGCGCAAGATCATTCGAGCTGTCGTTAAGACGGCGAAGAGCTCGAAGCGCGGCGATGTTGCTCCCGAAGGAGATGACACCCATAAAACAGACTTCCGATGTCGACTACCTTCCTTCACCTCATGTGAAAGAATTCTGCACCTCTAATGATCGTAGGTATTTAGGTATGCTTTGAGGATCTGGCGCACATTTTACGCCAGTAAAATCAGGCCCTTACCAAAATTGCGCACCTGAGTTGGGGGGCGATGGGAGGTACATGGCACCCCTCGACCTCACTGGCAGCGTCCGAGGTAACATGAGCGACTGGTTCTCAAGAAGCAAAATAGGTCGGTGTTTTTTCACCTCTGAAGGCTCTGCGAGAACATCACTATCTCAATTTTTGCTCTCTGCTATCTCTGCTTTGTTCGTTAGGTACTTACTTAGCTTCCGGCTCTGCCACGAAATGATGGCATTGGGAATGAGATCCAAAGCACCAAGCAGTATCAGCGTTGCTCCGATTTTCGTGAGGGGCTGCTCTGCAAATTGAAAGGCTTGCCCCAAAACAGGTGCCCCCCGCACGGTCTCAAGTAGCTGCGGAATATGCTGCCCCAAATATTGCGTGAGTCCCACTCCGACCATCAACAGGCTTTGACCCACAGCAATCTTGGTCAAAAGGCTTCCATGTTGCCCGTGACGCAAATGCAAGTAGCCGAGCTTAAGGCGCTGAGTCCACGTAAGGTCAGACTGCGCTACCCAAGTGGCACTTGAAAGTTTTCCCGTCCCTGCAGTCCTGCCGACCGTGGCAAGCCCCGCAAGAAGATCGCGCATTCCCGAACGGACACGCCGATGTAAATAATATCTGAGCGCCAAACGATTCGGCTCTATGTCACTTAGGTGCTGCGTTACTCCCGCGACTTTATCCAAAGCAGCATCAACTGCACGAGTGGGCGTTTGATCTTCGACTTCCGTCACCGCTCGCAAAAGAGCAATTTCTAGTTTGAGCCTTCCAATCTCGCGTCCCAGCACGCGATAAGCAGCCAACAATTTTCGCTCATTTCGCGAAAGCGACTCTCCTCCGAAGGTCTTACGCTCGGCACTATAGCGACTGCGAAACGGCACAAGAGCTTCGACATCTACTTCCAAACCATCAGGTCCCTCAAATTTTTGAGTCGCGGTATTGTAATGATAGTCCCGCTGCAGAGCGCTCACCGCGGCGCGCATAATCGCTCGGCACTGCGCGGCCACAAGCGGAGAAATCCTTTTCTCCGCGACTCGAGACGGTAAGTGGAACAGCTCAGAGAGCGCAAGATTGAGCAAAAGCTCACTTCCCTCTGCTGACACCCGGGCATAGAAGTTATCTATCTCATCTAAGTTCTTAATTCCTTCCTCACCCTTTATCACAAGGTCACGAAGTGACCTCTTATAGAGCGAGAGTTCTAGTATCTCTCTCCAGAAATCGACCCGGTGGAGTGTCTGCGCAAGACGTAGCGGGTCGAAACCTACGCCGCACGAAGCAAGGTCGCTCGGGAAGGATGACTCTGTCAGGCATTCGCGCGTCAAGTTTGAGGTGAACTCTCGTATCTGAGAGGGCTGATAAAGATTAGTGTGATGAGCGAATGAAATTTTTGAGGCTGGTTCTTTAGGCACTCGAGTGCCCGCTTCAATCCCTAACAAAGGAAAGCGCAAGACCGAAGGAGACGAGCAGCTTAACGCCACCCCATCCCCCGGGGAGCACACGCCAGAACTGGGTGCAGGCTTGGAAGCTTCTGATTTTCCGCCAAATCCAGATGTTTGCTGAGGCTCCATAACTGCACCTCTTGGCAGTTATTCCCTTGGCTCGGCACTCTGTAATCCGATCTGACCCAGAAACGGCCATAAAACTCCGTATAATTGCCTAAATTCACTCGCCCTCTGCAATTTTTTCTTGGTTGGAGCAAATTATTTGCTATACTACGTGCTCTTAATCGCATTCCCACTGAGTTATATGAGTCGCCGAAGCTCTTCAAAGAAGAATCAACTTTTGGGTCTACTTGACCTCGAGGCTGACTCTTTGCTTTTTTCGGACCATGGGGCCTCTAATAGGCTTATGGGGCGACTCGTAGGATGCACTTCTGCTTCAGTGGTCTCCCCTTCTTCTGGGTCCTCATCATTTCGGGCTTCTTCTTCCCAACGAATGTCTTCATATCAAGGCTCAATTAGCCTTGTTGGCGGTCGCTCTCTGGACGGTCGCTCTGTGGACGGTCGCGTGAGCCGCCGCATTACGCATGTGGCGACAAGAAGCGGTGTGGTACTCGCCACTTTTGCAGCGAAGGGACCTAAGACCGTAGTGGGCAGCCCCGAAAAATCCTCCTCAAACAATTGAATAGTGGTAGAAGCTCTTAGGCCTGTAAGGCCAGCCCCCTGCCACTGATTCAGTCAACTCAATTGAAAATAAACCTCTTCGAGTAAATGCGTCTCCGCTATTCGGCGCACGATACCTTTTCAAGTCGTTCATTGAACCAGGTGCAGAACGAGACTCCCGAGGAATAAGGACCGAAGGAGCTCGCACGCCCTGAAAAGGATGGCGTAATGAACGAAGAAGAAAGGTTACGAGGGAACATCACACGAAGTGCCCTCTTCAAAGTTTTCATGGGTAGCTTTGCATTTGATGTCCCCACGATTGTGCTGCTCTGGAAGGCCAACGGCTTTTCCATGAGTGATGTCATGCTGCTGCAAGCTCTCTTTGCGGGAGCTCTCGCGGCGCTTGAAGTGCCGAGCGGATATCTTGCTGACCGCTTCGGTCGAAGCGTCATTCTCCGCTCCGCGGCCGTAAGCCTTGCAGTGGGGACCATGCTCTACACGCAGGCGCACTCTTTCTCTGAGTTCTTGCTGGCGGAAATGTTCCTTGCGGTCGGATTTAGCTTTGCGTCGGGAGCTGACCAGGCACTGCTCTATGATAGCCTGCGCGCCTTAGGCCGAGAGAGCGAGTTCTCGCGCGTGTGGGGGAGAACGTCTGCTATCGGGCTCTTCTCGTGGGGCGCCTTCTCGATTCTTGGTGGGTTTCTTGGAGCTACGGACCTGCGCGCACCGCTCTACTTTACTTTGCTCGGGATTGGAATTCTGGTGCTGGCAGCTTCCGGACTTAAGGAACCGCCACGGCAAGAGAAGAGTTCCCACGAGGGTAGCTGGCAGGACCTAATAAGCGTTATCCGGGGCGCGTTTCTAAGCCAGAAGAGCACGCGCTGGATGATGCTTTTTCCTGCCGTGATCCTTGCTTGTAATCAGGCAGCACTATGGCTCTATCAGCCATATTTTATCGAGCTTGGCATCGCAGTTCAGGAGTTTGGACTTCTTTTCGGGTTGTTTAATCTCGTCGCGGCGGGAGCCTCGCACTATGCCGAGGCTGTTCTGCGACGAGTTGGACCCAAATGCGCGGTCCTTGGCATCACCAGCCTGCTGCTTGGAAGTTTTCTCGTCATGGGCACTTCCATCTCGCTCGCTGGTCTGGCTGCGATTCTGTTCCAGCAATTGATACGAGGAATGGCGGGGGTGGTGTTTGCGCAGGAGCTCAATGCAAGCATCGACTCAAGGCTAAGAGCGACCACCCTGTCAGTGCAGAGCCTACTCTCGCGAGCGCTCTACGCTGCACTTATCATCCCGGTGGGATGGTGGAGCGATAGCGGGGGACTGCAGGTAGCAATACTCGCCCTGGCCGGGCTCTCGGCTGGGTGCATTGCTCTTGCGTACGCTCTTTGCTGGGGAGAGGTGGAGAAGTCAGTGCCTGGTAAGTCAGTGTCTGAGTTACCTGGGGTTACTGGGTAGGGCGCGCTGTTCTCAGGGTGCCGCAAGGTCTCTCGCACGTAGCATGTGTCACTGCACCACACAGATTGTGGTTAGCAACCGCCCATGGATGCCCTGCGGCATCTTGGTAGGGCGCGCCGTTCCGCCTCTGCCAGTAGGCGACGGCGCGACGCGCGCCCCGGCGTGCCGAAACAAATGCCGCGGGGCATCCATGAACGTCGGTGGTTATGCAATCAATCAGGTGGACAGATACATGCCTCGTGGCAGGACGGAAGATTTTGCCGCACCGCGGGGCTTGTCGCGCCGTCGCCTACCGGCAGAGGCGGAACGCGGAAAGCATGGATACTCCGTGCTCGGTGAAAGCGTAGTGCGAAGAGATTTATGCACCCCAACTCTTTAGCTATGACTCTGCTTTAAGAAGTTTCGAGAATTCGTTGCAAGAGTCTGATTTTCTTGAAGGTGTAATTCCCAGAAAGTTGGGGTGCACCAAATCCGGCATCAAACTTAGTGCAAGGTTGGGGCGTACCAATTGCCACGAATATGCGGTGTCCGCCGCGCCAGGAAGACCCCACGTAAAGACAAACTCCAACCAGAAAATCGCCATAAAACCGAGCGGTAGATTCAGCGCAAAAAAACTGGCAAATTTTAGAATCGAACTCATTGGACTTTATCGGACTTGATCGGCAGACCTACTATGTAGAGTCCACTTGCTTCTGGACGCGTGGCTTCATCAACGTATACAAGTAACTCTGTCACGCTCTCGCCTGATGGAAGATTAACTTGCATTGAAAGAGTCCTTCCCCCGGGTCCAAGCTTGAAGACCCTGATGTCCTCCGATCCTTTGTTGTAATTAACTTTCATAATCTGTTCAGCTCGTGGATTGGAATTGCATTTCTGGCATTCCATCTTAAATCGAGTCGCAGGAGACCAGGCTTGTTCTGGCAGCGATTGTTTCAACTTTAGCGATATTGTTTGGCGCAGCATTGGTGTTAGCAATTCCGTAAATGCGAATTCATCGTTCGAGATAAAGTATCGAGTTATCCCGCCGACAGAGCGCCACTGACCCAAAAGTCCCTTAACGCCGAAATCGACGGGACGGTTTGGCTGAAGTTTCTCACGAACCCTCTCGACATCTTCAAGTGCTTTAATAGAAGCAGAGAACTGTTTTTTGTCGCGGCTCACCTGGCGCGCGGTTGTATAGGCAGTCATCGCCAGCTCTACATTCTTTAGTTCGCGAGATTCTTCAGCCATTGCAAGATATACGCTACCAAGCGAGGCATGAGATTCAAATGCGTTGGGATGCTTTTCGACCGAATGCTTGGCGAAGCTTAGGGCCTCGTTCAGAAGCTTGGATTCTCTCGCGACAGCTGCACTTTCGACCAGTCCTGTTAAATTATCGGGCTCTAACGCAAGCAACTTAGAATAAGCATCTTTCGCTCGACGAAGTTCTTTCTCCAGAGTATAGAGGTAGCCGAGATCAAGCCACGCTTGGATGATCTTTGGGTTGAGCTCAACTGCTTTAGCATATGCCTGTATAGCCTCTCTATTTAGGTGAAGATCTAGACGCACCTTTCCCAGAGCGACAAGATATGATGCTCTCTCACTGCTCGAGTGAAGCTCTCTCGAGAGGCTCAACTTTGCTGCTTCTTCATATAACGGCACCGCTCTCATTGCGTCTCCCGATATGTGATACGCAACGGCAGCGCAGTAGTGCGGCAAAGGATCGATTCGCTCTTGGCGCGCCTTAGCTTCGAATCTCGGCTGGGCAACGCGCCACTCGTCATCCGACTGCAGGGAGCTTTCTGGAACAAAAGTGCGGCAATCGTGGGGACCTATCGCCCACGCATTGCCTTGAGCGGAAGCTCCTGTCAGCAAGCTAAGAATGGCCACTATCAATCGTGTCTGCAAAGACGGTCTCGTAGTCATAAATTATAATCCCGGTTACAAAAGCCGAAGATACCGTCACTTGGATCTAAAAAGATCTACCCCTTTGAAGTTCGGAAACGCACTAGCCTTTATTGCTCACGGGATTCCTATCGGGTCCATGAGCATGTGCTTAAAATCCGCCGTCCTGGCGGATTTTACGCATCGCGCACCTGCGAGCGCCGCAAGGGCGGCTCGGATTGTTACACCCCAACTTTTTTGTCTGAACAAGAGCTTTTATGCGGACTAGATAAAGTCGAGCGAGGTCTTCATCGAGCATCACCTTCTCTCCCCGGATGAGGTAGATGCATTTTTCCAACTGCTCGACTGAAACTATTGAAAGGTCGCGTTTGCTCATTACCCACGTCTCCAACCTGGTTATCGGTTGAATTCGTGAAAAGTTGTTGAGAGAGCGACAACATTAGTGCGACGAGATTCATGCACCCCAACTCTATAGCTCGATGGCGGCGCCGAGACGAGATGGCCGATTTTAAACTCATATCTCACGGGCCCGAGGGGAGCCCTTGACATACAAGAGCTAGGAGCCCTCAAGCACTCCCTTCCCATTGACTACCCGCATCATAACGTAACGCATCCCGACAATATCCCCATCACTGTTGAAGGTGAAGGGACCGTAGGGCCCCGAAAATCGTCCGTTATAAAGTTCCCTTTGAGGATCTGGAGTGCGCAGAGCTTTCTCTAAGGAAGTGAAGGCTGATACCGTCACGGGAAATATATAGTCCACAGAGTTCAAAGAACCGTGGCTTTCCTCAAACTGCTTTAGTAGTTCACCTCCCTCTGCGGTAAGCAAGCTTCGGTCGGCTAACGTGGAATAGATTATACCTTCCGCGCTCTTGCCTACAAGCTTAAGAAAGGTCGGGCTACCCGGGAAAATGGAAGAGTAAATGCTTACTCCCCAGTTCATGGAACGAAAATTCTGGACTGCTATCGCAAGACGACTTTCAGCTTGAGCAAATATTAAAAGAGAATCAACTTTTGCTGCCCGTAGTTTAAGAAGGAGCGCGTGCACGTCTACATCAGTGGGCAAGAAGTTTTCGCGCACAACCTTGGTTCCCTGAACTGCAGCGGAGAAACTGTCCGCAAGCCCTTGAGCAAGTTCCGTTTGCTCTACCAGCATCCCGAGTCGCTGAGAACGCTTCGAGATAAATTCAGCCAAGAGCTCTGCCGATCCCTGATCCGACGGCCGAGCACGAAAAATATAGTCGCCCGCCTTTGAGATAGAAGGGGCTCCCGCACCGGCTGAGACAGCGATGACGTGGGTTCGTTCATAAATTGGGGCAGTCGCGAGCACTGTCCCACTGCAGGGAATCCCTATCACCGCATCTACTTTATCTATGGCTACGAATTTATGGGCAACATTGACGGCCTCTTTCGGGTCACACTTGTCGTCTTCGATAATCAGCTCAAAGCGCGAAGTTTTCTCGAGACGCTCGTTCAAGAAGACCAATATATTCTTGATGTCGACCCCATAAGTGGCAGCTGGACCCGTGAGGGGCACAGACACGCCAAGCTTAACAGACACACCAAGCTTAATTGGCTTGGCAAAGCAGGGCATCGCCCACAGGAGGACGGTGACAAGGCCGAGAAGAATGGGATTCGGTTTCATAGCTCTTAGTATCCTGCTTAATCGCTCTTCTCCTGCAAGATACTTTGACGAAGTCAGGTCATTCAAGGCAGCATATGCTCCCATGACCACCGCCATAGAAGTTCACGATTTAACGGTAGCCTACCAGCGTAAACCCGTCCTCTGGAACGTCGATGTTTCTATTCCTGCAGGCACTCTTGTTGCAGTGGTAGGACCCAATGGAGCCGGCAAATCCACACTCCTTAAATCTATATTAAACCTAGTTCCACGCATGTCAGGAGAAATCGCCGTCTTTGGCAAGCCTCTGGGTGCGATTCGCGGAGGCGTGGGCTACGTGCCCCAGCGTGAAAGCGTAGATTGGGATTTTCCGATAAGCGCCTTTGAAGTGGTCCTCATGGGGCGCTACGGGAAACTAGGCTGGATTCGCAGACCCTCAAAAGCGGACACGCAGGAAGCCCTCCGCTGCCTTGAACTTGTCGGCATGCAGGATTTTGGGAAACGGCAAATTAGCCAATTATCGGGGGGGCAACAGCAACGCATTTTTCTTGCGAGGGCACTCGCTCAAAATGCCTCCCTCTACCTTATGGACGAGCCGTTCGCAGGAGTTGACGCCGCTACTGAGCAGGCTATTTTTGCAGTGTTGCAGCAACTCCGCAGCGACCAGAAAACTATTGTCGCGGTTCATCATGATTTGCAGTCAGTCACTCAATATTTTGACTGGACCGTACTCCTTAACGTCCATCTTATTGCGGCCGGCCCCACCTCCGAAGTCTTTACGTCTCAAAACCTACAGGCAACCTACGGAGGTCGCCTGACCATTCTAGATCGCGTGGGAGAGGCCCTGCGCCATGGCTGAACCTTTAACTGAGCTAATCCTCCGCACCTTCGGTGACGCTTCTTTCCGTACGGTAGCTCTAGGCTGCGCGCTGCTCGGAATAACGTGCGGCGCTCTCGGCTGTTTCACGATTCTTCGAAAGCGAGCCCTGGTGAGTGATGCAGTTTCACACGCATCCCTCCCCGGCGTCTGTCTTGCCTTTATGATAGTCGGTGAGCGCAATTTCGGCGCCTTGCTTCTAGGCGCCTTCGTACTTGGGCTCGTTGCCGCGGGCACCATTACTCTGATGAGAACATACACCCGCATCAAAGAAGACGCCGCTACGGCGCTTGTTATCGGAGGATTCTTTGGCTTTGGGATTGTCCTCTCCCGCATCATTCAGAATAACCCAGCCGGTAATCGTGCGGGGTTGGATAGTTTCATATTTGGCAAGGCGGCGAGTCTCGTTGGCTCTGATCTTACCTGGATACTGGTTACGAGCACCCTCATCCTTATTCTACTGGTGCTCTTCTTCAAAGAGCTCACCTTGCTCTGCTTTGATCGAAACTTCGCCGCGGGAATTGGCTGGCCGGTCTTTGGGCTGGACCTCTTTCTGATGGCACTAGTAACCCTAAGCTCTGTCGTAGGCCTTCCTGCGGTGGGAGCGGTTCTTATTGTATCGTTGCTCATCATTCCCGGTCTAACCGCTCGCCTTTGGACTGATAGCGTAACGGTCATGGTGCAACTTGCGGGCGCTCTTGGCGGCATATCTGCTTTTGTTGGTACGCTTCTTAGCACCGTGCTTCCCACACCCGAGGGAAGCCTGAGTCGAGGATGGCCCACAGGCCCGCTTATCACGCTCGTGGCCTCCGCGCTTTTCTTCCTCTCACTCTTCATCTCGCCCAGGCGCGGCATTCTGAGCGATTGGTGGAAACAGCGCGCTTTTCGCGCGAGCCTAAGAAAGAAGGAATTGCCTGCGTGAGCTCTTTCGATCTGACTCCTGAAGACTATTGGACGATGGCTACTGCTGCCGTCTGCGCTGCGGCCTGCGCGCTTCCCGGGTGTTTTTTGTATCTTAGGCGCATGTCGCTGCTTGGAGATGCGCTCTCACACGCTATCTTACCTGGAATTGCGTTAGCGTTTCTTTTCTCTGGCACGCGCTCGATTGGGCCCATGTTCTTAGGCGCGCTAGGCGCTGGGCTTACTACTGCACTGCTTAGTACGGGAATTCGGAAATGGGGAAGAATCCCTGAGGATGCGGCACTTGGGGTGGTCTTCACTTCCCTTTTCGCCATTGGCGTTATGCTTATTTCGCTCACTGCTCGAAATGTAGATCTAGATCCTGGCTGCGTACTCTACGGTGCTCTTGAATTTGTTCCTTTTGATACCACACGTCTTTGGGGAATTGAGATTCCCCGTGCGCTCCTCGTTCTCGGCTGCGTATTCGTGTTGAATTTAACGTTACTCATCCTGTTCTATAAGGAACTGGTGCTTGTTGCTTTTGACTCGCCTCTTGCCTCAGCCCTTGGTTTTTCTGCGAGCCTTGTGACCACAGGTCTTTTAGTCGTCGTCTCAGCGACAGTCGTTGCTTCTTTTGAAGCGGTCGGATCAATCTTAGTCGTTACGCTACTCGTTGCCCCAGCAGCGACTGCCCATCTACTTACCGATCGCTTGCCTACCTTTCTTGGAATTGCGGTAGCTGTTGCTGTTTCCTCTGCTCTCCTTGGATACTTGGGAGCTGTGCATCTGAATACTTCCGTCGCCGGCATGATTAGCGTGGTAGCCTTCATGCAATGGGGCGTGGCCGCCCTACTCTCTCCCTCATACGGAATTTGCGCCTCGCTCTCCCGCCGCCTGCGCTTTAGCATTCAGACTCAAGAAGAGGATATTTTGGGGGTGCTGTACCGCGCTGAGGAGCGTAGCGCACGTGGGGCAGCGTTGACCAAAGCCGAGATTGCTCAAATCTTGCCTTTCTCACCCTCTTCTTTGTTACTTGGCATCGCGCTCCTCAAGCTCCGTCTTGCCAAGCAAATCACTCCGCAAAATTCTAGGCTTTGGAAACTCACCTCTCACGGACGCCAGAGTGCTGAACATGTAGTCCGCGGACATCGGTTATGGGAGGCATACCTTGATAAATCGCTCAAACTGCCCCTGGATCATCTCCACGAACCTTCCGACCGCATAGAACATTACCTCTCTCCCTCACTTCATCAAGAAATTGCGCGGGAAGTTGGAGTTGAAGCTGACCCTCATGGAACTGCTATCCCTCGAAACAATACGAGGGACTAGGACCAAGTCTCAGGGTCTTATCTAGGCGCAAGTACGCCCATTCGTGATGAGCAATTCCGTGATCATTTCATCACACATGGGTCAACCTGCGCGTCGATGGGATGGGTCCGCCTCTGGGCACTTGCGATGCAAACTCTGAATCTACTAAGCTTAGCTCGACTGAAAACTCAAGACACTATACGGGCCGAATTTCGGAGCACCACCGTGGTCGATGCGAGGGGTGAATCTAAACTAACAGGCGAGACGGAACTCGACGAGTCATCGCATCCGGTGCCGCTCTTTCCGAATAGTGGTCCAAATTTCGTTCCCTTTGAGCTTGTTGAAGTCTCGCCGGGCATTCTTGAACTTCGACCGAATAGAAAATTTCTCTTGTTTGTAGGAATTTATACCGGCTTAGGAGCGGTCGCGGGGGCGGCTGGGGTACTCGCGTTTGTTTTGTCACGCAACCCTATTTCTCTTCTTGGGTTGCCGGCAGGAGTAGCACTTTTCACCATCGGCTACCGGCAGTCCGCCATCTCCAACAGAACCCGCCGATTCGACTCTCTTCGCCGCGAGGTTACCATCCCAGCTCATCCCGAAAAGTACCGTTCGCCCTATCACACCTTCTCGTTTGACCAGATAGACCGCCTGCAGATTGCCGAAAAGCTGCTTAATGGAGGCGAGGATGTGGATTATGCATGCTACGAGCTTATCATTGTGTTCAAGACTGGAGCCCGATCACTGCTCGTACATCACTCGGATAAAGCGGTAATGGCCAGGGAGGCAGAGAGGCTTTCCCAATCAGTTGGTTGTCAATTGCAGGTTTAGCAGAGTATCCGTCTGAACGTGTAACTATCGTGGAGATAACTCTCCGATACTTATAGCTACTCACATTGTCTATTTGGCCATAAATATAGGCACTATGATTTGGGTGGGCGAAATTTTGTTTTTGCAGGGGTTCGCCTTTTTTGAAGATGCAATCAAAGAGAATCTCTTTGGGACACCCAATCTCCGTATCCAAATTTGAGACCTGAGGTTCCCCCTATGTCGCTAACGGAATTGAATTACTAATCACCCTGCTGCACCCCGAGTTGGGCAACGGCAATGAGTGGGTGTCCCAGGGGGGTTCCTTCAGCACCCCAGTGAGGTGAAGGCCATTCAACCGAGGAAGGCCGTCCTTAGCCGTTTAACTTCCTGAACGCCTCTCGCCACTCTGGAATGCGGTGCTCTATCGGGAATACGGGATGAGTGCCTGCCAAGAAACGCCGCCCAATATAGGTTAACTTCCTAAACCCTTCAGGAATAGCCATGGGGTCGAGCTCGACCGCGGACTGACCAAAGCGGTAAAGGATTGAACGATACTTGAGCACTGGGGAGTCCGGTTCTGGGTAAGGACGATTCAAAGCATCTGCAAGAAAAAAAGACCCTTGGATCTCTGAGACGGCCACATTCTTGAAGGCAGCGCTCCGGCTGCCAGCGCGCAAGGCGTTAAATAACCCTTCACGCGCCGCCACGCTCACACTTTCTACCGCCATAGCCTGAGCCGAACGCGGCACATCCCCCGCGGGTAGTATGGCTCCCTCTTGGGACACCCCATTCTTAGCTGCTCGTTCAAGAGCCGCTGGAGCATACACTCGTGGATCGGGAATCGCATCGGTGACATGCCAAATCATGCCAGGTGGCTGAAGAACCGTCTTCATCGACTGGAGTGCACGCGTCATATTCTGGGGGCCAACCTGATGGAGACAAGTCTCGCCAACGATGAAATCGAATGAATGGGGAGCGAATACTTCCTCCAGTGTGCAGATATCAGCAAAGGCAAAAGCATTCGCATGCTGCCGTGAGTGGCGAAAGCGGTCACTCTCGGTGATTCTCAGCTCTGGCGGTCCAGCCGGGATTCGTGCGGCGAGGAGGTTACGCAGGGACGGGGCCACTTCCCTGCTAAAGTGACCATCACCTCCACCGATTACCAGCATGCGTATCTCAGGCCCCTTCGAAAGCTGAAGACGATGGGCGATGCATGCCGCCAAATCAGGAACCACGGCATCGAGGTAGGCTTCACGGAAGAACGCCCGAAGTGCCATCGGCCATTCGTAGGCCGCATCAAACTGAGCCTCTAAGGATCCGGGGTTAGCCCTCGTTAGCCCTTGGGACTTAGAACCACCGAGCGAATTGTGCTGCATCGTCTAAGCTTATGAGCACGGCGTTCGCTAAGCAAAGGGAGTCACCGACGTTTTTCTCCTATCAACAATCCAAGCAATCGTGACCTGCGCCCTGAGTGGGGCATGTGTTAAGAAAAATGAATCCAACTATCTAAGAGGATTATTGAATTAGTCATTAACTGCGGCTAGTCGTTTAAGCTGCAAGAAAATCTCTTTGGGGTCCCTATGCGGTTAACAGATTGGAATTACTAGCCACACTGAGGCAGCCCGAGTTGGGCAAAGGGAGATGAGTGGGTGTCCCAAGGCACGAACCTTCTGACCACATAGAAAACTACCTCTCCCCCTCACTTCATCAAGTAATTGCACAACAAGTTGGAGTTGACGCTGACCCTCATGGTACTGCTATCCCCCGAAATAACCCTAAGGACTAGCGCTATGTCTCAGGATCTTGAACCAAAAATAGCCAAACTTTCATTGCGTACGCTGGAACGCCACATTTTTCTCTGCGCAGACCAGAGTAATGCAAAGTGTTGCTCCAAAGACGATGGAATTGCGGCGTGGGACTATTTAAAGCGGCGTATTGTCGAATTGGGGATTGAGGCCAAAGTATTTCGGACTAAAGCGAATTGTCTTAGAGTTTGCTCGAAAGGCCCTATTGCCGTCGTATATCCGGAAGGTACCTGGTACCATTCATGCACGGAGCAAGTGCTTGAACGCATTCTTCAGGAGCACCTGATTGGCGGAAAGCCAGTTGAAGAGTTCGTGTTTGTTCAGAACCAACTGGATTGTGAGAAACATACGACGACACAAAACTAAGGGGCCTCTTAAATCATTTAACATCCAGACGAGGGGAAAATTATGACAACCAATTCCGACAACACAAAGGTAACCTTCCAAGGCAACAAACTCACGCTCATTGGTGCGGGACTAAAGGTTGGCAGCAAAATGCCAGCGTTCACTCTCACCGCCCAGGATATGAGCGACCTCTCAAGCAGTAAATATGCAGGAAAGGTGCTAGTCATATCTGTGGTGCCAAGCCTCGACACCCCAACGTGCGCGCTCCAAACGAAGCGCTTCAACAAAGAGGCCGAGAAACTCGGCAGCAACGTTCACATCCTCACCGTGAGCCTAGACTTGCCCTTTGCCCAGAAGCGCTGGTGCGGCGCTGAGGGAACTTCCCGCGTAGAGACCGGAAGCGATTACAAGCATCATTCCTTTGGGCAGGCGTTCGGTTGCTTTATCAAAGAATGGGCTCTGCTTGGGCGCGCCGTCTTCGTGGTCGACAAATCAGGAACTATTACGTTTGTCGAATATGTACCCAGCATTAGTGATGAGCCAAGCTATAGCGAAGTCTTAAAGAGCGTAAGCGCTGCAGTTGAAGGCTAAACGAAGGAACCTCTGAAAAACGTTCATTCTTAAGACACCTCTGTGTACCTCCGTGTCCTCTGTGGTCAATTTCTTCATGAAAATTTCACCGCAGAGGACACGGAGGTACACAGAGGTGATTCCTTCGGCGGTGATTCCTTCGGCGGTGATTCCTTCGGCAGGCCGCAATGAGCGGCTCTCATTGAGATCTTCTCAGTTCCATCTTCTTACAAGGGATAGTTCATTATGAGATTACTTCACATCATCGCCGACTACGGCCCCGGAGATCTCGCATTCTCAGAGATGATTTCAGCCCTCGCACGCCATCTGCCCGATGACTTTCGCTGGCACAACACAACGGTAAAGAGCTTCGATACTATTGCCACCGGATTTGTTACAGCTCAGCTTGGCCTTCAGCACGAGTCTCTGCGGGCCCCCAAGACCTACCTTTACGTGAACTGCGCGCCCCGCAAAGACCGCGCCCAAGCTCGTCAGCACAATGAAGGGGAAGGTCTGCTCTATGCCCGGTTTAAGACTGGCGTAGAAGCAATCATCGTCAATAGTGGGTTCTCGCTTTCGTTTGCGCGAGATGGAATTGAAGAGCTCTGGACCGTGGGAGTCGAAAGAGGCGGCTCTCAATTTAGGTCTCGCGACATTTTCCCCCCAGTGGTGGGGCAAGTGGCGAACAAGGACTACTCATTCAAGAAAAATAAGCTGGTCGCCACAGAAGTTATCCCTGAGCCCCCGTATGGAGTCGTCGGGTACGTTGATTCTTTTGGAAATCTAAAGACAACCTACCGAGAGGGCGACGCACTTCTCTCTTCTCTTAAGCCTGGAGAACGTGTGCACCTAAAGATGAATGGCTTTGAGCGCACCGCGCATGTAGCTTCAGGAAGCTTTAATGTGGAGGAAGGCGACATTGCTTTTGCTCCAGGAAGCAGTGGCCATGAGCGCCGCTATTGGGAGATCTTTCAACGGGGAGGCTCGGCTTGGGATACGTTTGGGAAACCCCGAGTTGGCAGTGAGATTGTTGTTACCAAATAGGGTTGCACGACATTCCTCATTGCTTTACCTGCGGCCCGAACTTGCCGCCGTACCGGAGAGCAGAGTAAGCGCCAAGGCAGGAGCCTGGTTCGCTTGCGCAAGAATTGCGCTGCTGACCTGCTGAAGTATTTGGCTCTTCGCCAGCTGCGCACTTTCCATCGCCACATCAACATCCGAAATGCGAGCAGCGGCTGCAAAATCGTTGTCTCTCATGGCATGCAGAACCTGCAGCGCATTTTGCACGCGGCTTTGCTGAGCACCGAAGGCTCCTCTCTGTTGATTGATGCGGTTGAGAATTCCATCGATTGTTGAAAGAGCGCCCAAAGCATCGGAGGCGGTGTTGAGGTCAAGCTGACCAATTGAGGCAGTATTCGTTGCATTGCCGAAATTACTAACCGTATTTCCCGAGGAGTCGATGGAAACCAAATCAAGAATTCCGTCTCCATTGAGATCGAGCACCTCCGTGTTCGACGAACTAGTCTCCACCAGAATTTCCGAGCCAAAGTTTCCATATCCATCACCGAACTGAATCGAAAGACTCGCACCAAAGTCGTTTTGAGAGAGAATATCAAGATTTCCGTCACCATTAAAATCCACCAGCTGCGTATCCGAATAAAAGGAGAGGCTCGAAGAAAGTGATCCTCGACTCGTATAGCCCTGAGCTCCATCTCCGGCATACAAACTTCGCTCAAACCCCTCCGTGACTATGATATCGAGCACACCGTCATCAGTAACATCCGAAATGTCGATATCCGAACCAGAGGAACCGACAGAAAAGAGGATGCTCCCTAGTGCAAGTGTGCCCGCCCCATTGTTAAGCGCTGAGCGCACATTCCCGGTAGAATCGACCGTAACGAGATCGCTATCACCATCGCCATCTATGTCGATTGCCTTTGATGCGGTATAGTTACCTGCTATATTTTGCGAAAGTGAGAGTCCCCCTCCTGCCGTTCCTTGGTAGATATTAATCCCTGCGGACGCGGAGCGCAGGACCGCAACGTCAGCTCTCCCATCTCCATTGAAATCTCCCACGGAGAGGGCATTGGTGCTGACGATGCCTGGGAAGGAGGTTCCCGAAAATGTCCCAGAACCACCGTTGATATAGAGGTGCATCGAACTGGTGCCACTCGCGATGAGATCAAGATCTCCGTCCCCATCAAAATCTCCAGACGCCACAGAAGAGAATTGAACGCCAATACTGTTCTGTGTCCCCGCACCGAAAGTTCCGTCCCCATTTCCTTTAAAAAACCACATCCCCGAAGGGCCGCCGCCTACGCCCACGCTTACTCGATCAGGAACACCATCTCCGTCAAAGTCCGCATACACCGCGTCACTCTGCGCGCCGCTTGAGGAAGTGTGCGTAACCCCCGAGCGGAAACTTCCGGACGCTGAGGTTCTCGAAAGTTTATCAACAAGGCCAAAAGAAATACCGCCGTTTGCTCCGTACCCGCCCTGAAGACGCATGTTTTGCGTCGTTCCATCAAGCAAACCAACGCTGTTAAACTGCGTGGTTGCGACCAAGCGATTAAATTCCTCAACGAGTTTATCGGCTTCAGCGTCAAGAGAGTTGCGCTGCGTGCGGCTCAAGCTCCCATTTGCTGACTGCGTGGCAAGCTCCTTAAGCCGCGTCGTCACATCCGAGAGTTGCCCCAAGCTTGCATCTGCAATGCTAAGCGCACTCACGCCATCGTTTAAATTTAGGATTGCGCGCCCATATACTCGCGCGTCACGGGTAAGCCCGGAGACCACAGACTGTCCAGCACTATCATCAGAGGCGCGGTTAATTCGGGACCCAGACGACAGGCGCTCGAGGCTGCGAGTAAGCGCATCCGTAGCCTGGCTCAGGCCGGACTGCGCTTTTGCAGAAAGTATGTTCCTCAGCAGCGAAACTGACACGTCAAGTTCCTTCTCAGACTCAAGCAGAGCAATCCTTACTCCACTCCTACTCTAGTAAGATCGGCATATTAGGAGGAGCTGAGCGGAACTGGGGCGATATATAAAGGGAGAGGAAAACAATGCGTCAGCGCTCTAGCAGGGAGATTCGCGTAAAGCATCAGGCGCTTATGAGCGCTGGCGCGCCGTGGAAGAGGTAGGAAATCTTCGGATTCTGCAAAAGTACTGCGCGAACGTCCCCAAAGAGGGCGCTACTCGCGCACAAAAAGGGGCTCAGATCTGTAGTTTAACTCGCGGAGCAATCATCACAAAGCGTCCTCCGCCCCTATCTTCAAAATCGATATTGGTTACAAGCTCAGGAAGCTCCTTCACCCCTAGCTCTGCAAGATACTCCTTCAGCCGTGAAAGGCTAAGGGGCTCCTCGGTAAAACCTGAAGCAGCTTCGCCCCGGTGGACAAGTCCACAAGCGAGGTACTCGCCTTCAGCAACTTCGTCCTCTTCAGGAAGTATTTCCGCGGCACTGCTCTCATCCTCTAAGGAGGATTCTTCATCGTCAACCACTTCGGGGGTTATTGAATACAATTCAAGAAGCGGCCCTGACCCGGGGAACAATCCCGCATCATTGGATATTCTTACTCTTGTACCTTCGCACACCACTGCTTCACTCTCTGAGTCATCTGAGGATTCTTCGAATTCAATATCAAGAAGATCCTCCTCTTCTTCGCCACCTCCTTCTTCCGCGTCTGATTCCCCTTCCTCTCGCGAATCGTGCCAAAAGCGATATTCGCGAACGAGTTCAATCGTGCAGGAGTTGCCTTTTCTGCCAACCTCAATGAGCAAATCTTGTAAATCGGAGAGATCGGGGTCTTCTGAGCTAAGGCAAAACTGAGAAAGCGGCTCAAAGACCGAGCCAAGACCTTCTATTCCGACTCGACTACCGAGAGCGGCAAACTCCTGAACACTGGGAGAAAACACTTCGATGCCATAGGCTTTCAGTTCGCTAAGCGGCAGCTCAAGGGTATCAAGGCTAAGTGAATGGTGCTGAAGAGACTGAAGGTCGTCGAGAAGTGTCCTGCCCGTTGAAGCGGGCCCCACCAAAAGTAATAGCCCATTGCAATTCTTTATATGGATTTGGGATGGCACCAAGCCGCTCAAGGGACTATCACCTGCTGCCTCAAGCTCCTCGAGCGTGAGAGCAAGGGATTCGTACGAGGGAGGAGCAAGGTCAAGCTGAAGCACCTGACAAAGCTTTTTATGCAGCTCGAGAGCTCGGTCGAGCATATTTACTGGCTCGCCCTCTTCATCACACCAACCATCAGAAGCGCAGAGATCTATAAACTCAGGCCTTAGCGAGGGCCTGGGATCCTCTAGTACCTCTTCGGTGAGTAGCGGCCGAGGCACCGCAGCCACGCGAACTCTTTCGCCTAAGGCAACGGTATCTCTCGCAACGGTGACTTCCATTGGCGGAGAAACGCTATCACCCGACGAGTGAAACATATCTGCCGCGAGAACAGCCGTCTCCCAGCGCGCCTTGCTCATGTGCGAAGAAAGATTGGCAAGTTGATTTCGCCAGGAGACCGCAATCCAAGGCTCTTCACCGTGAGACCCGATGACCACCATCGGAAGACATACCCCTTCCTCACTTAGCGAAATTCTAAGTTCGTGATGAGCGGAAATTCCGCTCGCTCCGACACGCATCACCTGAACTCGGTCGAGAACTAACGTTCCCTCTTCAGGCGTAAGCTCATCAATCAGATCCTCTGGGAACTCCCCACCTCGATTGAGGAAATCACAGCAGCGCTCGAGGCGCTCAACGCTAAAGGGGCTTTCCTGATTCTGAAAGAGTGTCACTTCAACTAGCGAAGCCATCTCCTCCAACGTGGGATTCGAACACACAAACCCCTGAGGAGATTTTACTTTTTTAAACTGCAAAAAGGGTTCCTGCTCGGGAACCGCGAGCTGCTCATCTTTAGAGACCTGAGCTGGCAGAGGGCGAGGTTCTGCGGGAGTAGTATCAGGTCGCGCTTCTTGTGCAGAAGGGTTCTTAGAATGGCGCGGATCGCTCGAAGAGGGGTTACTGCCTGTCACAACATCTTGCCTTTTATACTACAAGGGCAACCGAGGGTACTCGATTTAAAGGGCCTTCCCAAGTAGGTTCACCTCAACTATCTCAGAAATGCGGTAAGTGCTCGTGATGCCTCCGTTTTCATGCCAACCGCGGAAGAAAACCCTTCGACCCCAAACTTCACCGCCTTAACTTTTTGGCACGGCATGACCTCATCGTACTCGAAGCAACCGAGGCACGGCTTCATCAACTTGGATTTGGTTTGTTCGAAAAGGTTGCAGAAAGGCAGCGGGCTCACAAGCAACGCGTGCGCCATGCGAAGTAATACTTACGGACGGCTAGAATCCTAAGTAGCCTCTAAAAAACCTCGATATTTTATTTTTTCTCTCTGTGATCTCTGTGTCCTCTGTGGTTTTTCAAGAATTTAAATCAACCACAGAGGTCACAGAGTGGACTTTTTCAGAGGTTCCCTAACGCTACAGCGCGACTCTCTCATCGACCGCATAGTGCCCACGCTCATCAAGCTTGACGGTACACGCCGCTAGATCCGCATCATGCTCAAAAACTACCACCGCTCGCTCAAGGCGGGCGCGCTCTAAAAACTGCTGTTTCTCTTTGAGCACTGTCTCGGCGCACGCGTCGTAGCCCATATGAAAAGGGACGGGTAAATGATGATGGGTAGGAATGAGGTCGGTGGGATAAAAGAGCGCATTGCCGCCGCCTCGAATCTCAATCCACTGCTGACCACGAGAGTGGCCGTTCACTTGATGCACTACAATCCCGGGATGAATTTCGACGTCTCCTTCAACTAGAACCAGCTCCGCTTGATCGAGGGGGGCATAATTTTCCGCGAGATAACTTGCACGCTCCTTTACCGAGGGCGCCTTGGCGTTCTCAAGATTCTCGTGCTGCAAAGTGATGCGCGCCCTAGGGTACACAAGCTCAAGCGACTCGGTCCCTTGTCGGTAGCGTGAGATACCACCGGCATGATCAAAGTGAAGATGGGTGAGAACTACATCGGTGATTTCTTGAGGATCAACGCCCACATCCCTCGCCGGTAGGTTATCGATCGCAAAAATTTGTCTCTGCTTCTCGGACCATTTCTCTCCCATACCAACATCAATGAGAAAAACTCGCCGAGCGGCTTCATCTCGAACCACGAGGCAGCGAGTGGCGAGCCGTATGCAGTTTTCCGCATCAGCCGGAATGCGCTTCGCCCAGAGATTCTTAGGAACGGAGCCAAACATTGCTCCTCCATCGAGACGGAAGAAGCCAAAGTTATGAGCAGATACCGAAAGAGAACCAAATTTCATCATGCCTGGGCTTGTACTTTAGGACGGGCAAGGGCCGCAAATCAGGCGCCAACAGAAACGATGTTTTATGACTAATGATAAGTCGATGGACTAGGCTGCGAATTCCGTTGGTGATGTCATTTTTCTGGAGTATAGAACTTGCGGATCGTGGCTCTAACCCGCCATTGCATCAGCACTTTTTCAGATTACGCGCGGCGTCATGTCGTAGAGGAGTATGTATGCTGAATAGTTCCTACCTTTCCGTTTCTCGCCTGCTCTGCCGAAGCTCTCTACTACCACTATCTCTCGCGCTTCTCGTTTCGACAGTCACCCCCCGGTCATCCGTCGCGCTTGATTTAGAATTCGGCGACGGGGAGGTGCAGGGTAGCTTCGACACCACCATCTCTCTTGGAACTACGGTTCGAACCTCGGATAGAAACGACAGAATTGTTGGTGTGGCGAACGGAGGGGAAGCCTTCTCCGTCAATGGCGATGATGGAAACCTCAATTACGATCAAGGCGACGTGACGTCAGCCGTGGCGAAGGTCACTCATGAACTTGAGTTGAAATACGATAATTTTGGATTCTTTGGTCGTGGCTTCTACTTCTACGATACCGAAATCATGGATGGGAACACCCAAAGGACGGATCTCAGCTCCTCAGCGAAACGTTATGCAGGTCGAGATGCAAAGCTCTTAGACCTCTATGTAACGGGTGACTTCGATATCGGATCGGCAAAGACAACAGTGCGCGCCGGGCGACAAGTAATTAACTGGGGCGAGAGCACCTTCATTGCTAATGGTATTAACACCATCAATCCTATTGACGTTTCAAAGCTAAGGATTGCCGGCGCGGAATTACGAGATGCTTTTTTGCCTCTGAACGCCCTCGATTTGAACGTGAGTCTCACTGAAGAGATCTCCTTTGAGGGGTTCTATCTCTTTGAGTGGGACAACACCGAACTTGAGCCAGCGGGGACATTCCTCTCTACTAATGATTTTGCAGGACCTGGCGGAAATACGGTGTTCCTTGGGTTTGGAAATCCCGGAGTTAGTGACAATCCCCCTACTCTCAACGCAAGCGCGCCGGTTGGCTCCGGCGTGCCGCGCCTCGACGATAACAATCCAAGCGACCAGGGACAGTTTGGTCTTGCGATGCGTTATTTCGCTCCAGAACTTAACGATACTGAGTTCGGCCTTTACTGGACCAGACTACATAGCCGCAGCCCCATCATCAGTGCCCAAACAGGAAGTATTCAAGGATTGCTAGGCGGCAATTACGCACAAAGCGCCAGGTACTTTCGAGAATTTCCTGAAGACATCGACACCTTAGGTGCAAGCTTCAACTCACAATTGGGTGGATCGGGACTCGCGCTCCAGGGCGAGTTCTCCTATCGCCTCAATCAGCCCTTACAAGTGGATGACGTAGAGCTTCTCTATGCGGCGCTTTCCCCTTTAAGCCCCGCTTTTAGTCAGAATCAACTGGGGGTCTTTGGTTTTAATGAAGAAATCAGTGGCTATCGCCGTAAAGACATCATCCAGAGTCAATTAACGGCAACCCAAATTCTTGGCCCCTGGCTTGGAGCGGACCAGATAGTACTGATTGGTGAAGCCGGCGGCACCTATGTCGTCGATATGGAAGACCGGGATGAGCTTCGTTACGAAGGTGCCGGTACGTACACGAGCGGCAATCCCTTCTTCACTCAAGTTGGGATCCAGCCTGGAACGGAGTCCAATGGCTTCCCCACACAATTTTCATGGGGGTATCGCCTCGTACTGCGCGCGACCTATGAGAATGCCGTTGGGGCTGTCGGACTCGAGCCTCAGATCGCTTTTGCAGCCGACCGGGGAACGACGCCTGCCCCGCTTGCTACGTTCGTTGATGACCGCAAAACTGTTACGTTCTCTCTCGCCGCTACCTATCTGACGAGCTATCGGCTCGTGCTTTCGTACAACAACTCGTTTGATGGCGGGCGCTACAATCTTTTGAGTGATAGAGACTTCGTTTCCCTCGTTGCTTCGTATTCTTTCTAGGACAACTTCTTCCTAGAAAGGCGCACGAGCAAGGGTGGGCTGATTTGGCTGTTGCAAGGAGAAATTTGGTATGAAGAATTTTTGTCGACATGCGCTACGTGCAGGACTCGGAGTGTCCTGCCTGCTTTCTGCTTCCTTGTTCATGTCTAATGTCTCGCTCGCCAAGGTGCCTGACGCCGAGGCTGCAAAGCTAAAGGGAGAACTTACCCCGCTCGGAGCTATTAAAGCCGGAAATGCCGAGGGCACAATTCCCGCATGGACAGGCGGAATCACCACCCCGCCAAGCGGCTACACTCCCGGAACTCACCACCTTGATCCCTTCGCTACCGACAAGCCGCTCTTTAAAATAACAGCGCAGAATCTGGCGCAGTACGAAGCGAAGCTCTCTCCCGGGCAAATAGCGATGCTCAAGAGATACCCTGACACCTGGTTTTTGACGGTATACCCAACTCAGCGCAGCGGCTCCCTCCCTCAGCGTCTCTACGACGCAGCGATAGCGAACAGCACCTCTGCTAGTTTGGTCGAAGATGGCAATGGAGTGCTCTCAGCTCGTGAAGGCATCCCCTTTCCCATCCCTCAGAATGGACTTGAAGCCATTTGGAATCATCTCTTACGTTATCGCGGAGATACAGTGGTGAGAGAAGTGGGTCAAGTCGCTCCCACCGCAGGCGGATCCTACACCATGGTGCGGATTGCTGATGAAACTCTCTGGGCCTACATGCAAAAGGGCGCCACCCTCGAAAGTATTAATAATCGCCTCGCGTATTTTATTCAGACGGTAACCGCTCCCCCACGCTTAGCGGGAACCATCTTGCTCGTGCACGAAACCCTGAATCAAAAGCTCGAGCCACGCGACGCGTGGACGTATAATCCTGGCCAGCGCCGCGTCCGCCGCGCGCCGAATGTGGCGTATGATAACCCTGGAACAGCTTCTGATGCTCAGCGCACCAGTGATCAACTCGACATGTTTAATGGGGCCCCCGATCGCTACGACTGGAAACTCGTAGGGAGAAAAGAGCTCTACGTTCCCTACAACAACTACAAGCTCCACAGCGATAAAGTGAATGAAAGCGATATTATTAAGGCCGGACACATTAATCCGGAGCTCACGCGCTACGAACTTCATCGGGTATGGCAAGTTGAAGCGACTCTTAAAGCGGGGACCAGCCACATCTATAAGCGCCGCACATTCTTTTTCGATGAAGATAGCTGGCAGGCCGTAGTCGTGGACCAATATGACAACCGAGACCAAATCTGGCGCGTTTCTGAGGCCTATCCGATTAACTATTATGAAGTCCCCCTTATTTGGGACACGTTGCAGGTTCATTATGATCTGCAAAATGGAAGGTATCTCGCCTTTGGATTAAACAATGAAAGCAAGGTTGAGAAGTTTAACGTCCCACTCGATGAGGGAAACTTCTCTCCGGACGCTTTGCGCCGCGAGGGACGGCGGTAATATAAGCTTCTCCGTTTCTACCGGCACTTGGCTGCTTCCCCACCTGCGCCAAGTGCCGGTTTTTTTTGCTCGCAGCCTAGCCTCATTTATGTGTTAGATTCGGTTCGATGACTCGTGGCTATCTCGTTACTCCTCTCCTTCTCGTATCTTCGCTCTTAGCGTTATTGCCCCTAGCAGTCTTCGCGGAAAAATCTGAATCTTCTGAGCTGGCTCGCCTTGCGCCGCGCTCGCTCATCAACGATGCGATAGTGAGCGGCACTGCACTCGTTGCAGTGGGTGACAGAGGTCACATCCTGTTCGCACCACGAGAAGAAGATTCTTGGAAACAAGTCTCAGTTCCTTCCAGCGCCATGCTCACCTCCGTCGCTTCCGATCAGAAAGATGGCCTCGTGGCCGTAGGTCACAGAGGCAGCATTCTCGTTTCGAGAGATCGAGGGGCCTCCTGGACGAAGGTTTCTGCGCCTGACGGAGATGGCAAAGAACTTTTCTCGGTCCACTTTCATTCCCCTCAAGAGGGAGTAATCGTAGGTGGGTACGGAACCATGCTCGCCACCAACGACGGCGGAGCCACGTGGGAAGCAGTTGAGCTCTTTTCACCTGAGTCCCAATCTGCAGAGGATAGGCATTTATACGATATCGCCGAGCTCCCTTCAGGAAGTATTTTTGTGGTCGGGGAAGCGGGGGCTTTGTATCAGAAGCTGGAAGGAAGCTCTACGTGGAGTGCTCGCGCCTCTCCCTATGAAGGAACCCTATTCGGCGCCCTAGGCTGCCGAGACGGAACGCTACTTATATTTGGTCTACGCGGAAATCTTTACCGCTCAAGAGATGAAGGCAGCACTTGGGAGCGCCTGGCAACAGGCACCACTCTTTCAATCTACACTGGTCTTGAACGCCCAAGCGGAGAGGTAGTACTTGGGGGCGCAAGTGGCCTCATGCTCAGCGCCGCGTCTTGCGGCTCAACGTTCTCCATTCAATCTCGCCCCGACCGCAAGGCAATTAGCACCCTCTTGTCACTTCCGAGCGGAAAACTACTTATTGGAGGCGAGGCGGGCATCGTGGACCCCGCACCCGCAGGGTAACGAAGGTTGCATATGAAATTTCGCGTAGCAGAATTTCTAGAAACGTTACTTTTTGCCAATCGCAAGGCTACCGCAGCACTATTTGCGGCTCTCTCGCTTCTCCTCCTGTACTTTGCGACCCAACTCAAAATTGATGCCGGCTTTACCAAGCAGATCCCCCTCTCCCATCCCTACATGCAAACGTTTACCAAACACGGAGCTGAGTTTGGGGGCGCAAACCGCGTCATGATTGCGGTTGCGGCCCGAGACGGCAAAGATCTCTTCACGCCTCAATTTCTTACCGCATTCAAAAAGGTGAGTGACGAGGTATTCTTTATGCCTGGCGTCAATAGAACCACCGTGCGCTCGCTCTTTACGCCCAATGAGCGCTTTGTGGAGATTGTTGAAGGAGGCTTCTCTGGGGGAAACCTTGTTCCTGCGGACTTCGACTATTCTGAAGCTGGGGCCCAGCTGGTAAAAGAAAACGTCATTAAAGCAGGCGCCGTTGGTAGACTGGTAGCCTCTGACTTCTCTGCCGCAATGATCAGCGCGCAACTTGTTGAAATTGACCCAGCGACGGGAGCAAAGCTCGACTACCTTCAAGTAGCAAAACACCTCGAAGAGCGCATTCGGGCCCCTTTTGAGAATGAGCAGATCTCTATTCACATCATAGGTTTTGCGAAGGCCATGGGCGACATCGCCTCAGGCGCACGTGGCGTGCTTCTCTTTTTTGGCGTCTCGTTTCTTTGCACGGCAGTGCTGGTGTTTTTCTTTACTCACTCCATAGCCCTGACGGTCCTCCCACTACTTACCTCAGTAATCGCAGTGATTTGGAACCTAGGCGGACTTACCGCTCTTGGCTACGGAATAGACCCCATGTCTATTCTTATTCCTTTTCTAATCTTCGCCATTGGAGTCTCGCACGGAGTCCAGATGACGAACTCTGTGGGCACCTCCGTCGGTAACGGAATCTCCCCGCTTGAGGCGTCTCGAAGCGCATTTCGAAAGTTGCTTCTTCCGGGCTCGGTAGCTCTTCTTAGCGACGCTATTGGCTTCGTCACTCTTGCCCTCATCGACATCCGCATGATTCGCGAGCTCGCGGTGACCGCAACTCTTGGCGTTTCTGCCCTTATTCTTACCAACCTTGCACTTTTACCGGTTCTCCTTTCTTTTGCATCCTTCGATGAGTCCTACCGCACGCGCGTGAAGCGTAGCGCCGAGAAACGCGATAGGCTTTGGCATGCCGTTTCTCGCTTTTCTCAAAAATCGTGGGCAGTTCCCACTATTCTCGCCGCGCTACTTATCTCGGTCTGGGGATACACACGAGGCCAAGCGCTCACTATTGGGGATTCTCATGCTGGAGTACCTGAGCTTCGTCCCGAGTCTCGCTACAATCAGGATTCCAATTTCATTACGGCGCATTTCTCTATCGGGGTGGACGTTCTTACGACTATCGTGGAATCAGAGAAAGATAGCTGTATAAACCACGACCGCATGGACCTCATCGACCGCTTTCAGTGGCGAGTGGCAAACATAGAGGGAGTCCAATCAACTATTTCCCTGCCCCAAGTTGCCAAGCTCCTTTACGCGGGGTTCCAAGAAGGCAATCCTAAATGGCGCGTGCTCCCTCAAGATTCGCAGACCATGGTGCAAGCAGTTGGTCCCATCGAAACTGCGACGGGACTTCTCAATTCTGATTGTAGCGTCATGCCCGTGATTGCGTTCCTTAAGGACCACGCGGCCACCACGCTGACGCGTGTGGTAAGTGGGATAGAGGCTTTTTCCGCTGAGCACTCAAAGGAGGGAATGACATTTCGGCTTGCAACAGGGAATGCCGGCGTCATGGCAGCAACTAACCAGGTAGTTGAGGCAAGCCAGCTTCCGATGCTTGTCTATATATACCTTATCGTTGGAGCGCTGTGCCTCGCCGCGTTCCGGTCGATGCGAGCAACGCTCTGCATTATGATTCCCCTCGCCCTGGTTTCTCTCCTCTGCAATGCCCTCATGGCAACACTTGGGATAGGTCTTAAAGTCTCAACACTGCCTGTGGCGGCTTTAGGAGTTGGCATCGGCGTGGATTACGGCATCTATATTTTTGGCCAGATGCAAAGCGCGCTACGTGAAGGAAAGTCTCTTAGGGAGGCATATTTTGAAACCTTACGAGTTACGGGAAATGCAGTCCTCGTAACAGGCTTGACTCTTGCGGTTGGAGTTGGAACCTGGGTGTTCTCAGCTCTCCAATTTCAGGCGGACATGGGCATACTTTTAAGCTTTATGTTTGTGGCGAATATGCTGGGAGCTGTCATACTACTTCCTGCGCTCGGAGCTTTTATCCTCAAACCGAAGTCTCCTCCTGGCGCAAATATAGAGCCTTGAGGACGCGTTGCCGTTGTGTACTGGGTTTTCAGGCTTCCTAGGGAACTTCTGAAAAACTCCCCCTCCGCGTTATGCAATACTTTTCAAGTAACGCGGAGGAAAAGCTTGGTAGAGGTAGGTCAATTTCTAGATTTTTCAGCGGCTCCCTAATTTACGACCGAAGGATGCACTATGTTCACCAACGACACACTACAAGGCGAGACGATACTCATTACCGGTGGAGGAAGTGGGCTTGGGCTTCACATGGCCAAAGCCTTTGGTGCACTTGGAGCAGGAATTGTGATCTGCGGCAGAGATGCCGACCGACTTAAGAGGGGCGCTGCGGAGATAACAGCGACTGGCGCTGCGGTCAGAACTGCCGTCTGCGATGTCAGGGATTATGATGCAACGGCGAAGATGTTCCTCGAACTCACCAAAGATGGCTCCGAGATCACGGGACTCGTTAATAACGCAGCAGGTAATTTTCTTTGTGCGGCGGAAGACCTCTCAGCGAACGCCTTTAAGAGCGTCGTCGACATAGTCCTTCACGGGAGCTTTAACTGCACACAGGCCTTTGGCAAACACCGCATTGAGCGTAAAAAGCCGGGCACTATTCTCAATATAGTAACCACGTACACCGAATGCGGCTCTTCATTCGTACTCCCCTCAGCCTGCGCAAAAGCGGGGGTGTACGCCATGACCACAAGCCTCGCCTACGAATGGGCAGATTACGGCATTCGGCTCAATGCCATTGCTCCCGGCCCCTTCCCCACCGAGGGAGCGTGGAAGCGCCTCGTGCCGGATCCTCAGCTCGAAGAAACATTCCGCAAAAGAGTCCCCCTAGGAAGGTTTGGGAAGCCCGAGGAGCTTGCGGATCTGGCGGTGTTTTTGATGTCGAAACACTCGTCTTTTATCACCGGAGAATGCGTCACTATCGACGGCGGAGAGAGGCTTAATTCTGGTCAGTTTAATTTTGTGCTCCAGGCTATGCCCAAAGCAAAACTCAAGGCTGTCTTTAATGCCATGAAGGACAAGGCGCGTCCCTCATGAGTCGTATCGCCCCTACCAAGGGCTCCCCGCAAGACAGGCTACTTCAGTATCTTCTCTTGCGTGCCGGGGACTCGCGTTTGCATCTCTCCTGCTTGAATGTACTGCTTGGGCATCTGATTCCCTTTAACCGTCCGCACGGCATAAAAGTACAGGGGCTTTCTGAAGCAGGCGTTGAGGTTAGGCTGCCCTACCTGCGGCGCAATATGAATCACATTCAGGGTCTGCATGCCTGCGCTCTCGCTACCGCCGCAGAATTTGCAAGCGGCCTTGCACTCGTGCGCCATCTCGGGTTCTCAAAATATCGACTCATTATGCGGGAGCTTTCTGCGGTATATTTAAAACAGGGGCGAACTGACACGTTGGCGCGGTGCGAATGCACTACTTCTTGGGTTCAAGAACATGTCCTTACTCCCCTAGAGAATGGGGCTGAAGTTGATGTGCGGCTAACGCCCAAACTATTTTCAAGTGATGGGTCACTTCTTGCGGAAGTGACGGTGCATTGGCAGGTGAAGCATTGGAGCGCGGTAAAGGGAAGAGCATCCTAGGGAAGGCTTGAAAGACTTCAACTTCGTGGCATTCGCTGGTCTCGTAGTTTCTTAAAACAACCACTAAGAACACAGAGACCACGAAGGGGGAAAAATTTCTTAAGCTTCACGGTTTTTCTGCGGTTCCTTTGGAGAAAGTGCTTTCTGGCGAGGCCAGCGGTCTTGGAACCAGCCATTGGTGAAAATCGCAGAGCAGGCAATGATCCCCGCAAGCGCTAGTTTGGCAGCCATGTCAAAGCTTCCCATGAGGGGGGGAGTAGCCACTGAAAGAACACCAGCTGCAGCGAGCATTCCTAGCTCCGTCGCCGCTCTCACATAGTTACGCTGGTAAACGCCCGGCAAGTCAGCTCGGTCTTTCCGGGAGACTCGAAGCGAAGACGGGTATCCCCCGTGAGCGTGTCTCCCGAGTAGCTCTCCTACCTTAAAGCAAAAGCTTTGCCACTTACTCGAAGCAGCACTGGCGGAATCTCCTCGCGTATCGACTACCATGCGATAGGTATTGTTTTCGATGACGAACAGTCTCTTCTCGCCATTATTGATGGCGTGCTGCAACTCCTTAATTTGCTGACTGGGGAAGGGATCTTGCGCACTACCAAGTAGCTTTTCAAACACCAAAACCGCTAGTTTCAAGGGTTCAGGAGCAAAGGTGACCCCTCGTAGAGTAGCCTTGGAAAGATGCTTCTCTAAACGGTCTCGGTCGATGGCACGAATAGCTCCGATAACCGCGCGAACATTCTTCCCGCGTTCTTGGGAAAGCGTTTTAGGGTCGGCGTTTGCTGAAGGTTCCCTTGGAAGTATTGCACCAAGCTTTCCTAAATGAACTGCGCATTCACCTCGCTTCCAGGTCTGCTGAATCATTACTTGGGGACCAATAAATTCAAATCCCGTAAGAACTCTAAGAACAGAGCCGACCGCTAGACGCGTTCCTTGAAGAAGTTTGTCCGCGTTTACACTTCCCTCATTGTTGTTGTGAAAATCTTGTAATGCCCGAAGTAGCCTTTGCCCGAGGGGAACCGACGCAACGGAAACTGTGCGAGGGTCTTGGTGGCGTGGCAAATCAAAGTGAGTTCGTACACCCTCAAGTACGTCGTCTACAAACAGTCTAGACTTGGCATTCGTAGCAGAAACTCGCTCTTCTTGGCCGGAAAGAGATACACCTCTAAGCAATCGACCACTACTCGAAGGATGGCGAGAACTTGCTGCGTGAACTCGGGGTAATCTCGCGTCTATGGCCCCCTCTAACTCCCCTAATCCGCCGGGCCCCTCGTGGGGAAATGGCCTTATTTGCGAGCGATGGTGAGTAGCGGGCATACAATGAAACTCAATCGGTAACTCTCGCGCCTCAAGAATAAAGCGAGATAATCCATAGGAAATGAGGCCTCATAGCGTTATTAGCTTGATGCGAGCACACGTGCGCTATCACGTAGGCAGCAGTGCAAGTCGCTGAATTAACATTCATTTCCCCCTAGTCCTTCTCGGCAAAGCGAGACTAGAGCACAAATAGGGCATCTGAGTGTTCTCACCACAAAGGAACACGTTGCGATTGTGAGCTTTCTTTGCGTCCTTTGTGGTCCAATAATTTCTCAACCGATTCTGGCGCGCTACTCCGAACATTCTTGCGCCCTAGAATACAAAATCCGACTTAATTCTCTCCGACTTAAAAACGGAGCTGCAGAAAAGAAAACGGGTCAGCTTGCGCTGACCCGTTTGGGACTCACTCTGAAACCTTTAATGAGCCCTTGATGAAGAGCTTGTAGTTCTCTGTAGAGAGAATCATGAGAAGCGCCAGCGAAGCCCCTAGCGCATACGCCAACAACCCACCGAACTGACTACCGGTTGCAACGCCGAAGGTCAGAACGGCAAGCGTAGCCATGAGTGGCATGCCGTTGGCGCAGATTTCGCTTCGACTTCCCCAGGAACCGGCGAACACCAGCGTGCTCACCGTTTTGATGGGAATAGCGGCGATGAAGCCGCGCATCCACGGTTCGTGGAGTAGCGGGAGAGATTTCTGAAGCGAGCTCGCGCTCTCGCCGAAGAGCACCGCTCCGTCTTTTCCCAACGCCAAGAGCAGCGCGAGGACAAGCAGATCGAGCGCGACTACCCACATCTTCTCCGGCTTTGGCTTACCAGGAGCCGTCTCCTTGAAGCGCCGGAAGAGGCTCGGGAGAACTCCGAGCATCAAAGTGAGCATCAGCAATCCGATTGTGGCATGCTCCGCCACCGACTTCAGGGCCACGTCATTCTCCGCCCCCAACAAGGCGGAGAGGGTTTTGACGGGCATGACCATGAGCACCGCAGCCGCGAGCGGCGTCTTAAGCCACTCCTTGGACCTGACCACCCGCGACGGGTGGCCAAACAGCATCGGACCGTCCTTGCTGAGGGCAAGGATGAGTCCGATCAGAAGAACATCCAGCGCCGCAGGAATTGAACCCCGCTGCGCTGCACCGACCGGAATGACGAGGAGAATTACGTATCCCCTCGCATCCCACAAACGAGCCACTGGCGCCATGAGGCACACTCCTTTCCTCTCTCTCCAACCTGATTGAACCTTCGTAAGTCGAGGCAAGAGAGTAACAAAATGACCTCGCTACTCAACTTACTTCAGAAAAGGCCGAAATTAGGACTTTTGGGGGACAGTTCTTCCTTGAGTCGCTTGATTTTTTTGTTGCCAAACGCGTACGAGTGACTAAGAGTGAATTTCAGAGCTGCTGAATCGGATGGCGAACTTGTTGGGCCTGCCCCTAGAATCTCCCAGTGCAAGAGAGTTCTTGGGCATAGCGCCCTGCCATCACTATGGTGCGAATATGACCGAAACCAATACCACAGCACTCCTATCTTGAATGCCCCATAGTTGGCGACCGGCAGCGTGTCATTGGTGCCCGAGGAGGGGCAAAGTCCTATGAGTCTTCTCCCAGAAGTAGTCCTTGAGCAGTTTCACGATAGCTACGAACGCCTCAGAGATAATCCTCAGTTCCTCGACCTCTTGTATGAGCGCTTCCTAAACTCCTCTGAGGAGATTGCAAAACTTTTTGCGCATTCGGACCTCCCCCGGGTGAAGAAGATGGTGCGCGACTCCCTTATCTATAAGCTGATAGCATCGGATGGTTCAGCTATTGGCATTAAGAAGTTACAGAAACTTGCGGAGCAACATCTAGGATACGGGGTAAAGCATGAGCACTACGATCTTTGGCTCGATTGCCTAATGACCGTAGTTGAAGAGCTCGACCCCAGATATAACCAACATGTGGACAAGGCTTGGCGTGCGGTCATGGGAATTGGCATCAGTGTTATGAAAGGCCCGCCCGAGCAAACTCATTTGTCTAAATAATGCGTTCCCGTCCAACTTCTTGTTTAGGCTTCTTGTTTAGGCTTCTTGTTAAGGTCCCTACCTTGTCTTTCGCGGCTTCTTTTTCTTCCTGGGCGGAACTACTCCGAACCTCGCGTCATCCCGCACCATACCATTTACCAGCGCACCTGCTACGCGCTCAAAACAATCCTGATCTTCACGAAGATAGAGCCACTTTTTTAAAACGGGGTGAGCCACGAGTTCAGGAAACTCGCTTCGTAAAGCCGCATGGAACTCATGCTCGGTGGGAACAAGGAGTCCGTTCCACGGCGCATCCCCTTCCGCGAGCACTACTTTTAGGCGCTCATGCGCATACACCGCAAGGCAGCCGAACATGGGCTTCTCAACGGCCGAGGGGTCCTCAAGTAAAGGCTCCAAAAGGAATCGATACAAGAACTGCCTCCGCACCATAGACGCTATCAACGACGCTCAAGCCACGTCACTAGTTCTACATGAGGAGTATGAGGAAAGAGGTCAATCATACGCATGGCACGTGGCTCGTAAATTTCTTGAAGCTTACCAAGATCCGTAACGCAATTCTTGTAGTTACAGGAGACATACAGCAGCGTCTTGGGGCGATGCTCCGAGATCTGGGTGAGTAAACTCTTGTGAATACCTCCTCGCGGCGGGTCGATAATGACGGTATCTGCGCCGAGGCTTCCCCATGAAAAGCTCTCACTTGCGGCGACATGGAAATCCACCGAAACGCCATTTAGGGCCGCGTTATGCCGTGCATCAAGTATTGCCTCCTCAGACAATTCGACTCCCACGACATCTTTAAAGCTCCGCGCAAGCGCTAGAGCAAAGAAACCGGTCCCGCAGTAAAGGTCGAGTAAACGGGAACCTCCTGCAGCCTTGGCCCATTCTTGAACTGTGTCCAACAGAAATGGCGCCGCGTGTGAATTGGTCTGAAAGAACGCGTGCGGACTAATCCGGTAATCGGTATCCCGAATACGCTCAATGAGAGTCCCTTGGCCGGTGAAGACCTCTTGAATATCTCCAAAAGATACGTCAGCAATCGTGCTGTTCGTTGACCACACTAAGGATGTAATTTGTTCACTCTTAGACAACTGCGTGAGCGCAGCTCTGAGAAATTCTCTTTCTTTAGAATCCTTGGGCACGCTCGTAACAATATCCACGAGCGTCTCGCCTTTTAGATTCACCCTGACTACTGCGAAGCGCAGAAGCCCATGGTGCTTCTTTCTATCAAAATAACTAATTCCGGCCTGCCGCACCCAGGAACGCACCGCCCGAAACGCGGCCTCAATATTTACGTCAGAGATAAAGCAATGATGATCGTCGATGACACGCCACCATTTCCCTTTCTGGCGAAGTCCCACACGTCCTTCGAAGTCAATGACAAAGTCCATTCTATTGCGATAGTGACTCTGCTTAGGAGAACGCAAAATTTCTTCGCAGCGATAGGGCAGCTTCTCTTTCTCAAGAAGCTCGTTTAGACCTAGAAGTTTTTGGGTCAGCTGATCTGCATAGGGAATATCCGAGAGGGTGCACGAGCCGCACACGTCTTTGTTGGGACAGACGCCTATCGCCTGGCTCAGCGCCCCTTGGTTCGCTTCATACGCAGTATCGGGTGCTGTTTCCATAGGTACCTACTACTAATGCAAAATGCGGATCTCTGGTGTCACGATCCAAGCGCTTAGAGTAAGACAAAGAGTTGCCTAGAATCAAACCTCTACTCTAGCTGTGGCAGGGAGAAACTCACAAGAGTCCCCACTCCAACCTTGCTCTCAATTGAAAGAGCCGACCCGTGGGCGGCAAGAATCTGCTTTACCAAGGAAAGCCCCAGTCCCGATCCTCCTGTTCGCTTGGAGCGGTCCCGATTCACCCTAAAAAAGGGCTCGCCAATCAGCGGCAGATCCTTGGAGGGTATTCCAATGCCCGTATCTTGAATGTCTATCTGAATACGGCGAGCAACATCTTTTATCCGAATATCGACACGCCCACCCTCCTCGGTATAGCGAATAGCATTTTCGAGAAGATTCGAAAGTACTCGCTCAATCATGACGCTATCCGCGCGAACTCTCGAATCCGGGCTTGTATTCTGAAGCAAAAGTGAAATCTTCTTTAGCTCTGCGCTTGGTTGCATCCGCCCTAGCACACCTGCCAAAAGCTCAGAGATTGGAACTAACTCGAAATTTGGCACCATTACTTTGGCGGACCATTTTTCAACATCAAGAGCACTGCTTACCAGGCGCTCTAGAGAAGCCACGTTTTTTAAAACGACACTGAGAAATTCATTAGTCTGCTCTGGGGTCAAAGAACTCTGATTTTGCTGCAAGGTCTCTGTGAAGCCACGAATCGAGGCAAGAGGGCCCCGAAAATCATGGGCAAGCGCCGCCACTAAAGATTGAATCTCAGAAATATCGCGACTTGGGGGACTGGCGTCCCGGGAGAGAGACGTCGCTTGAGGTCCCTGACGTACGTGACTGCGCCCTCTTGGCAATCTCCGCGCTGCCCATTGCGAAAAAGTCTTTAACATCCTTAAGGAGCCTCAGAGAATTTATATCCCACCCCCCACACCGTCAGAATAAACTGAGGTGTTTCGGGGTCTAGCTCAATCTTACTTCGCAGCCGATTGATATGAGAGGTAACCGTGTGGTCATAGCTCGATGAGTGGTAATCCCAGATGCGATCAAGCAATGCGGCTCTCGTAAAGATATGGCCGGGGCTTGAAGCAAGGAGAAGGAGCAGATCGAACTCCTTCGCGGTGAGCTCCACTTGTGCTCCTCGAACTGAGACTGCTCGCTTACTCGGTAGTATCTCTAATCCGGGGAAGGTGATTCGCTCTATAGCTTTATCGCTGCCCTCCGCCCCTAAGCTCGCACGGCGCAGTAGGGCCCGTATGCGCGCAATGAGTTCGCGCACACCAAACGGCTTTGTCAGATAGTCATCAGCACCGAACTCAAGCCCTAACACCTTGTCGACTTCTTCTGATCGACTCGTGAGCATGAGAATAGGCGCGTGAATTTTGCCGCCCCGAAGTTGTTTGCAAACCTCAAATCCATCTAGCTTAGGCAACATGAGGTCCACGATTAAGAGGTCGAAACTTTCATTCAAGCCACGCGCGAGGCCTGATGCGCCATCGACTTCAACTTGGAGATCCAGCCCAATTTCCGAGAGATGAAAGGATAGAAGAAGAGCGATATCCGGGTCATCGTCAATCAAAAGAACACGGCCTTGAGGAGTACTTACCATTTCCCCTCCTGCCCGGAGTTCGCTTCCCGTCGTAGCGGAAGTGCCTCACCAGGACCTATATATCGATAGCCTCGCGGAGCGACCACTCCCTCTGACACAAGCTTGCTGTCTCGATTTACTCCGAGCAAGTACACGAGAGCAATCATGATGAGAAGCACCAGCGACCGGCTAAGAGGCGTACCTCCCTCAAAGGCTCGAAGCGGCGCCAGCACCATCCAGCGGGCGCTACGAATAAGAGATCTCGTGGTCCAAGAAAAGAGGGCAAGTAGTCGCGAAGCGAAGATACGAGGCCGATAAGGAGAACTTCCGGTGGGCGCATCTTCAGTGCCTTGGGATGGGGCAGCAATTTTTGTTCGCGATGACACGAAGTTTCTACTTCCACGATTTTGGCAGAGCGCCTCCCTGCACTCCTGAGCCGATTGAAAGCGCCGCTCTGGTGCACGCTCAAGAAGAGTGGCCACAACCTCTTCGATATCTTTTGAGCATGAACGGTTGAGCGACCTCAGCCTTGGGGCGGCAATCTCAACCTTACTTCTTAGCAAGTCCAGTGTTCTATGATTGCTAAAGGGAACGCTGCCTGTGAGAAGTTCGAATGCAACAACACCGAGAGCGTAGAGGTCGGCGCGCTGATCAGCTCGGCCACCACAAATGGTTTCTGGACTGATATAATCAAGCGTTCCTAGTATTTCCCCAGCCAGTGTGAGCTTTCTCCCGGGCACATCGCCGCATCCAATCGTCAGGAGATTCTTGTTTTGTGAGGAAGCACCAACAAGGCCAAAGTCACTTATTTTGAGAACCCCTCCCGCATCAATCAACAGGTTACTAGGCTTGAGATCGCGGTGCACAATTCCATTGCGATGCAGGAACTCAAGGCCGCTACATATCTGCAATAGCACC
Organism: Bdellovibrionota bacterium; assembly: GCA_044356455.1. Taxonomy (GTDB): domain Bacteria; phylum Bdellovibrionota_C; class UBA2361; order UBA2361; family JBGSMV01; genus JBGSMV01. The sequence goes on along the minus strand of JBIKWF010000005.1, from coordinate 23,494 downwards.
TCAACTGCACTTCGCTCGCCGACGGGACGTGACGGATTTACCAAGGCACTCAGATCGCCCTTTGAGGCATACTCCATGCTATATCCGAACATCCCTCGCCAGTTGAATGAATCATAGAACCGAACTACATGATCATGATTCAAGCTGAAGGCCACTTTTAATTCACGTGCAAGGCGCTGCACATGCGATTGGTTACCCGTAGCGATGGATGAAAAAATTTTAACGGCAACTCTAAATCGAGATACCGCGAGGTCTTCACATTCAAAAACCGTCCCAAAAGCTCCCTGGCCAATAGTCCTCACGAGAACGTAGCGATCGGCAATGATCGCCCCTGGCGCCAAGGGCGCACGCACTAACTGATTCTCTTCATTAGTTTCCACTGTAGAGAGGTAATCGACCTTAGGGAGGCACTTCTAAAGAAGTGCGTTGCAAAACAGCAATAGAGTCGCGGGGTGTAGCCTATGTCGGAAGCAGGGAGTACCCCGGAACTCGCGCGAGAACTATCGGCTACGAAAAATACGTAGGGCTAACACCGAAGCCACCAAGCTAAAGAATTGAGAAATCAATGATACCCCCGTGATACTTTCGCGAGATCTCCAATTCATAATCTGAGCACGGAACGAATTGGAGGCCCCCATTCTGGTGGTCCTCTCAAGACGAAGCCAAGTAAGTGCTAACTTTAATGTAGAGAGGTTTTTATGGTCGCTAAGAATATGTTAATGAGAATGACGCACCTTGCGCGCGGACTTGCAAGGGTTACAACGTCCTGCATAATTATGTGGGGAGCATTCGCGGCTCATGACGCCCGCGCGGATACGTCTCTCAACTACCGGTGCTCGGGGAGCATCTTGGGCCGTTTTTCGGGCACTCTTAAGTTTGAATCGTGTCTCTCCCCCGCAGGAGAAAAGTATCTCTGCCCCGTTGGTACCACCTATGGAACTGGCGGACTTGTGCGTATCGGAAGAGATGGGAACTTCAATTTCACCCTCGGAGGCATTCTTGCACCTGAGATTAGCCATGAGGCACCAATCCAAATCTGCAATCTCCATGCTTCAAAAACTGGCCAAACCGGATATCAATTAGCTGAACTTGGGGGCTGGGGAAATTGTGCAATTGCCGTCGAAGTGGACAGGGAAATCTTTCTAATGGCGAACGCATCAACGACTAACAATACCTCTTTGATGTGCAACCTCACTTTCAAAAGAGACTAGAGAGAAATGCGTGCGCTCAGGGAATACTCTGGGCGCACGTCCCCGGACGAAGTTATGCTTTTTCCGGTGTAATGATATAAGGACTAGTGCGACTAGCAGTGTGTCAGCAGCAACAACGCACAATTACGGAGCTCTGCTCAAAATGAAATACACCCTAGTCTCAGTCAGTATCTTAGTCGTTGCTTTGATTGCTCTCGTAAGCCGCGCTTATACTGAGCCTACCCAGTCCCCAAAACCTAAAGGGAGTAGTTCTATGACCTCAAAAAATGGCGCGCCACTTTCTGTTGCAACGTTCGCTGGCGGATGTTTTTGGTGCATGCAGCCTCCCTTTGATTCTACCACAGGCGTTGAGAAGACGCTGGTGGGCTACGCCGGGGGCAAAGAGCCCAATCCTACCTATGACCTCGTCTCCTCAGGACGAACAGGGTACGCCGAAGCAGTTCAGGTTTATTTCGATGCCGCGAAAGTAAGCTATGAGCAGCTATTGGAGATATTCTGGCGAAATATTGATCCGACCCAGCCTGAAGGGCAGTTTGCGGATCGAGGCCCCCAATACCGAACCGCGATTTTTTATCAGAACGAGGAGCAGAAGAAGCGCGCGGAAAATTCGAAGGCGGCGCTCCAAGCATCTTCGAAGTTCGGAAGACCTATCGTCACCGAAATCTCGCCGGCAACCGAATTTTATGCGGCTGAGGAATATCACCAGGACTACTACAAAAAGAACGAAACTCACTACAAGCTCTATAGGGCTGGCTCAGGGCGCGCAGGGTTCATTGAACGCACCTGGGGTTCAGAGAAGCCACCAAAGTAACGCCGTTCTATGATTGGCAGTACCCTCAGAAAATCGTTGAATTTCGGCTAGGTATATAAGACAACTGCGCTGCAGCAGGAGGCTCGCCCCTACGGCCTGCCCCCTTCCCCCTCCAACCCTTTCTTTAAAGCGGTAGCGCCATGAAAAGATGTAGTCGGAAACTCCTCTCGGTACTTCTTAGTATTGGATCTCTGTTAAGTCTTTCTGCGTGCGGCGGATCAGGCTCGGACGGCCCCATTGATTTTACCAATGGCGCTGAGCTTGAAGGAGACATTTCCGGAGCTCCGTATCGAATTGCAGTTCCGCCTCAGAGTTCATGGAATGGAACACTTGTCTTGTATGCTCACGGATATAGAGACAAGGCACGCGTTAACCTAGAGGAGGACAACAAGACGGCTGAGGCAGCGCCCGGAGGCGAGGCGCTAGAACAAGTCTTACTTGCAAAAGGATACGCGGTTGCTGGGTCTGCCTACCGAGACAATGGCTGGGTAGTCGAGCTTGGCATCGACGACATGGCCAATCTCACCAGTTACTTTCGTGAAACGATTGCAGTTCCCCAGCGCACGATACTTATGGGTTTCTCGATGGGCTCTCTGATTGCCCTCAAAAGCATAGAAACCAATGCTGAGGGACTTTACGGTGGAGCAATTGCTGCCTGCAGTGTCGGAGCCGGAAGCACGCGAAATTTTGACTACTCAAAAGGCATTCTCACGGCATACGACCTCGTTTTCGGCATGCCTGCCGCATGGGGAACACCTGAAGATGTGAACGACGACCTCGACTTTGAGAATGACGTTGCACCAACGGTCATCCAAAGTCTGCAGAGGCGCGAAAACCTTCCTAAGTGGGAATTTATTCGCATGGTGAATAATATTCCCGCCCAAGATTTTTATACCGGTAACGGTTTTGTACTCACCGATATGTTTTTTGCGACGGAAGCTCGCGCTGAGCTGGAAGCTCGTGCGGGTGGAGCTCCGGTACAAGATCTCACTCGAGTGTATACGCTTCTCCCCGAGGAAAAGGCAGCGCTCGCCAAGTTTGGCGTGCCAGTAGATCGGCTCCTTGCTGGCATGAATGCACGCCGGGGCCCCGCGGTCAGCGAAACTGCGCGCGGGTATCTCGCGACCTACGCAAACCCTACGGGACGTCCGACAGGCCCCGTACTGGCGATGCACACCAAAGTTGACGGTTTTGTTCTTCCTGGCAATCAACTTGCTTATCAGGAGCTAGTTAACTCACAGGGGCTGGGGGCTCAGTTTACGGGAACTTACGTAGACAGCGTCGGGCACTGCGCCTTTAGTGGCGAGCAAATAGTTCGGGCGATAGAGGGCATGAATTTTTGGCTGGCGCGCGGGGTACCTCCACCTGCTGCCCTGTTCTTTCCAACCAGCGCGGGCTTTCTGGAGAACTATACGCCTCGAAGCCTACCTTGATTATTAGAACAACCACTAAGACCACAGAGACCACAAAGGAAGGTGCGGGGGGGGGCAATTAAGAGGCTCCCAAGATTACACGACAGTGTTTTATCTATTAATTGAGGGTTTAAAGCTCTGAGCCGAGGTTCTATTACCCACCCTCATTTCAAGCTATCCTTCACGAGTCTTCCCTACCCAAGAAATCATCTTGAATAGGGGAATTTGCGCCCCTAGCCTGGTTTGCTCACGGCCCTTCCGGGCCGAGAGCAAACCAGGCTAGCTAACGCCCGGACGGCGTTAGCAAATCGCGACCGAAGGGAGCGATTTGGAGCGCACCGGAGGGCGACGCTGTGTAGGCGGCGCTCGCAGGTGCGCGACGTTGGAAATCCGCCTGGATGGCGGAATTCCAACGCAGTCTCACGGACCCGTCAGGGATCCCGTGAGACATGACGGCCAGTAACCACTCGGCGAGAAATTCATCGTGTACCCTGGAATTCAATTGGCACCGTCAGACAAGGTGATTCGAAATCTTCTCCGGGCCGCTAGCCTGCTCCTTGTTTTCGCTTGCACGGGATGCACGAGCTCCGAAGAGGAAGCACAAAAACTCCTCACCCTCGCACGTCTAGAAACAATTGCGGCGCAGGAACTTGGGACTCGCGAACCCACACGCACCCCCTCCCCCGTCGGGACGGCTGGGCAGCGAGAAGACAACAAAACTCTGCAGCTTGCGCACTACCAAAAGGCTCTTGAGCTGACTAATCTGATTGCGCAGAAATTTCCCGATACTCTGCTTGGGCAAGGCGTTGCAACCGGCGCAGTGGATCTTGGTGGCGTTTCGCTGCGCGAACTGAGAGAAACCACGCTCCCGCAGCTTGAGCTCAGAGTTAAAGCAGATGGAGATCCTCTCAGCGCGGCGCAAGTCATTATCCGTAGCCTTAAGGAACGAGTCCCGCAGGCAGAGCTTCAAATCGCACTCGCGAGAAGTCTCGACATTGCCGGACGAGCCTCAGAGTCCCAAGCGGCGCTGCGCGAAGCACTGCTTCTGAGTTCTGGCATAACGAACCCGTCGGAGCGCATCCAATTTCTCTCTGACATCGCGATTACGCATGCTAACGCTAGTAGAAAGAGCGAATCCTTAGAAGTTGCGTTTCTTGCGCTCTCTTCAGCGAAGCAAGTCCCAGAGCCTGAGCAGCGCGCACGCGCCCTCACTCAAATTGCACTTGTCTATTACACCTTGGGTGTCGAGCAGCGAGGATACGAGGCGCTGCAATCTATCCAAGACAAAACACGAAGAGCTGCTGCCCTTAAAGAAGTGTCCGAAAAACTTCTAGAGAAAAACCTGCCCCATCAAGCGCTTGCAGCAAGCACCGTGCTCTTCAGCACGGAGACTAGAATTCAGTTTCTGCTCTCCCTCGCACAATCCGCGGCAGAAAAAGAGTCCTCCGCAACAATTCTTCTCTTTCTCGACCAGAGCGTACCCCTGATCTCAAAATTGGCGTCCCCGGAGGCCCGCGCCGAGATGTTCCTTGCCCATGCCCGGCTCATGCGCGCGGCAGGAAGCACGGAACGCGCCTTAGAGTTGCTCTCTCAGGCAACGGCATTAGCAGAAGAGGAGAATCTAGCCACGGCCCAGCTCCTCTCTTCTGCCGCTCTTGAGTCTGCAGAACTGGGGAAAAGTTCTGAAACCCTTCTCTTTTCGCAAAGAGCACTCGCACTCACCAAGAGACTCCCTCAGAGTGATGAATCCGCCGAAGCGCGCATACAAGTGCTTCTTACGTGCGCGACGGCTCTCGCGGCAGCAGACGAGCCCGCAAAGGCGTTCGATGCCTTAAAACTCATAGAGCAAGATGGCCCCCGCGCGCGTGCCTATGCTCGAGTTGCACGGCTCAGCGAAGAGAAGGGAAGTAGTGGATTCGCGAAGCGTTTTCTTCAGGAAGCTGAGACACTACTTCCCAAGCTGACTTCTTCCAAAGAGCGCGCTTCGGTACTTCTTGAGCTAAGAGATTCGTATCTTGAATTACACCGCCTTGAGGAGGCGAAGCGCTCGGCGTTAGCGCTGCAGCAAGAGGATAAGAAGTGGAAAAGCTACTTACGAGGCTTTCAGAATTTACTTTTCCAGAAAGACTACCTTGATGAGGGAATTGCACTCGCTCGCTCCACCGAAGATCCTTATCTTCGCGCGGTCCTACTCACAGAAGCCGCTAAGTTTAGCTTTAAGCAGGGAGCAATTAATCAGGTTGTTTCTCTACTTGAGGAAGCCGCGGAGTCGGCAGCATTCGGAAAAGATGCAGCTCGAAGCCTCTCTCTTGCCGCTCTCATTTCGGACACCATGCTTCAAGTAAAGCTCCCGCGCTTAGCTCTTACGCTTGTAGAAAAAAATGACTTCTCCGACCTTCCTGTTTGGTATTGCCGAATCGCAGAGACATATGTGGCAACGGGGCAAAAGCAAGATGCGGTTGAGGCGCTCTATAGCGCGCTTACGGCGACATACAAACTTTCGCGCTGGGCAGATCGCGTGCGAGTACTTCTCAAGGTGGGAGAGATCTATTCGAGCATGGATCTCGCGCTTGGCATCCAAGGGAGAGAACTCCTCTCCACGCTACTCGCTTCGCTACCGGAGCCCACGAATCAGGCGACCACGTCGTAACTAGCTGAATCTACTAGCTTCACTAAGAATTTACTCAGCGGTATCATCAGAGCACTTCTCCTCCCGAATTCGTTGGTAGTGAGAAGCATTCTTCACCTCTCATACCGGTAGTATCACGTATGAAGTTTTCCTCACTTCGCCCGCTCGCTCTATTCGCCGCGCCTCTCCTTGGGCTTTGTGCCTGTTCCAGTGGAGGCGGCAACGTAGATGACGGATCGAGCTCCCTCGAAATAGTTCAATCGAACCAAAACGGCAGCACCTCCGACCAGGGCCTTGTAAGTTTTTCGTTCTCACTGCCTTCCGGAACGACCGCTTTTCAATTGGCAGGCCTCTCAGGCGACGGGACCTTAGTACCCAAAGGCCTGAAGAATGGCGTCGGTCAGGAAATCCTCTCCCAATCCTCTCAAGGAACTGCTCAAGCGCAAAGAAGCCCAGCTTCCCCCTCGACTCTTAACTTTCCTTTCGGTGCAGGCGCAATTAGCGCTGGCACGTACCAGATAAATTACCAGCTCAGCACGCAGGTACCAGGTAGAGACGTGAGCCTTGCACTCCTTAGCAAGAGCGACTCCGATTCAAGCAGCGGCACTCTTAAAGTCAATTTCATCTCGCTCGGAGCGGCTGCAGACTCTGAGGAAATAAGAAACGACCTTGAAGGAGTCGTAGAAATTGTAAAAGTTCTCTATTCGCGCGCGGGAATTGGAATTGACCCTGCATGGTACTCCTTTGCAGGAGCGACGGAGGTTACTGACCCCCGTGCGGGAGACTCGACGTATGACGCAATAAGCGCGGCGGTGAGACCGTACGCGGTGAATGTTATTTTTGCGGGAAAGGTCAAAGGCCTTAAAGCAGACGACCAATATGGCGTCCCTGGCGCGGCCCCTGGACCATCTGTTCCGTCGGCAAGAAGCGCTATCGTGATAGATATTCTTGAAGTCACGGGCGGCGACGGCCAGTTTCAAGTGCGAGGAGATGGTGACACCGATAGACCGTCTGGGCACAACGACGAAATCAGGCTTTGCGCAGAGGAAGTCGCACGCGACATTGGCCTCTATTTAGGGCTCGAAAATGTTGTAGAATTTAAGGGTGGCCAGGTCATTAGATCGGATTCACTTTCTGATACTGAGTCTTGCATTACCGAAATTCAATGCCGCGAGCAGGGGGACTCAAGGAACAACGTGATGTTTCCTCGCCCACTGCGACTTTCCTCAGAAGATAGCCGCAACAAAAAGAAAGGGGGAGCAAACAGCTATTATGCGCGTGAGGACTTTTCAGAACAGCAAAGAGCGATCCTCAATAGTCACGTGCTTGTTGACTAGGGTTCTTCGGTAAGCCACTTCTCCTGCCGCAGGAGAGCGAGGCCGAAGCGGCCGAGCGATACTGCGGCGGGCATCGCCCCCCAAAGGCGGCTCTCGGACGGAGACCAGATGAGAGTTGGCTCGACGGCGGCAATGCCGAGAGCAGCGCTTCTGGACCTTACCGTGCTGACAATCCACCTCCTGAGCGTGAGCTCCTCTGGTCTTTTCGCAATCCATGGAGGCTTTGTGGAAAACAGGCCACAGAGCGCCACGTACGGATTGAGAAGATAACACCTAAGAATTAATGAATTTTTAGCCGATCCCCAGATAGATTGGGGCAGTGCCCCGTATAATCAATACTTTGACGGAACTGCCCCCTCCCCCCTATACTCCGAGAACAACAGACTTTTTTGTGTTTTGAGGCAACTATGATGCCCCCGCGCGCTGACGACTCAGGTTTTGTTCTCACGACCCTCGAGAGTGCCCTTGGTTGGGCCCGCAAGTATTCACTCTTCTCTTACCCCTTCGTCACGGCGTGCTGTGGCATGGAGTTTATGGCGGTGAGCTGCTCACATTACGATACCGATAGATTCGGCGCCGCGCTTCCGCGCTTCACTCCTCGCCAAGCCGATCTTCTTTGGGTAGTAGGCACCATCAATCACAAGCTCGCTCCGGTTCTTAAGCGCGTCTATGAACAAATGGCAGAACCCAAGTGGGTGATTGCGTTTGGTGCCTGCGCATCCTCGGGCGGATTCTACGATAACTACACCACAGTGGCAGGCATCGATAAGATCATTCCAGTCGATATGTACATCCCGGGCTGCCCTCCGCGTCCCGAAACCGTTATCGACGCGCTCCTGCATTTGCAGCGGAACATCCAGCGTTCGCGGCAGCAAATTACGCCAGAGCACGGTGGAAAACAGCCTCATCCAGAGCTGCCAAAATTGCTAGGCGACGAAATAGTGACTGGGCTTTAATAGCCACGGGGCTTAGGCATATCCTCTTTCGAACGCCACTCTGGGAAACTGGCTATGCTGCCCGCTCCAAGGGCTTTGCAGCCTCAGTAACGGCGCGCTCTATCTCAATGACGAGCTCATTGAGATCCGCAGGCTTGAGCAGCACACGCCGCACTCCCGCTTTGAGAAGCCTCTGACTCGAGGTGACGCTCCCTGAGAGCACAATCACCGCAGGGGGATTATCCATCAATGCGCGATGAGCCAGAATCGCCTCGACTCCTCCTTTTGGCATGTGGACATCCGAAACGATTACATCAAGCGAAATCTCTTTTGACACTGAACCAAGAGTAGAAAGGGCCTCGGTTACCGAGTACGCACGAACTACCTCTAATCCTCTTAGCTCAAGACTTCGAGAAAGCGTCTCTACGGAGTCTCGATTATCATCCACTACAAGAATTCGAATTCGCCGACCAGGAGTCTGTGAACCCACCGATAAACCATGCGCACGATCGGCGTCCACACACGTCACAGGTTTCTTAAACACAAGCGTAAAGGTCGAGCCTTTTGCCGGCTCCGAGTCCACCACCAGGTCCACCTGATTGAGCTCGGCAAGAGAACGCGTAAGCGCAAGCCCAAGCCCAATTCCTTCTGCCATTTCGGTATGGAATCTTGCGAAGGGAGTAAAAAGCTGATCTTGTTGCTCGCGTGTCATTCCCCTTCCGGTATCGGTGACCGAAACGGAGGCGCGTAAATCTTTCTGCAAGAGGCGCACCGTCACTTCGCCATGTTCAGTATATTTAAGTGCATTACTCACAAGATTGGACAGCATTCTGCGCACATGCACCCGGTCGATGCGAATCTCAAGCATTTCGGGACAAGTCTCAAGCGAGAGCGATATCCCCTTAAGCCTCGCCGTGACTTCGAAAGCTTGCACCACAGATTTTACGACCTCAGACAAAGAAACCTCCTCTGTTCGAGGAGTCAGAGTGCCAGTTTGGAGACGGGAAAAATCTATCAAAGACTCAAGAATATCATTCATGCTCACGCAGTTGCTCTCGGCCACCTCGAGAAGATGCGGGGTGTCGCTCCCCGCGCCTTCCAGTTTAATCACATTCAAAACGGCCTTTATATTGCTCAGCGGAGAGCGAATATCGTGGGAAACCTCTGCAAGCATTCGTGAGCTCTGTGCAGAGCGCTGCTCCGCATCCTTCGCACGAGAGGTGAATTGTCTTCGCTCCTCAGCAATTCGAATCTCTCCAGCAAGATCCTCAACTCCAACAATAAATCGCATCTGCTCGGTTTCTGTAGGCGCCCTCTCAGCCGAATACCCAAGCCAAACCACTGTTTCACGCTCACCCGCACAGAAAGAAGCGCTTAGACTCCAGCGAATTTTAAATTCTCCAAACCCGCCAAAGGGTCGATGCTCACTGAAGCCATCATACAAACCCAGCACGGCCCGCGAATTCCCCTCAAAAAGAGGCCAGAAGAACTGCTGAAACGCCTTGGTGAAGCGATCTCCCTTTATGCCGTCGCTAAACACCACGCCGTTGCGATCTCCCACAGCGAGTGCCACATGGCGAAAATCTCGGCGCACTCTTGCGGCATAGGCTTGATACACTTCCTCAATCCCCCGAGGGGTGGAAGCACCGCGAGAAGATGACGCGACCTCCGGGCTCTTTGATTGCATGCGCGGAGAGCCTCGCACAAGAGTGCCGACTTCCCACGAAAGCGTCTGGGAGCGATAGCGCAGCGCCTCTACTTGCTGTGCTATGCGCAGGCCCATGCTACTCACGCTAGGTCTTGCAGCTCCGCGAGCCTCTGCTCCCTCCAGGGTGCTCCTCAGCAGCGCTTCGGTCGCATTAAAGTCACGCAAGAGCGAGAACACGGCACATAACCCACAGGCCGCACTTGCGAGAACTATCCAGTAGCTCTCTGCGAGGGCGCCGAGGAAGGCATCAATAAAGGCAAGTGCAAGTACCGTAGCTGTTACCATGCGACCGCCTCCCGAGAACGAGCAGCACTACGCCCCAGTAGCTTCTCGACATACGCGCACAGGACCCTCGGATCAACCGCCTTTGATAAGAAGACGTCGACTCCCGCACGAAGCATCGCTAATTCTGTCTCCACTTCAGAATCTGAACTTACCGAGATAAAGGGAGGGCAACTTGTCTCTGAAAACAATTCCTGAACGCGCTGCACGAACTGCTCACCTCCAAGCTGAGGCATGTGCACGTCACAGATTATTAGCTGGGGCCGCACCGCTCCTTCTTTTAAGAGTTTGAGTGCTTCTGCTCCGTCTGGGCAACGGAGCGCGCGCAGTCCCTGACGCTCAAGAAAACGGCACACCACAGCCCCAAAGGTGGGGCTATCTTCAACAACAAGCACCACACCCTCGTCTTTCTTCGCTCGCTCAGGGAAGGCAACTACGTTGGATCCTGTGGTCGTTTTCGCGGCTCGGCTCGAGAGAGGAGCAGGAGACTCCTGCGGCGTAGCACCGGAAACTACGGCCTCCTCGTATACAGGGACAAGAATACTACCCAGATGGACCAGGTACGTCCCTTCTCCTATCCTCTCAACGGCTGAAATCCCGGATGTTTCAGTGCGCTTCCCACTTGCAACCGCCTCAAGATACGAAACGATGAGGCCTATAACTTTTGAATCAATTGCCCCCTTCGCCGCAGCTCCGCCAGAGGTCTCAAAGCTATATTCTCCTCGTCCCGCCTGCACACCAATGACAAAAGCTGACGCGCCGTATCCTTGGACGTCCTCACACATTACTTTTATAAGTGAAGAGGCCAATTCATATTCCTTCTGAGAAGCGAGAAGCTCGCGGCTGCGTTCATACTCTCGGGTCTGCTCTTCACTTGCATCCAAGGCCCGCGCCACATCATACCAAGAGCCAAGGTAATAGGCGTCTATCTTTAATGTCTCGCGCAGAGACTGAGCCAGTTCGGGATCCACCACTACCAGTCCCGAAACCCGTCCTTCTTGAACGACAGGTACCGCGGCTACGCGCCTAAGTTCTTCAAGGGCGAGTGGCTCATTAAGCGCCGCTAACACGACGGGGTGAACCTCAGGCGCAACCGGCACTTTATGCTGCACCGCGAGCTGGGCAATCAAATCACGCTCGGACCGCCCGGTAGCACGAGCAGCAGTTTGCACAAGAAGTCGCCGGTCGGAACACTCCCGCACGAGAGTCGCTGCCATGCTACGCGGCAGCACCTTGGGCAGTACTTCGGCGTTTGAACGCCACTTGCGGCTTGCTGCACCGCCGCGGAGTCTCTCAATGAATTTTCTCATAAGATCTCTCCACGCAGTGGCACCGCTCGCACTTCGTAAAGCACGGCAGCATTTTCGACGCCTAATCTCTCGAGAATCCCCGCAGTTGCGGATTTATCCAGGGATGCAAAGACCCGAATCCCAAGCAGTGCCGAGCGGGAAAGAAAAGTTCCTTCCTGGGTGAGAGACGCGCCAGAAGGCGCGGGAAGCGCGAAGGGGTAGATGCTGCCGATTTCACCGGCCACGCTGTGAAATTGTCCCGTAAGGCTCGCTTTTTCAGAGAGCTCAGGGGGAACCTCCATCGCCCCGCGGCTCACAAAAAGCGACGATGGCTCGGAAAGCGCCTGAAGTTTTCCGTCTTTATCGTCTATCTGAAGCTCGGCAATTTGGACCTCGATGCGATACGGCTCGCCTAGATCAAGCTCCGTCGTAAGCTCCCCTTCTAGCCTTGCAACAAGGCTTGTTATTTCGTCTCTAAGCCTATTCTGGTTAAGAGAAACTTCTCCCTGGGAGTCAAAGGATAGGGGCTTAATACTCTGGTCATACACCATACGATCAACGGCTCGCCCCGTGCGGTAATTGAGCAAAAGATAATCGCCCACGCCTACCACGCCGATCACAAGCGAAAGAATGACAAGCAACACGCCTAAAAGCTCAAGTAAAGAGGAGCCTTGCTGAGAAGAGGGCTGGGAAGATGAGGGAAAGACCTGAACACTTCTCATTTTGAAAGCACCACATTTTTTCCCGAAAGAACCAGAGCGGCAGCAATTCTGCGCCTCATCTCTTCCGCGGAACTAGCCACTATCAGCCGAGCATTAAAATTCTCTTGAACTTCTCCCGTAGCGGGATCGCTCCTCGACCTTTCAAAAAGCCCCTCGAGCGCCCCTCGCTGCCCTTCCACCGCGGCCTGACTTTGGGCGTTTGTTACGACCGCATAGAAAAGATCAACCTGAGAAAGCTGACTCTGAGCGGCAAAAGTCCGGAAGGCGCCAAGCGCCTGGCCCATTTGTGCTTCGACTTGAGCGTCACTGCCAAAGCGCCGTGAGACAAGTCCGCCTGTGCCATCGGGCACGACAGCCCAAGGAACATCCGCTGAAAGAAGAATCCCAACTCGGTGCGCCGCATTCTGAGCACCACCGCGCGCACTAAAACTCGCGCCCCCAATTCGTGAAAGGAGTTGCCCTAGAACCACATCCGACTGAGGCTCTGTCTTTTGTACGGGAACACTCCAAAGCGCCTCAATTAAACTCACCGCGGGGGCATAGTTCGGATTAAAAGAGTATGAAGTGGCATCGATTATGCTCTCCCCGGGCGCATCAATTGAAACCAATTGCGGAATGCCGGACTGCCGGGAGGGAAAGTAGTACTCAGGTGAAACTCTCTCAAAAGAAGCTGCCGCACCGCACCACTCGGCTGTGATTCGGTCATACACAAGTCCGGCCGGGAAAAACCCCTCGGGCGCGCCGCTCTCAATAAGACTAGAGGTAAGAGAAAAAGGACGAATATCGAGCAGCCCATCAGGCGCGGGAAATACGCCCACGCCAACGGCGTTGAATCTAAAGCCTGCGAGGTACTCGTGAATCTCTATCGCTGCCCGCTTGACGGTCGAAAAGAGCGGATTAAAGCAGAGTGCTGTTCTATAGCGCGGTCCTTGATCAGGATTATCGGGAGCTGACGGCAGGTCATATTCAAAAAAAGTAGCTGTCGGAAAGTTCTCAAGGAAGAGCTCCGTCTCTTGGGGATTTCCTGGTCCTACAAGACGCGAAGAATCCATCGCGAGATAGATGTCACTGGGAACAACCCGCGCCGAAGCATAACTCTCAAGAGGAATTCCCACTCCCGGAAGAAAGAACTGCGCAAAGGTAATAGGAACATCCTTCCGAAGTGAGAGCAGTACTCTATCGGACTCGACTTCTACCACAGTCCCCTGCAGCAACTCCCCATAGCGCTCAAGAAACGTGGTCGCTGCGCCTTGGGCAAGGGAGGTAAAAGGCAAAAAGCGCGTCGCCTGCATTGCAGCTTCATCAAGCGCAAGCTGCGCCTGCTGCTGGGCACGAAAGTAAGCGCTGACATCAAGCGCAATTGAAAAAAGGAGAAAAAGCAGCGGGAGAAGTACCGAGACAAAGAATAGAGCAGTAGCGCCGGCCTCAGAACGGCGCTCACCTCCCCTCTTCTCTGAATTCATCCCTTTCATAACTTTATTTCGGCATTGCCTTTGTCATAAGGCCGAGCACTTGAATGAGCGGCGACGTAATGAAAAACAGAATGAGCCCCGCGAAGGTGCAAAGCAGAGGCAGCGTGGCCTTGACCGGCATTCCCGCTATCTCCTCTTCGACGGTTTCCTGATAATAGAGCTGGGTGGAGTCGCTAAGTTCGCGAAGAGGCACCACCAACTCGCCGCCCTCCTGCTGCGCCACGGCAAGGTGTATAAATGCGTGCTTTAACGCGGGACACCCCACCGCATCTGCCACTTCACGGAGACTATCCTCAAAACTCCTTCCGGCCTCGGTAAGAGCAACTACCACCGAGAGAAGCTTACTGACGGGGTCAAGGCCCTTAAGTCCGGTGGAGCGAGCCATGCGCTGCGCCCGTTTAGGGTTCTCGTCTTCATCGAGCTCGAGCAAGGCAGAGAGCGCCGGCAAAACATCAAGTCCCGCCTGCACCGCCATCACCACTCGCTCCATCACGATGGGCAAGTAGTACTCGACTTCGCGAATGAAGCGGCTCCGCGCGCTGCGCACGCGCTGTTTATCCAAAAGGTATGCTGCGGAAGACCCCAGTATAAGAGCCGCAACTACGTGCAAAACCTGAGCGCTCCGAGAAACAAGCACCGCCAGAAGAGGTAGGAGAATCGCTAACGAGGCAAACACCACTCGCTCTCGGTCGAGTGCGAGCCTCTGGTCGCGTGTAAATCTCCCACAAGACCCATACGAGTCTCTTAGAAAATAGATGCGTGATTCCGATTCATTGGAGCTCTCGTCTTCGCTATCCCAGATAGTTCCTCTCTCGGAATCAGCATACAGATCGCCAAGCACATCGGCCGCACTTCTTCCTGAGGACTGCACAAGAATCCAAATCGAGCCCAGGGCGACGCCGGAGAGCAGTACTAATGCGAGCCACGTCCCGACCACCATACTAGAGCCTCGCCTTAGACATCTTAAGCATCCATCCGAGTCCAAGCACCATCAGGGCACCTCCCCCTGCTAGCATCTTTGAGCCCACGGGATGCTGGAGCGAGAGACGAATCGCCTCAAAGTTGGTTACTGCTTGAATACAGACAATGGCAAAGGCACAGCCAGCAATGCCAATCGCAGAGAGCTTTTGCATAGCAACTGCTCCACGCATTTTTCTGCGAAAGGACTGTCTGTTGCGGGTGACTTTTACTAGCCGCTGCAAGCATGCGGACAAGGAAGAGCCTTCACGGCGCGCAAGTAAAAAGGCCGTTTGAAAGAGTCTGATATCGGGGTGCTGAATGCTCTGCCCAAAGCCTCGGACTGCCTCTTCTTCGGTAAGCCCTTTCTCAATATTCTGACAAAGCCCCAGCAGCTCTTTTCCTACCTCAGAAGTCGCCGGAAAAAGATCGGTAGTGCGCTGCAGCGCAACAAGTGGGTCAAGACCTGTGCGAATGGACGAGGAAAGAGACAAAAGCATCGCCGGATAATCACGCTCAAAAGCTTCCGCTCTCTGAAACACTCGGCGCTTAAGCCACAGAAAAGGCAGAAGTGCCGCAAGACCAAGCCCTACAAGACCAAGCGGATTTCTCAACACCACAAGAGCGGCAAGGCTAAGCCCTAGGACCACGACAAAGAAAGTTTGCAGCCCACGAAGCTCGGAAGCCGTCGGATTCGCATAAAGTAGCAGCTGCGCTAACGCGCGCCCCCACCCTGCCGCCACCGTCCTCGGGCGAGCAGGTACGCGCGGCGCCTCTTCTCGTGACGTTTCATCCGCGCCGAGCACACGCCTCGCTCTATCGAGGTCACGGAGTGTCGCAGCTCTCGAAAAGACGCCCATACTAGAAAACCCTTCTTAGACTGGGCTGCGGAGCTGGATCCGCAGCTTTGTTTGATGGTTCTCTTTTCTCGGGGAGCTCAAGAAGCGCGGGGAGCCCGCTCAGAAGCACTGGGCTCTCAAGAGCTTCGAGCTCTTCGCGGTGAGCACTCACGCGGTGTGCCACCTTCCACGCGGGTTTCCATTCTCCTCCGGCCGACGAGCTGCTGAGCGAATTTTGAGCTTTGACGAGTTCGTATTTAAATATCTCGCGCTGGCGGAGTACCCCATCAGCCACTGGGCCAATTTCAACCACGTTCATGACTCGCCGCGCGCCTGTTTCATGGCAAATATCGACGAAAACGACTGCCTGAACTGCCGTCGCAATCTGCTGCGTAAGTACCTGGCGCTCTACGCCGCGCTGCGAACGACCGAGAAAGAGCTCCAAACGCGCAACCGCTTCTCCCGCCGTGCGCGCGTGAATCGTGGAGATCCCGGGATGGCCAGAAGCGCATACGTCGATAAACGCTTCCGCAGCCTCCGCATCCCGCATTTCACCGAAGATAATGCGGTTCATCGCCATGCGCATGCCCGCTCGAATGCACTCACTTGGCGAGACTCGCCCCGCTCCATCTGCATTCGCTTCGCGCGTCGTGACATAGCGCACATGCGGGTGCTCGAGGCGAATTTCGGGGGTATCCTCGATTACTAAAATTGCCTCTTCCTGCGGGATGCTGCCTGCCAGAGCCCTCGAAAGAGTAGTTTTTCCGGTGCCTACCTCTCCGACCAAAAGCAGCGTCTTACCCGCATAGACAAGTCCTTGCAGGTAACTGAATACGGCCTGCGGAGCCATTCCTAGCTTCACCAGGTCGCTTATCTCAACGCGGGAGAAGCGATTTAAACGAATAGTGAGGTAGGGGCCGGACTCACACAGGGAACGATGAACGGCATGGATACGAGCAAAGGACCCTATCATGCCATCGGCAATTGGCTTCTTTGTGGAATAGGTGGTGCCGGCTTTCTGCAGGAGACGCTCTACAAAAGCATCGTAGGCATCTTGCGTTGAGAAGGCGACCCCAGTCGTATAGTTGCGGCGGCCTTGCTGCACCGCCACGCGCTGATAATGGGTGACGATAATGTCAGAAACCTGGGGGTCGTCTACCAGATCTTGAAGCACGCCGAAAGGTTTCTGCTCTCTCTCGAGGTGCGATAGAATTTCGTCGCGCTCATAATTTGAAAGCTCGAATCCCAGCCTCTGCGCTACGGTGCGTACGAGCCCTTCAAGCTCACGCGTACTCGGAAGTTCCTCCTCTTCTCCATGTGATTTCCCATAGCCCAGCTCACGCTGAACTTCCTCGAGAATATGAGCGAGTGCGGGAGACAGCGCCTGACGCTTGCTCGCCCCGTCAACCGAGGACTGAGGCGCGGGAAGAAACTTCTGCGGATTCCCAAACTCCGGGTCAAATGAAAGTTTTCGCATACCGCTCTACACCGGAAAACTCAAAATCTAGTTAACTTGAAACGTCGCTCCTGAAGTTACGCCCGGCTCCTGACGACTATCGATCCTCAAGTGCGAGACGACCCGGGATCTCTCCGCCTACGGGGACTAAACGCCCATGCATCACGGCAAAGTTTTTCCCATCTATCGTTAAATAGCCCTCGACCGCTTGGCTCTCCTCGGTGCCAGACTCTTTTGGTCCTGACAGCTGAGCGGCATTGAAGACCGGATCTCGCCAACCGTCCTGATCGCGCGCACTTCGCAGCGCAAACGCGATTCGGCCACGCGGTATTGCCGTATTGATTGCAAGGCACTGCTCCTGGGATACGAGCAGGGTCACGGTACTTGGAACATTTGGGGCAGCTTGCCCCTCTACGGGAGTGACCGAACGCTCTGCGGACAGGATTTTAACATTCTCGGCTACGACCGTCGTGCGATCTTTCTCCACCAGAAGAACATCGACTACTGAGCCTGATCCTGCCCAACCTTCCACCGCAGCAGTGGCATCAACCCTCACGGTCATCGCCCGCATGCCTTGAGGAATTCTCTCCATGACTGGATTAGTGCCGGTAGCACTAAACGAGAGGTTCGCCTTAAACAGGGGCACATTGGCAGGAAGGGGTGCTATCGTCACGGCCTCAGAAACTTCCGCCAACGCAGTGATGCTTCCCACAGGAATCTGATGCTTTGGAAAAGCAACCGTCTTGAACTTGATATCCTTAACTCTCGTTCCAATTGCGACCGCCTGGGCGGGCACCGGGATTTGAACCGTATCAAACTCGGCCACGACCACAGGTGGGGGAACAGAACGCTCCTTGCCACTGCTCTGCCGCGATACGAGCAAGGCAGCAGCGACGATGCAACCACCAAGGACAAGACTCGCTGCGACGGTGGAAGAAGACCTCCGATTCCTGCGTGCGACACTAGCTGTTCTAGCTGCCATAGGGAGACTCTTTAGGAATTGAATGAATTTCCTTTCATCTTGGAGAACCAAGAAGAAAGGATATTTCCATGACCTCAGACGCCGAACCGAACGCACTCAGCGACCGCAATATCAAAGAGCACCTGGTAGATACGAGAGCCCTCGAGGTCAGGAAAAGGTCGACTTAATCGCCCCCGCCTTGCCCAGTTCCTCCGGAAATCTCACCCTGACGGCGAGTTGCCCAATCTCCAATGGAGCCGAGCAATCCTTCAATATTATTGCCCATCACAGTAAGAGCACCCCAAATGGTAACAAGTATCACGGCCGCTCCTGCGCAGTATTCGAGCAGTGAAAAGCCTCGCTCTCTTCTGGATTGCTTGATGTGCTTCTTCATACGTACTTCTCCCTAACAACAGACAAGTTTGATTCAAAAGCTACGAGGCTATACGCGCCCTCGTTACATATCTTTCAAGATCCTCTTCTCCACCCTCAAGCTTCGGAGCCACTTCCGGTAGACTTAGTAGCTTCGGAGGTGCTTCGGGCATAGCGGCGGCCGGAGTAGGAGCAGGTGCATTTTCCTTCCGTCCGACTCCAAAGGGGGCAAGTGGTTCACCCGCCACTCGTTTGGTCGTACTTCTCACAAACTCCTGCGGCATCTCTTCTATCGGAGATGGCAACGCCATCCTTTCCGGGCTTGCAATCGTATGAACCTTGGGGCTCCACGAAGGCAACTTGAACCACTGAGAAACGTGGCTCTTGCTCGATGCCGGGATGAGCCCAAGGGCCTCAGCAACGGCCGTGAGCCGCGCGGCAAGGCGCTTCGATCCTTGAGAGAACAACGTCCCCCCGGAGGCAGGCCAACGCGCCCCTTGGCGACAAAAGGGAAGGGAACCCTCAATCCACTGCGAACGGTCGACCTTTGCAGAGCGCACAAATTCTTCTCGCAGAAGCTCGTTCGAGAGCCCGCCGCTAAAAGCACCATTTTCCACTACGAAAAGTTTCGCTCCGGCGGAAAGAGCCGATTGAGCGCGTTCGACCCTGTCGATTGACGCAAAAAGCGAAGCCGGATCGTTATTCACTACAAAGAGAAGGGTGTCAGCAATACGGTACAGGACGCTGCGCAGCATGCCGCGGATAGCTCCCACATCCACTAGTATACAATCGGCCTCTGAATCGAGCGCCTCAAAAACTCCGGCAAAAATTCGGGCTTGAGAAGCGCTCGCTGCATAAAGATCGTCTGTCTCCGGTGGCGGAGGCATGCAGCGAAACCCTTCCATGTCCTGCCAGATAGGAACTACGCACTGGGCGACAAATTCGTCAGTTACCGGACGCTGCTCGTCAAGAAGAAGGCGCAAAGGATCGTTGATGAAGGGCTTCGCCTGCAAGAATCTCGAAAGGTCTTGGCTTTCGTAGTCTCCGTCTACCACCACCACACGCTTTCCTTGCTCGGCAAGAAGCTCTCCTAAGGCTGCAGTGAGTGAGGTAGTACCCACACCGCCCTTGCCTCCTTCGATAAGCACAAGAGTGCCGGCACTGGTTTTCTGAATTTTTCGAGATAGCAAGATGAGCTTACGAATGAAATCTTCCGCGCTTCCGCGCTCATCAAGAACGTCATCCGCCCCAAGCCGAGCGATTTGCTCTAAACACGACAACGAGCTGAGCTCGTTCGTAGCACAAACAAGAATCGGTGTGGAGGGAAGCAGCTTCCTCACTCTTGATATTTCAATAAGGTCAGCGGCGATAAGTCCCGGTCCAAGTATACAAAGGTCCGGGGCCGCGTGGAATTTAAGTTCATGAGGAGAAAGCGGTTTGAGGGAAGCACGCGGAAGTAAAGGGAAGTGTTCGAGCGGTGAACGCAGCCAGCGACTGAGTCGCTCGACGAGCTGCTGGCGAAGTTCTGCGCTCAGATCCACCACTGCGATGTTCATCATGCTCATGCGCGCATTCCCAAAATGGTCGCTGGGTAGCCTCCAGCCCTCAAAGACCAAACTCACTTTGCTCTTGCATCAAAGCAGAGCAATCGAGCGTCGGATTATCGGAATTTTTTTCCGAAAGTTTCCTCGTCTTAAAACAGCCTCCCGCGCAACTTCGGCGTAGAGGCTTTGTTGCCGCTACCCCGTGTTTGAAGAGAGAGAGAAAACCTGGAGTTTAACACCTTGAATCTCGCGGGGTTCCCCGCGAAGCTGGCCCAAAAGAGACCATTGGATGACGTTATGGTAGGGTACCAGCGCCGGGAGGCCTAATCAAAATTAGCTTACCCAAACGAACTAAAAACGACTTATGAGAACAGGCGAACTAAGAGATAGTGTGGGAATGCAATCGCCCAAGAGCTCCCATGTTCTGTCATCGACCTTGAGCCTCAAGAAAAATTGGCTCCTTCGGTCCTTTGCTCTGCAATACGATCTCTCGATTTCCCTGGGCTCCTTTCACTTGAGTCTGCTCGTTGATGGGGCGCTCACACAGTTAGGCTCCCTAATTCTGCCCAGCAAAGTCATTACGGATTCTGCGACTAGCCGCGCAGTTCTAAAAAATTTGAAAGGCCGCGATCAGAGTAACCTGATAGATTCAGCGATCCCCTCTTTTGAACTACCCACTACCAACGAGCTTTTCTTCCTGTCTGGTCTCACTTTCCACCAGTCAGACGCGGAAACAGCTCCCGAAGAGCTGCCTTTTTGCTGGCGTATCAGCACCCCTTTTCTGGGTTTCTCGGGTGAGAACGCGATTGAACATGCACTTCACCTTGAGCGACGCGGAGAAATCCCAGCAGAAATTCCTTTCGGTCAGTTAGGGCGGATATTCCCTTTGCAGCCACTTCGTTTTAGAGCCGGCTTTGACCTGTATGGGCATTCCCGCCTCGGCGCATGGTTCGCAGGAACTCCCTCCGTTACTCAAACCCTGCTCCTTGAAGCAGATGAGAAAATTTTAAAGTTACGAATTTCAGCCGAAGAGCTGAGAGCTCCGGGCAGCGAACTGCTTTCTTCAGGTTCACTTTTCAGTAACCTATGCAAATTACTAAAGGAACTTGCGGACTTCGACCTTGAGTCAGACCTACGGAACAAGCGTTCGGCGTCGCAATAAAGGCTAGGCACGTGAAATGACGAGTGGATTCATTCTCACCTCAGTGAAGTCCGCGATTCTGCGTGGCGCCCCCTTTAATAGTAATGGGAGAAGAGTATAGTCCCGAAACCTCTTGGGGAACTTCAGACGAGGAACATGCAGCGAATTGAATCCTTATCGCAGCACTGCGAGTTGCAGCATGATAGTTTGCTGCATGACGGGCGGCACTCTTTAAATCTCCTTCGCTTGTTTTCTCAGAATCCGTTCTCTCAGAATCTCTGGCCCCTCCTCAGAACGGGAGCCTCTATCACCCTCGCGCTTGCCATTTTAGGCTCCTCCTCGTTCGCTCACGCAGATACCTCAGGCAAGAAAAATCTCGTGGTAGAGAATGAATACGTAGTTCGAAGACTGCCCGCTGCGCCACGCACAGGGCCCCTTGCCGCACCTTTACAATCAGAGAGTTTGCCTACCCTTGAGGTGCTCCAAGTACGCGCAGTAAAGAATGTAGATAGAATAAATTCTGGGCTCGCAATTTCCGACGCGTCCTCGTCGCTTACTAAGAATGCTCAGCCTCTTGTGATTGCGTATGACCAGTCAAAGGATGCCTGCGCAGCACTGAAGAAAAACGACTCTTCCATACAGCTTTGCAGCCCTAACTTTGTACGCACTACTTTCACGCCTGGCTCCCAAGATACTGGCTCCCAAGATACTGGTTCCCAAGATACTGGCACCCAAAACACTGGCACCCAAAACACTGGCCCCCTTCAAGCGGCTTCGGAAGTGGTGCCCTCGGACGATAGATTTAATTACCAGTGGCCCATGCAAAGTTTCTCTGGCGGATCTATTCGTGGTTCGCGGGCTTGGCAGTACAGCACGGGCGGTCCCTCACCTGTGGTAGCAATCATTGACGGAGGATTTAATTATTTGCACCCCGACCTAGCCGAAAATGCGTGGGTTAATCCGGGCGAAATTCCCAATAATGGACTCGACGACGATGGCAACGGATTTGTCGATGATGTTCATGGGGTAGATGTCACCACAGGGAAAGGAGATCCCTTCTCTACAGACGACCACGGCAGCCACGTTGCGGGAATAATAGGTGCGCGTGGCAATAATGGGCTAGGGATATCGGGGGTGAATTGGAATGCCTCCCTGCTCGGAGTCAAAGCCTCGGGAAGCGACGGGTATTTCACTACGAAGAACTTAGTTAAAGCCATCGATTACCTGATTGACTTAAAGATCCGGCGCGGTATTCCCATAGTTGCAGTAAATGCCTCCCTTGGCGGCTACAATTCTTCCGAGCTTGAACTCGAGGGAATTCGGCGCCTTCGCGACGCAGGAATATTATTCGTTGCTGCCGCGGGGAACGAATCCGTCAATATCGACCGCACCCCCATCTACCCTGCGAATTACCATCTCGATAATATTATCAGCGTCATGGCGTCTGACAGGCAGGGCTCTCGCGCAGGGTTCTCCAACTACGGTTTCATCGAAGCGGACATCGCAGCTCCGGGTGTAGATATTCTAAGTACCATCTCGGGAGATGATTATGCTCTGATGGATGGAACGTCGATGGCAGCCCCTTTCGTTACCGGGGCAATTTCTCTTCTTGCATCGAGCGCGCCTGAGTTAACTTGGAAAGAGCTTCGGCAGAAGATTTTTGATACCGCGAGGCCAATCCCAGAACTTGAACGTTTCACGAGCACAGGAAGGCTCCTCGACCTTGAGCGCATGATGGCGGACGTGGCGGGAGTAGCGACTCTCTCTGAAGGAGCTCCTTCAATCCCCCTTATCCGCAGCGCCGCCTTTTCGCTTGTACTTGCCTCGAAAAAGGGACGTGCAACAAAGTCACTCTCTCTCGGAAGCAAGTTCTTGATAAAGGCTCAAAGAGAAGATGCTTTGGCGAACCCGATTCAGGCGCCGACGACATCAACAAGCTACCTTGAAGTCGGGATAAATCGAATTTCCTGCAGACGCCCCGTCAAGATCTATGGAGTTTCTGCCTCATCCTACAGCCTTATTGCCACAGCACCCTCTTCTTCTTTAGTTCGAGAATTGGGCATCACCTTACTCGATGGAGAGGGGGTAGTTACCGCAAAACGCAAGCTCACGCTTATTGGGGGTCCACCTACAACAAAAAAGGTGCCTCAACGGACCCTAGAACAAATCTGTAGTCGCGTTATTGCGAGTCTAAATTTTGCGCAATAACAAGAATGACCATAAAAGCGTTCGCACCTTATTCGCCCACCAGATCTAACGATCCCTTCAGGTGTTTGGATTAAAATTAGAGGTGCCCTGCCCTGTAGGACGGGACAGACCCCTAGGAGTCTGTCCCGTAGGACGGGCCAGACTCCATAGGTACAGCGCTCCCCGAAGGTCGCGCGGGTGAAGTAATAGATTTTATAGTCTTACGCGC
>JBIKWF010000172.1:0-6522 GCA_044356455.1 Bdellovibrionota bacterium | reverse complement strand
ACCACGAAGGGAAGTTTTTTACAGACCCTTAGGTAAGTATACGAGGTTTAGGGCTGGGCGAGAACTCCTTTGCGTAGGTATTCGTGGAGCCTTCTATTCGCAGCTATTAGCGAATCATTCCAATGGTATTTTGAATGAGCTGATTTACCGCGGTAATGGTTTGGGAATTCGCTTGATATCCCCTCTGATAGAGAACAAGGTCTACAAATTGGCTCGAAAGATCGACCGTCGAACGCTCCAATGAACCGCCACGAAGCCCGCCGTACACCCCACTCCCTGGTGCTCCTGGATCGAGAGCACCCACGTCACCTGATGGTCTAAAACTATTCGAGCCAGCTCTTTCAAGGCCGTCGCGGTTGTTAAAGTCAGCAAGCTGAATGGTGCCAATTAATCTTCTCGTCCCAGAATCAAGAATTGCCTCTACTTTCCCATCTTCACCGATGGAATAGCCACTCACGTTTCCAATAGCGGCACCGTTTTGAGTGTTACTGGAAATAGTCGCGGTAGCGGCATATTGACTAAACCCGCTAAGGTCCAATGCAATGTTTCCTGGAGCGGCGCCCGCTCCCCACGCAATGTTCTGAGCTTGAAGAGTCGCTGCGGCCTTATCAGCCTCGGCTATTGAACCATCAGATTGAAACGTGAGCGTAGTCGACCCAATCAGAGTAGGCTGCCCTTCGGTGCCTCCTACTTCACTTCCATCGACATAGGCGTTCGCAGTCCATGTGTTGTCTGCCGTTCGAAAATAATAAAGATTGATATCGTGACTTGCGCCAAGGCTATCATAAGCGGTGAGTGAGGTGGGAAACCCACCCGCTGCCTTTATCTGAGAAAAACTCGTGGGATTGGTAGGGGGAGTGCTAATGGGCTGGCGCGCATCCAAGATTCCACTAATTGACCCAGCTGTGGTAGCGGTGCCAGTTACATTCAGGTTAGCGAAGTTAAGCGGCGCAAGTGCCGTAGAACCGGCGGGAAATCCAAGCACGGGAAGCCCGTCTGAATTTACTAGTTGACCAGTTCCATCGATCGAAAAATTACCGGCCCGGGTATACGTAGGATTAGCTTCAGAGCCAAGGATGAAGAATCCATTTCCATCAATACCAACGTCGAGCTCTCGTCCGGTCGACTCAATTGAGCCACCCACATAAATCTGACGCACTTCTTTAACCATGACTCCGTTGCCAGAGCTAGGAAGTGTGTCAACTTGATTGCCATCGTTGCCGTCACTGAAGAGATCAGCGAACTCAACCCGAGACTCCTTGAAGCCTGTGGTATTACTATTGGCGATATTGTCGCCAACTACCGAGATTGCTTGACCGTGGGCCGTAATTCCTTCTCGGCCACTCATCATTGCACTTTCTAGTCGCATAGCTCGATCCTTCGAAGCAGCGTTGGAAATTTCTGCCCCAAAACCCCGGGAAAGGGTCCTGAGAGGGAAAGAAATGCTGTTTCGGGCGGCAGGTCCTGCCGACTTTGGCGCTACTTCTTTCCCTTAGGGGATGAAGAGCAAGGATCGTTCCAATGGAGTTGGGCGGATTGGTTCATGGGGAGGGACAAGCACTAACCCTCTTGGCTCACGGGATCCCTAACGGGTCCCCGTGAGACTGCGCGTAAAATCCGCCGTCCTGGAGGAATTTACGCATCGCGCACCTGCGAGCGCCGCAAACACAGCGTTGCCCTTCGGTGCGCTCCAAATCGCTCCCATTGGTCGCGACTGCTCTCAGCCCGTGGGGGCTGTGAGCAATCGCGGCTAAGGCCACGGTGGGCGCAGCGGTGAGTATTTCAGAGATTCCCTGGGTAGGGCGCCCTGTCCTCAGGGCGCCGCAAGATCTCTCGTTCCGGCACGTAGCATGTCTTTGTGCGCCTAACAGATTACGGTTCGCTACCGCCCGCGGATGCCACGCGAGATTTGGTGCGACACCGCGAAGCTTGTCTCCCCGTCGCTTACCAGTAGAGGTGGAACTCAGCACCCCACCTTATTTTTTCTCTCAGTGAGCTCTGTGTCCTCTGTGGTTTTTCAACAATTTAAATCAACCACAGAGGGCACAGAGTTCACAGAGGTTCGTTTTTCAGACGCTCCTTAGCTAGCTTCAGCAGGTGTATGCGCGGGCCGCAGATCGCCCAGAGATAGGTGGGAGCGAGTGAGTACAAACATCCCGTAAGCGACAAAAAAGACATACTGCAGTAAGTGGGTCACAATTGAGTAGGCCACCGCTTGCTGCTCGGGTAACCCAAAAAGCGAGAATCCTGCGATCATTGCCACTTGATACACACCAATAAATCCAGGTGCACTAGGAGCCGCTACGGCAAGCGCCACAATAACCGCGATGGTCGTGGCAACGAGCAACGTTCCGTGTGCATCAAGGAGCCAAAAATACACAATAAAAAGAACATAACAGGAGCCCCAAACTGCACACGACAGTGCAATAACCGAGAGCAGTCGCCCTCCGCGCTTGAGTACTGCAGCCCCATCAAGAAAGTCGGCGAGAAATTTCTCGATGCCTACGCGTAGTTTCTGGGGCGCAAAGGTAAGTATGCGCCCGGCAATTGCGAGTACAAGTTTCGGAAAGAAGCTGCCCGCCACCATAAGAGCGAATATGCCTGCTCCCATAGTCGACAGGACCACGACCCCTCCTTGCACCCAAGACGGCATATTCGGGACGAGAGCGACCACCACCGCGAAACTAAGAAGTACCACTGCAAGGTCAAAAAAGCGTTCGACCACTACCGAAACAAAGGAAGAAGAGAACTTGTAGGAAGATAGTCTTGTGAGAAGGAAGGGCCTGACAAACTCTCCGGCTCTTAAGGGGAGAATAAAAGTGGCAAGCGCTCCCACGATGAGACTGTCAAAGAGTTTTTGAATTGCAACCGGCTTCTCGCCTTCGGCGGGGGGTGGAAGAAGGTACCGCCAGCGCCAGGCACGCAGATAGAAGTGCCCAACCAAGAGCGCAAAGGAAGGCACCAAAGCCCACCATTGGAATCGAGACAACTCCCCACCCACGGCTTTCCAATCCATGGACCAAACCATCCAGGCAACCAGTCCAAGGCTGACAAGAAAACCTAGGAGAGAATGCGCCTTTTTCGACCCCAAAATACCCATGTAACCCCACATCTACTTTTGGCGCGGGTAAAATCTCAAGGCGAACCGCGCAGCTACGTAGGCTACCCCTAACCACCGGCCGCCGACTAGCCTGAATAAGCCTCTTTCCGGGTGCTGAGCGTCGCAGCTGCCAAGCGAGAAAATGGCAAAAGAGGCGGCTTTAAACCCCATTCCATTTGTGCCCTCCCCTTAGATTTGCTAGTGATCTCGCGTGCGTACCATGCAGCCCTTTACGGGGCTCGGCATGATAGCTTAGTTCCGCGAAGGTGCGATGCCTCGAAAAACGGAACCACACTAAAATAGAAAAAGTTGGCAATAAGGAAATAGGTCAAACATGAAACGAAATCTCTTCCTCCGCTCGAGCTTTATTAAGCGAGTCCTCTGTTTGGGAGTGCTTTCTTCCGCGCTTCTTGGCGTAAATGCTCAGGCGGAAGTCACCGATAAGCAGTTCGAAGACATGATGCAGAAATATCTCGGCACTGCGGCAGGCAAAGAGTCTCTTGGCAAAGCCGTTGAGGGGTACTTCATGGAAAAGCAGCAACAAGCTGCGAAAGATAGACAACGCCAAGAGCAAGATCAGCTCGAGAATCAATTCAAGAACCCAGTAAAAATTGAAATCGGTACAAGTCCTGCCAAGGGACCTGCGGGCGCAAAGATTACCATTGTTGAGTTTTCAGACTTCCAATGTCCATTCTGTAAGCGCGGACGGGACATCATGCAGCAAGTCATGAAGATGTATCCGAACGACGTAAAGGTAGTCTTTAAGCACCTCCCGCTTGACTTCCACGACAAGGCAGAGCCGGCTTCCAAGGCTGCCATTGCGGCGGGAAATCAAGGAAAGTTCTGGGAGATGTACAACGCCTTGTTTGATAACCAAAACAAGCTTGGCGATGAATTCTTCCTTGAGCAGGCCAAAACCCTTGGTCTCAATGTAGATAAATTCAAGGCGGATATGGCAGCAGAAGCGACTAAGAAGCAAATTGATGCTGACAAGGCGATTGCGCAGGCGAATCAGATCCAGGGTACGCCAGCGTTCTTCGTTAACGGCGTCGGCGTTCGTGGCGCTTACCCTCCTGACCACTTCAAGTCGATCATCGATCGTCTCTTGAAGGGCGAAGAGAAGAAAGCCGCCTAACTAATTCTTGAGCCCCTCGCGGGCGTCATGGGGAGCGGAAGTTCCCTTTTGGCGCACGTAAGGGGCTCTATTCAATTCCACTCTCAACCTCAAAAACCAACTATGAAACCTAGCAAATTTGGACTCATCGTTGCCTTTGGCGCCCTGCTACTATGCGGCGTGCGCGCTACGTCTGGAGAAGCTCAATCTGTGAATACCACCACTACCTCAGCATCACCCTCTGTTATCATTTCGACTTCTATGGGCGACATCGAAGTCGAACTGAATGCCGAAAAGGCACCTATTTCAGTTAAGAATTTTTTAAGCTACGTAGATGACAAGTTCTACGATGGGCTTATCTTCCACCGCGTCATTCCTAATTTCATGATTCAGGGCGGTGGAATGAAGCCTGACATGTCGCAGAAGGAAACCAAGGCCCAAATCAAGAACGAAGCGGCCAACGGACTCAAGAATACCAGAGGTACTCTTGCAATGGCGCGCACCAACGTGCCAGACAGTGCGACCGCTCAGTTTTTCATCAATCACGCCGACAACTCCTTCCTTGACTACCGTGGCCCAGGCCCCTCAGAGATTGGTTACGCCGTCTTTGGAAAAGTTACGAAAGGCATGGAAGTAGTAGACAAGATTGCAGCCGTGAAAACTAAAACGGCAGGCTACCATGAGAATGTTCCTGTAGAGCCTGTTATGATCACCTCGATTCAGCGCAAATAAGGCGCGTCGAGAATTGATTACCGTGGGCCTAAGGCTGCTCTATAAAGTGCAGCCTTAGGCCCTTTTTTTGGATTCCGTATGACTGAGAACAGCTCAAGTGATCGCGACATGAGTGCCTCTACTGCCAAAGCAAGAGTGGTGCGAGGAAACTCTCTTACCTTCTCTCCCGCAAGCCACGAGCTACCCTCCGATCCAGGCTGCTTGAAGAAAATCTTGGCGCGGAAAGTGGACCTTATCACGGGTCAGGTTCAAATGATAAATTGGTGCACGATTCCCTCTGGCAAGGCCTTTAGGGAGCACTATCACCAGGATATGCAGGAGATTTTTGTAGTGATTAGTGGAACGGCTGAAGCGCACGCAGAAGGACAATCCGTAACGCTTACAGGTGGAGACGCCTGGATTGTCGATCCGGGAGTAAGACATTCCATGTCCGCGGTATCGAGCGAAGCAGTCGTTTATCTCGTGCTTGGAATTGCTTCCGGGGTGGGCGGCAAAACTGTGGTAACTGCCTAATGGCAGCGCGCACTGGTAGGGCGCGCCGTTCCGCCTCTGCCAGTAGGCGACGGCGAGACGTGCGCCCCGGCGTGCCGAAAGATCTCTCGCCTTCTCCAAATCGCAGCAGCTCAAGGTTAAATTCTTACTCAAGATAAAGAGTTCCAACGTATGGTAGGGTGATATTTAATACCCGAATCAGCCCAAGATAGCATAGACTACAGGAGCAAGAGGGGAGACTAAGGCCCCTTTGTAAGCCGCTTCGAGTGTATATTTTTTTCGGTCACTCATATGAAAAATATTATTGTTACCACCGACCTTTCAGAAGAGTCTGTGCGAGCTTTTCCGCTCGCGCTTGAGCTCGCAGGAGCTCTCAAGTGCAGCCTCACCTTGCTTGCTATCGTCGAAGATCCAGCCCAAGCGGCATTTGCCTATGCCATGGATTTCCCGGTGTACCCGGATCCACGTATCCACGAGCAGGTTATAAAGAAAGTGAAAGAAGACCTCACTCAGATGGCTCAGAAGCATTTTGCAGGCGCAACTATTGAAACAGTGGTCAGTGAAGCGATTGGAAGCGTGGCAATTGAGATCTGCGAAGTTGCAAAAAAGCGTGCAGCATCAATGATTGTCATCTCCTCGCACGGCCGAAGTGGACTGCAAAGAATCCTTGTCGGAAGCGTGACTGAGAGAGTCATTCGCGAGGCTCCTTGTCCTGTGCTTGTAGTGCCCCATAGGTAGGTCGCCGGTTAATAGGTCGACTGCATGAAGGAATCTCTGGCTGGGGATCCCGGGCGTCACTTTAGCCCGTATGGGCTCTTCAGGATCTCTAGTCGCACCCGGTACCCCGTGATACCGGGTGCTCCCGCCGAGTCAGAATCGCATTTGAAGTACGGGGGCATGTGCCAGATGAAGTATATGGGGTGGTTTGAGTAGAATTATATCAATATCATGTTCTCCTCCTACTTGAATGTTCGAGGAAACTCTGTCGAAGGGGTTAAGAAGGGATTAGCGCGGAGACACGGAGACCGCGGAGGGTTTAGGTCCTGCGTAACCTCGAACGATGCGCACGATTCCATCCTTAAGC
>JBIKWF010000171.1:0-6550 GCA_044356455.1 Bdellovibrionota bacterium | reverse complement strand
AGTCCCAGAGGGTGCACGACCTCTCCGGCTTTCTGGCGTGTAGCGTCTATATTGACCTGAACCCCATTCGAGCTGGGGTTTCAAGCACACCAGAAGATAGCGACTACACGAGTGTTCAAGACAGGATTAGAACCCTTAAGAGAACTCCCTTGCAGCACCAGGATCTCCCCGTGGTGAGTCCTTACCCTCCACTGATCTCAATAGAAGAGGCTACCAACAACCAAATCACTACCAAGGAGTACCTAAGTCTTGTTGATGCCACGGGACGAGTGGTCGTTGATGGTAAGGGGAGTATCCCAAGTAACCTTGAGGAGATTCTGGTTCGCCTCAATATCAAACCTAAGTCGTGGCTTGATACCACCACGAACTATCGCCACCGGTTTCGAAGGATGGTGGGGCCCGCTCGGGCGCTCATCGAAGCTGCTGAGAAAGCGGGGAAGTGCTGGTTCCACGGAATCAATGCGGCGCGGGCGGCCTTTGTTTAGAGCCCGGCCGGCACCTCTTTCTTCAATTTACCTCGGCTAATGCCCCCTATACCCAATAACTCTTGAAATTCAAGTAGGACTATTGGTCGCTATCCAGAACTAGGCGTGCATTGTTCATTGCCACGAAAGTTCCAGAACTCCGCTGTTACTCTGTGAACTTTGGGTGTCCCGGGTAGGTCCTTAAGGGAAGACACCTACCATTTTGAGGAACCTCCCAAGAACCCTTGCCGGCACGATTCGGTAGAGCGTAGCCCCTTCCCTTCGCCTTGCATGGAACTCGTGTTCAGCGAGGGAAATAATTTCTTCAGCCACTTTAGGATCCCCTGCTCCAAGTTCCCGAACCGCCCCCTCAAGCAGATCAGGCAGGTTTAAGCGAAGATCTCGCGTGTGTAAGTAGGCGGATGAAAATGAACCACAGCTCCGAAGGAGCCCAAGTGCTGCGGTGGTTCTTACGGCTGGACTATCGGCGCCAAGCGCGGAGGCGAAGAAGCGGTCTTCCCCCTCAAAGCGCGGTCGCTCAAGTGCGACAAGCGCAGACAGACAATGCGAACCGCCTGCTGCAATTTCGCGACCCAGCATGCTCCGAAGCATTGGATGCTCAGTCCCTCTGGCGGCTTGTATCCAATGGCCATGGACCGATTCATCGATAAGCGGGCGCACCGCAAGAAGTAGCGCATCAACTTTACTTGGGTCGACCATGCGGCATGGCACCAAGGCGTCGAGAATTGGTTCCTGACCAATCCATATTTCATGCGCCAACTGCTCAGAAAGTGCCGCGAGCCCCTCACTACTCGGAAATCGCTCAATAACCTCTGTCGCCAGCATTCTTAGGTCAAAGTCACTTGACTCCGCCGCCCAAGCAATAAATCGCCGCGCTGCCTGCGACTGACATGCACTGATACTTCTTATTAGCTGCATTACTTCAAAGGCACGCATTTTTATTGCCGCTTTTGCGATGCGCTCTCCCCATTCTTCATCAGCGGATGACAGCAATTTGGCTGCGGCTTCAAGGGCAACGGGACGAGAAGGGTCTTTCAGCAGGCTGCTTACTCGTTCCTTCGCCGCGATGGATTCCGGCACTGAAAGGGCGCGCACAGCGACAAGGCGCACCGCCGGCAGAGGTGACTTGCAATGGGGATACACCATCAAATCCGTGGCCTCGCAGTTGGCTCGTGCACAGACACTCGCTGCGGCGAAGCGCACGTTTTCAGCCTCATCGTAAAGCAGATTGATAACTGAGCGGCATGCCTCAGGTGACCTCGTAGTCCCAAGCGCCTCAATCGTGGCCTCCCGTACTCTAGGAATAGGATCTCTTAGTAACGGCTCGAGCACCTCTGTCATCCCTTTCTCGGTCCCCGCTCCAAGCGCTGACACCGCAAGGAGTCGGCGCGTCACTGAGTTCTTCCTGTCTCGTGCGATGACAAGAAGCGCCTTCAACCCAGCGGGATTTCTTGTCTGAGCAAAGTGCGCCGCACTTACTTCAAAGAGTTCATCATTGCCTTGGCTGAGCGCCTCGCGGGCCATGGCGTGCACGCGTTCATTCCGCACCCCACTTAGCGACTGAAGGAGGTAGCCCTTATCAGCCTTCTGACGAGTGGAATTTCGTCCCAGAACTTCACTCCAGAATCTTCGACCAAACTCCTCGCCCTTAGGCGCGAGAAGCTCTTCTAGAGCTGCCCCCAACTCCTTAATACGGAGCCCCAGCTGCTGGACTTCGCCCGGCGAGAGCTGCGGATTTTCTAAATTTTTTTCACTCTCTTCCATTTCTCGAAGAAGCTCTCGCGCACGCGCTTCACGACTTGGAAATACTTGTGGAACTTGGACATTTAGCTGCCGTCCAGAATCCTCCCCTTGAATTGTCCTTATTACGGGGGCTGCCTGCGCTGGCACCTCATGCAGCGACGGGCGCGGACGGGTTACATATTCCTGCATCATACTATCCCCGCCTCAACAAAAAGAAAGTGGAGTGCCTCTGCAAGCTCAACTTCTCGCGCTATCCCCTCTTTTCCGGCGCCCATCACTACGTCCTGGACCTTGCTCAGATGAACGGGAGAGTCGAGCGCATCGGAACCCGTCCGGAGCATCACCTCAGCCGCAGCCTGTCTCACGACTGAAAATGAATGCCCAAGTGCCTTCATCATCAGGTAGCGCTCCTCTAAGGTTCGCACGCGCCCCAAGGCGACTACCGAGCTCATCGCACCTAAGGGGTTTCCAGAGACAAGTTGACCCTCCACTGTCCGGACCAACTGCGGCCTCACAAAACAAGTCTCCGCGTCAGCCAAACACTGAGCGGCGTCAAGCGCGGCAGTGGCGTCGCTGGACGTCATAAATTCGAGCAGCGCTTTTTGTTCGATGGAAGTAGTTTTTCGTCCAAGAGCTTGTACGGCATATTTTCTCGCGCCCCACGTACGATTTGGGTCTTTCGCCTGCTCAAGAATGCGGGGCCGGAGCGCTGCGGCACTGCCCATTCTGAGAGTCCGCGCCGCAGCCGCAGCAACTTCGTCTTCGGCTGAAGAGAGCTGGGCGAAAAGAGCTTCCTGGGCGGCAGGAAGAGGCGATCGCTCAAGTGCACTAAGGGCGACGGCGCGTAGCCGGCTCGCACGCGATTCGTCAGCGGCAAGTTCGATGAGTCTCAACTGCGTCTGGGTGCTCCCACCACGTAGACATGCGGCAGCTGCTTCTGCTGCAGCGAAGTCGCAAGGCGCCTCTGCTGTCCTTTGGAGGCTCTCTATAGATTGAAGAGAAACTCCTTCCGGCACTGCAACGCCCCTCTGTAAACAGGCTCTCAGGGCCGCACATCTGACTGAGGAGAGCTGATCCTTAGTCAATTTTTCCCAGGCTTTTTGGGCCGACTTAGAAGAACAATAGAGTAAAACCCCTGGCGCAGCGGATCGCAGGCGCGGATCTTCTGAATTTGCCGCATAAAGCGCTAGAGTTTCCAAAGTAGTCGGGACCTGCGGCACTTTGAGATAACGGAGCTGACCACCAAGCAGCCACAAGGCAGATGCGCGTGTAAAGCCATTTCCTGATTCCGAGCGCCGAAGCGCATACTCCGCCTCAGCATTCAAGACCTGCAGCAAGGGCAAAGCAGATTCAACGCGGCAAGGATCCTTATCATGCAAGAGGACTCTTAGCCCTCCAAGCAAAAGTCCTATCTCATTTCGTTTCGTTGCCTCTTCGAATACCTCAAAATCGACTCCGCGCGAACCTGGAATGGCGCGAATCCCTGACACCAATATCGCAGGAGATGAGAGAGTGGTGAGGTGAGCGATATACTCCGTAATAATCTCTGGTGAAGGAGGCACGGGAGAACTAAACATGCGTTGGAAGTTCGGCACTCCGGCCCCGGCTGCGCCAATTTGTGGCATGGGTGGCTGCTGCGCGGCTGGCGCAGGAATACCTCTTCCGCCCCTCAGGGCGCGCGCCGCAAAGAGGTAGAGCTGAGAGGGGACCGCGGGACCTGAACCAAAGATGCGTTTCTGAAGAGCGTCCCGAAGCGCCACTACTCCCTGCTCAAACTCTCCGCCAAGCAGCCATTCCGCACGCCGTCCAAGATCTGCGATGCGAGCCTGAATCTGAGCCGACCGCTCAGGGGTAGTCTCAGGGAGAACGAGTTCCTTTCCGAGCTGCTCAAGCCTCTCGGCAATAAGACAGGCCTTCTGCTCGATTGGTTTGGGCTTTGGAGCAGGAGTCCCCCCGAGTGGCCCTAGTGCCATTCGAACTCCGTGCTCGTCGCTTCGAGAAGCTTGTGTCGATGTGGGCAAATGTTGTCGGTGCTGCTGGAACATACTTGCACTCCTGAGCTCAATTCAAATCGGCGCTACTAAGCATTTCAACCTAGGAAACCTCTGAAAAAACTCCATTCGTAAGGCACCTCTGTGTACCTCCGTGTTCTCTGTAGTGAATTTCTTCATGAAACTTTCACCACAGAGGACGCAGAGGTACACAGAGGTGAGTATTTCAGAGGCTGCCTAGGGGGGCGGCGCAGAGGGACGAATCCCGCGCCGCGCCATCATCCCCCGCACTCTCTCAAGCGTATCTTGGGCATCGTTTCGTACCTGATCTTTCACCATCGCGGCTTTTTCTTCCGGAGGCAGCGCCGCTTGAGAAACGGCGGCAAGAGCGTCTGCACTTGCAGTGGTCACCAGCCCGTCAAGAATCTGCTTCCGAGTAACAAGCTTACCGTCTCGGCGTACCATGCCGATCTCTCCCGTAAGTAGTTGCTCAAGAGCAGCACGCAGCTGTGTTTGCACGGAAATTGCCTGTGCACTCTGACCAGTAACATCGGCATCTGGAGAGTCCGCCGATGTTTCCTCTTTACTCGGCGGCAGAAGTCTACTGAGATACATGCGCTCACACGCGCGCCTTAGAGTCTCGGTAAGGTCGAGCAGTCCCGTCTCGGATGAACGCACCTGAAAGCAGGCCAAGTATTTCCCCACCCGGGCCATGTCGTCGAACGTTACTGGTATACGCTGCTGGCGTGAACTCTCCCCCGTCCGAAACGCATCCACACATTGCTTATGGAAATGCGCGACAATATCCGCAATCTCTTTACAGACGGCAGGATGCTGATGCAGCTCCAGCACACAGTTTAAGGGGCGTGTGGGCGGAATATTGCCAATCTTGTACCCGAGAATACGCCGCGCCATAAACTCATACGCCTTATCTGAGAGTTCTGGCAGGCGCTTAAAGACCACGCCGCGCGCCAATGCCTGATCAACTGGCTCACGAGCATCATACTCCTCAGGTGGATTGGTGCTCATTGCGTACCAAAAGTCTGGCCCCGCCTTGATGCGCCGCCCCCCATCCTCCCAGAGCTGAATTTCGCTCGCGAGCTGTCCCATCTCGCCACGAAGCTTAAGCAGAGAGGCAACTACCTGCGGCCGTGCAAGACCCACCTCTTGAATGTGAAGAGGCACGCCCCTGCCCCCCGGTTCACGAACTTTAAAGACACCCTGCGAGGAAATCTCACCGAGCATCGCCTTCGGCACTGCCCCGTACTGGAGCTGCCATTCCGTCCTACCGGATAGTCCGGCAGCCTTAGTAAGGCCTCTCAAGGACTCATCGATGAGTTTTCGACTCTGTCCTTTCTTGGCTCCTTCCTCTGAACTAAGCGCAGAAATCGCGGCAGAAAGCTTCTCAAGACACGCCACTCCCTCTGGCGATTCGGCATAGAGCTCCCAGCGCACTTCATCTTCAGCTGATTCGGTACGAGGAACCCATTTCGCCATAAGTTCCGACACGTCGGTTTGCCCCTGGCAATAAAAATCTACTGGCTGCGCCTGCTTCCCATACATAAGCTGCACAAACTTGTTGATGAGAAACGTTTTACCGAGGGCGGTAGGCCCCTCGATAAGAATAGGCAGACGCATCGAATAGTTTTCTGCAATGAAGGAAAGAACATCGCAGGCCTCAGGAAATGGGATGATGCTGCGCACGATTTCCTCTGCCTCTGCCTTCGAGAGCGGCGACGGAAGTGTTACGATAGTTGGTCTTTCAAGATAAGGATTACCAAAGTGGAGTAAGGTTTTCACTCCATCGTCAAAGGTAAGCTCCTCCACAACGACGGCGGCCACAAAATCACCTTCTGCATCCCTCGCGCGCAAGCGATCCTGCACGGAGAGCTCGTGCGCCATTCTTCGACTTTCTTCCTCCCGTCTAAAGGCTGCTGCGGTGGGTTGGTTCATACAAATCCTCCATCGAAAGGTTAAAAATGGGACCGAGATATGAACGCCATACTTCGGATTGAAGCTTTTCCATGTGCACGCGTTCGGAGACGTAAAAGAGCACGCGGCTTGGAAGCTTGGGGTTCAGAAGAATTCGACTAAGGCCACGGCTGAGAGCAAAGGGGAGCGCCGCGTCCACTTCGATCAAGAGCCAGACTTGGTCGTTTACGGCTTGGTCGAGTTTTAAAGGAAGAGTGCTGGTAACCTTGGTTGGCCTCACATACACATATTGCCGCAGCTGCTTGAGCAGGAGACGGGGCTCCTCGCTACCTACTATCCCCCCCACGATAACTCCTGCCACCGTCGTCATCCCCCCTTCGCACGCTACAAACTGACGGA
>JBIKWF010000066.1:0-23572 GCA_044356455.1 Bdellovibrionota bacterium | reverse complement strand
TTTGCTAACGCCATCCGGGCGTTAGCTAGCCTGATCATCTCACAGCCCTTGGGGGCTGTGAGATGATCAGGCTAAGGGTAACGCGTGCACTCATCTCTGGAATGACACGCTCATCGAGTTCTTTAAATTTTATCTTTACGAGTACGGTTGCTTTAGCCCGGTCTACGGTGGGGACGATATTGCTCACTACTCCCTCATAGAGTTTGCCGGGTATGGAGTCGAGCGTAATGCCGCAGGCTTGGCCCACGGAAACTCGCTGGAGATTCGCTTCAGAAACGTCCGCTTCTACCTCAAGCGAACTCATGTCAGCTATGGTTACCACGGCGGCACGCGCATTTGCGGAAGATCCAAAGGGGGCTACTACTTCGCCTTCGTCAGCATTCTTGGTGAGTACGGTGCCGTCAAAGGGGGCGAGAATATAGCTATACCCAAGCTCAACTTTGGCGCGGTCAAGCTTGGCGCGCGCGAGACCTGCAGTGGCTTCCGCGGAGGCTAGTTCCGCTCGGGCACGCTCATAACTTGCGGTGACGGTATCCTTTTCTGCTTGAGAAACTGATTTGCGCTCATAGAGATCAAAGATGCGTTTTCTCTGCAGAGCCACCTCGGCAAGTCCGGCCTTAGCGGAGTCGATGCGCGCCTCGGCACTCAGCAGGCTTGCTTCTTCTTGACGCACCGCCGCTTGGAGGCCTTCGTTTTCAATAACGCCAATAATATCTCCAGCCTTAACCTTGTCTCCTTCCTCCACTCGTAACTCTTTGAGGCGGCCTGTGGCCTGAGATGCCACCGCCGCTTGACGCTGGGCCACGACATAGCCTGAGGCGGACAACCCCGCTCCTTGTGCAGGGGGAACTGGCTGAGATGAGGAGGCGGCGCTCATGGACAAAGAGGGAGGATTGGTAGCGGTGGTGCGCGGACTCAGCGCGAATCGTCCGAGAAGCATTCCCCCAATCAGTAATGAGGCGCCCCAGGTCACATACCAGCGAACAGAGTGGGATGAGTTCTGCCCGTTCGATTCCGCGGCCGTGTCAACTCGGTCGATTCGAAGACGCGAGAGATCTGCTGCAGAGGCAGGGTCACGGCTTGGTTTCTCAGGAGAGTGGGGGCTTTGGATCACAGGACATCAACCTTTAGGTGGTAGTGTTCAAGAAGTTCTCCTCGGGCGCGAAGTACCTCAGAAAGCGAAGTGCTAAAGTCAGTGAGCGCTTCAGCCATGCGCAGTTCAGCTTCAGAAAAATCTCGCTGGGTCTCCAGCATGTCTCGTACGGTAGCGAGCCCGGCATTAAGTTTGTCTCTTTGGACTTCAAGGCTCTGGCGCGAGAAGGCAACGGCCTCTTGAGCTGCTTTGACGCGCTTGCTGCTTGCTTCAAGGGATGAAATGGCAGCAAGGGTTTCTTCGATTACGCTCTGGGTAAGGGCGCGTAGGCGATGCTGCTCTGAGAGCAGCCCAATTTTCTTTCTGTTAAATTCAGCACGAGCTTCCCGGTTCTCCAGGGGCATTCTTAATCTAAGCCCAACCGTGTAGTCGTAGAAGTCTTTTGATCCTACATCGTCCAGAGCATCTCCATAGCCACCTTGGTAGGGGCTGGCCGACCCGCCAAAGGCGCTATCTGTTCCCCGGTCAGTGCCCGCGAGGCCCTGAAGTCCGGCGCGTCCTTCAAGATTGAGCTCGGGCAGTACCTGATTTGATGCCAATTTCGCACTGAGCTCTGCCAATCGCAGGCGTTCTTTTTGAGCTCGTAATTCGGCGCGGTGTGCGAGAGCGAGTTCGACGCTTTGGTTAGGATCAAATGTTACCTTTATTACTTCAGGACGATCACTTGCGCGCAGGGGAGCAAAGTCTGAAAGCCCGTTCTCTCCGGTAATAAAGTCAATTCCGGTAATTTGCCGAAGAGTGCGTCCGGCGGCGAGGAGTTGGTTCTCTGCGACAATGAGTTGCTCTCTACTCAGTGCAATTTGTGCATTCGCTTCACTCAAAGAAAGCGGGGCAAGCTGTCCTACCTTAACTCCTTCTTCCACATCGCTTTGGAGCCGCTCTGAGAGCTCAACTTCGCGTTTGCGAACTTCGACGAGCTCGCGCGCGCGCACCTCGCTCCAGTAGGCCTGAACTACCTGCCGAACTTGGTCGGCGACCTGGCTCTCATAGAGGTCTTTGCTTACCTGGCTCGACGAGCGTGCGATGCGAATAAGAACGCCGGGGGCTCCCCAGCCAGTGCCGCGCAGCAGGGGCTGGCTCAATGAGAGCGAAAGGGAGCTGCGGTAGGCTGGGCTTAGGCTCGTAAAACGAGCATCGTTTTCTGTTCGAGAGTTATCCCAGGCGAGAGAGAGGTCCGCACCTGTGGGAAGCTTTTGGTCGAGCGCAAGAGTGCCAGTTGCCTGCTCTGTCGTAATTTTCGTACCCGAGAGAGAGGACTCGCTGGGGGCGACATCTCGAGATGTTGCAGCGTTTGCACGAACAATGGTGTCGTAAATGGCTTTGGCGCTAAGAACCTCTTGTTCTGCAAGGGATGGAGCGAGGCGTGTAATGGCAAAGGAAGGATTCTGTGCCAGGGACAGAAGTATCGCGTCACTGAGCGAGAGGTCGCGAGCGCCGCTTTTTGTCGGAGTCAACGTCTGTGCTGAAAGATCTGCGGAGTTCAAAGCTTCAGCCGATTTTGGGGGCGGAGGGTAGGGTGAATTCCCAAAATGCGCACGCAGAGCGGTCCCGAAGGCGCTCGTCTTTTCGAGGGGCAGGGGAGAAGCATCAATGTGCGCAGCTGCGGAGGCGGGTACTGCAACCGCGGTGTCCTGTGCATAGCTATAGTTTGAATATGAAAGAGACAGCGCAAGTACGGCGCATGTGCTTGAAGCTGTAAGGTGTTTAGCAGAGATAAAAAGTGAGCCGCTTCGCTTCTGAGAAGAAGCGAGAGATTGAGGCGCCGTAGAAGATTGCACGGGTGTTCTCCCTGATTCTTTAATGACCTCAGTATCTTAGTTAATTCCGCAAAAAACACAAATGGCCTCTAAGAAGTCCCTTTAGGCTTTGCGATAAGGCGGCCGATAGCACTTGCATGGCGGGCACATACGATTACGACATGGTGGTTATTGGGAGTGGTCCTGGCGGGCAAAAAGCCGCGATGCAGGCCGCGAAACTTGGCAAACGGGTAGCGATTATTGACGCCCGAGCTCAGGTGGGTGGGGCGTGTCTCTTCGACGGCACCATACCGAGTAAGTCCTTTCGCGAGGCGATCTTACATCTCTCTGGTTACCGAGAACGTAGCCACTACGGGAAGGCCTACCGCGTAAAGCAGCAGGTCCTCATGGAGGATCTTACGGGAAGAACTGACAGTATTGTTGAGGATATCGAGCAGACGATGCGATCTCAGCTCATTCGCAACAACATTGAAGTGCTCGAAGGGTTCGGCTCTATCGTAGATAAGAACCGCGTCAAGGTTACTCTGCGCAATCGAAGTCAAGAACTCCTTACAGAGTTTATCGTTATCGCCACAGGAACTCGTCCTTGGCATCCACCGGGATTTGAATTCGATGGCGA
The DNA here is from genome assembly GCA_044356455.1 of Bdellovibrionota bacterium. Taxonomy (GTDB): domain Bacteria; phylum Bdellovibrionota_C; class UBA2361; order UBA2361; family JBGSMV01; genus JBGSMV01. Next base: position 20,043 of record JBIKWF010000066.1, on the reverse strand, counting down.
GGTAATTCTCGATAGTGATTCCATTTTGCACATGAAGCACCTTCCCAAGAATATTTCTATTGTGGGTGGTGGTGTGATCGGATGCGAGTACGGTTCCATGTTTGCTGCCCTCGGTATTAAAGTGACGCTCGTTGAGGCGCGTCCGAGCATTCTTGGCTTCGTGGACAAAGAACTCGTGGACTCTCTGGTCTATAAGCTGAGAGAGCAAAAAGTGCTTGTGGTCACCAATGATAAAGTGGTGCGCTGCGCGCGTTCTCCGGATGGCCGCGCGGTTACCTTTCTTGAAAGTGGAAAGCGCATAGTGACCGAGGTACTTCTGGTATCAGCAGGACGCGTAGGTAATGTCGAAGGACTTAACCTTGCGGCTGCATCCATTGCGTCAAACGAGCGCGGGCTCATAAAAGTGAACGAACATTTTCAGACAAATGTTCCAAATATTTATGCGGTAGGTGATGTAATAGGTGCGCCTTCCTTGGCCTCCACCTCGCTAGAACAAGGTCGGCGTGCTGCGTGCCACGCGCTAAAACTCTCAGACGTCGGCTTCGGGCTCCCCATTCCTTATGGAATTTACACCATTCCAGAGATGGCGATGGTTGGCGAATCAGAAGAAGAGCTCTCGAAAAAGAAAGTCCCTTATGAGGTAGGTGTTGCCCGCTTTGGTGAAATCGAGCGCGGGAAGATTGTTGGCGATGACTCGGGAGTTCTTAAGCTACTCTTTAATCGCCATACCTTGCAGCTTCTTGGTGTTCACATTATCGGCGACAGCGCCTCAGAGCTCGTGCATGTGGGCCAAACGGTGATGGGCTTTAAGGGCGGCATTGATTATCTTTCTCATGCCGTCTTTAACTACCCGACGCTTGGTCAGGCCTATCGAACGGCAGCGCTCGATGGCATGAACAAGGTAGTTGCAACTCAGGGGCTTCCCGACGAAGCGCCGCATGAGGAATACGACATCAACTAAGGATCTACCTGTTGTTAAAGAGCGTGCCGCCACCATTTGTCTCTGAGATGTGGCGCACTCTAAGCTGTTGAACTGACTGGCGCCGCAGATCTGAATGCGGCAGTTTAGCGTTCTTTGATGCTTCGATAGCGTAAAGAATGCTCATCCCTGCACTATCGTTAGGCACTCCATGAGCTATTCCCGCTCCACCATAGCTCCATCCAGATCTGCTTTGTTCTCGAATGGGCAACTAAAAGGCGCGAAATACTGGGTAGATGCCAAGCGAGGATGAATGGTCACGGATGGTTACGTCGCGCGAGGTCTCAGAGAGAAAAAGGGGGGGGGAAGGGGGGAAAAAGGGGAGGACTTTAAACTAAACCGCCCCCAGGAGCGGCCAGCCAGGACGAGCCTCAACGTTCTGAGTAGCCTGAATCAACATCTTGAAACGGTTCCCTTGAAAGAATTTCTTAGCGCATTTTCGCTTTAACGCTAAGATTTGGTCTGTAAAGCAAGGGTCGAGTCCAGCGCAGAGGTCAGACTGGCGACCGAAATGTACCTGGTCTAGGCCATGACGGAAGCCAAGCCATTTCAAATAGCTGAAATCCACATTCGAAGTAATATCGAGATCGGAAAAGCGCTGATACGGAGAGAGATGAGTTGTTCCGTTGCAATACGTTCGAGCATTGACGCCATATCGCTGAAATCGATCTTGAATCTCAGCAAATGGGCCACCGTAGTCCACAGTGATAACATATCCACATTTAAGTTTCGATTGAATTCCCGAGAAGAACTCCACCGCATCAGGTGGAAGAATCGAGCCCAAAAAATTGGGTTGAGCTTTAGCCGCAGAAATATAAGTCTTTAGCGTGCCGCGGATGCGAGGATGATCTTCTAGCGGCACTGAGGTCTCGATAAAGCTGAGTCCCTCTAATACAATCGCGCGGTCCGCGCCAGATATTTCGCCGAGTGAATCAAGAATTGAACGCAGCGATCTTGAATCAAGTAAGAAAGATTCAGACATCACAGAATCCGGAATACCGAGTTTTGCCCGGACCAAACTATTTCCCGCTATCGCTGATTCTCTTAACTCTGCCTGCCCAGCTAAGACCCGAGTGCGAATTCTCGGAATTACATGCGTTACGTCAACACCATTTTCGCTTTTGCGAAAAATTTCTACTGGGAATGCGTCGACGAGCTCATTTGAAATAACCAGGCCTTTGCCCAGGCTGTATCGAGCTTTCCTCATAAAGCTAACGGCGTCACTATTCAAAACCCCGTACCTAACATCGGTGCCATCTAGGTTTTTTTCGATTCTTTCGCATAAAGACCGCGACTGCTCTACAGCTTGATAACACAGTGACTGCCGAAAACGTTCCCATTCGGGATCCGTCTGAGACCGACTACTAACTGCTCTGCAAAAGTCGCGTGCAAGCACGCCTTCGCCACATCCAAATTCGCTAACTTGAAAGAACTCGTCACTGGATAATAATCCTTGCTTCAAGAGCTACCCTCTCATGCGAAATGCATGCTCGGCCAGCATCGCCCCAAAGTTCGGGGATAGCGCGATCGGATACGTAATGAAATCTTTTCCGAACTGCACCTTGGCTGCTGAGTAATAGCCGAATTTCGGGTGATACAACGCCAACTGCATGTATTCGCGAAAAGTAGGAAGTAGTTCTGCAGCTGGAATGTAATGCTCTGGCTTCAATTTGGCCGTCTGAATTCTGCATTCAGCGATCGCTGGGCGTAATCCTGGCGGAAGTCCCGGTTCGTTAATGCCGGTGCGCACATGATCTGAAGGGATTTTGACACCCGAAGTGACAGATTTAGGTTCGTTAGCCATTTGCGCCAAGCTTTAATTAAGCACCAGCCCAATAGGATAACATTGGGTCCGACTCTACTAAAGCGAAAGTCGAACTGTTCCCCTAACTATTGTGAAGCTTTTAATTTAATGTGCGAATGTCGGGCGCTACTTCTTCAGCAATAGGTAATACAACTCACCCGTTTCATACGGCCGATTAGCTGCCGCCTGCGCCTCTGCCCATAATTACATCTGCTCTGCCCGGGCCTTTGATGGCGCTACCAGCGTCTTGATCTAAGACAATCCTCGTCTGAGTTAACTGAGAGACCGACCCATCGTCTCGTAACTGCGGAAACTTAGAAGGATAGTTAACTCAATTTAACCATATGAGCTGATGGAGCAATCTTGGTTATGGGCAGTAGAATGCTGTAAGCGTATTGAAGTGGCATGAACCGTGTGAACGGAAGGGTGCTGCGACAGGCGGCCTCCATCGCCCTTGTCCACCCCAACTATTTTCAATCTAATGCACTGAGATCACTGGAGCTGACCCTCGCGGGAGGACTGAGAATGTTGAGGTGGACAAGGCCGCGGGAGCTATGAAACTCGCATTGATGACTTGAGCTCTACGACACGAGCAAACTCTTTCTAATCGACCAGTTTCGCCCACAATGGACTTGAAGTCGCGAGGGCGGTCGCTGCGTTCCAGTCGGCGTCGGGGTTCTCGAAATTATAAAGACGAAGTAGCCCCCGCTTTTCAACTTCTCGCGTCGTAGCCTTCGGCGGAATAGCGTCCACCTGCTGGTTTATGAATTTGCGGATGTCCTCGACCGAACGAGTATTCATAGCAAGTACACTTGAGGGGGTAACACCATCAACAGCGAGGAGTCGCTCTTCAATCAACTGCTCAACGGTTTCAACTCCCTGGGGTGTCAGGAGAGTGAATGCAGCGTGAAGAGTCGATTTTGAGCCACGATAGAAGACTGGGTTACTCTCCGCGAGCGCAAGGAGATCGCCAAGTACTGGAGTGGCTTGAGCTGGCGCACTGCCCACCGCTGTCCAAACAGGGAGTGTTTCCGCCAGGTCGATTAAGGTTGTTTGTTCTTGGGGTGCCGTGAGAGCCGATAGCCACTCAGCAACTCGTTGCCGCCCCTCGCGATCCATCGTGCTAAGTTCCTCCCGTAGTTCTTCAAAGAGCCCGATGAAATTGGCGATCTGCATGGCGGCAGGCCATTCCTTGACTGGAGCGAAGGTCAGTTGGCTCGCAACTCCGGCGAGAATATCGGACACTCCCGGATAGTAATCTTCGACTGCGGCGAGTAGGGCAGGAGCGGTCCGATGAAGCTCGTCATCAGTGATGTCTCTCATCTTCCGTCTGGGGTCGACAATCCCACTCCAAATGGTCTCAATTTCGGCCGAGAACGACCTCAGCCTCTCTGTATCCTCGAAAGACTCTGCGCACAACACAAGTGGCGTTGTCTCCACGATAATCTCATTGGTAGTCGGATAGGATTGTGTTTCATCGGCAGTCCATGCGACTGCGTCTTGCTTCTTAGCGAGATGGGTTACCTCTCGCACGCTAACCTTACGCATGGCCAAAAGTGATCCGATGCCACCCTGTTGATTTCGGAATCCGTACGAAAGAAGTTCCTGACAGCGCATCTCGCCCTCAGGATCTGGGCTTTCTATAACGCGCCTAACCATATCGTCGCGATAAGTGTCGGTTACATGGCGAACCGTGTCCGGATCTAACTTCGCTGGATGGCGCATCAGTTCGTCCTTAATCTTGGACGCCGCTTTTTCTATGAGAAAAAATGGATTCCCATTGAAGGCTAGCGAGCTCACGGGGTTGTAGCGAAAATTTTCAGCCTCAACTCTGATTCGAGTAACCTCGTAGTGGAGACCGATCCGGCGGACGAGCCGCATCGCTTCGTCTCTCGAATCATCGTCACTCTGAGTCTTGATCTGCTCTAGCGCAGCTTGCCACCCGCGCGGGAACTCGTTCACCCTTAACGCAGTCTCCTTTGCCTTGCCTTCCGGAAGATTTAGTATCCGTTCGGTCATGGATGCGCTGAAATCAATGATGTCTTGTACAACTTTCGTGCCCCTCTCAAGTTCTCCGCAGGGAGTCTGGATTCGTCTTTCAAAGCTAACGGAATCAGAAAATCCAGGGCCGGTAATGATGAAACTGCTTCGCTCTTTGGGGCATCTGGTAAGGTAGTCAACCAAGGTCCCGAGTTCGGATGGATTGCGCACATTGTTTATGGTCGATAGGGTAGATTGCAATTCGGCGCGAATCCTTTCATTCTGCCATTCTTTAATGAGGTTATTGACGGCATCAATTGTCGGCCGTTCTCGCGTTTCGATAGGGATATGCGCAGGCAAGGTGGGGCCAACAAGTGGGATCGAATCTAGAATTGTGGCCACTCTGTCGACAGTAAGATGGTCAGACGGCCGCCTCGAAGGTTCTATTCCCATAATCGCCGCCTATTCTAATCCCTCAATCGGGTTGCAGCACGGTTATGGAGAGAAGTTGGCACAGCGTAACCTCACGTCTTGTTCACCCCAACTATTTTCAATCTAACTCACTGAACTCACTGGAACAGCCCCTCGCGGAAGGCTTGAGAATGTTGAGGTGGACAAGGCCGCGGGCGATTCTGCTTATTCAGTTTAAACCAATTCCGCTTTCCGACCTGAAGCAGGCCATCTACCGATAGTTTAATCGTAGTCGCTGGATCAGCGATCTTTGTTCCGCCGATCGAGACACCTCCCTGTTCGACGAGTCTACGGAGCTCGCTGTTGCTCTGATCAGCGAGGCCGGTCCCAATTGGTACGCCCCAACCTTGCACGAAGTTGAGTGGATTCTGCTAACCTTAGGCATAGACCAATCGAATTTCTGTTAACTTGCATGGGGGTCGAACCTGCAATGACGTATAGTAACCTGCAAAATGCTGCCCACCATTTGTCTCTGAGACGTGGCGCACTCTAAGCTGTTGAAACGACTGGCGCCGCAGATCTGAATGCGGCAGTTTAGCGTTCTTTGATGCTTCGATAGCGTAAAGAATGCTCATCCCTGCACTATCTTTAGGCACTCCATGAGCTATTCCCGCTCCACCATAGCTCCATCCAGATCTGTTTTGTTCTCGAATGGGCCACTAAAAGGCGCGAAATACTGGGTAGATGCCAAGCGAGGATGAATGGTCACGGATGGTTACGTCGCGCGAGGCCTCAGAGAGAAAAAGGTGAGGGATACGACATCAACTCAGGCGCATGAGTGGTGCTCCCCCACGAAACGTCTTCCCAGCAATGGTTCACCTATTGGCGAGCGATTAGGCTTAGAGGGGGCTCCATCTCCCATGGTCGTGGGTTCGAGATCGGCCTCGAGAGCTACGCATTTTCCCTGCAAACATCTCTAGAAAGAGCCGCAGGTCAATAATTACAGATAGTTAGGCCCTGAAGCAGGATTCTTCATCTCGCCGATATGGGGAGAAGAGGTAAGCTATGATCAAAACCACAAATAATGCACAGCACCCTGCCCAACACTTAGAGGGCCTCAAGATACAACGTCCTGAAGGGACGATCAAAGGTTACTCAACCGAGACGAGCTTTGGCCAGCTAAGAGCCTTCGTCGATGCGGCGCGCATGCAGATTAATGGAGAGTACGGAGGAAATGCACATTTGGAAGCCGAGGCAGCGATCAGGAAGGCAGCGATCAGGGAAGCAGCGATCAGGAAGGCGGCGTAACCATGAGCTGGGCAGTGTCAAATCAAGATGACAATACAAGCGCGAGCCCAGCGCAAGAATTCCCCCTGCAAGTTGCAGACAGATACAACGAAATTTTTGAAATCGAAATTGATTGCTGGTGTTATGGCTTTGTGAAGTTCCCAGGCGAGATAACTCCGGCGCTGGTTCACCGCGTAATTAAAGAGCTAGCTGGCATCTTTCGCGCAGCCATTGATCACAACTATGTGTTTAACCTCGGGGAAACGGCTCTCTTGATCCACGAGTCGGTCGGCAAAGTTATCGACGAAAAGGAAATTATTTTTGCAATTCTGGCCCAGTTCCCTCAGCCTTACGAGTTGAGTGAAGACGGGCAGTTCATTATGGCCCAAATAATCGACCAGGCGGAGCAGCGTTATGGCGGGGTACTCGAGCGCCTTGAAAAGAAGTGGAAGAGCACAAAGCCCGCAAAGAAAGCTGGCCAATCAAAAGCGGCAAAGGAACTTTCTGGTGCGGCTCACGTTGCCTCGAAAAACGGCACTGCGCACGCTTCGACGCGGCAGCTGTAAGTTCACGGCTGTTCAACAATTTCAATCAACCACAGAGTGCACAGAGTGGGATTTTTTAGGGCTCCCTAGAATTCCGGCAGAATCGAGGGACTTGAGAGATCTTTCGGCACCGCGAGGACGCGGCGCCCTACCTAGGGGTGCGAGCGCGGCCGCGCCGTGGTCTTCCCTTGTGCCTCGGTGGAGCTGAAGGCTTCACGCCTGAGTCTCTGCAGCGCTGAAGAAACTTTCTAAAAAGCGACAGAAGCGCATTCTTGATCTCGGGGGACTCTTCTAGCGCGCCAAGTGAGAGCGCAATGGCCTCAAGAGATGAAACACTTTCCCGGCGCGGCTCTCGGCGCAAAGATCCATAGAGAGAAGGGTTCTTGGGGCTCAGCACGATCCGGTTCAGCTTCAGAAGCCAGGCATTTCGCCACCAGAGGGCCTTCGCTTGTCTCCAGTTGCCATCGAGCACCACAATTCCGTCGAGACCCTGCTCATCACGCGGACCACCTTTGGGAGAGAGCACGGTGACTTCTTGCTGAGTAGCAGATGGCGACTCCAGCACATCTAAGGGTTCCTCCTCGCGAGGGGCCGCTGCCTTCGGCTTTTTCCCCGCAGTTGAGGCCGAACTCTTTTGGGTCCCAAGAAAAAGAACTCCCCAGCGCTGGGACGTGGCTTCTTCGCCTAGAGCGGCCGAGAGATTTCGCCACGAGAGGCCGGTCTTAAGCACCGCTCCCTTAAGCACGCGCTGTGCAAGCAGGGCACTGCCGAGAACTTTGTCCGGTTCTTGGGGATGTTGAAGAATTAAAACTCTTGTCCGCGGAGTGAGCGATGCACTCGGGAGGACATCGCAGACGCAAGTCGCTGGAGACTTGTGACACTCGGGGCAGCCCTCATCATCTTGGGAAGGTGCGGGGCGCGCGGTTCGGTGGGGAGGGCTCTCAGTCATGCGGGTACTCTCATCAGGTGCTTAAGAGGTGAGTATCCCGCGCGCTCTCATGCGTCAAAAGCTTGACTCCTTGCGTCAGAATACCTTGAGGCAGAAAACGCTAAGTCCTTGAAACTATTGCCTGGACCACCCCCACCTGCCTGTGCACGCTCCTTGCAATTCACCAGAGGTGCAGAACTCCACTTAGGAGCTTTTATGACCTTCATCGATCGATTCTTTGACCGGACGCTCACGGGCCTTCATAAGGCCATGGACCTTACGTGGCGCCGCAATGAGGCCATCGTCAGCAATGTGGCGAATGCAGAAACGCCGCAATACCGAGCAGTGGACCTTAACTTCGGCGGCGAGTTGGCGCGTGCCTTTGGCGAAAGCAGTGAGTCAATCGCTCGCACGAGTTCAAAACACCTTGATATCTCGACCGATAGCGCCTCGCACCTTGCCTCAGATTTAAGTGGAGCTACGAAACCCGACGGCAACAACGTCGATATCGATATTCAAATGGGGAGGCTCGCCTACAACTCAGGCCAGTACTCGATGGCAACCGACGCCTATCGCAAAAAGCTTGGGATGCTCAAACTCGCCATTCGTGAATCAGGGAGATAGATAGCGTATGCCTAGTCCTATCGAAGTACTGGCTCGTTCACTCAGTGTGCAGCGTCTGCGCGTCAACACCATCGCATCGAATATTGCGAACGCCGAGACAACTCGAACTTCTGAAGGTGGTCCTTATAAACGAAAAGACATCGTTCAGGTCGCTAATGACTTTCGACCTGATTTTGGCTCAGCGCTCGACCGTATGTCGCTAGCGGCGCCTTCCGTGCAGGCGGTTGTTGAAGACCAGTCCGCCCCTCGCATGGTTTTTCAACCCGGCCATCCTGATGCCAACAAAGACGGTTATGTGGCGTATCCCAATATCAACATTGTTTCAACGATGACTGACATGATGAGTGCAAGTCGTCTTTATCAGGCCAATGTGGTTGCCGTAGATACCGTGCGCGGCATGTCACGAGATGCACGATCACTTTCACAAGCGTAAAGGAATTAAAGTATGAGCGTTGAAGGAATTAAATCTGGTCTCGCCAAGTACGCCGAGATTCAAAAGATAACCTCGCAGATTCCGAATGCCGCAGAGGCCGGAAGCGCCAAAGAGGTCAGTTTTGGCAAGATGTTCTCCAATGCGATATCGGAAGTCGATTCGCTACAGAAATCGGCCGATACAAAAATTGAAGACCTCGTGCTGCGCAGGGACGAAACCACAACCCATGACGCCATGATCGCGCTTGAAAAAGCGGATGTCGCGTTTCAGCTCATGAATAACATACGCGCCAAGATTGTGCGTGCGTATGAAGAAGTAATGCGTACGCAAGTGTAACCCACGTACTCAGAATACCCGATTTAAGGAGACCCTGCTGTGGCAACTACGTTTGATCCAAGTGCTGTGCTGAATCAGCTGACGCAGAGCTTTATGAAGCTCCCGCTGATTCAGAAAATCATGTTCCCGCTTCTGATTGTGGGGTCGGTATCGGGAATAGTATGGGTTGCCAATTGGGCAAACAAACCTGACTACGTGGTGCTGTTTTCTGACCTCAAGCCCACGGACTCCGCCGGCGTCATTACCAAGCTCAAGGAAAAGAAAATTAAATATGAAGTTCGCGGCGATGGTTCTTCGATTGCCGTGTCTCCTCCCGAAGTAGTTCATGAGCTTCGCATCGAGCTTGCCGGAGAAGGCGTTCCCCAAGGCGGCGTCGTGGGACTCGAAATATTCGAGGCTACGAATCTCGGAACGACGACTTTTCAAGAGAAAATAAAGTTTCAGAGGGCAATTCAAGGCGAACTTGAACGCACGATTTCTTCACTTGATGCCGTGCGCTCCGCACGCGTCCATCTCGCCCAGCCGGAGAAAAGCGTCTTTACGAAGCGAGGAAGTGAGCCGACTGCCTCCGTGATGCTGCAACTCGAAAACGGTGGAGCGCTCACCAAAGCTCAGGTGAAGGGGATTACTAATCTTGTTGCAGGGTCGGTAGAAGGCCTCAAATCAGAGAATGTGACCCTCATTGACGTACGAGGGAACCTCCTCTCAGTGGATGAGGAGAATGAAGATGCCTTAACGATGGAGGCTACACGTCTTCAATATCAGCGCGAGATGGAGAAGGGCTTCGTGCAGCGGATTGAGCAAATGCTCTCCAAAGTCTTGGGACCTAACAAGGTGATTGCGCGTGTCTCTACAGACCTCGACTTCTCGTCGACTGAACGGGAAGAGGAGAGCTATGATCCAGGTGGACAAGTGGTGCGTTCACAAAGAACGGTTTCCGAGGGCTCAGGCGCGGGACAACGCGGAGGAGTTCCTGGAGTCGCGGCAAATCTAACCAACGACCCGAACTTACTTGCCCCTAAAGGTCAGGGCGACCAAGAGTCGCAGCGTAAGGAAGAGGTCAAGAACTACGAAGTCTCGCGTGCGGTGAGCAAGACCTCATCGCCCCGCGGTAGACTCACGCGCCTCTCGGTGGCAGTGCTTGTCGACGGAGCGTATGAGAAGAAGCCCGACGCGCCCGCCGATGCTCCAGCTGAGTTTAAGGCACTGGACGCTGAAACCATTGGACGTATCGAGTCTGTCGTAAAGAGTGCCGTAGGCTTTGATTCGGCGCGCGGGGATACCGTCACCGTGGAAAACATTGCGTTCCATGCTGGCGATAATGATTTCACCGAGGAAATGAGCGGCAAGGCAACACAAGATTTTATCTTTAATATGGTCTTCCGAGCCGGCCCGCTTCTCTTCATCCTTCTGTTCTTCATGGTCATAGTCAAGCCGCTCGTGAAATTCCTTGTTACGCCTACGGAAGCAGAGGTTGATCTCTCTCGGCTCTTGCCAACGGGTATTCAAGATCTTGAAAAAGAAATTGATGCCGAGCGTACTCGAGCACAGGTGCCAACCTATGAGCCTACCGTGGATCTTGAGCAGCTCGAACAGATGCTGGCTGAGAACTCACGTATCGTGAAGGAAAACCCACAACAGGCCGCGCTGCTTATTCGCTACTGGCTCAATGATGGGAGACTCTAATGTCGAGCGGTACCGGAACGTTTGAGTCGGGGAGCACGAAGGGGCCATCACAGGCAACTTTTAAGAGCTCGCCTTACGGTGATTCAAGTTGGGAAGTAGTGGGTGAGCCTCCAAGGCCTGAGGAGTTTTACCCCATGCAGGTTCCTCAGCTGAAGTCCGAATCCTCCATGGTTGACCCCATGTTCGCAGATTTCGGTGGTCGTGGAGTTTCTTCTGACGCAGAGAGGTGGCACCTCCCAGAGCACCTTGCCCATGAGGGGAAAACGGGAGGGAAAAAGGCAGAGGAGGATTCTTCACTGCTTAAGCTAGCGCCTGAGGAGCTTGAACGCATCAAGCAGGAAGCGTACGAAGCGGGTCGTCTGCATGGTATTGAAGAAATTGCAGGCACCCAAAGTGAAAAGCTTCAGAGAATTGAAACGAGTGTGCACTCGGTAATCAATGACCTGCGGGTGCAGATCGAAGAAATCGCCGTCGCGGTCGCAAAGCGCGGGAGTGAACTCGCCCTTGCCGTAGGCAAAAAGATAATTGATGGCGCCGTCGAAATAAATCCCGAATATATCGTGAAGATTATCGAGGAAGCTCTGCGTCTCGCCGGTGGTGCTACCATTCGTAAGGTTCGAGTGAGTAAGCAAGACATGGAATTCATAGAGGTCATCGGAGTCTCAAAAATGCTCAAAGAGTTCGATGGGAGCTGGGTCTTTGAGGCCGATGAGACGATACGCGCGGGCTGTGTGGTCGAGACCTCGGCAGGAGAGGTGGACTATGACCTCGACCATGCCTGGGATCGCGTACGAGATAATGTCATAAAAGTGGTGCGCTAATGTCTACTGCGGCAATACAGCAAGTATTCGAGCGTGCCGGAGCAGCGGTGGATATCGCGAGCTGTTTTCAGCTCAACGGTGAAGTTACCGACGTTGCGGGTATGGTAATTGAGGGAAACGGCCCGTTTGTCTCACTTGGCTCCAACGTGATGATTCACTCGGGGCGCATTCGTATGCCTGCGCAAGTGGTAGGTTTTCGAAGTGACCGCATTCTTCTTATGCCCTATGGTGAGCTGCATGGTATTGCTCCGGGTGCAAAGATAACGGCCGAAGGTGCTTCGACTGACGTGCTGGTTCCCAACAATCTGCTTGGCCGCGTCATCGATGGAATGGGACAGCCGATTGATCAGCGATCGCTTGAGCCTATAGGGACATTGGTTCCGCTGTTCCGCGCTCCTCCGAATCCCATCACGCGAACGAGAATTAAGGATTGCTTCGACCTTGGCGTGCGCGCCATCAACAGCATGCTCACCGTAGGTGCAGGACAGCGTGTGGGAATCATGGCAGGCTCTGGCGTAGGAAAGTCGACGCTGCTTGGCATGATTGCGAAACATGCGACGAGTAGTGATATCAACGTGATTGCGCTTGTCGGCGAACGAGGACGTGAAGTGCGGGAATTCATCGAGCGTGACCTCGGCGAAGAAGGGCTCCGCCGCTCCGTAGTGGTGGTTGCGACAGGCAACGAATCCCCCTTGCTCCGTATTCGAGCAGCTTTCCTCGCTACCGCCATTGCCGAACACTACCGCGACCAGGGGAAAAATGTCGTGCTTATGGTCGACTCGGTTACGCGTCTTGCCATGGCGCAGCGCGAAATTGGATTGGCGATTGGCGAGCCGCCGAGCACTCGGGGATACACTCCTTCTGTCTTTGCAATGCTCCCGCGACTTTTGGAGCGCGCCGGTACCTGCGAAGGGAAGGGTTCTATTACCGGTCTTTACACCGTGCTCGTCGAAGGTGATGACATGAATGAGCCAATTGCTGACGCGACGCGAGGTATCCTCGACGGTCACATTGTGCTGAGCCGAAGACTGGCGGGTAAGGGGCAATTTCCTGCGATAGAGCTGCTTGAAAGCGTTTCCCGTGTCATGACCGATATTGTGCCTGAAGAGGTGGTAAATGCGTCATCTCAAGCGCGAGATATTCTTGCCACGTATCGTGAGGCGGAGGATCTGATCACGATTGGCGCCTATAAGCCGGGTCAGAACCCGAAAGTCGATCGAGCGGTTCAACTGATAGATCCGCTACTTGGATTTCTTAAGCAGCGTTCGAGCGATCCTTCGACGATGGGCGAAAGCTGGAAGCGGCTCAAAGCGATTCTTGATACGCCGCCTCCGCCACGTGCCCATGCTGAATAGAAGACACAGGTAGGTTCCGGTTGAAGAAGTTTAAGTTTAGGTTGCAAAAAGTCCTTGATTTTCGGATGTCGCTCAAGGATGAGCGCAAGCGGGAGCTTTTGGCGGCAAACCAAAGGCTCCATGAAGCGGAAGCGGAGCGAGAGCGCCTTGAGAGAGAACTCCTTAAAGGGGGACTCGTCGAGGGACAAACCCTTAGTGTCGAAGATTTGACACTGAGAAGCGGCTATGCGGCGCGCATGAAAGCCACGCTTGCCGAGCAGATAGAAGTGGTGGCTATGCGTCAGGCGGAAGCTGCTGAAGCTGTGCAGCGCTATATCGAAGCAGCAAAAGACGCTAATGCGCTCGATACGCTTAAGAATAGGAGGTTCCAAGAGTATATGGAACGCATCCAAAAAGAGGAAGAACGAGTACTTGATGAGTCTGCGGTCCAACGTGCAGGACGAGCGCTTATCAAGGAAGCTAAGGTGCGCCGCGATGCGGAACCTCTTGAATTTGACACGCTTGGCCAGGGAAAGGCCGAGTAAACCTAAGGCGAGGAAGCCATGACCAGCAATCCTAAGAAGCAGAGTCTTTCACGTGAGCAAGCAGGCGCCATTTATGATGACCTGCAGCGTGTTATGGCGTCCCTGCTTGAGAAGCAGAAAATGGGCGGAGGACCAGTTCCTAGCGGCGCTGCAAAAGCTCCCCATGGCAAGAATGTTGGGGCTAAACCGAGCCTCACTCCCGCCCGTGTTGCTTCAGATGAACATCCAGGTCTACCTCTCATGCTTCCTACTAAGCCCAATCGTGGACATTTTGCTGCCCTTGCGCTTGTGGGAATTTTTGCACTTGGCAAAGTAGCAGTGGCGGCGCTTGAAATGTCTGGGGTTCTTGTGCCGTCGGCAGCGCAAGCTACGATGACGACCACCAGTGTCAGTGCCGCAAAGTCTTCTCTTCAAGGGGTGACCGACCGCTCGACGTCAAGCAAATCAGAAATAGCAGTTCTTACCGCTCTTGATCATCGACGCGCCGAGCTTGAGGAGCGTGCGATGAGACTAGATGAGCGTGAATCAGAGCTTGAGAAAAGAGATAAAGAGTTTGTGGCACGGCAGAGCGAACTTAAAGAGCTCACTGATATCATTCGCTCCGACAGAGATCGCGGCGAGAAAAAACGCAGTTCCCAGCTCGAGCAACTTTCTAACGTATACGGCTCAATGAATCCTCCGGAAGCGGCAGCTCTGATTGAGCAGCTTGATGTGAATATCGCGCTTGGTCTCTTGGAGAGAATGCCTGAGAAGAGAATTGGACAGATTCTTGCGCTCATGAATCCTGAGCGTGCGTTATCAATTACCAAGATGCTAAGTGGGCGAGGGGCTGAGCAGAAGTAGTAATTACTTCTCGAGTTTTTGGCGCATTTGCCATACGAGGGCGTGTGGTTCTTGAACTACCTGCGTAAGGCACTTCTTCGTGCGCCCTCGATGAAGGCCCCAAAAATCGCGAGGCTAACCAAGGACTCTTGAGTACCAGTTCTCGAGGTAAAAATCTCTGGATGCCATTGTACGGCCATACTGAATTCATCACCGGGGATTTCAACTGCTTCTATGATTCCATCGATTTCAGAGCGGGCTGCCACGGCAAGATCGGGAGCCAAGGCCTTGATTGCCTGATGATGGATAGAATTCACGGGAAAGTTGCTGAGTTGAGTCGTGCGGGAGAGAATGCTCCCCTCCGCTACCGAAACGCGGTGGGGAGAGGATTCCCAACAGTTGTCCTTGGTCTCGTGATCGAAAGAAGTAGCGCGTTCCGAGAGTAAATCTTGAAATAGAGTGCCTCCCAACGCTACGTTCATGAGCTGCAGGCCTCGGCATATTCCAAGTATTGGTCTCTTGAGGCTTCGTGCTTTCTTAAAAATGGACAGCTCAACAGCGTCGCGCCGCTGTGATGTTACTCCGAGAGCAGGATGACGAGAGGCACCATAGAGTTCTGGACTGACATCTTCACCTCCTGCGAGAAGCACTCCGTCACATAAACTCGCCACACGGAGAATGTCCAATTCTGCATCGGAATAGAGGGGGATGAGCAGCGGGATTCCGCCCACTTGAGAGATCGACTCAAGGTAGGCTGACGTACATCCCTGCGCGGGAATCTCGTACTCAGGGTCTGATAGCTCGCGGCAAACAACCCCTATCACTGGTTTGGTCAAATTAGTCATTTTGATAAACTTTGTATGCGCTTATTCCTTATCTCTCCTGGAGTCCCTCACGGCCTCTTCTCGACAAGAAAGGTCGTGAGGAGACTTGGTTAGGCTCGCGGAGCGATCCAATTCCTCTTGAGCCCTTCTGAGGGACCAAAGTCGGAAATAGCCCTGGTGAGCACGTCGGAGCACGACTCTCTTCTTTCCAGTGCCGTTCTCAAGCACGAAAGGGCGGAGAGATCCTCACTGCCGATTGTTCCCATACGGAGGCCATGTTCCTGTGCCCGGTCGAGTAGATCTAATGCTACTGCATAGGCCGGAACAAGTACTCCCTTTTGTGGGCCGACGAGTGCATGAACGGGTGCATTCATTCCATGCTTTAGCGCGGACTTGGTATCTTCAAGAAGCTCAGTTGGTTCTGAGATGTGAGAGTCAGGATGAGCTATCAAGTACTCCGTTGCGAGCGAGAGAAATCCCGCTAGCGCTACATTTCGCGCTACAGAGAGTTGGGCACTCATGGGCCGATACTCAATAAGAAATGTGGATGGGTTAGCGCGCCCCAATCGCATTTGAACGCTTGGGAACGTTGCCTCTCGAACCGATTCAAAGGCGTCTCGTATTGAAGGTGTTGCGCCTGAGCTCAGCCAGTGCTTCGGGCATGCCCGACTCGGCTCTCTCGGGACGAGGAGTTCGAACGCGTGACGCAAGGATTGAGCCCGCTCGATAACGATGCCCGAGCATGATTCAAGATTGTAGTCGATGATCTCGGAGCCTGCAATTATGAAAGGCCGGTACTCTTGGTGGTCGAGTTTCTTGCCGTTCAAGGCACCAGTATTGGAAGAGATCGCCATCATGAGAGGGGTTAGGTCTCTTAGTGCGTTGAAAAGTTGGAGGGCATCAATCGGGTCTCGCGTTTGAAAGGTGACGTGGAGCGCATTAATAACGGTCCACGCGGCATTCTTGGTTGTTAGTTGAAAGCTGCCGCCCTCTTCGAAGCCAAGATGAACCGATCTCACAAGAGACGTGGAGGTCGTTTCTTCCTCATTGCCGAGAGCGGAAAGCAACTGCTCAGTTTCGGAGCTCATCCCAGGCTCTTCAACCTGGTTTGGCCCTATCACAGGAGCTATCCCGCTTCCTATGAGACCGAGTTGTTTTGAGGCAGCCAGGGACGCAGCTGCTCCTATTTCAGCACTTGCCTGAGCAAATAATGACGATATCGCTCCCGACTGGAGAGCTACGGGAGCAGAAGCAAATTCAATCGATCCACTTCCTGCCTCTTCCCTCCAGAGTTCGGGGGTAAGTCCAGCAAGTATATGCTTTGCAGCACCGGCGGCATAATTTCCATCCTCCTTTACGGCGCTAAGCTCAATCTCTATCCCAACCATTCGTTCAGCATGCGACTCACTGCTAGCGCTTTGATCGAGAGCAATGGCGATCATGTCCCAAGCCTCACTGAGCAGTTGACTCTTCTCTGAGGGGCGTAAGGGGCGTCCTACTACAAAAGGAGTGAGTGGGCCTTGAAGTGTCGTTTAATGTGGCGAAGCTGGGCGGCGAACGTGCGGTATTCGAGGAAGGGAAACTAAATCCTGGAACACGGATGGATGCTCGAAGTTCAGAGTAAAGGATGGAAATAGTTCTTCCCGTCCCAAAGGCGAACTATGAGCACTACGAGGCTTTAAAGAAAAAATATCAAGAGGATTCATAGGTACTGGGCAAACTTCATCGATAAAACAATTTCGTTAGAATGCCCCCAATACTGGCTCTTAATCTGAGGGAATTGAGATTCTGAATCAAGTACCAAGCAGCAAATTCTGCAAAATTTAACGAATTTGTTGGCGACGGAGCGAGGCCAAACCCCAATCCTGAAGAATGAGCGGACAACGTGATTGTCGCCTGATAGGTGTTTATGACTCTAGCCTTTATATCTCATGGGGTCCCTTCGGTCCGTGAGATTACCGCCCGAAAATCGGCCATCCGGGCGTTAGCTAGCCTGATCATCTCACATCCCTTGGGGGCTGTGAGATGATCAAGCTAGGCACACTTCAGGCGGCCCGAATCGTTCGACAGAACGCACCGGGCACGAGGAGGTTGGTCTTTAAAAATAATGCATGTTTTTGGGCTAACGAAGAACTTTCTCAAAAAATGAATTGTAATATTTTTGTAACAGAGAAATTTTCGCTCGGTAGCGATCGCTAAGATCCGTAGGGTCAAAAAACCCCTTCATGTGTGAAGAGGGTTTTGTAGACGGATCGCGCGATGAATCACGACCTCTCACTGAATGCAGCTCCTTCTCCCTTTGTTATATCGCTGCCTGAGATCCCGTCCGAGGGGATGGAATCATCCCCGGTATCTTCAGACGCTCCCAAGCGCTGCCTCACGATTACCTCGCGTACTCTTGCCGAACTCACCGTCATAGCCCAGGCAGTGGGAAGCGACTTTGGAATGTCCGTTCGGATAGGTGAGCCGGGAGAGGGAAGTTATTTTGACATTGAGCGTTGCCGAATCACCCTTGACCCGGTGCATGTTGCCGAGAATCCGGAATTTGCAAAGTTCGTGGCAGGCCACGAAGGTTCGCACCGTGCAATCACAGTAGGACCTGTTGCCTCGGGAATGCCACGTGAGGAGGCCGAGCTCCTCATGAAGCAGCTCGGCTTTCATGCCGGTTTCAACGGCTGCGAAGACAATGCGGTGAACACCTGGATGGTGAAGAAGTTCCCTGGCCTCGAACGTCACAAAGACACTTCATATGACAAGATGTTCAGTCAGGAAAATGTTCCTGTTGACCTACCGGACATTGAACGAGCTGCGCGTCAACTGGGGGCCTATCCGCGCTTCGGTTATGTCATTTCCGAAATTATTCGTGATTGGCACCAGGGCCGCTTTAGTAAAACCCTCGAACCAGAGGTCGAGAAGACGCTGACACGGATCATTCCGTTTGTGCGGCGCTTTACCGCGCTGATTCCTCCCCCCGATGCAGATAGGAAAACACGCATAGAGTTCTTTCGCGAGAGATTCTCGCTTTATCGTGAGTTTATTTGGCCAGAATTGCGAAAGCTCGTGGAAAAGGATCTTGCGAACGAAAGCGAGAATCAACTCCTTCAGGAGATGTTCGAAAAAAGGAGGGCCCTTACCGCTAAGCAAAAAGAGCTGAAATCAGCCCAGTCACGCGGAGACTCCGAGCGCGTGGACGAGCTAAGCGAGGAGATAGAGCAACTTAAGAAAGAGCTTCGTGAATACAAGGAACTTTCAGAAGCCGCTCAGCGCGAGCTACTAAAAATATTTGACAAAATGCTCCGCGAGAATGCTGAGCGTATGAAGCAGGCGCTGGACGCGGCTCGGCAGGAACTTGAGCGGGCCACGAAGGAAGAGGCTGAGCTTGCTCGCCAACTTGAAGAGGCAGAGAAAGCAGCAGCCGACGGGCAGGGGAACCAAGGGGACCTAAAAAAACTAGGGGATGCGCACGAAAAGGCACGGGAGGCCAAGGTCGCTGCGGAACAAGCGCTCCAGGATTTACTTGCGTTGTTTGGTGCGGGAGGTGGAGGAAGTGGTCCCCGCATGTCAGAGCTCTCAAAGGATACCCAAGAGGCCCTTAAAAAACTTTTTGATTCTTTGCCCCAAGAGGTGCGCGAGAGATGCCGAGGAAAGGCCCAGCAGAAGCTTGAGGGCTTCGAGGATGCGATAAGCTCCGAACTCGAGGGGAAGCTTAACAAGAAGGAAGTAGAAGCTCATCAGGAGCGCCGAGAACGCGCGCAGCGCGAGGCTCGCGAAAAGGCGGAGCGTAAAGAGCTTGAAGATGCCACCCAGGAAATGCTGAAGGACCTAAGCGAAGTGCGCGAAGCGCTTAAGACTCCCTATGATAAAGCGCTTCACGAACATCGAGACTTAATTCATCCCCTTTATGTGCGGCTCAAGCGATTTCTGAGGCCACGCAAGGACCCTGATTGGGACCAAGGCTATCCTACCGGCACGCGCCTTAATCTGCAGGCGGCGATGCAGTCAAAGGCAGACCAC
Source organism: Bdellovibrionota bacterium (assembly GCA_044356455.1). Lineage (GTDB taxonomy): Bacteria > Bdellovibrionota_C > UBA2361 > UBA2361 > JBGSMV01 > JBGSMV01. The sequence continues at coordinate 670 of JBIKWF010000066.1, read as the reverse complement.
CGCCAGCTCATGAAGCTTTGGGATAGAAGGCTTACGCCCCAAACCTTCGACTATCGCTTCACCTTCCTCGTGGACATCTCTAGTTCCATGGCAGGGGAAAAGGCCGAGGAGACTTTTAAAGCGCTTGTAATTCTATCTGAAGTATTTCAAGCGCTCAAAATACCGATTGAGATTCTTGCCTTCTCAGGTGGCGTCAAGATCGTGAAGTCATTCACAGACCGTCTTCCTGGGTCAATTCAGCAACGCATTGCTGCAATTCCAGAGATGGTAGGCGGCGGCACTAACGACGCCCTCGCACTCGAGGTCGGGTATCAAAGACTCAAAGAATGTGCAGGCAAAGAGAACTTTATCCTCGTGCTGACCGATGGTGGCTCGAACATTCCCGAGATGCTTGCCGAGAGTCTGAGACGAATTCGGAAAGAGGGGATAGCGAAAGTTGTAGCGTTTGGTCTTGGGCCAGACACCGAGGATGTCGTCAAGTCCTACCCACACGGGTATCCGAATCTAAAGATGAGGCCAAACCGCGCTGACCGCGGACGGGGAGTCCAGTCCTTCGCCGAAGTTCTTACACGTGTCGCAGAGGAAATGATCAGAAATCCGGACCGCTTCTGAGGAGGAGATATGCATCGGCTTGCTGAGTTCCTTCAGTTTGTAGCGTGCGAAGGGGGGA
>JBIKWF010000170.1:0-6612 GCA_044356455.1 Bdellovibrionota bacterium | reverse complement strand
TTGTGGAATTTTTGTTTTTTTAAAAACCACAACTAACACCACTGCCACCACGAAGGGGATCATAGAATGCAGTTGGGGTCATGGAAGGGACGTTCATCGCCGGCAAATATAAGGTAATTCGCGAGCTCGGCGAAGGTACCTATGGGGAAGTATTCCTGGTTGAGAATATCGACCTTGGCGTGCGGTTCGCTCTTAAACTCCTTAAAGCGACCCTTAGTGATCAGACGCAGCTTATCGAGCGTTTTAAACGCGAAGCGGAGATATTGCTGCGACTCGTGCACCCCGGCTCTGTAGTACTTCGAGATTTTGGTCGCACTGACGGCGGCCGCTACTACATGGTGACGGACTTCTGCGAGGGAGTCTTGCTTGAGGATGTGATCTCAAAGCGCATTCCAATCGGGGTTCCGCGAGTACTTAAGATCATGTCTCAGTTGCTGAGAGTATTGGATGCGGCGCACTCGCTTCATATCGTGCACCGAGATATTAAATCCGCGAACGTGATGATTGAAGGATTGCCCAGTAACTTCTCTACTCTGCCAGAGCCGGATGACCTTAATGTTCGTGTGCTTGACTTTGGAATCGCCAAGCTTCAAGAGCAGCTTGAAGGAAATCAAAGTAGTACTCTAGAGGGCGTATCGATTGGTACCCCCGTGTATATGTCGCCCGAACAGGCGTCAGGTGAGGGGGGACTCGACCACAGAGTTGATCTCTACGCTGCGGGTGTCCTGATGTATGAGCTTCTCAGCGGAGACGTGCCATTTTTGGGCGAGACAGTGATCCAAACCCTTCTTAAGCATCTGACGCAGCCTCCGCCTTCATTCGAAGAAAGCCTTGGTATTCCCCTCGAGGTAGAGCACATCGTCGTACATGCTCTCGAGAAGGAGAAAGAACGGCGCTATCAAACGGGGGCTGAATTTGCTGCGGCCTGTGAGGCGGCGTTTGCGCACCTTAGTAATCCCGAAACTTTTGCGGCAGACCTTTCAGCGCAAAAAGAGCTCGTCCAGGAAACAGGTGTAAGCTCGGCGCGGAGTGCCGCGGGCAAAAAGATACTGTGCCTCGACGATAATGAGATGATTCTAGAAATCATGCGCCATTTGCTCGAGAAAGAGGGCTACACTGTGATCACGGCAAATAATTTCTCCGTGATTCACAAGCCTGTATTCGAGGACCAAGTGGATCTCATGTTGTGTGACGTGCAGATGCCTGGGCTCCCGGGAAATAAAATCTGCCAGATGCTTAAGCAAGCAAAGCGCGAGCTTAAAATTGTACTCTTTTCGAATATTCCTGAGCGCGACCTGCAAGCCCTTGCGAAAGAGGCTCGAGCGGATTCATGGATAAGTAAGAATGCCAAGCCAGCGGAGTGGCTTACGTCGATTAAGGCGTTGCTTACTTAAGGAGCCTCGGAAAAACCTCCATTCTTAATACACCTCCGTGTCCTCTGTGGTGAATTTCTTCATGAAAATTTCACCACAGAGGAGTCAGAGGTACACAGAGGTGAGTTTTTCAGAGGTTCCTAGGTAGGGCCGCCCTGTTCCGCCTCTGCCAGTAGGCGAGGGCGAGACAAGCCTCAGGGCGCCGAAAGATAAGTTTGGGCCATCGCCGAATCTTTAACGCTAACGGAGGTGCCGGGATGGGAGATCTCGCGGCGCGGTGAGGACACCGCGCCCTACCGAGAGCGCCGAGCCTACGAGGGCAGAATTTAAATAAAAACGCCCTCCCTCTATTCACATGTTTGGAACAGAGGGAGGGCGCTCGTTACGGCCCCATTAAGAGCCTACGCTAAACTTATGGATTCGCAGCTTGGCACTGCAGAAGTGCCGCCTCAGCTGCTTCGCGAGCCGCTGTCTTCTGCACGAAGATGGCCTGCTTGGCAGCAACTTTGGGCGTCTGTGCGGTTACCCGTCCGAGTGAACGAGTAACTACCGTTGCAAGACGAGCGTCTTCACGTGCGCACACATTACGCTGGGTCTCAAGTTTTTGGTTAAGTAGTTTGCGAAGCGTAGCAATGCGTTGTTCTGCCTTAGCAATGTCCTTAGCGAGTTTAGCAATCTGCGTGTAAAATTTATTTGGATTACAAGCCCCGCCAGTGGCAAGGTCAAATTCGCAAGCGATTCTTTGGACTGCAAGTTCTGCTGATTTAGAAATATAGTTTTGACGAGCGGCCTCCGCGCCATTGAGTTGACGGGTGTAATTGTCCTCCAGACGCTCAGTCTTATCGACGCATTTTTGGGCCTTGCTCTCTTTCTGCTCAACGTCTTTGTCATAGCGGCGTTGGAGAGATTCAAGGGTGCGGGTCTCCTTGTTGAACACGGACTCAGCCTTCTTCTCGTCACGAAAGGCCGTTTTTACTCTCGTTTCCTCGGATTTGCATTTCTTCACGGCCGCTTCTGAGTAGTTCACCATTCCGGGAGCTACGCTAAGTCCGATCGAGAGCACAAAAGCAAAAGCAAAAGTTGAAACAGTTCGAATATTCACAACAATATCTCCACACAAAAAACAAATGGACCGCTCTCTGGACCCTGCACTGAGCTATCCATCAAGGAAGGGATTCAACACGCACACAACCGTGTTTCGGCCCCAGAACCCTGAACCCCCAATAGAGTAAGGTCAGACTACAGAAGTTATGCGATTTCTAATCCCTATGTGCTGTTCTTGGAGAAAATATACCTAGGGGAAATCAGCTAGTTAGGCGCGCGAACGGGCGCAGGTCACCTCACGAAGAGGTAGGGATCGTCCTGTATGAGCTGAAGTATCTCCTGGAGGTCGGCGAGCTGCTCTCTCCAGTACTGGTTTGAACCGAAATGTGGGAAGGAGCGCGGGAAGGCTGGGTCCTGCCAGCGCCGAGCTACCCAGGCGGCATAGTGCACTAGGCGCAGGGCACGCAGGGGTTCTATTAGTCTAAGCTCGCGCTGGTCAAACGCCCTAAGCTGTTCATAGGCGGTAAGCATGAGCCGAAGTTGACGGCGTGCTTCTTCGTCGCGGCCAGGAAGAAGCAGCCACATGTCCTGCACGCAGGGCCCAATCACCATGTCATCAAAGTCGACCATGAAGAAGCCGTCCCGTCCCCAAATCACGTTCCCGAGGTGGCAATCACCATGGATGCGCTGAGTAGCCGCCTCTTTGAACCACTCGCCTGAAATCTGGCAGATAGATTCAACGACGGCTGAGTACGATTTTTCAATCTCAGGAGGAAGAACGCGGGTCGAGATCAAATACTGCACATTAAAACGCCCGTAGGCCTCGGGCGTAAGTCTCACGCGGTGAGGCGCGTCCCGGCGCTTACCCGCTTGATGCATGCGGGCAAGAAGTCTTCCTACGCGTTCAAGCTGCTCGTTCGTTAGCTCGTCGGGAGATCTGCCGCCAGCTTTCGGGAAAATCGTGTACCAGATGCCGCTGTCTTTCTCGAGATGCAGAGTCTCGCCGTCGCCAAAAGTAAGCGGCGCAATTACGGGAATATCGTCCGAGCGCAAATCGGCGAGGAATTTATGTTCTTCCAGGATCTGTTCTTTGGTCCAGCGGCCAGGCCGATAAAATTTAATGATGCGAAAACGCTGACTAGGAGAGGTAAGTGAATCAGGGTCGTCCACGTCGAGTTCCACTTCGTAGACGCGGTTCTCCATGCTGTTAAGCTGGAGGACTCTGCCCGTGCAGCGCACGCCTAGCGTTTCTACGGCGCGCAGAATTCTTTCGGGAGTTATCTCGTAGAAGAATTGAGTTGCGGGAGATTGGTCGTGGGGGCTCTTTGACATTGGGTAGTACTAGGGAGTCTCTGAAAAAGTCCACTCTGTGGACTCTGTGCCCTCTGTGGTTGATTTAAATTGTTGAAAAACCACAGAGGACACAAAGTTCACGGAGAGAAAAAATAAAACATCGAGGTTCTTCTGAGGTTCCCTGGGAAATCTCTGAAGCCTTCGCTTCTGTATGCCTTAGAATTCTTCGCGGCGAAGATAAAAAAGGGCGTTTCATGACAGAAAATCAGCTGAGCAAGGCGCAAGAATGTTCGGCGTAAAACGCTAAATCCACTTAAGATATTATTGGACCACAAAGGACGCTAAGGACGCAAAGAGAGCTCAATTTTAACGTGTTCCTTTGTGTCCCTTGCTTTGTTTGTGGTGAGAACGTTCTGATGCCCTAGCAGCTGAGAAACAGAGGCCGTGCATGCGCATAAGTATCTAATAAGTATCAATAAAACACCGCCCGCAGCATGTCTTTTAGCAAACGACAGCGCTACTTGTAGATTTCATTGAAAATCCAAAGTGGTGCTGCTAAAGTACGCGGAATGATAGAAAGGTCATTAAAATTACTCGAGATTTTAGATAAGAAATCCCACTTCTTGTTTGGACCTCGAGGGACTGGCAAGACCTCACTGATAAAGCAGCAAATTGGAGAGGGCGCCCTCGTTGTAAATTTGCTGAATAGTGACTTTTATCTTCGCCTTTCCGTGAGGCCCGCTGAGCTTGAGCAGATGGTGAAAGCCAGCAAGCATAGCCTCATAGTCATAGACGAAGTGCAAAAAATTCCGGCTTTGCTCGACGAGGTTCACCGGCTCATAGAAGATCGGCGAGCGACTTTTCTGTTAACGGGAAGCAGTGCGCGAAAGCTCAGACGTGGAGGCGCGAACCTCTTGGCAGGAAGGGCATGGACGGCAGGGCTGTTCCCTCTTACTTCTCAAGAGATTCAGGATTTTGACCTCCCGCGCTACTTACGATTTGGAGGCCTGCCCAGTGTGTATCTTTCTCCTTACCCTGAGGAAGAACTTCAGGCTTATGTGAATACTTACCTGACCGAGGAAATCGCTGCTGAGGGAGTCGTGCGTGATTTGCCCAGGTTTTCAGCGTTTTTACGCAAGGCTTCGCTTACGAACGGCTCAATCCTTAACTTCTCGGAAATCGCATCTGATTTAGGGGTGTCTCCGACTACCGTCAGAGAATACTACAGAATTTTGGAGGATACCCTCGTCGGATATCTCGTAGAGCCGTTGAGGAAGCCGAGTAGCAGAAAAGAAGTTTCAACGGCGAAGTTCTATTTCTTCGATACCGGTGTGGCGAATACCTTACGATCAATAAAAAGCATTGAAGAGGGGACCCCCTATTTCGGCGAAGTTTTTGAGCAATTCATAGGTCAAGAAATTAGAGCAGCGCTGAGCTATCAGCGCATTCACGAGCCCCTCCGATTTTGGCGTACTCACACCCAGCATGAGGTTGATTTCATCGTAGGGGACCTTCTCGCCGTTGAGGTCAAAAGCAGCACAGGAGCGGGAGCTCGTATGATAAAAGGACTACGCCAGCTGGGCGAGTCGTTTCCGATTAAGCACCGATGTCTTATTTCGCGCGATCCGGTAGAGCGAATGGAGGACGGAATTGTCTTTCTGCCCTACCAGAAATTCCTGTCTCGATTATGGAACGGAGACTGGTTCGTGTAATGAGGTGCTAAAGAGACTCTCAAGAACTCAAAGATTGGCAAATTTTCCCTTAGTGGTCTCTGTGTTCTTAGTGGTTGTTTTTAAAACCACCACTAAGAACACAGAGACCACTAAGGGGATGAGTTCTGGGGGACTTTAGAAACACTCTCCCCTCTCCGGATCCAGCGCGCTGTGCGGCCCGCACGGCGCAAGCCCGTTTTCCCCGCCTGTTCCTAGAGTAGCGGCGTCATAATACGCACGGGTTGAGGAATTTACCAAATTAAGCAAGGCAACGGATACAAAGAAGAGAATTGAAGCTGCCATGACATATTCAAGAGTCGAGGCGCCGCGCTCATCTTGGAGAATTCTCATAAGACTCGCTCCACATGATATAATCGCTCAAGAAATAAACGCCGAGCCATTGGGACAATATAGCTGTTGGACGCGGGGTTCAGGAGTAAGTTCCAATAATTATGTAAGGTACTCTCTTTGCATACCCGCACCGGGGGAGTGCCGACGGGACCACCCTGGACAGTGCCGCAAAGCGGGGCCAACACGACAAGGGAAAGGTTGGGGTCTTGCGAAATAGTAATGAAAGGATCGGGGGGCTGAGTTGGCAAGCCAACAAGCGCCGGGAGGATCTCCTCGGTAATTCGCGGCTGAGCTTGAAAAGGGGTGGCGGGAATGTAGATGACGAGAATGGGACTTTTAGGATTTGCATTCCTGAAAGAACTAATTTGGTTTTTGATTCCCTTTAGATAATCGTGGTCTTCGAAATCCCAGTTAGACGGACTAACTTCCGAGGGAGTTACAAGACTATGAAGAATGATTATCAGACTGGAATTTGCGCAGGGGGTAACGATTTGCTTTTCCACCGGAGGGTCAGACGGATGGGCAAGTCCAGGAGCGAGCAACACGGTTGGGTTGGGGTTGACGGGATTCAGCGGATTCGTACTGAATTGAAGATAGGAGAACAATCCGCTTACGTCAGGCAGTAGCTCGCCTACCGTGTCAGGCGAATCGCCAATAGGGGAAGCATAAAAACCATCCTTCGAGGGGTACACTCCGGGGAGTGCGGGGGATGCAAGGCCATCGTCACCAGGAGGCGAAGAAGGACATCGGTTCATAAATCTGCCGTCCGACCTCCGGGTGAGCCTGCTCTTGCCCGGGTCACTAAGGTCAGAATAAGGGCAGCGCTGGGAAGAACCCAG
>JBIKWF010000169.1:0-6649 GCA_044356455.1 Bdellovibrionota bacterium | reverse complement strand
TCGCGTGAACTCCAAGGTTCGTGATTCCGTCGCCCATTATTCCGTGAGACTATCGGCTTCACGTTCCTGGCTTGTGGCCTGGCGCCCGCCTAACCACCCAGACACGCTTAGAAAGTCCTCGCTCAACGGAAATAGTATTCGAGGAGTCTCGAGGGCATAACTATCACCGAAATGTGAACACCCTATGAAAAATGCCTTGTCGAAAAGCCTTTTCGTCTTGCTGGTAAGCGTTAGCCTTCTTGTCTCAAGCTGCGGCGGCGGAGGAGGAGGTAGTAGTGATTCAGGTGGAGGAGATGGACTCAGCAACAACGCATGCGAAAGCCTTGGACTAAATGCCAGAATTATCAATGGCACTGAGTGCTCAACTACGGATTCCCCTGTTGTTCGTATTGCCCTCATCTTCAAAGATGGGACCAGCGCTTCTTGCTCTGGTACCATGCTTACCCAGACTCACGTACTCTCAGCGGGGCACTGTTTTCCGGCTGAGGTGAGGTCTGCCACGATCACAGCCAACGGAAGAAGGATTGACGGAGTAAGATACTTCCGTCATCCCGGGTATAACGCTACGAACCAAGCACTATTTAAGGACGTAGCGATCCTTGAACTCGGCTCAAATGCCGGGCTTCCCACAGTTCCGCTCATGGTCAGCTCAGCCGCCTCGTCCGGAGACACAATAAAAATCTTTGGATTTGGTCTCGACGAAAACGGCGGAGCCGGAGTGCTTAAGAGCGGAGAGATGCGCGTGAATGACGTCACCACGGATCACCTCATTACCTCTTTTGACGGCGAGGGAAGCAATACTTGCTCCGGGGACTCAGGTGGACCTGCTCTCCTTGTCGGCGCAAACGGTATCGGGATTGTTGGAATTACCTCTTCAGGCTTCCTCACGGACTGCAGAGCAGGCGATACAAGCCTGTTTGCAAATACTCAAAGTGCTGAGTACCTAAATTTCATCAGAGAAACAGTGCCTGGGGCCGCGGTGTTATAAAGGTCCCATTCAGGTAGGGCGCCGGGTCCTCCCGGCGCCGCAAGATCTTCCAACCCCGCGCGCTCACAGCGTTAGTGAATCGACGGACGGCATTGGTAAGATCTTTCGGCACCCTGAGGACAGGGCGCCCTACCAGGCCGCCGCCTATTGGCAAAGGCGAAACAGGGCGGCGGAATAAGGCGACTGCTAACCGAACATCGCCTTCATTTTCTCAAAGAATCCCTTGTCGTCTTCTTTGTCCTCTTTGAGCTCAATTTCTCGCAGCTTTTCAAGAAGCTGCTTGCGCTCGGCAGACAGTTTCTTAGGAATTTCGACTATAATCTCTACATGCTGGTCGCCGCGGCGACCATCGCTCAAGGAAGGCACGCCCTTACCTTTTAGACGAAACACCTTCCCAGACTGAGTTCCGGCAGGCACCTTGAGCTTCATTGAGCCATCAAGGGTCGGCACCTCAACTTCTGCGCCAAGCGCCGCGCTCGCAAAAGTAATCGGATAACGACAGTGAATCTCTGTCTCATCACGCTCAAAAAACGCGTGCTTCTCAATCATGATTTGAACATAGAGGTCGCCGGAAGGACCGCCTCCAGTCCCACCCTCTCCCTCGCCTCGGAGCTTAAGCCGCTGACCGTGATCAATTCCCGCTGGAATCTTCACTTTAATCTTACTCTTCACCGCCGTGAGGCCGGTTCCCGCACAATCTCCACACGGGTTTCTGATTACTTGCCCCTGTCCATTACAAACATTGCAGGTCCTCCCAATCGTGAAGAACCCCTGCTGAATTCGAATCTGGCCCGCGCCACCGCACTGCGTACAAGTCTCAGCAGAAGAACCCTTCTTCGCCCCCACTCCCTCGCACGTCTTACAAAGTAAGCGCCTAGGAACATCAATATCTTTTTCTGTTCCGAAGACTGCTTCTTCAAAAGAAATAGGCAGATCATACTTTAAGTCACGACCTGCTCTGCCACGGGTCCTGCGCCCTCCGCCCGTTGCCCCGCCAAAGAAAGAGCTGAAAAGATCTCCGAAGATATCTTCGAAGCCAGAGAAATCGCCAAAGCCCTCGAACCCGGAACCTCCCGCGCCCTGCTGGAAAGCCGCATGTCCAAATTGATCGTACTTGCGGCGCTGATCCGCATCACTGAGAACGGAATAGGCTTCAGTTGCTTCTTTGAACTTTTCTTCGGCTGCTTTGTCGCCAGGATTGCGATCGGGGTGAAACTGCAACGCCTTTTTCCGATAAGCTTTCTTTATCTCTTCTAGGCCTGCGGTACGCTCAACCTCTAGAATCTCGTAAAAATCTCGCTTCGAAACCACAACGCCCTACCCGAAAGCTTTACCTACAAAAACGCACTCCCCGAGAACTAAAAGTCTCTCGGAGAGTGCGCTATGGTTGTTACCCTCTCCTGCTCATTGCAGAGGAAGGCTCTTTTCGCCTAAAGGCGAACATTATTGGCCGTTCCCACGAACTTCTTCGAAGTCCGCATCGACGACATCCTCTTCCTTCTTTTCTGCAGAATCAGCGCTGCCATTGGTAGCGCCATTCGCACCAGCAGCACCCTGTGCCTCAGCAGCCTTCTTATACATCTGCTCAGAAACCTTGTGGCTCGCTTTGGTGAGCTTTTCGCTAGCTGCAGTAAGAACCTCAACTTCCTTCGAGTCGAGGGCTTTCTTGGCTTCCTCAATTGCAGTGTTAACCGCACCCATGTCCTCAGCCGAGAGCTTGTCCTTCATCTCACCAAGAGAACGCTCGGTGTTGTAAATAAGTGCATCGAGGTGATTGCGCGCCTCTACTGCCTGACGCTTCTTTTTATCCTCGTCAGCGTGAGCTTCTGCATCCTTCACCATGCGCTTTACTTCCTCATCGCTGAGGCCGGACTTCGCGGTGATCTTGATGTTTTGCTCTTTACCAGTGCCAAGATCCTTCGCGCCTACGGACAAAATACCGTTGGCATCGATATCAAAGGTCACTTCAATTTGAGGAACGCCACGCGGGGCGGGAGGAATACCAACGAGCTCAAAGCGGCCCAAAGTCTTATTGTCGGCAGCCATTTCGCGCTCGCCCTGAAGCACGTGGATGGAAACCGCGGGCTGACTATCAGAAGCCGTCGAGAACACTTGGTTCTTACGGGTTGGGATAGTGGTATTCTTCTCAATGAGCTTCGTGAAAACTCCGCCGTAGGTTTCGATACCGAGGCTAAGAGGAGTCACATCAAGGAGAAGAACGTCCTTCACATCTCCCTGAAGAACACCTGCCTGAACCGCAGCACCAATCGCAACCGCTTCATCAGGATTTACGCTCTTCGAAGGCTCTTTACCGAAGATCTCACGGACCTTCTGCTGCACCGAAGGCATACGGGTCATACCACCGACAAGGATGACTTCCCCTACCTTGTCTGCGGAAATCCCGGCGTCCTTAAGCGCCGTTTTGCACGGCTCAGTGAGACGATCAAGCAGCGGCTTGCACAAGGACTCAAGCTTCGCGCGCGACATCTTGATATTTAAATGCTTTGGCCCTGACTGATCCGCCGTGATGAAGGGCAAATTCACATCGGTCTCTACCGCAGTTGAGAGCTCATGCTTGGCCTTTTCCGCAGCTTCCTTCAAACGCTGAAGAGCCATGGTATCTTTACGAAGGTCGATACCCTGATCCTTCTTAAATTCATCGGCAAGGAAATCTACGATGATGTGGTCAAAGTCCTCACCACCAAGATACGTGTCGCCATTGGTTGATTTTACTTCGAATACGCCATCCCCGAGCTCAAGAATTGACACGTCGAAAGTACCACCACCAAGGTCGAATACGGCGATGGTCTTCTCATGCTTCTTATCGAGGCCGTATGCGAGAGCTGCGGCGGTGGGCTCATTGATGATGCGAAGCACATTAAGCCCCGCAATCTTGCCAGCGTCTTTCGTTGCTTGACGCTGAGCGTCGTCGAAATAGGCGGGTACCGTGATCACAGCATCAGAAACTTTCTCGCCAAGATAATCTTCGGCGGTTTGCTTCATCTTCGTGAGCACCATGGCCGAAACTTCTTGCGGACTCTTGGTCTCGTCGCGGAGCTTAACCCACGCATCGCCGTTTGAAGCGGCTGCGAGCTCATACGGCAGAACTTTCTTGGCCTTCTCAACTTCAGGGGCGCTGAACTTGCGGCCAATAAGACGCTTCACTGCAAAGATAGTATTCTTCGGATTCGTTACCGCCTGGCGACGAGCTAACTGGCCAACAAGACGCTCTCCAGACTCGGTTGCCGCTACCACGGAAGGAGTCGTCCGACTGCCCTCGCTGTTAGCGATAACGACCGGAGAACCACCTTCCATAATCGCCACACAAGAATTGGTGGTACCAAGATCGATTCCAATTACCTTGCCCATTGCACACCCTAACTAAGTAAACAGTTATTAAAATTTTACCCAAGCGCCTCGACAAATCGCACTCCGACTTCCCAACCCCCTTCGAGCAAGTAACACTCCGAAAGGACCTGCCGAGAAATAAAAAGGCGCCGATCCCGCCAATCCCCAGCTCTGAGGGTCCCAGCTCTGAGGGTCCCAGCAAGATGGGACACAGACAAAAAAAGCGTAAAGAGGGAGAAGTCCGAGGAATTACCCCTGCCCATACGTCAAATTGGCGGCCTAGGTAGAGGTAAACACGGAGAGAGCAAGATTCAAGCCGCTCACAAAAAAAACATGTTTTCCACAGAGACTTGACTACCCTGTTGACAACAATCGCAACAGCTTGAATCTTATATGCTTCTAGCCTTGACGAGCCATCTCCAAGTCCCCTCAAAAAAGGCCACGACTTGAACTATTCCCCAGAGGGAGAGGAAGAAGCTTGCCCTGTATTTGCAGAATCAGAAGCAACTGGCTCCGAGGCCACTACGACCTCACCTGGCCTAAGCAACTTGTCCTTGTAGAAATAGGCCTTTCTGAACTCGTTTATGATGGTTCCAGGCTTTTTATCTGCGGTTGGAACCTTGCTAAGAGCCGAGTGCCGGTTAGGGTCAAAGTCCTTTCCAAGGCCTGATTCCGCCCGCACCTCCCACTTAGCCAACGTATCCACGAATAGCTTATGAATGAGCTGCATGCCGCTTTTGAGGGCTCCGGAATTGGAAGACGAGCCCTCGGAGTCTGAATGCTGGAGAGCGAGCTCCAAGTTATCAAGAATCGGGAGGATCTCCGTAAATATCCGATCCCCTTGGTACTTGAGCAAATCAGCCCGGTCCTTGAGGGAGCGTTTCTTGTAGTTTTCGAGTTCTGCTAACGAGCGAATATAGCGGTCTTTCTGCTCCTCCGCCTCTTTCTTCCAGCTCTCGACCGAAGCCCGCAGAGTGGCGATCTCGACATTTTCATCGAGCCGAGAAAAATCCGCGTCTCGCTCTCCGATTGAGGCGGCGTCTAGGGAAGCACCATCAGTTTCTGCCCCTGAATTATCCTGGGGGGCTTTTTCTTGATCTGACGACATGCAAACTCCCTAATAGAAACTAGAAATGTGCGGCAATGATTTCGACCGGAATGAACCGGCTCGCAAGTGGCATGGACCCTCTTACCTAAGCTTACTTCCTAGACCGAGGGCTACCGCATAGCACCTATAATGTCTTAGCGCTCCATTTTCAACCGCCAGAGCAGCTTTCTGCGACTTCCAAATGCTACCAGGCACCCATCTTCAAGTGCTGAAGAAACTTTGCTGGTTTTTGGCGGCTCCCCAGGCAGGCCTATGCTATAGCGAGCCTGGGGCCTTTGATTAAAGCTCTTCCCCCGTTGACCCAAAACAGGTGGCCAGTGGCGCATAACGCAAGACAACCGATTCAAAGCAACGGAATTATAGTAGGCACCCAAGCTTACTCAGATAGCGACTTAATCCTGCGAGTCATCTGCCAAGGTGAGGGGAAAGTCTCCCTGCTTGCCAAGTATGCACGTAAGAGCTCAAAGCGCTTTGGTGTTCAACTTGATATTTTTGACTGCGGAAAGGTTGAAGCCGAGGCTGGCCGGGGCTCACTGATGATTCTTAAATCTTTTATTCCCCTTCAGTCCTATGGCGCCTTGAGAAACTCCCTCGAAAAAATGACCGCTGCGAGCATTGTTTGTGAATGCTTCGATTTTCTTCTGCACGAAGAAGCGCCGGAGGACCAAGAGGCGTATGAACGTTTAAGGCTTGGACTTACGGCGATAGATTCCGAAAGTACTCCCGGGGCCATAGCCGCCGCCGCGTTTGAGGCGATTGTGGGCCTTCTCTGCACGAGCGGTTTTGCAGACCCCTCAGAGTTTGAGCCTAGAGGGACGCGCGCGTTCGAAAAGGCACTTAGACGCGTGGAAGAGGTCGCTGAGCGTGGCCTGAAGAGCAAAGGGCATCTTGAAATCTTGCTGGGGCAACTTAAAGCCCCGCCCTCGTCAACGCTTTAAGGAACAACCACTAAGACCACAGAGGACACGGAGGTACACAGAGGTCTCTTAAAAATGAAGGTTTTTCAGAGGTTCCTAGATAGAAATTAGTGGCAGCCGCAAGCGCCCGTACCGCAACCCTTCGCTGCAGGAGCCGCTTCCTTCTTGGAATCCTTAGAGTCACTACCCGACGAGTCACTCTTTTCCGACTTCTCAGCTTTGTCGGATTTTGAAGCTTTCGACGAGGAACTCCCGGAGGAACTAGAGCCAGATGCGTAATCAGTCTTA
>JBIKWF010000065.1:0-23950 GCA_044356455.1 Bdellovibrionota bacterium | reverse complement strand
CTTGGGGAACAGCTGTTGCCAGTGCTGCCTGTCACGCTCCATCGTTGGTAAACCTCGCTTATTCGATGCCATAGAAAGAGGTGTTCCCGCAAAGTGGTTCTTCGGAACCGCCCTTGGATTTTAGGGATTCTCGGGCAATCGTGCGTAGCCCTACTACGAGCTTACGGACTGGAGACGAGTTCGATGCTGAGGAAACTTCGTCAACGGTAGTTTTTAGCTCTGCGAGCCCAGACTCTTTTAAGTGAAGAGTTCCTTGTGTGAACTGAAGAGTTGCTTCGCCCGGATGCATAAAGCCAAGAGATCCAGATTCAGGAGCGGCAAGGCTTGGCTTTTCTTTTTCTACGTAGCTCGAGAGATCTTGGCCAAGAGTCTGTAGTACCTCCTTTGCACCAGGAGAGAGCCGAAGCAAATCTTGGGCGCGAGCTACCGCACGGCCTCCTCGAATAATTCCGCACTCCACATACAGGGAGGACCCCGACACTCGGTACTGCTCAAACTCCGGGGATCCAAAAAGTGAGCCGCGCGCCAAGTAAACACCAAGGCGCAGATTTTCCGGGGAGGGCGAGCTCGTAGTAGAAGATTGCGCCGCAAGCACACCTTCTGATTCGGGAGCACTTCCAAGTTCCGCGGTGAGTGTTGAGCTGCAGGAGCCCAGAAATAGCATCGCGGCTATGGTGCCCAAGGGGGCAAGCGGTGAAGCACGGCGCCGAATAATGGGAATTAATTTTTCTATCATAGGGGACCTTTTCTCTATCAGTACTCTACTCTTACCAGGCCAAGACCCGAAAGATACGGAGTAGGTGGGGTGTTTATCCATGAAGTAGTGAAAAAGGCACTGGGGAATGAGGGGGTTGGCCGATTTGATTAACCCCTCATACCCTGGGTAGGGTGGGGATATGCGAATGAAGCTCCTTGGCATACTCCCCCTTGCATTCCTTCTCCTCCTTCCTAGCAGTTGCTCGGGACATTTATCTGGCAGCGGGCTTAAGGCCCCGCTTGAGGAGGCGCCCCGAGAGCCAGATGCTCACATTGAAGGATCTGAGTATCCCAGCGGGCAGATTCCCACAGATGAGTCGCTTCATCAGAACAGCCTTGTGGATCCTGACGACAGCCTTGTGGGTGCGGGTGTTGAGAGTAGCTTACGTGCGTCGCTTCGGGGAGTAATCGAACGTTCTAGAGATGCCACTGAAGGTGAAGACACCCACGATCTTCGCTTCATGGTTTGCTCTACCGATTACGACTACGAAAGAAAAATTGCGATTACCAATTGCTCACCGGTTGAGCCTTAGGAAAGCTCCTCGTCTGTTCATTGCCAGCATTCAGGGAGCAGTGAGGCGATTCTCTTGATTCGATTCGTGGTTTCTTTGGTCAGGGGGGATTAGGAAGAGCAACCACTAAGACCACTAAGAACACGAAGGAAGACTTGTTCAGGGGAGAGCCTAAGGTAAGCGTGCTTATTTGCACCGGCCGCAAAGGCCAAAGAATTCGAGGACGTGATTCTGCACTAAAAAGTCACTGTGCTTTGCTAAATCCGCAAGCAGGGCAGAGGTGTCGAAGCAAACTTCTACGCATTCAGCTGCCTTACACTTGGTGCAGATAATGTGATGGTGATGACCATCGTGAGCGATAAATTCGTAGCGTTTCATGCCGTCAAGGAAATCTACTTCCGTGACAACCTTCTGTTCCATGAGAAAGTAAAGCTCGCGGTAAAGGGTGCTCTTGTTCGGCGCGAGCTTGGCGCTAAGGAGCGCCGTGCGCAAATCTCCCACGGATAACGGCCCCCGAGCTTGGGCAATTAGCGTTATCAACTGCTTGCGAAGCTTCGTGAGTCGGAAGCCTGATTCCTTGAGTCTCTCAACCACCTGCGCCGCAGAAGAGCTGCGCCCAGTTTGTGCGAGAGGTGCTGTTTCTGAGGGAGACTTTGGGGCTGTGTTATCTCTAGGTTGAACGACCGACTCAGAGTGGTCATGCCCACACCCGGGACCGTGCTGATGGGACGGCGTGGGGCGACGGGCGGCGGCGGCTCTTTCGTGGTGGTGCAGCTTGCGAGCTGGCTTCTTGCTAGCTTTTATTGTTTTTGGGGTCTTATTAGAGGTGCGTGCCATAAGATGGTACCGAAGGTGGGACTTGAACCCACACTCCCGAGGGAACCGGATTTTGAATCCGGCGCGTCTGCCATTCCGCCACTCCGGCATCTATTGAAATTGGCAATTCGAAATAAGGGTTAGCGCTGGATTAGCCTATGCGCCGCCCACTATCTCGAGGACTAGGGTGTAAGGCCTCTTGAGGGATGGAGTCAAGCCGGGCAGGCGCTTTTAAGCTCATATATTCGGGAATCTTTTAAAAACCTCGATATTTTATTTCTCTCTCTGTGATCTCTGTGTCCTCTGTGGTTTTTCAACAATTTAAATCAACCACAGAGTTCACAGAGTGGATTTTTTCAGAGGTTCCCTAAGTCCTAAGAGGCTCGGCGCTCGTCGATGGGCAGGGCAGCTTCTATTAAGGCTTGGACCTCGCCCGGGGCGGCCTCGGGACTACTTGCCTTGAGCGGGGGAAGAAAGGTGAGGGAGATTCGCACTCCAATCGGAACAGGGGCAAAGTTGTGGTAGGTTAAACGCCAACTTCCCGAAATAACCGTAGGAACGATCTCTGCATCTGGCATGGTGCGTAGCAGCGCCATGATCCCTTGAGATTTGAACGGCTTTATCCGCCCGTTTCTGGCCCTTGTCCCCTCAGGAAAAATGATGGCCGCTTCGCGGTTCTGCTGCACGCGCGTGCCCAGATCCTCAATAGTTCGAATTGCTGCGCGTGCATCTCCGCGATCAATTAAAGCTGAACCCATATTGCGCAGCGCGTGGGAAATGCTTGGGATGTTTTTCCCGAGCTCTCGCTTTGCAATAAAGCAGGGGCCATACGAGCGTAGGGTCCAGAGGAGGAGCGGAATGTCAAAAAGGCTTTGGTGGTTTGACGCTATAATGAGAGGCTTTTGGCGCGGCAGGTGTTCGAGCCCCTGCACGGAAATGCGAGTGCCAAGAAGTCGCAGCTCAAGAAGGAGTAGCCCGTTCCCTAGGGCAATTGTCTGCAAATAGAGCCTGCGATTTACGTAGAACGAAAGGGCAATCAGCGGGTGCCAAAAGACCATGGTGAAAACGAAGATTACCAAATAGAAGGGGGTAATGATCCAAGAGAGTAGCTTTCTCATGTCGCTCTGAACTCTCTTCGTCTTTGGAGCCGCTCTCCTGCGGCTTCAATAAGCACTAGCACACGCTCCTCTGCTCCTATGGCTCTAAGTCTCTGGCAAGAGGCCAGATAGTCAGCCAGCTTATCCTTTCGCGCCAGGCCCTCAAGGCTTCTTTGGTGCAGATGCCGAACGTCGTCAAGAATTTTTATCGCCGCCAGGGTAGCAATCGGAGAGCTTAGTTCTGCGCCGGTTACCCCAGCTTCCCCAAGTAACGCGCGGCTCGCCTGAGAGGCTATATCGTGCGCGCACTGCCAGAGATTCGCATCGCTAGCCGATCTTGCTCTTTCGCAAAGGGACTCGCGGCGGGGCGCATCTCCATAACAACCTAAAATGAAGGCCGCTGCTAACAAGGCGGGGTCTATCTCTTTGCCTAGGAAATCAAATAAGAGGCGCGCGAGCCTAGCTGGCCTAGGGTTATAGGAAGCGCCCTCAGGGCGAGTAGTATCTTGCTCCACAGCGAGGCCACTGGTGTGGAGAACGGCATAGAGCTCATTGAGGGAAGAAGCGTCTGAGGGGCTAATTCGGCCTGAGAGATGCTGCCAGAGTCCCAGGGCGTCTTCCCGAAGGTCTCCCTTAAGCTGATAGGCCATAAGTTAGTAAAAATATAACTTAATTCTAGATGTCGTTCTAATTGGAGAGCCTGAATATATTTGTAACTATATGGAATTACAATGCTTAGTGGAACTCCGCGCGCAACCTCTGCAATTACAATAGGTTAACTAGTAACTTCCTGAACAGATTTATGCTGGATTGCGTAATTTTAGCCAATGGGCAGAATGGGGGCTCCCAGAAATCCTCAACTGGAGTCAAATCCATTGTGAGGGTGCTGTTGAGGAGCTCCCTGAGCGAATATTTTGATTCCTCCGTTGGTAACTGCTTCGGGGAATGATTGGCATCTGATGAGGACTACTTTGGCATTTCGAGGATTTGGACATAGTAGGGGCTTGGTTTCCGGCATGGTGATGCCGGCAGGTCGCTGCATTGCTATTTCCCTTGGACTTCTCCTTCTTTCCTCAAAGGCCATCGCCGCGCCAGAACCAGTCGCTCTTGGCAATTCTTCGGCAAATGCTCCCGTAGAGGTAGCCGCGCAGTTTGTTCGCGTAACAACACCTGATTACCGTCAGGCGCTGATTAATTCTTTTGTATCAAGAAGTACTCCTGGGCTATCTCGCTCGGAAGCTCCAAGCGGTGATATCGGAGGCTCTTCTCTTGTGGATGGCGTGCCGGGAACGGCTGAGACCTCGCCTCGCTCTCGCGCCTTTGCCCCGGTTCTTGGAACTTATGTTTTTAAAGTGGGCTGGCAGGGCATACCTGCTGCCACGCTTAGCCTTACCACGGAGCAGCGTGGTTTGTATTACAAGGTTTCTGCGACCGCTAAGACCTACAGCGGTATTGATCTCTTCTATAAGCTCCGCTACCGCGCTGAGGGGGTTCTTTCGAGCCTAGATTTTTCTCCCGTGCGTTCTTCTTTCTTTAGCCAAGAGAACTCGAAGGAGAGGCTCACCGAGATTGCATTTCTTGAGGACCACGAAGTGCACACGGTGCGTAGTGGCAGTAAGCGCAAAACAGAAGTGCTGCAGTTCGATCCCGAGAATAATATGCTTGAGCCTTTCTCGGCTGCCTTTCTTGCGAGAAGTCTCGAGTGGAATATTGGAGACGAGCGCTCTTTCGACACCTTTAATGGGAAAACTCGTTATCTCATCACGCTTAAATGTACTGGGGCGGAGTCTTTAGAGGTGAACGGTGCCGAGCGTAGTGTTTGGGTAATTGAGCCGCATGTGCTTAATCTTACGAATCAGCGCGACAACGGAAAGCTTAGACGAGCGCAGATTTATGTGACCTCCGATGAGCGCCGCGAGGTTGTTAAGATTACGAGCGAAGTTTTTGTAGGTTCCGTTTCCGCCTGGCTTGATTCATTCGAGCCTGATCCATCCTCTCCTGGGGCCATTATGGCGCAGAACGAAGAGGACAATGCGCGCGTTCTTAAATAGCACGTGCTTTTTTTAGATCCTCCACTAAGACCTGCTAACAACCCTTGAACTTGCCCCTAGACTCCTTGCAGTCTGGTACAGTCCTGCTTAACTTACGTTAAAGCTCTTTGAGCCAGAATATGCGAATTGCTGGTATAGATTACGGGTCTAAGTTGGCCGGGACGACTGCGATATGTTTCCTGGATAACGATCTAATAAATTTCGCTAGTAGCAAAAAGGGGGAGGATGCTGACTCTTTAATAAAGCGCCTATGTCGAGAGCACGAGATTGAGCTTGTGGCGATAGATGCACCGCTTAGTTTACCGGCTGCATATCAGCAAGGAAGCAAAAGTATCGACTTTATGTTTCGAAAGGCGGATATCGAGCTAAAGGCTATGTCTCCTATGTTTTTGGGCGGGCTCACCGCAAGAGCGATGCGACTTGGCTTCGAACTTACAGAGATGGGAATCTCGGTGATTGAAGTTTACCCAAGAGGTTTAGTTCGAATTACCGCGAGGTTAAGCGAGGCGTATCCCGGAGATCGTAAGGGTGAGAGCTTAGATTTGGTCGCGAATTGCGCTTCCGTCCTCCGAGAGGTTTTTGATTTGAACCGATTTCAAAGACCACCGGCTACTCGCCATGAGCTCGATAGTTTAATTGCGTTCGTAAGCGCAGGGAGATTCGTAAACAAATGCCATATTGAATTCGGGTTAGCTGAAGAGGGATTGATTCGGATTTAGCGCGAACTCAAAGAGCAATGGACCTTAGCTTACTATGTTGCGAGTAGTTAAAGCGGCGCATTTGGTGAAGTAGGAGAATGAAAAAGAAAACGTTAAGTCTCGATGATGTTGAGCGATTATCAAGGGGGGAAAGTAGCCGCTCGAGGCAGGGGAGTCGAGCTATTCCACATCGGCTTACAAAAGATGAAAGGCAAAAATTTGAAGCCGCTAAAAGACGCGGATACTTAAAACTTCCGCTTCGAACACCAAGGGATAACCTTCTCAATATCTACAAGCTTTGGTGTGAGGCAACGGGGAGGGACTTCATCGTTCAAGAGCCTAAGGTAAAATTGGACGGCGATGGATGACAGAGATCCAAGGTAAACATCAAGGGAACAGTAATTATTGGCGACCGTATCCTCGCTGCGCGTGGGCTAAAAGAAAAATATGATTAGGGCAGACTTGGCATTTCAGATTTTAGCGTAGAAAGAAGGTCATTCGGGTCGCATAAGTTTATGCGCCAGTTCCCGAAGTTACCTTGGAAGAAGAGAACTGAGCTGAGATTGCTGAGAGTTCAATTTTCCTATCAGCGCCTCGAGCCGCGAGAATCTTTGGGTCAGAGACTCTTCCTGCTTTGCGAGGGATTGTTCGAGGATCGCAATCCTATCTTCTGAGTCGGAAATCTGATCGCTATTGGCCCGTGTCGCGTCATCAATAAGTCCGCCAAAGCGCGTAAACTGGGCGATAGTGCCGTCTACCTTAGCCAGTGATTCTCCGAGTCTCTCAAGAAGAGCCGAGCTACTGAGCGGGTCTGAGGCAAGGGCGGAGGTAAAGGTCGTTGTATTAAAAGCCAATGTGCCATCACGCTCAGTGGTGACGCCAAGGTCGGCGAGGGTGTTCACAAGCTCGCCTGAGCCGCTTGCCCCGCTAAATGCTCCGCGCAGCGCGGTAATAAGATTTTCATCAAGAGAGGAGCCCGCAAGCGCTCCAAAAACATTTGTTTTGTTATTTCCTTCCCCTTCTTGGGAAACGAGATCATTTTCAGAAATGAAAGATATCACTTCGTTGTAAGCGTCAACAAAGTCTTGCACATTCGAGGCAGTTTGAGAGCTGTTTACTCCGATGTTGATGATCGAGGTTCCTGTTCCTTTAAGGCTAAGCGTGAGGCCAGGAATCACGTCGCTTATGGAGTTTGATGAGCGTGTGATGGAGCCAGAGATACCACTGATTGAGAATTGCGCATCATCCGCGTCGTCGCGGCTTGTCGTATCGAACGCGCCGCGTCCACTAAGCGTTGTGCCAACCGCAATATCTATGGCGCCTTGTTCGGTGCCTGTTTTTGCCGTGTTAATTACTATCTTGTAATCAGGGGAGCTGCTTGTGCCTACATTAACGACGCTCGCAGTTGCCGAGGTGGTCTGGCTATTAAATTCTGCGACGAAACCTGACAGTGTGGTGGTTTCATCAACGGCAACAGATACCGTGTCGGTTGGGGAAGAGGGGTTGCCAATTGTAACCGTCACGTTGTCGGTGAAGGACGACCCTGAAGAAAGAGCTGCGGAGCTGCTTGCATAGGTGCCCGCGGATGAGCTGATAGAAAGAGTAGCGTTTTTGGCGAGCTGAGATACGGAGACGGTATAGGCGCCCGGGCTCGCCGCATTGCTGGCACTTGCCGACGCTACCGTTTCATCTGAGGTCGAGGCACTTTTGGCAACTGCGCCGCCGCGCAGGGCGCGGAATTTGTCCGCAGCCGAACTAAGAGTGCTTAGAAGAGATTTGAGCTTAGAGAAAGCGGTATTGGAATCTTGGTACGTCGCTATCTTATCTTCGAGAGGCTTGATTCTCGTCGCTCTTTCGCGTTCGAGAAGGGCCTTAATGAGTGAGGA
Organism: Bdellovibrionota bacterium; assembly: GCA_044356455.1. Classification (GTDB taxonomy): domain Bacteria; phylum Bdellovibrionota_C; class UBA2361; order UBA2361; family JBGSMV01; genus JBGSMV01. The sequence goes on along the minus strand of JBIKWF010000065.1, from coordinate 16,134 downwards.
GGAATCAATGCCTGACGCAATACCAGAGAAGTTTATGAGAGGTGCCATCGCTACTACCTTGTGCTTGGGCTACATCGCTACTACACGGCAACCGGACCTTCCTTTGCCTTGATAGTAAAAATCGGCACAGTGTTTGAGAGCTTGAGGGGATAGTGGCGTTTAGGGCTGATTTCAATGACTTGGGAGTGGTGTGGCTAAGACCGAAGAGAGCAGATAACACCCAATACCGACAGCACCCCTGGGGGTTAGGAGAACAACCACAAAGAAACAAGAGATTTGCTATCGGGGCTCTGAAAAACTCACCTCTGTGTACCTCTGCGTCCTCTGTGGTTTTTCAATGATTTAAAGCAACCACAGAGGGCACAGATATCACCGAGCGGACTTTTTCAGCGATTCCCTAGTAAGGGCTTCACTAATTCCCAAGCCCAGCCAGAGCTGAGGTCAGGGCGTTTTGCTGATTCTGAAGTCTTCCAATAGTGGACTCAAGCCGCGCAAAGCGCTGACGCATGGATGCTTCAGTGGCAAGGATTGCGGCCTCAGCTTGGGCGATTCTATCGTTAAGGTCAGAGATCTGGTCCTTATTCGAATTGATTGAATTATCAAGAATAAGGTTAAAGCCGATGTATTGTTGGATGACGCCCGTCTGTCGTCCTACCGCGTCTGCAAAATTCAGCATGATCTGGCGAACGGAGTCCGGCTCTTTTGAAACGGCTGAAGAAAATACCGTAGAGTCAAACTTGAGGGATCCTCCACCTGTTCCGGTGGTTGAGTTGTAGGGATCGCTGTCGGTGGTAATTCCAAGTTCTGCAAAAATGCGAATTTCATTGGTCGCGGTGGAGCTTTCTCCCGTGTTGTAGTACGCCGATTGCGATATTTCGCCTCGAATTGATTGTAATGCATTGTCATCGACTTGGGTTAAGGAGAGAGGGCTGAAGGTATTAGTAATATTCTCTCCGTCCTCTTGCCGAACGACTTGGTTATTCTCCTGAATAAAGGCAACCACTTCGTTATAGGCGTCGATAAACTCTTGCACCTTTGCGGTGGTCGCTGTCGTGTCGTCACTAACCGTGATAGCCGTTGGTCCACCCGTTGCCTTAAGGTTAAAAGTTACGCCTGGGATAAGATCTGCGACCGCATTCGTGCCACGCGTAATAGTGCCGCTGATTCCACTGATGGTGAATTGCGCGTTCTGAGCTGCAACTTCCGTACGCTGGTCAAACGCAGGAGGGACGCGAGCCGCAAGCGTCGCGAGATCGCCCGCATCAATCGAGATTTGTCCGTCTGCCGTTCCCGTTTTGTTGGACTTAATAAGGATACGGTAGTCGGGCGAAGCGCTTGTTCCTACGTTCACTACACTCGCTACTGCGTTGCTGGTGGCTCCATTAAATGCGGTGACAAATCCGCTGAGCGTCGTGGTTTGGTCGATAGGGACCTCCACGGTGGCAGAACCAACAGTAAAGGTCATTGTTTCAGTGAAGTCCGGGGCTCCTCCCGAAATAGTAGCACTTGAGCTCGTGTAGGTAGTGGTTGAGGCAATGGAGATGGTATGTCCGCGTGCCATCTGAGTGACCGTCAGGTCATACGACCCGTTCGAAGCCTGGCTGCTTGACGCCGCGGTCACTACCGTTTCGTCTGCCGATGAGGCTCGTTTTTGTAGCAGTCCCGTGCCCACGGAGGAGAAGGTGTTTACATTGGTCTGGAGCGTTTTGAGGAGCGTCTTTAACTTATCAAGGGCATCGTTCGACTCGGACAGTTCTGAGATCTTCTTTTCGCTCGGTTTTACCCGGGTAGAGCGCGTCGCGTCAGAAGTCGCCTTAATAAGGCCTTCGGTGTCGATTCCAGATGCGATACCTGAAAAGTTAATTAGCGGCATAGATTTCCTCTTCGCGGCAGCTTTTGCCGACTTAGATCACCACACAGAGGTATGAGCAAGGAGAGTGCCAGTGGCTCGGGGACTGTCTCATGGGCCTGAAGCAGGCGGCAGGTCCCCCTCGTCAAGTGCTGAGGAGTGTGCTGGTATGGAGGCATGGGTGTAACACTTACCTTCCTCGGTGCCTCAGGAACCGTGACTGGTTCTAAATATTTAATTGAATCTTCGGGTCCATCTCCCGCCCGAATCTTGGTCGACGCCGGGATTTTTCAGGGGAGCAGGCAATGGCGTGAGCGTAATTGGCAGGACCCTGACAGGGAGCTGCTTCGATCGATAGATGCGGTACTTCTCACGCATGCGCACATCGACCACACCGGAATTCTTCCGCGCTACGTGCGGCTCGGCCTTCGCTGCCCTGTCTTCTGCACCCCGCCGACTAAAGATCTTACGGAGCTGCTGCTCCTCGATAGCGCCATGCTCCAAGAAGAAGAGGCGCGCTTTAGAGCCAAAGAGGGACTTTCGCGGCACCATCCGCCTCTGCCGCTCTATACGCGGGAGGATGCCGCAGAGGCTGTTAAGAATTTGCGTGCGGCGCCGTTTGGTAAAAAGGTTGATGTGGCACGGGGAGTGCGGGCAACATGGTCGCACATGGGACATATCCTTGGGGCGGCCTCAATCTCACTTGAGATTGGTGGAAAAGTTATTACCTTCTCTGGCGACATTGGCCGCTACCAGGTTCCAATATTAAAGGACCCCGAACCCGTGGCGCTGGGCGACTTGCTGCTTGTGGAGTCAACCTACGGCGATAAAGATCATCCTGAAGAGGGCTCGGCGGATCATCTGGGGCGCATCGTCAACGAGAGCGTAAAGAGGGGCGGAGTTCTGCTTATCCCTAGTTTCGCAGTCGGCCGTACGCAAACATTGCTCTATTACCTAAGGGAGCTAAAAGAACGTCGGGCCATTCCAGATATTCCGATTATCATTGATAGTCCCATGTCGAGAGACGCCACGGAACTCTACTCCAGGTACCCCTCTGATTATGATGAAGCAGCGCTCAAGCTTACCGAAGCGGGTGTGAAGCCGTTTGAGCCGCGCAAACTGTACTTCATTCAGGATAGAGAAGAGTCTATCAAATTGAATTCGGTGCATGAACCAATGGTCATTATTTCGGCAAGTGGCATGCTCTCTGGCGGCCGCGTGCTGCACCATCTCAAGCATCGCATATCGAGTCCCCAGAATACGATTCTCTTTGTCGGCTACCAGCCGGCCGGTGGCCGCGGGGCCTGGATCAAGAGCGGGGCGCCGACGTTGAAGCTGCTCAATAAAGAAGTTCCGATTCGGGCTCATATCGATGAAATGAATGATCTGAGCGCCCATGGCGGGAAAAGTGAGCTTCTAAGGTGGTGCCGCGAAAGCGATGCTTTAGGGACGGATCGCTCAAGGCCAAGTAAGGTTGCCGTAGTCCACGGAGAGCCCGAAGTCGCGGCGTCCTTTGCTGCTACCTTACGAAAGCAGCTCTCATGGAATGCTTTTGTTGCCGAGTACGAGCAGAAAATAGACGTCTAATCCTTATCCTATTGAAGGAGTTTCAGAACGAGGCTTGGTTGCTGATTGGCCTGAGCAAGCACCGCAGTACCTGCTTGTTGCAGCACTTGCAGTCTCACCAAATTTGCAGTTTCAGTGGCGATATCGGCATCACGAATGCGACTTTCTGCCGCAATGAAGTTCTCTCTTGCGGCAGTAAGGTAGTTAATCGCTACGTTGAGCCTGCTTTCGGCGGCGCCAATAATTCCCCTGCGTGAGTTAAGGCTGGAGAGCGCTGCAGTCACCTGATCTATGGCGAGCGCTGCTGCTGTTTCCGCCGCAGTTGAGGTGGTTCCGATGATTGAGAAAGTGAGAGAGCTGCTTCCTGCCGCAGCGAGACCAAGCGAGGCAAGGGTGGCTTGGACTCCGGTAACGGAGATGCGAGAGTTGGAACTGCCGTCAAAACCGACCTGAAAGTTGATGGTTTGACTTGAAGAGATAAGTTTGATTCCGTTGAATTCGGTCGTAACCGCAATCCGTTCGATTTCGGAACCAAGCGCAATAAACTCGGAAGAGAGAGCGGACCTCTGGTCTACCGAATACACGCCGTTTGCACTTTGGGTCGCAAGCTCAAGCATGCGCGTGAGAATGTTTGATATTTCTCCAAGGGCAGCGTCGGTAACCGACGTGACCGAAATTCCATCGTTCGCATTTCGCGTTGCAACCGACGCGATACGCGCATCGGCACGTAGAGAATCTGCGAGCGCGAGCCCAGCAGGATCGTCCTTTGCTGAATTAATGCGAAGGCCTGAAGATAGCCTTTCGAATGTCGTGCCTAGTTCGCGCGTAGTCGACTCAAGTTGTCGCTGCGCTCGTACTGAGGCGACATTGCTCGCCGCAGTTATTGTCATATGAGCCTACCTCCGTGGCTTTCAAGTCTCTTGAGAGAGCCTTGTTCCTTTTTGGCGACTCCACCTTTTCCGCTAAAGGAGACTGACGGCACGTAGGGTGCTGAAAATTACGATTGGGAGCTAATTTCCGCTAAAGTTTTTTTCTGGCAGGCACGCACGGTACTCACTCGGCCCGTGGGAGTGGCTAAGTTGCTGATAACAAGGCGCTCTTAGCGAACCTCTGAAAAAGGACCACTCTGTGATCTCTGTGCCCTCTGTGGTTGATTTAAATTGCTCAAAAAACCACAGAGGACACAGAGATCACAGAGGGAAAAAACAAAATAGCGAGGTTTTTCAGAGGCTCTCCAGTGTAGGGAGGCTCTGCTATGCGGCGGCTTGCCCGCCACCAGAGGTAGAACCAGGAGGAGGCGTGCCTTGACCAGCAGCCTCTCGTGCCTTGGCCGCAGCTTCCTTCTTCTTCTTTTCCTCGTCCTTCTTGAGGCGCGTATAGTCGAGGTAGCAGAGGTTTGCCTGAATATTGTCAGTGTTGCTGTACACGTATGCGAGGAAGAACTCGGTGATAGTGGCTTTGCGGTTGCCAAGCTCCTCTGCGAGTCGAAGGACAAGCGCCGTGCGAGTTTTATTTTCGCTCTCGAATGCTTCCCACCATTTCCGAGCACTGCCCGTGGTGTTGTCCCAGTCCAGAGTTTTCTTAACTTCTTCAAGCTTCGCTACGACCTGTTCCTGAGTCCAGCCTTGGGTGTTGGTCACGCCGGCAGGAAGTGCTCCTGGGGCGGCTGCTGCGGCGCCGCCTGCAGCAGCTCCTGCTTGGGGGAGTGCTTCTTCAAGCTCGATTGGCTTGTCCCGGAGCTTAAGAGCCTCTTTGCCCTTGAACTCTTCAAAGCGCTTTATCATCCAAGGGATTTTATAGTAGGGAGTGAGAAACCCTTGGAATACCGGGGTATTTGGAAAGAAGAACGTTACGATATTATCGGCAGGCTTGGCGATTTCATCCTGCGTGAGTACTGCGCGCTGCTGAACTTGTTCCTGCGTGCTGTCGTTTTTGCTCGCAAAGAACTCAACCATCTTCTTGTTAGAACCAGTTGAGTTCGTCTGGAATCTGATGGTCATTTGACCAGATTCCTTCGATGCCCATTCTCCGTCTTGCTGGTCAAGATTAGGCATGAAGATCTTGGTGCTGAAGCCCGCGAGTACTGAGTCCGCGTGCTCAGAGTAGTTCGCTTTCACCTGCGCAATCGATTGGATGGCGGCAACGATGCTGATGTTACGAGAGCGCAACGTATTAAGCTTTACATGGATGTCGGGCAGACGACCAAGTGCCGAGGCGAACTCGTCGATGACGAAGCCGATGGGGCGGGGAAGCGCAGTTCCTGGGCAGCGCTCTGCGTACTTAGTAAAGTAGCGCAGTAGCTCAACTACAATCACATTCGCCATAGGGCGAAGCATTTCGAGTTCAGACTCGCGAAGTTCTACGATGAAAAGCGTGGGCTTCTTGACGATGTCTTCTACATTGAGCTCATCAAATGCGGTTGTGGCGCGGATTGCTGAAAGGTCCCAGGCGCTCAGTCGCATGCCAAGTTCAGACATGATGGTGTCCGCGTTCTGAGACCCAGATCGCGCAAGTTCGACGAATGTTCGTGTATTACGCAGGGCGTGCGGATGCGCCTCAAGCCAATCACATAGAGGCTTCATACCAGACTGCACGAGCTCGTGGATGCGGGGCATCGAGAGTTTCTCTTTGGGGTCGTGAAGCAGCCCCACCATGATCGAGTTCAAGATTGCGAGCGCATTATTTCTGAAGAATGGGCTGTCGGACTTTGCACCTGGTTGGTCGGTCGCCATGATTACGGTGTTGGCGATAAGCTTTGCGTCGGTATCGTCCTCGATTTTGCCGAGGATGTTCCAGCTTAAACTGCGTGCGGTATCAAGGGGATTAAAGAGGATGATGTTCTTGCCGGGATTGTATTTCGCGGTAAGGTTCGCGAGCTTGTCCCACATTTCAGGTTTTGAGTCGATGACGATAGTCGAGCGCTCGGGGTGCAAGCAGTCATCATAGAGAATAGGCAAGATGAGGCTTGTGGTTTTACCGGATCCGGTTTTCGCCACCATGAGGATGTGACGATTTCTTTCATTCCGGGGGATGACAAGTTCGGCGGATTTAAAAGCGACGCCATCACTCCCTCGAAGTTCCGTGACGTTAAGCTTGGTATCGTATTTGGGATCTCCCTGGGTCTTGGTCCACTTTGCAATTTGCTCAGTATTCGCAAGATCGCCAGAGCCAAGTTCGTTAGAGGAGGATCTCTTGGGTCTCTTCTGTGCTCGTTTCAGGAGTGCTGCGAGAGAAAGGTCTCCAAAAACCACGCCGGTTTTTCGATATTCAGAAACGCTCTCCATGGCTACTAATAAGAGGTAGGTCATGAGCGCGAGGGTTAGAACTTCCTGGTAGATGAGACGCGTTTCGAGGGGCCCCACAAAGAAACGTGCAAGCGGTTCAATCAGAGGTAGTGGCCCAACCTGTGCTTGGGCCTGCGCTAGGCCAACCAAGCGCTGCGCCATAAACTGGGCAACTTCGGGGCCCTTTACAAAATGGATCCCAGCCGCGGTGAGAAAGAGAATACTAAAGAAACCAGGAATCCAGGTTTCCTTAACTTTTTGAAACTGAAGAAGGAGAAGAAGAATTCCGGGAGCTCCGAGCAGTAGGATGCCAACCCACTCTGGCTGCATGTAGAGCCAGCGAATAAACTGATAGGTTACAAATTCAAGGATCTGAAACATTTGAAACCAAACCTTAACCCAAGTACCTCAGCCACCCCTCTAGGAAAACCGCCAAGTGGGGGGTGCCCCTAAAGAAAGTCAAAGACCTGCCTACCCATTTCCTGACCTCAGCTCACTTTGCTTCTGCCCCTAGAGTATTCAAATTCGAGGGGACAGCCATAGGTAACAAAACAATCACTCGTTTCAGCTACTTGTTTCTACCCAAGGTGTACCGCGCCCTAAGGCTCTGGAGCCAGGAGCCTTTGAATAGGTCACCCTTGTTATGGCGTGGGAGAGTAGAACCGCATCTCAGGCTAAGCGCTTGAAATAAAAAGATTAAATATGAATTTGAGCGCGGGAAAGGCGCAAGAATATTCTGACAACGTCCGATAACAAAGACGAAGGTGTGTCTCTACGCGGGTCTATGCAGAGATTTTTAAACTTTATGCTGGTACTGGCGTTTCTTACGCTGGGAGTGCTGCCTCTGGGCTGCGCGGTGGCCGGGTACCACCCTGACGGCGCCTTTTCGTACGTGCTGGCTGGTCTGGCCAGTGCTGGTTGGACGTTAGCCCTCGCGCTTACCTTGGCGCGCCGCGACTTAAGGCAAAGTGTGACGCGGCTTGCAAGTCAATTTGGGATTGAGACGCGCTTTAAGTCTTTCGAGACGGTGGCGCATGGGCTGCTCCAAGAAATGGAGCGCCGAAGCAGTGCCATGCTTCCCAATCTCATCGAAAAGAAAATCTCCTCTAAGGAAGAGCTTTCGCGTACGTTGGAGCGCATCGTTGCCAAAGCATATCGGCTGCTCTCTGCAGAATCTGCCGAGATTGCCCTCTTTGATAAAGAGTCTGGTCTCTATCACTCGTCCTTTGTATTGGGAAAACCCTTTCGAAGTTCTGCCCAAGCTATGCTTGCGGGCGCCATTGATGACACCGAGGTCGAGGCTGAACTTAGCCCTGATGTGCTTGTGCAGCCCGTGGCATTTGGCGGCGCGGTTCTCGGGAGTTTGCGTGTCGCTCTGGCTAGGGGTTCTGTGCCCTCGGCGGGGGACCGCGAAATTATGCACTTGCTCGCCATTCAAGGCGGGCTGGCTATCATCAATGCCCAGTATCACGAAGAGCTCATGCGCATGAAGCGGGCGGGCGAAGAGTCGGTCAAGGTAAAAACGGGATTTCTCGCCAATCTTAGTCATGAACTGCGCGGCCCTCTTGGGCTTATGATTAATGCGGTTGAGCTTGTGGTTGATGGTCTTTGTGGACCTGTTAACGAGGATCAGCTCGAAACCTTGCGCATGGTTCGCTCCAATGGCGAACATCTCCTTGAGCTCGTTAATGACGTGCTCGATTACGCGAAAGCCGAGTCGGGCAAAATTGTGGCCGAGAAGGCCGACATTCTTGTGAGCGATCTTCTGAAGGACATCACGGGAGTCGTGCGCGGTCAGGCCGAGGCCAAGCGTCACTCGGTAAAATACAGACCATCCGAAGATGTCCTCACACTGAGCTGCGATAGGCGTCACTTAAGACAAATCCTAATAAACATTCTCACGAATGCCATTAAATACACTCCGGAAGAAGGGCGGATTGAGATTTGGGCAGAAAGAGTTCCCGGGGGGAAAATTAAAATCAGTGTTTCCGACTCAGGCGTTGGCATCGAAGAGTCCGACCGCGTGAAGGTATTCTCTCCTTTTGAACGTATCGAGCACTCGTACTCGATCAATCAGGTGGGAACTGGTCTTGGTATGTCACTTACGAAGCGCCTTGCTGAGGTTAATGGCGGGACCATCGACTTTAGTTCGGAGCCAGGAAAGGGCTCAGTCTTCTGGGTAATTTTGCCCGCTGCTCAGTATTCCCCTGAGGTAAAGGCAGCTCCCGAGCCTACGCGCCCTGAGATACAGGGGAAAGGAGAGCGCATTCTACTTGTTGAAACGAATCAAGAGGAGCGCGCAGTTTTGCAGCGTTATCTCTCGCACCTTGGTTTTCGAGTGACCGCGGCCTCTACCAAACTCGAGGCCCTGCATGTACTACGTCAAGAACCGATTCAATTGGTAATTGTTGATAACAGCGCGCTTGATCATTCCGCTGAGCTTCTTCCGCAAGAGATGCGAGAAAACGCCAGATCTGCGCGACTACCGATTTTGCTTTTGAGCAGCCGCGCCTTCGTCTTTGATATTGAAAAATATCTTAAGGCAGGGGTCGATCGCTGTCTAAGCAAGCCAATTGGCTTGCAAGACCTCGGAGCTATTTGCCGCGGGCTCTTGGACGGAGATGCTGCAGGAGAGGTCAAAAAGAAGGCTGACGCGAAAGGTGCTCCCGTTAGTACCGGCGGCGCAGCTCGAGGCGGCGTTCTTCACTAATGTGGTGAATTGTAAGTTGTCCCGAGAATTACTGGGCTTTTTTTGACGCGAAGCCGTCTGCGCCTTACGGCTGCGCCGAGCCTGGCTTCAGTGCGGCTGCGGCGCAGCTTTCTTTGGCGGAGCCGGGGACACGAAGAGCGCGTCCTTCGTTCCCACCGCATCCTTCGAGCAAACTCCGCCCCCTTCACTACCGAAAGGTTTTCAGAGTTTTATTAATAAACATTACACCACCACATTGACGTGATGCTCTTTAGGCTCTGGATTAGTACCAGTTTCTGCCTGGCTCTGAGTTTCTTCTTCTTCCTTTTTGGGGTTATGCCACTGCTCGCGGCTTTGACGTCCATCAGGTGACACATCGACGACGGCCTCTTCAGTCTCAACTAAAGTGGTACTTCCTCGATTCTCCCCTAGGGAACGATGAAAAGGCGCCCGATAGGCTGCCGGAACTGCAATCCGAATCCTTTCAATAATCATGATGCCCTCCTTGGCACGTGCAGTAGCGAAGTTTCCTCCCACGAGGGGATTAGATTTCGCTTGGAGTTAGGATCGGCCAGTTAGAGGTTCGACTTAAGCCACAAAAAAGAGCGGATTCACTGAGATAAAACGAGCATCTCAATAAAGTGAGCCGCTGAAAGCGTCGATACTTATTCAGTAAGGTTAGGGCTAACCCCCTGTTATTGGTGCTCAATTAGGTAATGGTCTGGTATGGCAAAAGAAGATCGGAACACGTCGGTACATGTTGGCTTTGAGGAGTTTGATCCTCGAGACCCTACGGTTCCAGAGAAGAACCTCCTTCGGGCGGTGCTCATGTCAGCTCTTACTGATGTCAAAAAAGAGGGTGAGCTAGGCCGAAAAGCGACTGAATTCTTCCTTAATGTGGATGAAGATTACATCTTCTCCTTCCGGTCCATCTGCGACTTTCTCTCAGTCGACCCCAAGCGCGTTCTCACCGTAGCGGGGCTCAGAAATAGCGATAGAGAGAATGGGGCGGCATAAGCAGACACACCTCTTCGTGGTCTCTGTGTTCTTGGTTGTTAGGGAACCTCTGAAAAGGTCGGCTCTGTGAACTCTGTGCCCTCTGTGGTTGATTTAAATTATTGAAAAAACCACAGAGAACACAGAGCTCACTGAGAGCAAAATAAAATAGCGATGTTTTTCAGAGGATCCTTAGGGAACAACCACTAAGGGGGGGGCCTGTTAGTTTCTTCTGATGTGCCCAAGGGAAAGCTCTGCGTGCTTTCACGAATCCGGTCTTGACCTTGGAGTGAATCCCTTAGAAGCTGCTACCGCTCTATGACGCAGCAACAACTTGGTACTCCCGAAGCAATCGCCTCTACAGGCCTCATTCATCGCGTGCTTCTCGCAGGGCCTCCTGACGCTCCAGTGGCGCTTCTCGTCCACGGCCGCGCGGGCACGAGCGAAGTCATGTGGGCCTTTCGGCGCAGTTTGCCTGAAGGGTTGAATATCCTTGCGCCCCAAGCCTTTCTTCCCGATCCCGTGGGGGGCTTTAGTTGGTGGGACGTGAGCGATTTTCGGGGTGCCGAGTCGGCTCGGGTTACCACGCGTGAGGCTATTGCCTTAGCACGCGAGCGCCTTGTTTCTTTTCTTGATGCCGCACTGTCTTTTTATGGGCTAAAGCCGCGCACTATCCTCGCCTTAGGATTCTCTCAAGGGGCAGGCTTGCTTTCTACGGTCATTCAGCATGAGCCAGAGCGCTTTGTTGGAGTTGGACTGCTCGCCGGGTTTGTCATCAAGGAAAAGACAGAGAAGGTGGGGCAGGGGACTCCTGTCCCTTCCATTTTCATAGGACACGGAGAGCTAGACGACGTCGTCCCTCTGGCGACAGCCAAAGAAGGGCAGTCTTTTCTTGAGACTCAGGGCTTCTCAACTGAATTCCACTCAGACCCTGTGGGACATAAAATTGGGACTTCCGCGATGCGCGGGCTTAAAACGTGGGCGGGGCGGGTTCTTTCCGCTTCTTAGGGCCTAGTCCTAAGAGACCGCTGAAAAGTATCCATTCTCATTACAACTCTGTGTCCCTTCGTGTCCTATGTGGTGAATTTCTTCATGATAGCTCACCACAGAGGGCGCAAAGGTACACAGATGTTCATTAGCTTCAACTCGCACCAGAGCTAGAAAACGCACACCTTCAATGAGTTCGGCCCTACGAAAAGTTCCTAGGGAATCTTGCTGGATTAATGAAAGCTTTCCCCCCTCTTAGTGTTCTCAGAGTTCTTAGTGGTTGTCTTAATAAACAACGAAGGCCACTGAAGCTACGACCATAAATTTTTTAGAGCTTTCGAAGTTAAGAACCGATGCCGCAAAGCCGACCATCTACAGAAGTAGAGAGGCCGATCCATGCGTGAAGTAAAAACTCTAATTCTCGCCCTGACTCTTTTCTTTATCTCAGGTGATAGCTCGGTCTTTGCCGAAGGCGTTGTCGCCTCCCTCCAAGGAACCTCTGCCCTTCACAGCCAAACGACTGAGAGCGAAGCTCGCATCGTAGAGACCGAAGCAGTCCTTGGGGATAGCGCTGTGCTTATCCAGGCCACTGCTCAGCTGGTGTCCAAGGTTGCAGAACTTCGCACCGAATTTGAGCTGCTTAGACTTGGGCTCCTTGCGAGCAACAAGGGAACAAAACCAGCTTGTCTCTCCTGTCAAATTAAAGACGAATGGCGCGCACTGCCACTTGGCGCTCTCGCTCCCCTTCGGGTCGAGAATGCCTTGTGTTCAGAGGCGAGTGATAAATGCCCTGACGAAGCCGCTTTTCGTGCTCGAGCATTCGCTGGACTTTCTAGGCCCCTGTCTGGGCTGGAGCGACTTTCATGTGACTATCTCCTAAAACAACAGGGCGAATCGTCGAAGTGTCCTAGTGCACTTGGGGAGTTCTATTCTTGCTCTGCTATTTGTGACTAGGAGTGTGTCCCGTAGAAACATAAATCCTCATTTTGGACACAGTCCGTAGGGGGGGCTGTCCCGTTGCCACCACAACAGGTAGTGGTAGAATTTTTCTACGGGACAGACTCCTAGCGTGAAGTGTGGGGCGCTACAATCACTACCCCGAACGTGAACCAGCAATTTCAACGTGTTCCTTTGTGTCCCTAGCGTCCTTTGAGGTGAAAGAATTCCGATTTCCTGACCCTGCCGAGGAAGGCGAATGCTGTTTCTTTCCAGGTAGTTACCTGGGCGGCACTTAAGACCTGGATCCACGAGCCGATACTAATCATCAAGAACAGAGACGGATCTCTTCTTTCTCGCCGCAAGGCTCAGGGACGTGCGATGGCAGTAGCTTCACTTGAAAAGGTGGTAAATGGCTCCTTCGTAAGGCGCTTCCAAGGCCTTGCGACTGGTGCTGCGAGCTCAACAAGCCCCCTTGGTGGATCCTCCACGGTTACGGTCGCAGATGGATTGAGGTTAGGAGCTCGTACCTTTGCCACTGCGGTGCAGGGCCTCAATGCCACTATTTCCTTCGTTAATATTTCACGAAATACGCTTTCTCAGCTTGGGAAGGTCGTGGGCGACATGGTGAATCTTGCAGAGGAGGCAAGTCAAAATGGCGTGGGGAGCGATGGCCGCGCAGAAATAAATTTCAAATTTAAAAAGCTCGTTCAGAAATTTCGCCAAGTGGTCAGCAACTCGGAGATTGGCGGGGATGACTATCTGACCTCAGATGGCATCGGCGCAATTTTGCAAAAGATGGGGCTTACCGAGGAGGTCTCCAACCGGCTTAAAAAGATCTTTGATGCCTTTGCGCTCCCCAAAACCGAAGGCAAGTTCGCAAGTGAAGCCTACAAGGCCTCTCGCCCTCTGGAAATTCCAGATAGTGTGTTTGCTGCTCCTGTTTCGAAGACCATCTATCGTCTTCAGAATGTTTCCAACAACAGCGGGGACATCGATTCTAGCTCAGCAAGTATCGCCCCCAATGGCGGAGTTTTTCGCGCTACCGATACGCTCTTAAACCAGAATCCAGGGGCTGGGGCAGTCTTCGCAGTGGATCAGAACGGAACAATTACAAGTCAGGGGGCGGGGACACTCGTGGCTCCTCATGACATCACTGAAATCATGGCAGTGAATGAGCTCAACTTAAACGCGAGTTCAAAGCCGGGCTACAGCCTTGTGAAGTCAACCGGGAACCTCTTTGGCAATTTTAATCCAAGCAACTTTGAGCAGGTTTTTATGCTCGATGAAACTGGCTCGGTGGTCGCTCAGGTCACCAACAACGATGGCACTCTCTCCTATACTGCTGCGGATTTGTCAGCCGATGGGTTATCTTATGTCATTGCGACCAAATACTTTGATGGAGTTGATTACACTTATCAGGCTGGGAAGCTTACCGCATCTTCAATTGGAGAAGATCCGTCCATCATGTGGGCGGCGGCTGAGGCAGGGGTGTCAAGAACAACAGCCTTGAATGATCCGGGTATTTCGAGGGTAGAGATTAGTCCAGATGGAACGCATTTATTAATTTCAAATCTGCCAGCCACTTATTCAAGTTATTTCTTATTCCAGAATGCTTCGGGGGGAGGGGGTGGCGTCGATTTCGCCTCATCATTTTACACGAGCGCAGCAAGCCACGTTGCATTTGTGGGGGCCACCAGTCAAATCGCTATCGCGGAAGCCTCAACGGTAAAAACGTATTCCTTCTTCGCTGCGGGGACTACTACCGTGCTTTCGGGGGTTTCTATTGATTCGTTCGCTGCCCTTGGTACCGCCACACAAGCGGGAATTGGCGGCTATTTCAGCTACTATGATTCGACTGACCAATCGATACATCTATACTCCGTGAACTCCGGCCTTACGGCAGCGACGGCAGTGGATATGAACTCCTCGAACTCCTCTACGTCATATTCGTTGGGGGCGTCGGCGTCCGTTGGTACGCTAAGTATGGCGCTTAGGAGTGATGGGTATGTTGACCTTGGGATAGCGGGGAAAATTACAGATGTCGGCGGGGGTGAATCGGAGCTCTATCGGCTCGCCTTTAACGCGCAGTCGCTCCCCGGAAGAAGAACAGGACTCTCCTCGACGGAACCTGGAAAGATCCTTGATTGGGACCTGAGTACCCGCCCCGATGCCTTTAGGGCTTTGCAGGATTTGAAGAAGCTCAGAGAGCAGATTACGGAAAACATTGAAACACTCGATAAGGTAACAGACTTTATTGGAGAAAATCTCGACCTCGTGCGGGCAGCCGGATTTGCCTTTCTCGATCTCTCAAATCAGATTACGACCGAGACGGATGCCGATCAGGTAGCGCTTGAGCTTCAGGCCGCTATCAGGCGAAATGCCCGAGGTTCTTTGGCGCAGGCTGAGAATCTGACTTCTATCGTCGTGGCCTCCTTAACGTACGGTTCGTGAGCATAGGTGGGCGGCGCATGCTAAAGGGGGACCAAATGGTAAGTTCCTCTCACTCGGAGCCGACTATCCCTTAAGAAAGCCTAAGACCGGTTTCCCAATTCCTAAATCCAATCATAGGGTTGAAGAATTTTTAAGGGGAGAGAGTGCTTACGCGGTCAGACACGGTAGATTGATTCTGGACTAAATTAACGGGCGGCAGACGGCTCTAACCCCTCAGGAATCTTGCAGTTTTTAGGGGAGATCGGTACTCTCGAGGCCTTAAGTTTTGTTTCACTATGGGATATATGAGCGTCTCCTCAGCAGGATCTGAAATGTTCGGTCAATTTGGTCAAAACGCGGGCTATGTAGAGGAGCTGTATCGCCTTTTCTTGGCGGATCCCAGTTTGGTGGGTGATACCTGGGCTGCTTATTTCTCTCAGCTAAATGGCGCGAGTGCTCAGCTTACCAGTTCCTCGGCGGGTTCCCCCGTATTGTCTTCGAATTCCGCAGCGATTGCTTCTGCTACCGGCTCTTCCGTAGCAGAGCCAAGCGTGGTCAAGGTATCAGCCGCGAAGATTCGAGATCACGGTCAGCGTGACTTGGATTCAATGCTTGCGCTTCAGGAGCGTGCGACAAGACTTGTCGCCGCCTATCGCGAACGTGGTCATCTTCGCGCGAAGGTAAACCCTTTAACCAAAGGAGTTGTTGCTCTGCCAGGTTCTGCGGACCTTGATCCAGCCTTTCTTGGGATTGGCGAGTCCGAGCACAGCCAAGAAGTTCAGTGCGCAGGATTTAAGGGGCGGCACCTTATGCCGCTTGGGCAGCTGCTTGAGCAGCTCCAGGCCGTCTATTGTGATTCCGTTGGTTTTGAATACGGTCATGTGCCCTCCCTTCAAGAGCGTGAATGGCTCCAGCAGCGCGCAGAGAAAGATTTCCCTCGCAGAGATTGGTTTACTGCGGAGGAGCGCAAGCAGTTCTTTAGAAAGCTGCACGAAGCAGACGCGATGGAAGCCGAGCTTCATAAGCGCTACGTAGGCGCCAAACGCTTTTCTTTGCAGGGCGGCGACACCTTAATCCCGATGCTTGAAGTGCTTATCCAAGATGCGGCCAAGTCCGGCATTTCGGATGTCGTAATTGGGATGGCGCACCGCGGGCGTCTTAACGTGCTCGCGAACATTGCAGATAAGCCTTTGCAGCAAATCTTTGCAGAGTTTGAAGATACGAGCATGGCAACCGTTATTGGAGCCGGCGACGTAAAGTATCATCAGGGAATTTGTTCGACCTTAACTACGGCAAGCGGTGACATTCGCATTACTCTTGCTCCTAATCCGTCACACCTTGAGTTCGTGAATCCCGTAGTTTCTGGAATGACGCGTGCGCTCCAGGATAGGGAC
>JBIKWF010000029.1:0-42107 GCA_044356455.1 Bdellovibrionota bacterium | reverse complement strand
GACCACTACATGTTGTGGTGGTAGCGGGACAGCCCACCTACGGATTGTGTCCAAAATGAAGATTTATGTTCCTACGGGACACACTCCTCGCTAACGCCCGGCCGCGTTCACCTATCGGCTACGTCGCGCCTCGTCTGCGGGCCGCGGCGTAGCGCGATCAGCGCGGAGACGGGATGGCGTTAGCAAATCGCGACCATCGGGAGCATCGCGCTTTTGGCGCGTAGGGACGCGACGGAGCCCCCTCTCCGTTCGACACTCTGTCGTGGCGAACGGAGAGGGGGCGATGTTGAAAATCGGCCCGGATGGCCGATTTTTAACGGTAATCTCCCGGACCCGAAGGGATCCCGTGAGATATAAAGGTTAGAGGGGCGCCCTTTTATGATTTGGGTAATTCAGATGTCGAGGAGCACTCTTTCATAACGAGCATGCCTTGTAGAATCTCAAGATTTAGCTGGCGAATTTCTACAAGAAGCTCCTGGCAACGGACTATGGAGTGCCGTTCGGCCGCCGACTCAAGGTCACCCGCGAGCGTTGCAAGCCGAGGATACCCAAACATTCCAGCACTTCTATAAAGCCGGTGCGCGCCGTCGGTGAGTCGTGCAAAATTACCATTCGTGATGGCAGTGCCGAGCTCCTCAAGCCGCAAACGCATGCCTTCGATGAAGTCGACAAGTATCGCAAGGCGTTCACGATCCTCCTCGAACATAGCGCTTATAAGTGGCACGGCCTTAGGTCGTATTCTCTCTGATGCAGCGAGCTGAGTCTTGAGTACTTTGAGTAACTGTTCTTTTGAAAATGGCTTTGGCAGATGCGTGGTACACCCCGCTTCAACGCATTTGAGCACATCGTGCTTCATGGAATTCGCGGTGAATGCGACGATTGGTATCTTGAGCCCTCTCTGCCGAAGTTCGCGAGCGGCGGTATAGCCATCCATAATTGGCATCTGCATGTCCAAGAGCAACATATCAAACTCTTCAGAAAGCGCCGCCTCGACTGCTTCCTGTCCGTTATTTACCACCTTCATTTCAATGCCAGTTTTTCGAAGTGCAAAGGCAAGTAATTTTTGATTATCCAAAGCATCTTCAGCGACTAGAATTCGACCTTCTAGTAAGGCTTCAGAGTTTGAAACCTCCGTGTGAGCAGACTCCTTCTGAGGAATGGCGAATAACTGCTTCACATCGGAGAGTGGTCCAGTAGCAAGCGAGAAGGTGACGGTAGTTCCCTTTCCTAACTGACTCTCCATCGAAAGAGATCCTCCGAGTAGCTCAACGAGCTGTTTCGAGATGACTAAGCCAAGCCCGCTACCACCGTATTGACGACTGGTACTTGCGTCAGCTTGCGCAAAAGGCTTAAAGAGCCGCGCGGATTGCTCCGGTGTGAGCCCTACCCCGGAGTCTTCTACTCTAATGGTCATCCTCTGCGCTTCGGTTGCACATGACACATGTACCTGGACCCATCCTTGATCAGTGAACTTGACTGCATTCCCGATTAAATTCAAAAGCACCTGCTTAAACTTTAAACCATCACTTACTACCACTTCTGGGAGTGGCCACTCATAGTTCACGATTAGTGAGAGCGCTTTCTCAGAGACTCGCGGAATCATTAACTCACGGACCTCATCAATGAGGGTGACAGGTGATATCGGTGCCTGCTCGACGTGCAGAGCGCCCGCGTCAATCTTTGAAAGGTCGAGTATGTCATTAATTACCGAGAGTAGATGCTTTCCATTGCGCGAGATGGTGCTGAGCATCTCAGTGCGATCGATTGTCGCTATGGAATCCTCCGCCGCAGCCTCAGCGAATCCTATGATGGCAGTCAGAGGAGTTCTAATTTCATGACTCATGTTGGACAAGAACTGGGCGCGCGCCTGGCTTGCAAGGAGCGCTTCCTGCTCAGCCATTTTTAGAGCGGTGATATCTACGTTCGAGCCGATCATTCGGAGCGCGGCCCCAGTGGACGAACGCTCTACCGCACCTGCCGCTTGGATAAATCGAATCTCCCCGTTGGGCCTCTTGATTCGAAAGATGGTGCTGAATTCGCCCTCTCCTCCAAGGGCTGCTTGCAGCAATTTTTCCGCTTCGCTGCGGTCTTCCTGAAAGACTGCACCGGACCATGTCTCGTAGGCATTTGAGAAATCATGGCGTTCAACACCATAGATGACGAGCATGGAGTCGTCCCATGAGAGCGTATTCGTCGAAACGTCCCATTCCCAGATCCCCACCTGTCCTGACGCAGTGGCGAGTCTAAGGCGCGCTTCGCTCGCTCTGCGCGACTCCTCAGACTCCTTCCACCGAGTTACGTTCTCTGTCGTACCAACGTATCCGAGTAGTCTTCCAGGCTCTCGAATCGCCGCTGCTCGGACGCGTGCCCAATGGATTGTCCCATCCGGCTGTAGAAATCGATGGATGCTCGAATACTCTTGATCGTTTCTTGCAGCCGTATACCATTCCTGATTTACGCGCTCCCGGTCCTCGGGATGAATGCTCCGGAGCCATCCGGTTCCAAGGCACTCTTCGTTCGATAGCCCAGAGAGCTCCGAGTATCTTGGGTTCACGTAGTGGCAGTTACCATCAGAGTCAGTACCAAAAATTCCAAGGGGAGACGCGTCGCTCAACGCGCGGTAACGGGCCTCAGTGGTCTGGAGTGCCCGGTACGTTTCTGCCTGCTGCTCTATATTGAGTCGCAGCTCAAGTTGGCTAATTACTTGATTCGCGAGAATTCGAAGAGAGTTTAGCTGATGGTCGCTCAACCTCCTGGGCTTGTTATCGATAACGCAGAGAGTTCCAATTCTGTATCCGTCCGGTGTTACGAGCGGAGCCCCGGCATAGAGCCTAATCGAGGGGTCGCCGAGTACTAGAGGATTTGTTGAGAACCGTGGGTCCTGAGTCGCATCCGGGACCACGAAAGTTTCCGTCCCCATAACTGCATGGGCGCAGAATGATACTTGGCGTGATGTCTGCGTAGCAGCGAGACCGACCCTAGCTTTGAACCACTGTCGATCCCTCTCAACCAGCGAAATGAGGGAAATGGGGGCATCGCAGATTTTCGAAGCGAGCTCCACAAGTTCCTGAAAAGCGCTCTCCGGGAGAGTGTCGAGCACTTTGTAGCGGGAGAGCGCTTCGAGACGCTTCGCCTCATCGAGTGGAATGGGGGGGGCTTGGACGCTCATGAAGTCTCCTTTAACCGGGCTTTTGCGAGTAGGCCTTGTTCTTTCCAGCCTTCCTCAACAGTGCTTTGAGGGACTCGGCAGAGAGGTGCTGCTTCAGCACGTAGTGATCGAAAACATTCTTTTCATTCTGTTCCTGCCCACCTTCGGTGGCGGTTAGCGCAGCGAGCATCCCTTGGTAACCATTCGCCCTCACTTGGGCCGCTAAATGGTTTCCATTCAGAAGAGGCATGCGAATATCGAGCAGGATGAGGTCAAAGGGCCGCTCGACTGAATGAGTTCTGTACGCTTCTAGGGCAAAGGAGCTATCAGAAACCGCAGTTGCCTCGCCACCGAACCTTTCAATAAGGGTGGTGATCAAGAGACGGCAATCCGGGTCGTCGTCTACGATAAGGATGCGGCTCTCATATCGCGCGTGGAAGTTCTCAGGATTAACCATAGGTCATTCACCCTCCTGTAGTAACGACACCTAGGCCTTTCTCCTTGAGAACTACTTTAAGGCTTAGATTCAGGAGGTTACCATAGTTTATTTTTCCCGAAGAAGGTTTTGAGCGGTTAGCCTTTGCCAGCGTTGTACTAAGCCACGAAGAGTCTTGAGCAAGTTAGGCTCAGGAAACCCGGCAGATCTTTGGGCTTGTTTCCGCCTAAGCATTTAGTGCGCGCGCGGATTCGTAATTTGGTGCAGCGCTTTCTTAGCCGTCATTGCTCACAGCCCCGACGGGCTGTGAGCAATGACGGCTAGCTAACGCCCGGATGGCGTTAGCAAATCGCGACCGAAGGGAGCGATTTGGAGCCTCCTCGCAGTTCGACACTCTGTCGTGGCGAACGGAGAGGGGGCGATGTTGAAAATTGGCCCGGATGGCCAATTTTCAACGGTAATCTCACGGACCCGAAGGGATCCCGTGAGATATAAAAGGTTAGAGGAGCTCGCTCATTCGGACTCCCAGTGAGCAATAACAAACTATTGCCGATGGTCTACCTGAATCTCGGTGAGTTTGATGCGTTCGGGCAGGCCGGATTCATGAACTGCGGGCCGTGCTCTCTGTACAAAGTGTTAAAAATGTAAGCTTCTCCGAAATACAAGTAGCACCGTTCTTCGGAATCCACTTATCCCGGCGAGGCCGGCGAGTGGTGAGAGGGCTCGAATTATAGGCAAATACTGACGTTTCGCGCTCTTGGAGCTGAGGAATTCTCGCTATGCCCTAGCAGCTTCGAATTCTCTCATAACAATCGACATATCGTATTGTTATGCCTACGAAAATTGCTGAGAGCTCTACTCATACTTCACCATCTCGTTCCGCGCCCTCGGCGGACTTGTTTGCCTGCGCCGAGAAAGCAATAGGCCGTAACGGAGAGGTCTGTCTTCAGGCGTCAGAGCGTAGCTTCATTCGACTCACGGAGTTGGTGTGCGGTATCTCGGTGGAACTTCGGACGAGTCTTGGAAGCAAGGGCACTTCAGACGAGCACATGATAGTGAGCTCGCGTGGGATCGTAATGCACGGAGGCGATCCAGAGTTCCTCCTTGCTGCGATTCAGGGTGCAAGGCCTATCTCAACGGAGACACAGTTCCTTCTGAATGCCTGCAGCGCTCCCGCTCGCGACCGGAAGGAATGGCCCATTGAGATCTTCAAACGGCCTGAGTTGTGGTTTGACTCCTTAGAGGAGCGGGGAGTCGAATACTTCGCCGACCTTTCAAACCAAGCTTCACAATTAATCAATGATGCCTTGAGCTCCGTCCCCAGTTTTTCTGGGCGCGAACGATTGCTGGGCGCACTACAAGATATGTCGAGTGCCATGGTGTATGGCATGTGGCAAGTAGAGAACTCCCTTGCGCCGATTTGTGGGAACGCTCCGGGATCTCGCCAATGCTCTGAGGAACAATGTAATCATCAAGAAAGAGAATCTGAAAGTTTCTACGCCGCCGTTAAGGAACTGCATCAGTCCATCACAAACGCCACTCGCATACTCGAATCACGGCAAGGAGGAGCTGCGTGTCGCAGAGTTCAGCAGGTTGCTGATCATCTGCTTGCAGCTACAGAAATGGTTGTCTCAAGAAACGCCAGGTCCTTTGAGCCCAGTGTTTCTTACGTGCCACAGCAAGGAGACATTCTTACCATTGGCGGGGTAGACCATCTCATTTTCTTGCAACCGGGGAAGTGTTCCCCGGAGAAGGGCTTATTCGAAGCTAAACTTTTGAGCATACAAGCTGCTGACGATGTGGTTCTCACCACAGAGAGGTTCGCGTTAGAACAAATTGAAACCGTGCGACGCGGGGGTGTGGCGTGGCTTCACTTGGCAAGGAACAATGATGTCCAGTCATGGGAAAGAAGCGCAGCCGTTTGGCGCGGGGATGGCGAAACAGAACTGTCTGAGCCCGTAGAGAGTGGACAGCGGCTCTCCAAGCTTCATGAGGGAACTCACCTTTGGCGCGGTGAGGTACTCACCCAGAGCTCCGACGGTACGTCAAAGATCCTGTGGTGGCAGGGCAATGAGCCGATGATGCTTGAGAGCGCAGCTCCAGCAGACTGTGCGCAGCGCCACATAATTGCGCACAATAATCCTGGGTTGCGTCCACATCCTATTCGGCGCCAATTTCTGCAAGTAGATGACGCGCTCAGACTGCTCGGCTCGAAACTTGCGCCTCATGAAGGCAGCTTAGACGGTGAACGCACACTTGAAGCGGGACCGGCGCCCGGAGGACTTGAACGCCTCTGCTCCCTAGTAACCAATGCACGGCTTCCTATCTTTGTTCGGGTCACGGGACGGCAGCACCTTGAGTTCGACGGTCCCGTTGAGCCTAGCTTCATTCAGTCCTTCGACGGATTCCTAAGCTTTACGTCTGATGCAGCCGCACTCTCGGCGCAGAGGGCTCATGCAAAGGAAACATTGCCTCCGGATTTACAGGCACTCGCCCACGAATTAGTAGAATACGAGCAGGCAGAAAGGCGCGGGAAACCCCATGAGCAGGCGAAACGCTTAGAGGTTCAGGCGCTTGGTCTTGATGATTTTATTGAACAGGATGGCCTCACCTCGCGCGAGCGTGTGTATGAGCACGAAGCGTGGCAGATAGAGAAACTTGGAGAGACCCTCGAGCAGTATCTTTGTAAACCGGTCCTGATCCTGTCGGGAGAGTCTGAGCATGCTCAAGCTGAACTGCAGACGTGGCTTGAGAAAGGATGGTCAATCGTTGCAGTGACGGGCGGTGGCGACACAGCCGACGGCTTGATTAGCGAAGTGGCGGCGGCACGCTCGCGGGACCCCGGTGCCTTTCCCCAAGTTCGCATTGTAGAGAATTCTTCTCAGAAGATAGGCAGCGCGCTTGAAGAACTTGGCCTTAGTGCCGCATTTGCGCGCGATCAGTCGGTAGGTCGAAAGGAGTCTCCCCTATACTCACGAAACGCGTTCATGCGGTTTGTCCAGACGTGGAGCGAGTCTGTGCAGTGTGAAGCGGCGCGAGCGCAAATTGAGATCTCGAATCAGGCCGTAGATCGCTTTGATCGATCCGACGCCAATCTCTCGTCTTCTGTCTTCACGGGACTTGCTCGAACTCTCAAGAGCCTTGCCAGCGACATTGAGGAATTAAAGAGCGCCTGTCTTGCAGTGGACATTGAGGTGGGTGCTTCTAGCGCGCTCCCGGCAACAACGGGATCGCTCGCTGCGCTTCGTGAGGAACTGAAGAGCTATATCAGCCCTCATCTTGAGAACAAGAAGACCCCAGCCTGGCTTAGAGTGAGGGAAGCGCTTGATGGTGTTGACGCGAGGCTAGGGGAACTGCTGCTCCATCTTCCGGGGCCTGCAGGATACTCGAATATAACCTACGACGAGAGCTTGAATGGACGGGATCTCTTGCGGGTCTCACAACTTATGGAGATGGCACGAAATGACATCGAAGGTCCCGCGGGGAGTCTGCATGGGATGATGTACGGCGATATGAGTCCAGCGCGTTTTGCTGATTTTATGCGCAAGGGCACCGCACTTGTCGCTTATCGAGACCGAGCCGGTGAGATTCTTGGGTTCATGCTTTATGCCAACCCAGTGGATGCGGAAACTATAAAGCCTCAGATGTCGGCGCGGTACGGCAAGCATGGAAATGCCGCCCTGTGCATCGCGATAGCGGTAGATCCCCGCTCAAAAGAGATTGACCCGCTGCTGTATTCAAAACTTACCAATGCGCTCCTACTGCACCAGATGCGAAGTGATGCTGATATCATCGCAATGCGAGTTCACCCCCGTAATCTCAAGGCCCTCGTTCCACACATGGCCACCGCTGGGTTCAGGACCAGTTCGAGTGCTGACGAAATGGTTGATGGAATGCGATTCCTCTCGATGTACTTTGACCTCGCACATATGCTCGATCAGGGGCGGCCTGGGCGAAACGCTGAGGCGAGAACCGATGCTGTGAAGCGTGCGTGGGAGCTATTTTTTGGTGAGCTAGAGGGCAGGGAAGAAGCGGAGAACAAAGGAGTCATTCAAGAGCGTGCTGCAAGGCTTCTTGACCTCATCGAGAAGAGACTTGAGGTTTGGGATCTCGTCGATGCAATGGAGTCGGGCACCGTGGAGCGCTCCGAGGGATTGGCTCAGTTCGCAAGCTCGCTTAGCCAAGAGGAGCTTATGCTGCGCCCCGAGAGCGTGCGCACTATCGAGGCCACACTAAGCAGACTTATAAATACGCCCGGCGATTTGGGAAAAGAATGGTCCGTACTGCTTGACGAGCTTGGGGTTGCACTCATTCATCGGAGCGCTCTTGAGCGCGATGCCGGCGCGCTGCGTGAGCGCATCGCCGCACTTTAGATTGCAATGCGGCTTAAGATTGTTTCGCCGTTTCTGGTCTCTGCCTTAAGACGCGTCAATAGCGTACTATCCATATGAATATCGCTTACCACCACTTCTCGCGCGCTGCTCTTGTCAAGAAATCGTGCAAGCCCCGCCCTTAGAAAAGTTTCTTCTGCCGTGGAGTTTTGAAGAGGTTGAGAGAGAGTAAAATGAAGTAGATATGCCTTAGCTCCAATCTCTCCGAACTCACAAACACCCTTGACTTCACCATCTGCCATTAGCGTCCACGTGAAGGAATCTTTCGCAATAACCCGCTCTCGTACGGACCGAGCATGACCGGTGCGAACGAGCTGCTCGACAAGAAATGCGCGCGCATCGAGACGCTCTTCTTCGTCCTCGAGAGTTCGCATCGTAAGCCTTGGTTGTAGGACGACTTCAGACTCGGCCGCGCTTCCCGCAAAGCGCACGAAGAGTGCCACAAAATCAGCAAGCTCCTCATTGCTAAAGTCTGAAAGGGACTCCGTAAGGAGTTTTGTTACCACGTCTTCGATGTGCTGGAGTGCTTCAAATCCTGCGTCGGCGAGAGTCACCAGTGAGAGTCGACCATCCGTCATCACTTTTTGTCGCTTAATAAGCTTCTGTCGCTCGAGCCGAAGCAAGGCGGAAGACATCGTATTAGTTGGAGCGGTGAAAAAACGAGCAAGTTCCGATGGGTTAAGACCTCCCGAGGAATGGCTGAGTTTAAGCAAAATGTGCCAATCGAAAACCGAGAGTGTCCCCGCTCCGAACGCGTCCTTCCCGAGGAACTTCATGCCGCGAGTCTGCCTGCGTCCCTGTTGCAATAGAGGATGATCGTGCGGACGTGCCGCTGCGGGCGGAGCGTGGTACCCGTCATTCATCCTCTCAAAGAGTGCGCAGAATCGCCGCCCCTCGGAGTCCGATAGGCGCGCGGCAAGGCCTTCCATTAGGGTGTTCGCATTCTTATCCATCGTAGCAAGTATGCGTTTCCCTGCGCTTGTTATCGAGAGACTGACGCTTCGTCGGTCCTCGGCCCTCGTGTTTACTTTGACCAGCATCTTGCGTGTAAGCCCGGAGACAATTCGTGACACCGCGGTTCTGCTGATTCCTAGGGCACGTGAAAGATCTGCGGGACTCGCCGACGGCGCGGCATCCAATTCCACAAGCACGTGCGACTCGGACAGCGAGAGCGAAGTTTCGTATGCACGAGCGATGAAACGATTCTGTTGCTGAACACTAATGAGCTGTGTTCGGAGGATTGCGATGAGAGTTTGGCGGCTATCTGACATTTAAAATCATAGTCGAACAGTATATCAATTTTAGAGCGAAACTGTAGCGGACGCAAGGGTGCAAATAATCAATAGTTACAGATATATAGAAATATTATGTTACACATTAGAGTAATATTGGCACAACTTCGAATAGAGCAACGTTGATGAGTCGCTAGCGAGACAGTCGCGGCTCTTATCAAACTATCTAAAAGAAGGAGTGCTTTATGATCGCCGCAGCGTTAGGTACACCAACCACTAAGACTATTACTCCCGATGACGCACTGAGCTCTCTCCCGCGACTGCTTGGAGGGGCAGGTATGGCTCAGTCCTCAATGGAGAGGGCTTTTGTTGCTGCGCTCCAGGGTGAACGCGTGTCTTCAATCGGCCGCTTTCAGGTGTATAGCAGCTATCGCGCCGGCGAGACCGTGGTGTTCATCCATGACGCCTCAGGACAGGACGATCACAAGTACATTTTCGCGAAAACCCCCACACACACTTATATCGTCGCGGCTCCAATGCGTTGGACCGAGTACCACCGTGAGATTCTAGCACGCGTGTGCGCTGCCTCTGGGGAGCGTGCTGTCTGTCCAGGTGGCGGATACGTAGACGTGCTTCGCGATGGGAGTTTGTTGGTAAGCCGAGAGTCGGGAGACTTCGGAAGGGGCGATCACGTTCGGGCAACTGACGCGTTTCAGCGCGCCGTTAAGGAATCAGGCCAATAGAGATGTCAGCACTTCTAGTTGTTGGAGGGGTGAATGTCAGGATCAAAGGTGCTTCCCAGAACTCATAGTCGCGTCGCTCGCAGTAAGAGCCTTGAGTTTCGCAGCAATGGAGCTGCTTTTGTAGAAGCCTTGCTGGAGCGAGATGGGCTTAGCAGAGAGCAGTTTCGCACGCTTCCGCCATCCGAAAAGGACGAGGTAGTTGCGCATTTGCGGGAAGCATTAAAGCCTTTGAGAGAGGAGAATCTAACCTGGGCTCACCTCCGGCGTCGATTGGAACTTGAAACCTGGTGCGACGTAAGAGCGGTCGTTGCTTATGCTCGCACTCTAATGAGTACGGAGCGGGCAGAGGCGAGACGCGATGCCTTCGTGCACCAGGTTCGAGCCGGAATCGATTTCTCGGCGATAGAACGTTTACTTGAGCATGAACATGACGTGTATCCCGCCCGTATTGAAACAGATATCCGGCACCAATCCTCACTATTCTACCGGGCGGTAGTAGAGCTCGTTAGTAATGCAATTGACGCCTCTAGCACGGGTAGGACTCCCATTGGGCGCTTCGGCGTGGGGTTCTATCAGATTCTAAATCATCTTCAGGCCGAAGGTGACCGCGTACTCGTGACGACACGAACGCTTGAAGACCAAGAGGCCACCGCTATCGAGTTCAGAATGCGCGCAGGTATCCTCGAGTGTAAAATCACGCAGGACCAGAACTTTCGCGCGCATGGAACGACTGTTGAGCTAAGGGCCAAGCACTTCTCGGAGCGTGATGCCACTTCATTGCTAGGAGAGGCGCTCGCCTACAATCAGGATGCGCAGCTTGTAGTGAATGGTGCCAGGCGTACTCCTTGGCGCCCCACAGGCGCTACTGGGAATGGAACTTCTGGTGAACTTCCTCGCGTCCAACTGACGCTGCAAGATGGGTTACTCCGCGTAGAAGATGCCGGCACCGGGATGTCGGCCCAGTCAGTGTTTGAGCGGCTTCTTGTGCCTAAGGTGAGCGGGAAGCCATCACTGCGCGAGTTAAGGAGCGTGGAAGCGTCGTCGTGCGAAGCCCTCTGGGAAGCTGGCGACCTTCGCGTGACTCAGCCCCTTACACTTGTGCTGATGGTTGGTGGAATAGTGATCGAGCGTATTCGTTGCAGCTCGTGTGTAGGATTGACGACTCTGGTGGTGGATCTTCCCCCCTCTACCGTTCTCGCAGAGCAGCGTGATGCGGTCGCGGTTGATGCACAAACGATTAAAGCCATGCGCTCTCTTATCGACAAGGCAAGCGAAAGGGCTCCCTCGTTAGAGCGGGACGCACTTTTCAATTCGCTCTTCATCCTCTGCCAGAAGCTCCAGGGCCGCTCAACTCTTTCGAATGCCGAGGACAACCTTGTAACTTATATGAGGGCAAGTGCTGCGCGGGCATATCGTGGATTCGAGTTGCTTCCGAATCAGGAGGAGTTCTTCGATCTGCAGCAGGGCAGGGGCCCAAGGGCATTTCTAAACCCAGAGCTTCTGCAAATGGATTTGCGGCTTATCTCTGGATTAACAGAAGTGGAAAGCTACCGAAGTTCGGTTGGGGAGTCCCTCGTGCGGGCGCAGTTTCGAGAGGGGGCTAAAACAGCGCTCATTTGCTCAAGGGGTTGGACCATCCTCGACGAGCGCATCGAAATCGCAGGCCGAGAGCCGCAGATCGCGCAGCTCATGAGACTCTCGCAAGGAGATCACGGAGCGTTTCTGTATTCAGGAGGGGCGGCCCCCACGAGCGTCGCAGAGGCGCGCACCATCACCGATCCGCATGAACTTATACGCGTGCGATTCGCAGAATTTGGGTTTTCCAGTATCGCACTTGCCGAGAGGGAGCTCGAAACGCTCTGTCGGATAGACCGAAATTCAGTCAATCTTTTTACCACGGCGGTATTAGCTCGCCTTCCTATCGGCGCATGCTTCGAGGGCTGGAGCATTTTGCGAAAAATAATCTTGGACTGCGAGCCGCCACAAAGATTGCCGGCAATTAAAGTTCTGAGTGCCACCATTGACGCCTTCAGCGCCGATTCAGATTTGTGGCGTACGTTTGAAGTTCTAAGGCCAGCAATTTTTTCAAGTTTCGAGAGAAGGGGCGCTCATCTTCCCGCCCATTTGCGAGCCATCAGCTATAGCGAGCTTGAGCCTGTGCGAGTGGGAGGAGACCTCTATTATCTCCACGAGCGCAACGATAACAAAAGGTTCATTCGAGAAGACGGCACGACTGTGGAGATCTCGCACGACGGATACGTACTTTTTCGAGGTAACGGGTGCACAATATATCGCGACGGGAGGCTTGTTTCGGAAGGTGGCGCTGAACTTAAACTGCCCGATCTTGCCCCTTGGGGAACCCTGAGATTCGGGTTTGAGGCGAGTGAGTTTTCTCGCCCTTCTCGCGAAGGTCAACGTTACTCGGAGGTTGCCTTTGGCGATGCGTTGCCTATTCGAGGCCCCTTTCATGATGCCAAGGGTCAGGAGATAAAGCTGGAGGGAGGCCGTGTGCTCATTGACGGGCGGGAGGCTCCTTCTGGGGAGGGGGTTCAGACTTGTAATCTCGTCCGAACGATTTCAGGGCAGGTTCTTGCGCTTCAGCATTCAGCTCGTAAGCGCTATTCATTGAACGATTCGGAGGGGGATGCCTCCGAATCCTACCAGGTAGTAAGTATCCAAGGTGAAGTCGTTTGGCGGTATCGCCCGAACCAGTGGCCGCCTGCTGTCCTGTGCTCTAATAAAACTAATGTCCCAGAGTTAGAGCGAACTCACCTCGCGCGCTGTTTTCCCTTCAATGTGGAAGGTGCCGTGGAGGGGAAGACCCCCATCATCGGCATATATTCCTGGGTCCTCGGGGCCCACCGACACCTTATCTTGGTGGGTTACGTTACTGCCAATGGAACAGAGGTTCGATTTGATACGACAGACGAGCGAACTCCCCTAGCCCTTCGTGCGCGTTACGTCAGCATGAGTTCCTGTTCGTGCTGTGGGAAGAGCATGCATCTAGAAGTCGGAACACGAAGCATACGCGACGATGAACGTGCGGCGGCACTTGTGAAGGAACAACTTCTAAACTTCCAAATGCTTGGTGTAGATGTGGTGGGCGAGTTCATTCCTGACTCTCAGGGTGACGGATGGATTGCGTGGGCTCAAAGTGCGGACCACAAAATAGGCTTGGCACGATTTGATCGACAGGGGCAGTTTAAAGATTTTCAGGAAGTGGCCGATCAAGGCGATGTCGATTTGGTTAATAATGCAGAGCTTGCTTCCTCATCCGCAAGCTTGAGGAACACGAGGAGATATTTGGCGTCAAGACTCCCAAGAGAGCTTCAGAAGCTTACGAGGTATGAGAAAGCAGGAGACGAGCGGCTGCTTGAGAAGCGGGTAAAGAGTACCAGGCCCCCGATCCTTGAAGCTTCAAGGGACTACGGCGGAGCTCTGGTCTATGAGGAAAAATCCTGGGTGGATTCGGCAAAGTGGTTAGAACATCCTCTTTCAAAGGACCAGGCGAGGGACATTGGTGAATTCCTTCGAAGTCGGCCCAGACTTGATCGCGAACTTCTTGAGCGCCTGCTGGTGCGATCGCTCGAGAATAGCGTACTGCCAACTTCCCACTTCAAGGCACTTCTTCAGGCTTTTTACGAATTTCCTTACGTTCACCCTTCGTTAAGAGAACGAGATATGACGGCGGTCCTCGCTCGCTTTCAGCACCTCGACCCCGCTCGGCAAATGCACCTCTTACGAGTCCTTAATGAGGCCCTCCCCAGTGATGAGAAGAGGCGCGCTGCGGTTGGAAACAAAATCGTCGATTTTTATCTCGAGAAGATGGCAGATGTTTCGTTTGAGCAGAGTTCTGGATGGGCGAGTAGCCTCACCGAGAGAGTCGCTCAGCTCACCAATGGTGTGCAGGCTACGTACGCAACCATAATTAGGCATGCGACTCAGGTTCCCGAGCAAGAGGTTCCCCGCGAGTTGCGAGCACTGGTTCTCTATCTCACTCGAAGTGGGGACGAACTTGCCTATGATGGTCAGTCTCCCATTACGTTCCCGGAAGGGGAGGGTGTGCCGCTCCGGCTCTCAGAGATTGTTCAATGGAAGCGACTGCGCGAGGGAGTTGCTCGCTCCTTTGATGGGAGTCCCGAGGAGCTTTCCCAGTTTGTGCACGCAGGCGTTGAAGGGAGCAATACGAGCTACGTTCAAAGGGAAATTACTCATGCTATTCACTTTCAGACTCTTGATGCCCCTGACCTCTATATTCGTGAGCTCGTGCAAAATAGTGTCGACGCGCTTAAGTCTGCGGGCATGCCGGACAGCGAACGAGTGATAGATGCAAAGGTCTTCGTGCATGAGCCGGGGAGTTTGTTCTTTGAATTCCAGGACCCTGTGGGGATGAATGTAAGGGAGTTACTCAACTATTTTCTTATTCCAGGGGACTCTTCGAAGGTGGGGGGCGGTTTTATTGGTTTCTATGGACAGGGACTTTACACGTTATTCCTTGGCGCAAAGGAAGTGCTTGTAAAAACCGGAGACGGCTCGGGGAAGACATGGTACCTGCGCATCGAGCCTGTTATCGAGGATGCTCTCGTTGTTGACCTGAAAATTACTTTGGCTCAAACCGCCGAGTCATTTCGCGGAACCGTGATTGTGCGGGAGCAGGAAAGCACAATTCCGCGCGTAGAAGCGGCCCATATTCGTGCCTCGTTCCTGAATCTTGTGGGAGGATTAGACGCCACAAAGGCAGTAATTAGACTTCAGGGCGACAGCTGCAATCACCCCAATCCCAAACTCTGGACTGAAGAAGCGGGAGATCTTGGAGAGGTCCAAGTGTATCGAAATCAAAACGGTGCGTTGACCCATAACGGATTGTTTTTGAAGGTGCTCCCCGATTTTGGTCTGCCTTCCTTTATGCATGCTGCGCTAAAAAAATGGGGAGGCATTGTAGTGGATTTGCCGCCAAGCATTGAACTCACGCGTTCACGGCGTGACATTGCTTCCTATGAGCGTATCAAGCCGATGGTTGAGCCGGCCGTGCGGCGCGCGCTCACCGGAGCATACCTCGAAGGGCTTTCCCAGCGACTGAGCGCGGGGGAAACCAGTGATTTCCCCTTTCCCTCATTGCCGTACGACTACTTTATTAAGAAGCACCACTACGCCGTTGACGAGCGGGTAAAGCAAGACGTCGAAGCGCTTGGCGCCGGCGAGGGTCCACAGGATGTTACGTATTATCAGGATACTGAAAAGTTGATTCAGCTGCTGGTGAGTCTTCCGTTCGTGCGTATTCAGAATGAGTGCCTTTCCCTTGAGCAGCTCAAGGCACGCTATCAAAGTGCTGAGTTTCCCTTTTCCTCAAGCGAAGAGCGGCGCCTCATTCCAAGAGTGATAGCTCGGCTTATCGAGGAGCAAGAAATGCGCCATGGTGGTAGCGGGGGAGGCTTTAGCAGCTTGGCTCGAGCGGGAGAATTCACGTCTCAAGACGTCTGCTTTGAGGAGCTGCCGAGTATCGCCCACCCACCTCTTGAGGAGACGCTAAAAAAATACTTTACGAGTATCGCGGCGCTCGAGCGCGTTTCGAGTAGGGTCTTAGAATTACTCGATGCACATTTCTGGGGAGCAGAAAGGGCGACTCCCTGCCATTTCTATTGGAGTGATAGGCAGACACTTGCGCATGCATCTCGGTGGCCAGGAGGGAGTATCGCATGGAATGTGGGACGCATCGGTCATTTCTTAAAAGGAGCAAGTGAAGACGGAGAGCAAGCCGGTCTCGACATGGAGTGCGTACTTGAGACACTAGTCCATGAATACGCGCACACGCTCGAAGGGTGGGGCGGGTGGACGCATAACGTTGAGTTCGACAAGCGCCAAGCTGCCGTTTTGGCGATACTTCTTCGTGATGGTGAGCTGGGAAGCCTCTTCGCCAATCCACTCCCGTAGGCTGGCTGAAGCGGGTGAATGGAAGGTGATCCCTCTCAGCCCTAGCCGTAATTCGATGCCGAAAAGAAATTTTAAGTATGCGGTCGCAGCCCGTTTGCAGAATCCACGAGTTGCTCCCGCGACCATGGGTCTCGTCATTGAAATCGCGGAGTCTGGCCATCGCGAGGAACTAGAAAATGTTAGGGGGCACGTGCCCGGGGCGGGGACAAGGGCAACGTAGCCGTGACGGAAAGGTTAAAGAGAAGTGGGAAAGGAGGGCAGGGGATTGCTGATTTTAAGGTGGGTCAAACAGCCACTAGTCGCCAAGTTGTCGCGCAAACGGTGGGGAGCCTAGATCCCGATGGCCCTGCTGCGTCTTATCATTAACCTTGCGCAGCTCGCGCGTGAGAGTCGAAGCGCGCGTTAAGTTTGGATTGATCTTACAACCAGCCTCCACTAACCCCGCCGCGGTCCAGGAGTTGCAGGTGTGAAATAGGGAAAATGATCCGTTAGCCTCATAAAAGCTGCCTTTTCCGTAGAGGCTAGCGCCCAGCCGGTTGCTGCTCCCGTTCTTATCCACCGTTAACGCGGAGCGTATATAATCCAGCAGCTGGCGTAAGCCCACCCGCTTAATCGTTATAATAAAAAGTTGTGCGTCCAGGAAGAATTCCTCAGGCGGTCTATCTAGGCCGGCCACATGCAGGGCGCTGCCCGAGGAGAAAAAGAGGGCCTGCGCCCCGGCCACATAGGAGTATCCAGAGGACATATAGAAATCACGATCACCCCATCCTATTTCTGTCCAAGGATACATCGCAGTTTCAGGCAAGAGATCTCCAAACACCGCCGCCATAACCTCGCGGGGCAGCACTATGCCTGTGTGCCAGCCTAAATTTGTGACATACAGATTTGTAGTCTCGTCAACCGAATCAACACAGTTAATTTTCTCTATTCCTGATTCTTTATTTTTTGCAATACTCGCGAGTGAGCAACCACCTAAAACAAGGGTCGCTGTGAGGGTGAGGAGAAGGAATGCAGTGCAGCGAGAGTTCTTCATAGGTACGTGCTGGAATAGTCGCAGATTGAGGGTACGTATGCAGCCGTGAGAATGCATTTTGTGACTAGTCAGATAATTTCCACTGTTGTTGAGTCCTCAATCTAAGGAGCCTCTGAAAAACCTCTTTGCCACCTTCGCGACCTCGGCGTTCCCGGCTCCGCCAAAGCTGCGCCGCGGACGCCGAGGTCGCGAAGAACACGAAGGAGGACTTTTTCAGAGGTTCCCTAGTTAGCTCGTTGCCGAAGAATAGCGGATTTTGATGAAGCGCTTGCGACTTGTCCCGTTGAAGATGCGAATGAGCAGTGCGCTCTCACGTCGCATTTTTGGCACTTCTTTTCTTGGGGAGTGGCCGTCGCGGGCCCGCCATTAAGAATCTCTTGCATTTCATCGAGCATCTTCTGTAGCCACGCTTGACGCTCCGGCGTGTTCTCAATGCGAATCTTTCGGCAGCTTTGCCCTAGAATGAGATAGCCATACGGCGGGCGCTTGCCTTCGAATTCTTCCACCAGCCGCATATACACGAGGAGCTGAGCTACGTATCTATCACGTACTTTTCGCGCGAGTGGCTTTCGCTCGACCGGGATAATAAATCCATCTTCACTAATCAGCGCATCAGGTCGTCCTGCCAAAGCTTGCTTCTCTGAAAGGTAGCGGCGCACGGGAACGTTTTTACTACCATCAATACTTACGCTCACTGACTTTGGTTCAAGGCCCGTTTCACGCTTCGTCTTACCGATGGCCAAGGTTACCGCGTCAAGCACAATCACGCAGGCAATACTAATCACAAAAAAGAGCAAAACTGTTGAGTCAGCACTCGTCGCATCTTGAACAAGGCGCGCTATGAAGTGAGAGATGGTTTCCATCGCGGTCGTCACATCCACACGTAAATCAAAGCAGCAAGAAGCGTGAGACAAAGGAGGATTCTTATGAGCCGAACAAGTTCAAGAGAGTCGTCGTAGTTCTTAGCCCACTCAGCATGGAGGCGAATTCCTTCGCGGGACTCGACCGAACTTTCTCCTTTGAGCTTCTGAACAGTACGTAATCGCCAAGACTCGGGGCAGACGGTGTACGCGCCAACCTCTCCGGCAGCGATAACGTGGCGTCCTTGAGCGGTAGTCCTTTTCATATCCTCCCCATATCTGCGTAAGCCCCTGCCCTGCCTCAGTGTTGAACGCTACTTGCAGGGGGTTGCGCGCTAACTAGCTAGGAAGATTGAATATTAGTTTAGTGAATTACGCTTACGATCGGGCGCTTTTGGCCTTTAACCCTAGCAGTATGAATCCAATGTTTGTTTCAAGTGAGAAGGCAGCTGCGGCGCTGGGGATGTCCGAGGAACGCTTCAGTTTGGAGGTTCTGCAGAGAGGCCTCATCCAGGAGTACCGCGATCGCGACCGCCTCATGCTGCGGTTCGACGAAGTAAGAGACCTTCTCTGCGCACTTCCCCTTCGTGAGGAAGAGTTCTCAAGCCGTCTCGCCGAACTGCGTGAGCGTGATGAGCCGAAGCCAAATCAACGAAGCACCCTGAACAGATTCGAGGTCGAGAGAGTACTTAAAGTAGACTCGAGGGACATCGATGAGCTCCTGAAAGACCGTCTACTCTCTTCGCGGTCATTCTTAGGGCAGGAACTTTTTCCGGCTGACGCGGTGCGGCGCCTTATTCCCAGGTTCAATCCGCAGAGTGGAAAGGAGCTCTATACCAAGTTCCTGGAGTCTTCGGCCGCGCAGTCAGCAAAATTATTGGAGACCTTGCAAAATGAAGATGAAGGGGCGGCCTCGCTCCTTTCCATGGACGAATTAGATGAAGAATATAGTCCAAAGAAGCCTGAACCGAAGGAAGAGTCCGGCATTTCCATTTTTGATTTTGATGAGGAGGAACTCGGCGAGGGCTCTTTGTGCAAAGAACTTCTTAGAGATGAGAATGAAGACACTGGACTCACCAACGGACTGCTCGATTGTGCCGATGAGACAGACCCCAGTGCGCGTACTCGAATAGGACTCCCCCTTATCGAGGAAAACTCTGGCCTTCTTGACCTAAGTCCAGCAACGAACGAGGAGGATGAAGAGTTCCTTCGTCTCATCGAGGAAGATACGAAGGAGAAGCCGCTCGCCGAAAAGGGAGAGTTTCACGATCATTCCGATCGCGCCCTTCTTGCGCAGTGGAAGATGTGTGGAGATGAGATTTCCCCCCAAGATTCCGCGCTCGCTAATCTTATGCAGAGGCTTGCGCGATCAACTGATCCGGAGGCAGCTACCAAGCGCCGCCAAATTCTTGAAGAGTTTGCGAAGCGCTACGATAGAATCGTTCTTGACTGTGCGAAAAAGCATCCCGAAGCCTTTGTTACGGCATGGAGCAGTTGTGCGCAGATTATGAATAGAAATGCAGCACCCGGATTTTGGCGCAGCATGCGCATGCGACTTGCCTCACCAGGTTCTGAGCAGCGCGCGGCAAAGGCGGAGATTGAAAACGCCGTGCGTCATGCCTCCTCCAAAACGCGCGACCTTGTGAAGGGTTACTTTGCGCTTAGGCTTTACGGGGCGGCATACGAGAAGTAGCTCTGCGCTGCGAGATCCATCTGCGGAGCCGAATCCATCCCATAAAGATAAGCACGGCCGCAGCAGAGGAGCCGTGAGTCATAAGCACCCAGTCAGGGGGAGCTGTGCGGGGTAGCTCCGGGATCTTGGTGACGAGAGCTGCGGTATGAGACCAGGTAAGAAAGGCATCACCAATTGGAACGAGTCCAAATAAGTGCGTTGACTCCTCTCCCATTTTCATTTCAATTCCAAAGGCCTGTGCGGTGCGACTGAGCACGTTCGCCAGCTCATAGTCGCCAAAAGCCAGGGCCGTGCCTATCGCCACCGCTGAGGCAGAGGCGCTGGTCCCAAATATCAGGGGCCCTGAATCAATGTCACCGAGACGAAAATACCCTTGGGGAAATTCTCGAATGCCCGGTACTCCTAAGGGGAATTGAACAAACTGTGAGCGAAATAGCATATATTGGGAGGCGGCCCATTCTGGATCAATCTCTGGAAGAAATCGCAGGAGAAGGGTCTGGGAGGAGCCACGTGCTCCCGTAAGCATTCTGCCTTGGGCGGCATCAACTCGGTGCGGCAGGAGCCCCGTTTCAGGGTCAAGTCGCTCCTTGGCCTTGCGAATCCACGTAGCAATTACCTCGGCATGAGAACTATGGAACAATTTTTCGTGGAGGCGAAGCGCTGCGACTGCGACGACGCTATCAACAGGCCAAGACAGACCTCGATAGGCCTCTAAAAAGGGAGTCTCGCTTTGTGAGAACGCCGACTGGATCTCCTCTACGTCAGCATTGAAAGAATCGATAAGATCCTGCGGCGCCTTCGGGACCGAAAGCAAATCAATAAGCTGGCCCTTCAGGTACGCATTCCAGCCTCGATAGAAGACACCATTACGGAGCAGTCGCGAGCTGCGGAAACGATGAGAGGCTTTGGGCAAATCTAGGCGCTTTAGAGCCGCGTGTGCTTCTTGAATAGAATGCTGCTGCTCGAGTGATCCGGGTGGTGCCTGTTTGCCGACCGCAACATGTGCGAGTCCGTACAGACCATTCATTAATACATAGCCCTCTGGAAAGAGAAGCTGTGCGCGGTCATCGGAGCCAGACGCAATTGCTCGCTCTAGAAAAAGTAAAGAGGGCTTGGGGTTGCTGCTCTCGTTTCCAAAAGCGAGGATGAAGTTCACCGCAAGGCAGTACAGCGAAAAACAAAGTACAAGCGTGATACCGACGAGCGCGGATAGTTTGCCGCGGGCTGTTGCCTTGGGACTTTGTTCAGTTGTTTTACTCATGCTTGAGAGATTCCATCCGAGTATGGGAGAATTAACGCAGCATCATATCCTTCTGCAAAGTGAAGGGGCAATTTGTTATATTGTGCGAGCACTTAGGGAACCTCTGAAGAACCCAGAAATCGTGTTACTTCTAGCCTGTTTTTCCTCCGCGTATTTCAATAGTTTTTTAGTAGCCCGGAGGTGGAGTTTTTCAGAGGTTCCTTAGTAGTAACCAAATAGGCGTTAGTTTCAGCAAGCCCCCGCATTTTTTGTAGACTTGAATTTGACGAATCTTCTCTTAACGAGAGCAAGAAGCAGTGGTGGCACGCGAACCCCGCAGGCATTCTTCACTCCCTACTTCTAGATTCTGCAGAGTGGTGAGCTGGGGTTAATTGAAATAAGCGCGGAGAAGCGGAGACCGCGGAGCAGCCTCAGCCTTTGGTTCTGATTGGCGAAAGCCCTCAAGGGTGAGGAAATAGCGACTAAGTTACTACTTTTATTGAAGTAAGATCCCTCTTCGGCCTCGCCGCTTTCTTTGAGTAGCAGTGGAGAGAGAGATAGTATGTGCGGCGAGTTTAGCCGCGTTCACGGGGCCTACATATCTCTTCCGGAATGAGCTTGTGATCGCTTCTTCAACTTTGGATTTGATTACTTGCTTCTCCAGATTTGCGCTTTTCTTCTCTTATGTCGCTGCACCAATCTCCACTTCAACGCCACCGTGCAGCCACCCAGAACTGTCTAGAAGAAAAGAGGCGCGCCCTAAGTGCGGCGGAGCTCGAAGTGCTGCACGAGTATCTCGAATCATTTAGCAGCGCCGCATCTCGCGTCTTTGGCGTTTCAGTAGCCGGATATTCTGAGAGCTCGCCTGAGCAACCCCGTCATGAGAAAATCTCCGAACAAGCCTGGACTCTGGCGAGAGCAATTGAAGCCAAATACCCTTTTGTTCGTGCGGTTCAGCTTGGTTCGGGAGTGGAGGCGCCGAAAGAGGGAGCGTACCAGACACTGGTCAGCGGAGCAGAGCTCCTCGCGGAGCTTGCCCTTGGGATCTCTTGTAGGTCAGTGCAGGTAGCTGAAACAGAAAACCGAAAATCCTCACTTCCGCTCGTAAGTGAGTTTAGCATGCTCAAGCACTCCGTAAAGGTGCTTGCACAAGAAGCACGAACTCTCACTCAAACAGGAGCGGCTCCTATTCTGTTTGATAGTGACGAACTAAGGAGGCGGGCAGCACAAGCATTAAGGAGAGAGCGCACGGAGCGCAAAGAGGAAAAGCGCCGCCAGGAGCGAAGCCCAGCTTTTGAAAAGAGCAGTACCAAGAAATCACAAATAGTTACGGAGGCACTGCGCCGCGTGAGAGCAGATCCTGAGGCGAGGGCTTCTGCACAAAGGAGTGCAAGCGAAACTGCTCAGAAGTGGCATGAAGTCGCCGTGAGCTCTCTTTTGGATTTGCGGCAGAGGTTCCGTGTGACTCTCATCGCAAGTGCTGCAATTGCATTGAGTGGCCCAGCGGTAGCCCTGGTAGGAAAACTTTTGGGCTCAGATTCACAGTTCTGGCTTGCGCCGGTTGTTGTGGTGTTGGCTTCTGGGGCAGTTGCCCTTGCCCACATGGGAACATGGAGGCGTTTAATTTCCAGGAAAGTCCCCGCGAGAACTCTCATTCCGCCTGCGGTACCGAAAACACGCAATACGCCGAACTATGGCTCCTATGTTACTAAGGATCGAAACTTCGAGAGGCGCATGGGAGTTACTGATGCGAGCATCTTTATTCCCTCGGTGGGGAGACTTATGCCTCTTCACGAATGGATCGAGGAGCTTCCCAAGCGGTTCCCTGAGGCTAAAGACATCCCCTTGCGTTTCGAGTTCTTCAGACAGAAGTGTGTGCCCGGGTTAGCGTCTCAAACTCCTCTTGCTGAATCAGAAACTGAGGTTTCATTACCGCTCAAGAATTTTGGGACGGAACTCCCGTTACATCCTTCGTACGAAGTGACGGCTCTGTCCTTTAGGGATCGGCATGGGAATATTATCGCATCTCATGGTACGCAGATTGGGGAAGGTATTTTTGGTTCGTTTGAGTTCGCTCAACAGCCTCCCAGAGCGGCGCGTTCAATCACCTTTCGCCTTGCTCCTCGATCGAAGACAAAGATAGAGCCTGAACTAATCGAGCGCATAAAGAAGTTTCTGCCTGTGGTCATGTCTCCCGGGACGAGTGAGCTGGTTGAGCTGCGTGGCACCATGATGGCTCTTTATCCAGACGATGGCGAGCGTTCAGGACGTTGGATCGCGCACCTGCGCTCCTTGGGCTATCTCACCACTGAGGACCCTCGTCTTTCTGATCTTACTCATAATCTTGGGCCCTACTGGAATGCCGCCTTTCATGCGCATAGGCTCGGAAACTGCGACTACCTTGCAACGCATGCGGTAGCTGAGCTTCTGAGCATCGGGGCCGCCGCCGTTCGCGTCGCTGGTATTACACCAGATTCCGGACTCAAAGAGTTTCAAGGAGATGGAGGACACGGACAAGCCCAAGTTCTTACTTCAGATGGCCCTCGTTTTTTTGACCTTACGATCGGGGCAAAAAAAGGCGGCATCCTCGATCTTTCAAAACTCAGCCAAGAGGAGCGAGCAACGGTAGAGTCGGACATTCCGCCTGAAAGTCCCGAAGAGGCTCTCGAACGGGGCAGCCTACTAAGAAAATCGTTGTCGCTTCACGAAGAATCCTCACAGACCAACCAGAGGGGGCATTCCTTTCGTGATGATGTTACGACGAGCGCCGATGAGAATAACGCGTGCGCGCTAAAATATATAGCGCGTGTCTTGGGCCTTAAGGCCGAACTCGAGGAGCTTGCATCGAGGAAGTATGAAGGATTTGGCGAGTTTCTCGCCCAGTACTCAGTGATGCGAGTTCTCTACCTAAAGCGACCGCTGCTTGAAAGACCGGAGAATCTTCCTGCTGAGCAGAATCCCCCTGAGTGGCCCACACCTGCCGGGTTAGTCAAAGCCGCGATCTCATCAGCACTCAGGGAACCTTCCCTTGGAAGTGCGGAGCGGGGTGCGATCCTGAGATTTGCAATTAGTCGCTGTTTGCTTGAGTCACTTAAACTTCCAAAGTTTATGCTTGAGCAAGATCCGAAAAAAGCTATGGACGCTCTTTCAAAGACTTTGGCGAAGGGTTCTTTTACGAGCAAAATAGTGGACCTCACGAAGCTCGAAGGTTCGCCCTTCGAAGTTGTTCAGGTCACCTTGCCGGAGCTTTATGGCGCGCAGGATCTACTCGACATGGTGCCCCTTTCCGTGGTTGAGGACGCAAGAGTTTTTAACCAAGTTAGGAGTAGTTTTTACGGTAGCGCACTACTCTGGCGTTGTTTCTCCTCTCTTTCCGCTTCAATTTCCTTTGCGAGAGGCTCAACTGAACCGCAAGCTGCTTCTTGCCAAGAGTTTCCGAGCGCGCAGTCTCTCCTTAGTGTGCTGGAACATGTACGAAGCGCTTTTGTGGCCGGGGGATGGGAACTTGCGGCGTCAGGGGATCAGGAGCATTTAGATCGCGCAGCTCAGGCTATTATGGGCATCAATGCCTTCGCGTATCTAAGGTTTCCCGCAGATCCGGAAAAGCCATCGACAAAAAGTGTGCTCGATACGATCGATGAAATCTCTTTCGATCTATTGAAGATCATCGGAGAGCGGGGAAAGTTCCTCCATGGGCTCGCTCCCCTGGCAATACTACCGTCTATCGCTCATGCTGATTCATCTTTCGCTAAGCTGCTTGCGCTTTCTTCTGATTATATAAGGCGACAAGGCAGCAGGTTTCACGGAGTCGTCAGCTCTACAGAGACAAGGATGTCGATGCTTCCTGTATTTGCATCAGCCGCGATTTCTGCCGTACTACAAAGCCGCTTCGCTATGGAGCCATATCTCAGCACCTGGTTCTCCTTTCTCAAGGCAGCTCTTCCGCAAAGCGACCCTGCGCTTTATGCACAAGACGAAAGCTGGATTCTTCAGAACTTTGAGAAAACGAGATCGCGAGGCGGGGCATTTCCTGATTCCTCGCACGCTCCGGGAGCACTGCTGGTCGCCTATCGTATGAGTGAGGAGGCGGCCATTGTTGATGCACTTGAGATGCTGGTGAGGTTAGGGGTTCTCAGCCCCCAAGTCTTGGGCCAGATGCCTCGCGAAAGTGCCCTAGCGAGCGCCGCCAGAATAGCTTCATCTTTGAATCTGAGGGCGGCTGACGCCAGACTTAAGTTGTCTCTTGATAATCCCGAAGGGTCAGCCTCCCCAAGTAGGGGTGACGTGGTAAGAATCCCTTGGATCATGGCGGCGATTAATGAATTGAAAGGTGGCACAGAGCCTGAAATATCCGCATTGGCGAGGGTGTCGTATGCACTAGGTGGTTACGACGAGCAAGGGCAGGAGGCATTTATAAAGTTTGATGCGCAGCATCCCATCGAAGGGAGTGCGCTAAGGTCCCGTCTCGCATTGGCATGGAAGCAGGGTGGGTTTGCCCCCAAAGTGACGCAGCACTCCTCGCATGCAGGGGACGAAGAGTCGAGGGGACAGGGAAAAAGTTCGGCGCATGAGCAGGGCGAGACCATGCAAGCTCTGGGGAAAGCGGCAGTTGTTGCAAATGCCTTTCATGGCCTCGACCCGAGAGAAGTTCACGCCGCGCTTGAATGGCTTCAAGGCCTGCTCATTTCAGAAGGCGAGGATAGTTTTAATAAATTGCAAAAGAAGGCAGAGCCTGTAATTGAAGCGGTCGAAAATCAAAGCTCCGCTAAGGTTGCTGCAGATTCCTCCCGAGTTCGCGCGCTGCTTACTGAAGCTGAATTAAGCGCGATTTTGAAGCGCTTTAGTCTATCTCCCCATCCGGCCGATATTGCGATTTCCGTACCTCTCGCCGCAGCGTTATCTCCTCGGGCCAAAGTTGCAGCCCTCCTGCTCTTTATCGCCTATGCAGAGGAACTTCGTGAGTGCAAGGGCGAAGTGTTTTCTCCACTGAGTTCCGCACTGAGGGTGCCGTCTTATCTCATGAGACCACTTGCAAGCGAGTACAAGCCAAGTGATGTCCCATTAAGAACACAGGTACGGCTTAGTTCCTTACAGCCTGACTTATGTACCTCGCCTATTGCTCGCTCCGACCTTCTCGGCTCAGAGAGTCCTGGATCTCATGCGAAGCCTTCTCGGCGGGGCATGAAAGCGGTGCGTTATCGTTTCCCCGAATTTAGCGATCTTGTTCAGCGTGGCATCCGTATGCCCGCCGGGGAAGCCGGGATATATGAATCTGCAAGACCGTACACTCCTGGCATGCCTGCCAAGTTGATTGACCAGAGGTTCTTGGCGCGAACGGGAAAACTTTTTGTGCGCGATCGAATTGAAGAGATCGAGCGGCCTACTATCCTTTGTGTTGACATAGATAGCCTTGCGCCGATCGGGTGGAGAGATTACGGACAAGTTCCACCGAGAGCTGCGCTGGCTCAGAAGCAACCATTTCGCCTTTTGGCCAGAGAGCTGCTCGCCCTCGAGCGCTTTCGCCAGAGGAGCTCGTTAGTAGTGACTTCGAATGGCGTTCCACTAGTAGTTTTTTTGAGCACTAACTCAAGGCTCAAGCAGTATTTTATTTCGAATCCCGAGACGGAGCCGCTCTGTCAGTTTGTCTCAGGATTTACGAGCCCTGAGGTTATTGAGCAGGTAGGAAGGCTCTTTATTGCCTCGTCGGTACTAAAGATAGCCGAAAGTGGAGTCCCGAATTCTTGGAAGCTGAGCCACTCAGACGCGGTGTTATCGTGGATGCGGCGTGAGCCACGCGGCGCCTGTGTCCGTGTTTTTGACTCTCAAGAGACCCTTGAAAGAAACCTTGCCGGCCTCGCGAACTGTGAGCAGCGTTTTAGGCGGTCAGGGGGGTATCTTGAGGTTGTTGCATTCGACCCGTATTGATCCCGAGCATTGCCTACGCAAGAAAGCGGTCGATTCCTAACCAAACAGCTGGTCCCAAAGTGAACGTCTCCTCCGAGGAGGCTCCGGCTCCTCTGAGTCTGAAGGTGCTTCC
Source organism: Bdellovibrionota bacterium (assembly GCA_044356455.1). Classification (GTDB taxonomy): domain Bacteria; phylum Bdellovibrionota_C; class UBA2361; order UBA2361; family JBGSMV01; genus JBGSMV01. Next base: position 15,363 of record JBIKWF010000029.1, on the reverse strand, counting down.
TCTGTCTCATCACTCCTGCTGCATCCCAGAGACGGCTCTGTGCCGGCTACAAATACTTCACGCGTCACTTCCTCTCCTGGGCATTCTGGCGATACTCGGTAGCCTGTGTGTAAATCAACATCGGCTCGAATCACTCCTGCCGGCGTGATGAATGAGGCGGGGGGTCTTAGCGGCGCGGCGCATTTCATGTACTCGCTCCATACGGGCGCTGCGGCGGCGCCTCCTGTGAGTCCCACCATCGAGTTGTCATCGAATCCGATCCATACTCCCGTTACAAGGTCTGGAGTGAACCCCACGAACCAAAGGTCGCGCGCCTCGTTTGAAGTCCCTGTCTTTCCCGCGACGGGGAACTCATACCCAGAGGTCCTGATGCTGCGGCCTGTGCCGCGGTCAATGGCACCTTGGAGAATGTCAGTGAGAACATACACGGCGGCCTCGCCTGCGACTTGTTCCTCTTTAATGTCACTCGTGAGGAGCTTTCCCCCTTCGTCGCTGAGGACTGACACAAAAAGTCGTGGCTCAATTATTCTACCGCTGTTGGCTAAGCCTCCGAAGGCGCCGGTAAGTTCCAGCAGAGAAGTATCGAGGGCGCCTAAGGCTAAGGCGGGAACTTGTGGAATGTCGTGCGCGAGGTGAAAGCTTCGCAGAGTGTTCGTAAATGCCGGAAGTCCCACGCGCTGAAGCACATTTACGGCGGGAATGTTGAGCGAATGCTCAAGTGCATAGCGGACGGTGACATCGCCTCTAAATTCTCGGTCGTAGTTCTCTGGCACCCATGCTTTGCGGGTTATGAGATCCACCTTAGTGGGCTCATCGCTTAGAATGCTGATGGTAGTGGCAACTTTGTAAGAATTGAGGGTGCGGTCGAGAGCCGTAAGGTAGAGAAAGGGCTTGATAGTGGAGCCTACCTGGCGCTTTGCCTGAGAGACATGATCAAACTGCGCAACGCTAAAATCTCGGCCCCCTACCCAGGCTTTTACTTTGCCGCTAAAAGGCTCAATCGACACGAGCCCAATTTCTAACGGCTGCTTGCGGCGCACTAGTTTGGGGTACTGTTTTTCAAGCGCAGGAAGAACCTTCTTTACTGCTCTTTCTGCGCATTGCTGAAGATCTAAATCAAGTCCTGTAAATACTTTGAGCCCCGGAGTATGGAGGGCTTCTGCGCCCAAATCACGCTCAATGCGCTGGGCAAGTTCGGTGACAAAATGGGGGGCGCGGCGTCGATGCAGAGACTCTTTAATTACTTGCACAGGGGAAGCGAGCGCTTCGCGCAGCTCGCTGGCCGAGAGATATCCTAGCTCACGCATCTTTCGAAGCACGATATTGCGCCTCTCTCGAGCCCGGCTAAGGTGGCGCCTGGGGGAGTAGAGCGATGGCGCTTGGATCATCCCGGCGAGGAGTGCGCTTTCTGCAAGGGTCAGGTCCTCCACTCGTTTGCCCAGAAAGGAACGGGCTGCGGCCTCGAACCCGTGCAAAGCCACCGCTCCTTCTTGTCCAAGGTAGACCTCGTTAAGATACAGTTCGAGGATGCGCTCCTTAGAAAGTCTCTTCTCAAAACTAAATGCGGCGAGCGCCTCCCGAAGCTTTCGTTTAATGCTCTTTTCCCTTGAAAGCAGCAGATTCTTCGCGAGTTGCTGAGTAATGGTGCTCCCACCTTGCACAAATCTTCCCGCGCGGATGTTTTCAACCGTCGCTCTGAGTATCCCGCCCAAGTCGATTCCAAAGTGGTGCTTAAACCGCTCGTCTTCAATTGAGATAACGGCTTGAATCAGGTGAGCAGGGAATTCAGTGAGAGACCGCTGCTCTGAGCTGCGAGTGGAGCCTCCGCCCAAGATAGAGATAATTTGGGCCTCAAGTATAAGGGGCGGCCTCCCTCTGTCGTGAGCTACCCACTCCGTCAGTTTGCTTGGGAGCACGCGCCCATCTGGCGTCATAAACTCACGAGTGAATATTGAAAAGGAAGATGCATTTCTTTGGAACTCTCCGGGGTGGGAGGGAGTGCCGGGAACTGGGCGATAGCGTCGTTTGACAAGTTGCTGCTCTACGAGATCGGGGTCTGTGTCAGGCTCTATGCGGGCAATATCAGAGTAAATAGCGGAGAGTGCGCGGTCCGGGGGAGATTTGAGAAGGAGCTCGACCTCTTGATCGATAGAGAGAAAGGCAAAGTACCCCGCGGCCGCGAGCAGGGCCCCCACACCTACCATGAATAATAAGAACGCTCGCACGCAGATTTCTCAGCTCAAATAAGGAGGTAATTGTAGAGGGAGACTGTGTACTCCAACAGGGCGGAAGGCAGGCAATTCTTAGCCTTGGAAATTCCCGCGTGAGTCGGAAATAGTTGCTTTGGCTTGTTGCCGTAGAGGAGTGCAATCCCGAGGGGTGGAGGAGGCTTGCATGGAGAGTTGTGTTGAAGCCCTATCTATTTGTAATTAATAGAGAATGTGCGTTTTTGGGAGCCGAGGGCAGGGCCAGCGCCAGACGAAACTTTAAGACAGGGGAAAATGCGGTTCTGGGCTATCTACTCTGGGGCTTGGGCCGCCTCTGTGGTTAAATCAGGGTGCGCCTCGCGAGGAGGAAGCAGCTTTGATCTAGGAATTCAGCATGATTGGAAGTCTACGGGGGAAAGTTGAGCACGTGGTGGGTCAAACCGTGCTGCTTGACGTCCAAGGGGTGGGCTATGAGGTTCATTCAACCCTGCGTCTTATTGAGACCCTGAACGTGGGCGCGGAAGCCAGCATGGTGATCTATACGGACGTAAACCAGGACCATATTCGGCTGTATGGGTTCCTCGACCAGCTAGAGAAGCAGACCTTTCTCCTTTTGCTTAGGGTGAAAGGCGTTGGGCCAAAAAGCTCTGCTGACATTGTTTCGAGTATCGACTGCAGAGAGCTGCTGCGGATAGTAAGCGCGGGCGATCTTGCTCGGCTGCAAGCGGTGAAGGGAGTTGGCAAGAAGACCGCGGAGCGCATCGTGGTAGAGCTTCGGGATAAAGTGGGTGAGTTTGTGGCTGAGCGGCATGTTCCCCTTTCTCAGCGCGTGGAAAGAGAGACCGTTCCGCTTGAAGATGCGGTGCAGGCGCTGCAAACGCTTGGCTTTATCCGTAAGGATGCAGAGCGCGCAGTAAAACAAGCCCTTGAAAGTGGGCTTTCCCCGCAATCAGATACTGGGTCTATAGTGAAAGAGGCACTCAGGTTCGTTTAGGGAACCTCTGAAAAAGTCTGCTCTGTGAGCTCTGTGCCCTCTGTGGTTGATTTAAATTGTTGAAAAACCACAGAGGGCACAGAGAACACGGAGGGAAAGAAATAAAATATCGAAGTTTTTCAGAGGTTCCTTAGTTTGCCACGACGGCGGCGCTTCTGGCTTTAGAGCACATTATGAGCACGGGTGACGTAGGTTCAAAAAAAGGCGCAGCGGTAGGGGAGGGAATCGCCTCCACGGTCATTGCTGAAACCGATAGTTCCGAGGTTGAACGTTGGATGGGCCTCTCTGCGCTCGCGCGAGAGGCTGAGGTTGATGACGAGCAAGGAGCGGTGCACACGCCCTCTCTTAGGCCAAGCAAGTTTGATGAATATGTGGGGCAGACTCTGGTTAAAGAGAATCTGCTCATCGCAAGCCGAGCGGCGGCGCGGCGCAAAGAGGCGCTTGACCATGTGCTTCTTCACGGGCCACCTGGTTTGGGGAAGACGTCTTTAGCAAAGATAATTGCTCACGAGCTTGGAGTAGGGTTTCGTTCGACTTCGGGGCCAGTCATCGAGCGCCCCGGCGATCTCGCGGCAATACTTTCTTCGCTCAATGCGAATGATGTGTTGTTTATCGATGAGATACACAGACTCTCGCGCGTGGTGGAGGAGGTTCTCTATCCTGCGATGGAAGACTTCGAGATCGACATTCTGATAGGCCATGGCCCTGCAGCGAAATCAGTAAAAATTGAACTCAAACCTTTTACGCTCGTGGGAGCGACGACACGGACCGGCATGCTTACCTCTCCACTACGCGATAGGTTCGGCATGGTGCTTAGGCTTGGATACTACTCGCCTGAGGAACTTACTCAGATAGTACTGCGCTCAGCCGATATTATTGGAGTGCGGCTGATGGGTGAGGCGGCCTCAGAACTCGGTCGCCGTTCGCGGGGAACTCCGCGTATCGTGAATCGACTTCTCAAACGCGTGCGTGACTTTGCAGAAGAGCGCTCTGATGGCGTGGTTACGTTGCAGGTAGCACAGGAGGCGCTTGGGCTGCTTGATATCGACCACCGTGGCCTCGACCGTATGGATCGTCTCATTCTTGAGATGATTATTGATCGCTTTGAGGGTGGGCCTGTGGGAATTGAGACGATCTCGGCTTCTATTGGAGAGGAGCGTGATACCCTCGAAGATGTGTACGAACCCTTTCTAGTGCAAGAAGGATATCTTGCGCGGACTCGCCGTGGACGTGAGGTAACCGCGCAAGGTTACGCTCATTGTGGAAAGAGTCAGCCTAAGCGCCGCGAATCTGAGCGCCAAGTGGCTCTTAGAATTGGTGAGGGTGAAATTGAAGCGGGGCTTTCCTCTGCTCCTCGCCATGGGGAGGAAAAGTGAAGTATTTTTTACTCTTGCTGCTCGTGGTTTTCGCCCCTCCTCAAATTCAAGTGAACTGGGTTGATCCAGAGACCTCTCACGCCATTGCCGTTTCTGTTTCTGGGCTAGATGAGATGACGGCCCAATGTAAGAGAAGTGGCCTGGAAGTTCGCTACCGATTTGAGGTGCGCTATTGCCAAGAAGCTTATTTCTGGTCTGACCCTTGTGAGCGTAGTCGTCTGATTTTGCATTCTTTGCAATTCGACCCCATTTCTCAGACTTTCCGACTAAGTGAGGATCGCCTCGGAGACAATGAGCCGCCTCAAACTGAGACGATAGAGGACGAGCAGCTCGCCCTGAAAAAACTCGCAAGTATTCCTCGTCTTGAGTTGGATTTTTTGGCTGCCGAACTTAAAAACGCAGCGCCCTCCTCGCGAGGCTATGTAGGCGTGCGTCTCCTCACCCAGTGTAAGGGCGTGAATAATGAGACTCTTGAAAGGCTATCCTACTTTCTTTCCCTCGGTATGGTGAGGACGTCAGGATTTGACTCGGGGTGGGTAAGTTTCAAATTGCAGAGGGCAGCAAAGAATTAAAGCACCGGCGTCTTTGCTGCGCCCCTTGAGTTGATGGGGAAGCGTGCGATGGGGGCGTCATTCTAGGGGCATGGTAAGTGGTTAGTAGGCGCAAACGTTTTGCAGTGGTGTGGAGGCGAGCAGGTCTTGGTCTGCGTGCCTTTGTTCTTGCGCTCGGCGCCTTTCTTTTCGCCCTTTTGGTATATGTGCAAAGGCCTGAGGAAGAAATTGGCCGTACGACTGGCAGCCTCCTGGTCTTAACTCTTGTCAATTTTATAGTAGTCGTCATTTTTGTTCTCGCGTTCTTGATCGGACGCAACATTGTGAAGCTTGTATTTGACAGGCGCCGAGGGATCCTAGGATCTCAGCTCCGCACGCGCCTTGTCGTAGCTTTTGTGGGGCTCATTTTGGTGCCGACTGCCATCCTCTTCTTTCTCGCCAGCGGGCTGCTGACTCGCTCCATGGAGGGCTGGTTTAGTTCAACCGTTGAAACTGCGGTAGGGGGAGCGGTCGAAGTGGCGCGCAGGCACCATGCATTTCTGCGCGAGTATCAAGCAGAGTTGTCCGAGCATCTTGGCGAAGAATTGGTAGCTCGCTTTAAGGGGTTTCGAAGCCCAGAAGATCTGAGGCAGTGGCTTGAGGGAGAAAGGAAGCGCTGGAAGCTATTCTCGGTTCGAATTGTCGGAGGAGAAGGCACGCAAGTTTTTGAGACGCACAATGCGGTCGCAACTTTAGAGCCCTTTAGAGAGCCCGAGCTAGATAGGGCCGCGCTCACCGAGGCTCTCGGCGGGGAAGCGCAAGTGCGGTTTGAGGAAAGAGAAAGTAGCCAGTTTATAAGAGCCTACAGTCGGCTTGAGATCCCACTTAAAGCAGGTGGTTCAAGCGTTCTTCCCGGTGCACGGTTTCCTCTTGCTCTTATTCTTACCCACCGGGTCAGCCCTGAGCTCACTCAAACCCTTTCCACGGTAAATGAGTCCTTCCGCGAGTATGAGCAGCTTAAGCTTTTCCGCGGATCGGTGAAGTCCAACTATCTCCTGACCCTCACCATGATTACGGGCTTAATCCTCTTTTCTGCGGTGTGGATTGCCTTCTACATTGCGCGAGAGATTGCCGGCCCAATCCAGAAACTAGCTGATGCCACAAGGCTGGTAGCGCAAGGCAGGGATGATATTCAGATTCGCGAAGTGGGCGATGATGAAATGGGTCTTTTAGTGCGCTCGTTTAATCAGATGACCTCGGATTTGCGCAGGTCGCGTAGCGAGCGTGAGCGCCACCGCGCCTTCCTCGAGACAATCTTAGAGAACTTAGGAGTAGGGGTAATCGCCATCGATCAAGAAGCAAAAATTACCTCGATTAACTTTGCGGCCCTGGAGACGTTTGGCCTCGATCCCGCCTTAAACGTCGAAGGTACACCGCTCGAGAGTGCTCTTCGTGCTCACGATGTTGAGCAGATTAAACCGTTGCTCGAGCTGCTTGCTCAGGATTCTGAGTCGAGCGGCACTCGTGCGCTTGAGCGCGAGATTGTAGTGAGAAACGCTGGCCGAGAGCTTAAAGTAGTATGCACGGCGGGAAGTATACGAGGGGAAGGGGGAATTACTTCCGGGTATGCGCTCCTATTCGACGATGTCACTGAGCTCTCGAAAGCCCAGCATATGGCCGCGTGGCGCGAAGTTGCGCAGCGCATCGCCCATGAGATTAAGAATCCGCTTACTCCCATCCAGCTCTCGGCGCAGCGACTTGAAAAGCTCATTCGAGCGGAAGGTTCAGCGAGTTCTGATATTTTTGAAGACGACGAGCCGCGCGGAGATTTGCGCGAGAAGCTCATCGAGTCGACACAAACCATCGTAGAACATGTGGACTCAATCAAGCGGCTTGCCAACGAGTTCTCGGAATTCGCGCGCATGCCACAAGCTGATTTTGCTCCCGCAGGAATTAACGAGATTATTTCAGGAGTGGTTGAGCCCTTTGCTACCTTTCATCATGATGTGGTGTTTCAAGTTATTGCCGACAACTCAATACCGCCTGTGTCGGTCGATAGAGAACAAATCCGGCGTGTCCTTATTAATCTGATTGATAATGCGCTCAGCGCAATTCGGTCGGCCGGAAGTCCTTCCACGAATGGTGGATTAATCGAAGGAGCAAAAGTGACCGTGCGCAGCTCCTACGATAAGAGGCGCCGCATGGCGAGTATTGAAGTTGCCGATACCGGCCCGGGAATATCTTCCCAAGATAAGCTTAAAGTTTTTGAGCCGTATTTCACCACCAAGAAGGGGGGAACGGGGCTTGGTCTTGCGATAGTTACGTCCATCATTACTGACCACCAAGGGCGAGTGAGGGTGTTTGATAATACGCCGCGTGGTGCTCGGTTTGTGATAGATCTGCCTCTGAATCCTCAGAGGGGAACACAACGTCGATTTGCTGCTTGAGGAACATATCTATGAATGCGCTGCATCCGGTACCGACTCATACGCTTAGTCGCTTTATTCTTGCTCAGCAAAGACTCTACCCCAAAAGCACAGGTGAACTGTCCGACTTGCTCTCTTCAATAGGCCTTGGAATTAAGATTATTAGTAGCCTCATAGCAACATCGGGATTTAAGGGGCTGACTGGGTACACGGGAAGGACGAACGTACAGGGCGAGGCGGTGCGTCAACTTGATGAGGAAGCGGATCAGACGCTCATTGAACTTCTCGGAGCCTCGGGACACTTTGGCCTGATGGTTTCAGAAGAACAGAATACGGTGGTTCCCGCGGGGCGCTCTTCTGACCAGGCGAAGTATGTGGTGGCGTTTGATCCGCTGGATGGTTCAAGCAATATCGGCTCCAATATTCCGGTCGGGACGATTTTTTCCATTCTGCGAAGACGCACTAAAGGCGCGGAGTGCGGAGTGGATGACTTTTTGCAAAGCGGACGCCATGTCGTAGCAGCGGGTTATGCCGTGTATGGGGCAAAAACGTCATTCGTGTATTCCTCAGGGCAAGGAGTTCACGGATTTACGCTGGATCCCTCAATCGGTGAGTTTGTTCTTACAGAGGAGCAGATACATATGCCTGAGCGAGGTAGCACGTACAGCGTGAATGAGGGACGAAGTGGCCAGTGGTCCCCAGGAGTGCGGTCATTTGTTAATGAACTGAAAGAGAAGGGAGACGCGAAGGGTAATCCCTACTCGGCTCGCTACGTAGGCTCGCTTGTCGCTGACTTTGATAGAAACCTGCGTCAAGGGGGCGTGTTTCTTTATCCGCCTGATGCCAAGAATCCTCATGGAAAGTTGCGCTTACTCTACGAGTGCATCCCGCTGGGTTTCATCGCTGAGCAAGCGGGCGCGATTGCAACCGATGGAAGTATCCCGATTCTGGACCGTCAGCCCGTCGACATTCATGAGAGGACTATTTTTATGACGGGCGGCCGCTATGAAATGGGCAGGCTGGCAGAACACTGCAAGAAGGTAGGATAAGGGACAAGCGCGTCTGGTTAATGAACCTAGCCTTAGAGGTCTTGCACTGCCTCGAGGCAGGTAGCGTATTTAGCGCGAGAGCAGATTGAGAGAAGCAAATCCCTTCTCCCAAGTTCTCCGAAATCTCGTGAGAGAGATTCAGTAGTGGCCAAAAGGCTTGCGGCTTTTTCTCCGCTCGAAGTTTTCGAAATTACAGAGCGAATTTTTTCAAGGCGCTCCGCAGCCTCGCCGAGCGGTATAGCATTAGCCTTAACGTCAAGTTGAAGCTCTATGATATTTGCAAGAATTGGGTGGAGTTCTGAGGCCTGCGCAGTGTGAGTTCCCAAAGCAAGTACGAGAGTGAGAACCAATAAAACGTTTCGCATACAGCCTCACAGTAAAACCAATAATCAAACACTATTCGTTCTGATGCCGCTCCCTGCTTCAAGGGACGTGGGGCCTATCACAGAATTTATCTGGCAGTCGCGGTAACTATCTGAAAATATGAGATAAAAACGTGTGCTCTGGTCCCTCTTCAGGCTTTTGTAAAGGTTCAATCGAAATCTTTCCGACTCGCATCTCAATAGAACCGCAGGGTGCGGTCGCCTTTCTGCGCGCGTTTTACCTACGGACTTCTAGGACAAGGAATGAGAGCCAATTCACTAGCATTCTGCCGCAGGGCATTCCGAGGAATTCTCGCTGTCCTCACCATTGCTCAACTTGCTCTTCCCGTAAGTGGTTTTGCGGTACCTATCGATTGCTTTTCAGGAACGCAATCACCAGCAAGCGCCGTTTGGGATCTTCAGAACCCATCGGCCAAAGTTACAAACACAACTTTTAATCCAGAAATCCTTGGAGGCTACCGTGATTACGGGGCGCGAGTTTTTTCTCCCAATGAATTTTCGGATGTCGGATCCTCAATTACTACCCTTGTCATCGGTGGTTCTGCTAGCCGCTGGTATGGCCATTCAGCGGGCCCTTCAGCCTACGGAACCACATTCCTAAAATGGGATGGAAATGCCGTAGATGAATCGATGGCGTCTCCCGATGTGCAGGGAATGATCTCGGTAAATCCAATAGGCCTAGGAGGTATAAATCTTGGCAGCGTGGCGGCGAATGACGCCTTCGCCATGCGCATTAGATACGACTACCCTGCCTCGCTTGCGTGTATAAACATGTGCCCTGATCCACCTCGGCAAGGAGAGCCCCCATGTCGGTGCCCATTTCGGCTTACGATCCGAGTGTACACCTCAGCGACTCGCTGGAGTGAGGGAGTAATTGTCCTCCACAAGGCTTACCTTCCGTCGGTTGCGCTATCGGGCTGCTCTGCACAGCCCTCCATCGATCCAGATTCATGGGCAACCTTGCCTTTTAGCGACATGACTTCTTTGGGGCCAGATGGAGGCGCCGATTTTTCGCAGGTGGGTGCAATTACCCTCCACGCATCCGGCACCATAGTAATGCCGCTTGCGGATCCGAATGCGCCCGGTAGTCAGGGTGAATCCCAAGATTTACTTGTCGATTTTATAGGAACAACGGGCGGCTGCCCCTACCTTGATTCCTCCGGTCAGCCGGTCTGTCCAACCCCTACGCCTACCGCGACGGCTACTGCTACCTCAACGTCGACCGCAACTCCCACGGCTACCTTTACGGCGACGGCCACCGCGACGCGGACCCCAACTGCAACAGCGACCGCTACCCGAACTCCCACACGCACGGCGACGGCAACTGCAACGCGCACAGCGACAGCAACCCGCACTGCCACTGCAACTCATACTCTAACCCCGAGCCCGACGGTGACTCGGACACCGACGCGTACGCCAACGGTAACGGCAACCCCAACTGCCACTGCGACGCACACCGCGACGGCGAGCCCAACAATAACTCGTACCCCCACGCTTACGGCCACCGCGACGGTAACGCCTAGCCCAACTCCTTACTCTGTGATTTCAGTCCAGGAGCTATGTTCTCCAGATCCGAGTACCATCTTGTATTGGCAGGTGACGAACCCCAATCCGTTCTCTGTAAATTTTACTTGGGTTTATGGGCAGCAAACTAGCTCGCTCTCAGTTCCACCCAATAGCGCGTTGACCTTTAGCGCTCCAAGGCTTTCCCTGAGCTATCCTCTTGTAGTGCGAGTATCCGGGCAGAGCGACATTGTCTTGCCGCTCACGTTCCTAGTATGCACACCGACGCCGACTGCTTCTGCGACAGCCATGGCAACAGCTACCTCTACGGCAACTGCTACCACCGTTCCATCTCATACGGCGACGGCAACCCCAACGAGGACTTCGACTCCTACAAACTCAGCAACACCGACAAGAACAAGAACCCCAACGGCGACCTTTACAAGTACCGTTCCCCCCACAGTGACTCGTACTCCGACGTCAACGGCGACAGAGACGCCCGTTCCTACGGTAACCTCCACTCCGACTGCAACCGCCACAGCCACCGCAACCGCGACGGCAACGCAGGTCGCGACTCATACGCCGACTTCAACTTCTACGACTTCGCCGACAGTAACTGCGACGTTTACCCCGACACATTCTCCGACCGCGACTTCGACCGCCACTCTGCCGCCAACGCATACTTCAACGGCAACTCCGACTCATACGGCGACCTCTGTCCCGACCGAAACAGCTACAGCTACGGCATCGCCCACGGCGACCATGGCACCGTCTTCAACACCGACTTTTACGGCAACATCGACCGCTACTCCGGTGAACACGGCTACTCATACACCAGTGGTAATTGTGACGAATTCACCTTCGCCCACAGCGTCACCGGTTGCCTCCTCGACCTCGACACCAGCAGCCGAACCAAGTCCAACGCCGGGGAATCTATGCACTCAAGAAGTTGATGTGTGTGGTGTATGCGGAGGCGGAGTAACCGATCCTCTAAACTGCTCTTCTATTCCTCCAAATTGCACCTTGGTAAAACCGACCAAGGAGATGAAGAAAATTGCAAACAAGTTGAAGAACGCCTCAAAGAGTATCGAGCAGAGACTCGCGGGGGATGTGAAGCGCGCGGGCGCGTTCTCATCTTGCCGCGAGCTACTGAACTCAAAGTCTTACGCGAGCACGAAAGCAAAGCTTGCAGTGGCAAGGCGTGAGGCGGATAAACGTATTCTTAAATCGGTTCTCGTGTGTGGAACGGAATGTCTTACCATCAGCTTCGCGGAAGAAGTGAAGAAAGTAAAAAAATCACTTACTCAGGCAGCTAAGGCCGCAAACGTCTACGCGAAGAAAGTTGTCACGTGCTCCGGGATTGTTCGTCAGGGACCTGGTGGAAAGGGCCAGCGCACTGATAGTGACCTTAACCAAATTGTGAACGACACGAACAAGATTGTTTCGAAGTGTAAGGTCTGCAAAGAAAATTAGGGAACCATTGAACAAGGCCACCTTAGTGATCTCTGTGGTCTTAGTGGTTAATGAAAACAACCACTAAGATCACAGAGATCACTAAATGAAGATTTTCTACGGGACACACTCCTAGGCAGCGAGATCGAGCTCAGAAGAAATCTGCTTCCATGCGCGCACGCCTTCGTCAGTCACCTGCCAGGTTTTTGAGGTGAAGTCACCAATAGGGAATGGGGTAACAAGTTTATGCCCCTCAAGAATGTAGAGGTAGCGGAGGGTTTCTTTGTCGTCTTTCAGGCCGCTTGCTTCCGCGACTTCACTAATGTCGAAAGGTTTAGCCTTGCCGCCAGTAATTGCAGCGCCGCACACCGCCTTGAGCACCTGAATCTGGTGCACATAGCTTTCGTTCAAATGGCGGAGCGACTTTTTGTTTTCTTTCGACATATGACGATCTCTATCTCAAGTTTCTAAAATTCAAGGCTGCCAATGACCGATTCGGCCGGGGTCATCACCATATTATTGGTCCTGGAGTTTTTCAGTTTGTGAAAAATACCAGTTTGAAAAACAGTCTATGAAAAGACGGACCTAGGAGTGTGTCCCGTAGAAACATAAATCTTCATTTTGGACACAATCCGTAGGTGGGCTGTCCCGCTGCCACCACAACATGTAGTGGTAGAAATTTTCTACGGGACAGACTCCTAGCCCTCGCCGAGGTGGCACTCTAGCTTAGAATTGGGAATCACGCAAATTTGTTTTATGCAGCAAGCTGCTGTTTTGACCACGAATTCCACCCTTGGAGGGTCTACTCACCAAGCTGCTGCTCTACGAGGCGAGTATACTCCTCTTCTAGGTCCTTATGCTGCTGCTGGAGGAGCTCAAGTCTCTCATGCACCGTACTATATTCTGTCAGTAGGTCCCGCATGCGTTCCCCGGAGGAGGTGAGGGATACGGAGAGATTTTCGAACATGGCGCGCTGATCTTCGGTCAGGGTTACTTCACTTAGGAGCTGGTCTAAATTCTTCATTGAGGAAGCAAGTTTTTGCTCAAGCGCCATGGACTCGCTGGAGAGATCCGAGTAGCGCTCCATCATGTCCTTAAGGCGCATCTCGTCCTCTTCCTTGGAGGACTTCATCTCTTGGTGGACGCCTTCTTTTTCTTCAACGAGCTTCTGGGCTTGGTCGAGGCGAGTCTCAATCTCCTTTAAATTCGCCTTTTCTTTCTCTAGTTCCGTCTGCGCCGCTTCAATTTGGGCCGAGATATTCTCAAGTTTTTTCTTCGATACGAGGGCTGAAGCAGAGGCGATGATCTCTTTAATCTGAGACTCAAGCTCGGGAAGTTTTGAGCCTGCACTTTGCACTTCTGCGCCTGCAGTTGAGGCCGCTCTCTTCTTGAGAACGGTAAGTGCCCCAAAGATAATGCCTACTGAGGCCAGGGCAATAATTAGACCTAAAATCATACCTTTGACCTTACTGTGACTCTAGCGCGGTGTCATCCGTATTTGCGGCCTTTGGCTCGGTCCTTCGATGTGGACTCCAAAGCTCCGCGACTCTTTATTAAGGGTCCCCTGGCTTATCAAGGGGAGCCAATCCCCCAGGAGTGTTCCACCGGCATCGGTAATTGAAACCTCAAAGTCGCCTTCCAGCTCAATAGAACGACTGCCAGAGTTAGGGATAGCACTTAGGTCTCCTGATGCCGACCCGAAGTCGCAGCTAAGTGAGGCAGGGCGTAAAACAAGGCCGCTCGAGGTAAGTCCGCCCTTTAAGCTAAGGTCGGCACGTTCAAAGGCGGGGATGGTTATGGGCATAGGGACCCCTTTGGTGAGCGTTGTCGCAAAAGACTTGCGAGCTTTGATGATGCTAAGCTCGAACGTCCCTGTGGGTGCGCGGTCCTTGAGGGCGAATGAAGGGATGACTAGAGTTAGTTGGCCACGGTCGATTCCCAGGGTGGCAAGCAGAGGATGCTCGGAGAGCTCTAAGCGTTCAAGGGTCCCTGAACTCAAGAGGGCGCCAGTCCCCAATGAGAAAGACGCTTGTGCGTCGAGCGTCCCTCGATAGAGCCGTCCTTTAAGCGTGGCTTCAGCGTTCCCGCGCAAGAGGGCGCTCCACGCAGGGACCAGGGTAAGTTCATCGACCTTAAGCGACAAGGGAATTCCTTGAATCACCCCGTCCAGCTTCACGTTGTTTAGCTCAAGCCTTTGGTAATTGAAGGTCTGCTTCTCTATTGAGAGGGATAGGCCTGAAGCTTTTGTTGCGCTTTCTAACCTATCGATAAGAAGGGACGCCACCAAGTCGCGGCAAAGCCAAGCGCCTGCCGCTGCGGCGAGAAGCAGCATAGAAAGCACGATGGCAAATTTGCGAAACATCCTAAGGGCTCTTCTTTCGTCTCAGGCTACTTACCTCAAGTTCGACGTCCAGGCTGTCGCCGGCAGGTCGCCGCTTGATATCAAGACTTGCAAGGATGAACGGTTTCTTGCCTTGCACAAGTTCCTCAAGAAATTGAACCAGCCGAGCAAGATCAACAATCGGAAAACGAATCAAGAAAGGTGCTTGCTCATACTCGGAGCCAAAATCGCGAATGTCTCGCGGGCTGATTTGAGGGTTTACTACCCCCGCTTTTGTCTTCACCAAGTCTTCGAGGTAAGAGAGTGCCCCTTCTTCGATCTCAACCTCACGGAAGTCTTTCTCAATTTCATCTCTTCTAATCCGCAGCTTTTGAAAGCGCGAAAGGGCGGCTGCGACATACTGCAGTTGCTGGGCAGTTTCTTCGTAGCGACTCTCTTGGGCAGTAAATGCTTCTCGAATCGGGCCGTATACTACGTTTCCTGCGCTTACCGCGACAAAAAGGCCGCCAAGGAGAACAAGAATTTTCTCACGTCGTGATAGCTTTTTTGCTGACTCGCGAAGTTGGGCAGAGAGTTTCTCGATGTGCGGTGAGAGACTGGAAGCCATCGCTATTCCTCCACCCGAATATCAAATGAGAAATTCTGAGCGTTCTTCGCTCCTCCCGCTACCACTCCTGCCGCCCCCGAAATTTCAGGGGGCTTTGCGCGAAACTTAATAGTCTTACTTCTTTGCAGCGCCTTCTCTATTGCTTCAACATCACCGTAGGAGGGGACTGTTCCCTGGAGACGAATTCGATTTCCACGGATGCTAATCGTCCGAATAATAAGGCCAGGGCGATTCGGCATGAGACTTGAAATTTCTTTTAATAAATCGAGGGCGGTATATTTATCCAATGAACCGGAACCTAAACTTTCGAGCGCCTTATCCAGCTTGGCATTCTCCGCTTGAATCGGAGCAACCTCCTCCCCCGCTTCGAAGGTGAGGCTAGGAAGAAGAGCGGTAATCTGGGTGCGCATTGATTCTTGAAGATCCGCGATCTGTCTTTCCCGGTAATAATAATAGCCTGTAAGAGAGAGGAAGATTGCGAGGAGAGCGATGAGG
>JBIKWF010000025.1:0-45060 GCA_044356455.1 Bdellovibrionota bacterium | reverse complement strand
TTGCAGGCTGTAAGTGAATTCGCGAGTGCGAAAGTTTGTGAGGATGGGCGGGGGATCCTGGTCTTGGGCAAAGGGCGCGGCAATGCTGGCAAGGCAGGCGGTTCCTGGCTCGGCTATGACAAAATCAGAAAGGGCCAGGTCTTCCACTTCGCGGCCAAGAAGCTGCTGTAAGTCGCGAGCGGCAAAGCCGGAACCTTCGGCAAGTTGACCTACGAGATAGAGATGTTCAATTGGCCTTGAGTAGCGTGCTTCAGCTGCAAGTAACGTGAGGCGAAGCTCGGTGGTGAGCGCTTTCAGGCGTTCTCCATCGGTTGAGCCGAGATTGGAGATCTCTATCACCCGGTCAATTCTTACTCGGCCCTCAAAGCGTAGCGCGAGATAGACGGTGGATCCTCTCCAGGCAAGAATGGCGGCATCCTGCTTAAAATAATCGGGACCAAGGAAAAAAGCGCCTTCGAGTACGCTCGCAGGGGTGGTGATGATGAGGGGCTCAAACTGCGCCGCCTTGCATACCTGCATAATTCCGCTGAGGAGTGCTTTCGGAATAATACTTACATGGACGTCGTGGCCACGCTCCGCCAGGGTCCCAAGCACGCGGTGCTCGACTAAGAACTCCTCAATCTCGAACGGCACTCGGTCCTGAACCTCGAGGTCTAGAATCTTTGCGACTTGCTTCGCCTCGCCAAAGGGCAAATCGAGGTTGAGAGAGAGGTAGTCTGAGGAAGGGATAATGAGGACGGCTGAAGTATAGGCGTTCTGAATAAGATCGAGCGCCTTTCTAAGCGCAGCTCCGCACTCAGCAAAAGAGCTTGGCGGGTGGCCCTCTAGCGAAGGATCGCCAGCGGAAGGCGGGGTCGAGGCGAGGTCCTCGGACGCAGCGCTTTGGGTCTTTGAGTCAGTTCCAGGCTGCGCTGCCTGGTTAGGGGTCGGTGAAGATAAATCCGACCCGCCAATAAGGGAGCGAAGTAAGGCGGGTGAGAAGCAGCGGGCAACCTCGGCCCTGTGTGATTCAAGAACCTTTACTGTACGGCCATCTACCTCCAGGACCTGAATCCAGGCGGGTTCGATAGTACAGTCAATGCTGAGAACTGCCTGAGAGGTCACTAGTCCGCCATTAAATACTTGTTTCGAGGAGGGGAGGCTTTAGATGGCCCAGAGCCCTGTATCTCATCGAAGATATTGGAAAATACTTACATGTGAGGCCTGGGCTGGCAAGACAGAAGGTCGAAGTGGGGAGGGGTTGAAGCATGGGTGTTTGGGGGCGAAAGGCGGCCCTACAAGTCCTTCTTCAGCCCCAGGCCTCCAGATGAGTAAAAAACTCGTATTTTAAAGCATGTGCACCTGGCCAAGGTCTTTGTGTTTGTCGCGCGTTTTGTCGCTATGTTCCTTAATTCGCAGACTTGGCTGACTCCCTTAAGGACAGCTATTCCTCTCTGTGTTGCGCATAGTCTCTGAGACTAAGAGTAGGAAGCATGCTAAACTCCGACCATGTATACGGCCTTAAGAAATCTGCTCTTGCTTGCGTTGTTTGCCGCGGCCACCGGATGCGCAAGCGGCACGTGCTCGGACTATAAGGATAACATCTTCGGAAATCCTCCAGGCTGTGAATGTCTGGATAGCGCCTTCGGATGCGGCCCCTTCGACTATCCTACCGGTTATGGATACGCAGAATCTTCCAGGGAGAGTTCTTTAGCCTCCAAAATGAGCGCATCAGGGTCTAATAAATTCGTGAGTGTTTCTTTGACTCAAGTTTCCTCTACGTGCCCAGGTCTACTGAAGAAAGTATCAACAAGCGTGACGGTTGCTTCGGCAAAGAAAGCAAAGCGAATTCGTTCTGCTCAGCTTGGTTCCGTATTGCTCTCATCGCAGCGCGGAAAACTCCGCGGAAAGATAAAGAGAGCCGTCCCTCTCGTTCCTCAATGTGCCATTACTTTAGACCTTATCCTCTCTGGGCTGCCGACGAAAAAGAGTTCCTCTTCCGGCGTTATTAATGGCGCCGTTACTTGTCAGGATTCATCGTTTTCCTGCGCATTCGTCTACCGCGCGGACTTGACGGTTCATTAAAAGAAGCGAGAGAAGTTGCCTTGACCGGAAGTTGAAGCTGAAGCGCAGGTGGTGGCACTCCGCTTCGCGCACGTCGAGGCAGCCCTGAACTAGCACCGCTACGGCGCCTTGGCAAAGCTCCGCTCTACTGAGTCGTAAAGAGCTACCAGAGCGGAGGGAACTTGTTCTCTTGTTATGCATTTTTGATAGGCGCGGAAGTGAGACTCTTTTTCGGAAAGGAATACTAAATCCCCCGGAAAAATTGCGTGCGATGCAAGGAGTGGAACGGGGCTTCTCCGTGTGATTATATTCTTATTGTGTAGTCCCTTGCGTTCAACCGCCTTGTGAAGTCCTCCAAGCATAAGCCCACTCTCGAGGAAACATTGCTGCTTATCGGCCTGAATATCTTCAAGGTCATGAAACGTTGCATTAGGATACAGCGCGATAATGGTGCTTAGTCTCGCGTGTGGGTTGGTAGGGGAATCGATGAGGGTTAGGTTCAATTGTCGATGTGCTTCAAGTAACTCGGCGCGAGGAGATTCGAACATAACGCATACGTACAGCGCTTGCTTTTGCAAAAGGCTGGGAACAAAAGGGCAGACAGGACCCGGTCTTCCCAGGAAGGGATGGGGAAGGGCGAGGAAGCCGCGCATCCAATACAAAAGAGTCTCCATCTCCTTGGCGCCTGCAGGCCGCAAGTGCTCTGGTAGCGTGAGGAAACGGTCGATCCCTAAGGGTGTAAAATGCGTGCGGGAATTGCATGAGATCGAGATCGCTTGTTTATCGTGAAATGAGATCTGATAGAGCTCAGACTCTGACGAGGTAGGTAGCACCATACTAATTACTTTCCCTAAACGGTTCGACAGCTTGATGTGCGCAGTCCACAGGAGACAAAGCTACGTCGACCTGACCTAGATTTAAGACGGTGTACTTGAGCCAAGAAACGCATCAGATCTGAGAAGCAAGCGGCTCAAAAATGTGGAAAACGCTGAAAAATGAACTACGCCCGAAAGGGCTCGGTGTTAATGGGCGAAAGCCCAGCGCAGATGGGATGAAATGTTGATGTGAAACATCGTCAAGGCATACTACGCGCGGCGTTTGAGATGGTCAAGAAAGGGGCGCGTCAGGATTCAGATGTGAATTCATTCTGCAATTTTCATCTTAGCCGACACTGCTCACAGCCCCTACGGTTCATTTTCAGCGGGTATCTTACAGGCACGAAGGGCCGCCGTGAGATATGACGGTGAGAGATCTGGAAGGAGACGTTATTATTTTGTCGCTTCAAGGAACTGGTAATTTACGTCCACGTTAAGCTTATCGTGATGATACGCGTATACTAATTTATTGGTTTCCACCTTGAACCCTGCTGCGACAACAAGTTCTAAGAAGCGATTTGGATTCATCACGGTGGTACTTTCATGAAAAGCTACTGGTGGCTGTGGGGGTAAATACTCAATCGAGAGCACCCCGCCTGGTTTGAGTAGTTTGAACATTCTTTCAAGAACTTTGCTTGCGGTTGCCTCATCAAATTCACCCGGCTGTGCCCCTTTGCCTGGGAAATTCTGAAAGGCGCCGTAACAGACAATGCAGTCCACTGAGCCAGGCTTGATTGGGTCCGAGAGCTCCCATAGCTCACGATTCCCAGTGGCTGAATATTGAACGACGCGTGAATAAGGGCAGGCGAGGTCCTTGGTAAGTTCGACCATGAGCGGAGAGGGTTCCAAGGCCACCACTCGAGCGCCTTGTTCGCGAAAGAGATCAGTCGCGCACCCAATTCCCGCACCAAAATCTAGCACCAGAGCATCGGGAGACTTAAGATGGGGATGTCTGTCGATGAGCGACTGCTGTTTCTCATGCACGCCCGGTTGCCGATTGTTGCTTCGCGTGCGTTCCGCCTGAGAGGGAGCAAGCTCATCCCAGCGTGCCATTTGCTGCTTCTCGCGAGCGCTGGGCTCGGAGTCCATTAAGACCTCTATTTCAGGGCGACGAAGCTCAAAATTGGTTCCCACGGGCATGGTTGCCTCAGCGCCCAAGTGCGGATGCACAGCAGGCTTAGGCTCTGCGGGAGTTCCCGACTTTTGGGTGCTTTGATGTGTCATAAACTTCGAGCTTTGCTCAAACTATTGCTGTTATGGAGAAAAAGGCTCACGTGGTCTCCCGATATGAGGTAAGCCACCGAATTTAAGGAACTTTAGCACGGTACATGAGCGTAATCTTGGTTTCGCCTCAGACCTAAATTCAGACAGGAAGGCTACCCAGCGGATCATTAGCCGAGAAATAGAACCAAAATTATCTCAGAGAGTCAGCCTTCTTTAGGGAGCTTTTAGAATCGCTGCCTGAGAAATACTCAGCCTCTTTCGCAAGGTAAGGCCACACTTGTTCCGCAATTCTTTTGTGCCCTTCAGGGGTCGGATGAATTCCGTCAGCTTGATTGAGCTCAGCAACTCCGCCAACTCCCTCTAAGACAAACGGAATCAGATTTAGATTGAGCTCCGAAGCGAGGCGCGGATATACCGAGGCAAATTCCGAGGCGAAAGGTTCCCCGAGGTTGGGAGGCGCGCGCATTCCCGCCAGAAGTACACGAATTTTTGGATGTAGTGAGCGTGCAGTTGTTGTTATGTCCCGCAAATTCTTTTCCAGCTGAGAAATAGGAAGTCCGCGCAGCGCATCATTGCCGCCGAGTTCAATCAAGAGGATATCTGCGGGTTGCTTTAGCACCCACCCAATCCTTCTCGCGCCCCCTGCTGACGTTTCTCCGCTAAGTCCTGCATTAATGATGGTAAGCCGGGCCCCCTCGCGATCCGAGATTGCTTGAAGCTGCGCCGGGAAAGCCTCGTTCTGGTCCACTCCATAGCCAGCAGCAATACTATCTCCAAAAATGATGACTCTAATTGGGGCTGAAGCTGCGGCAAAAGAAATGTCATTAATTTCGCGACGGGCAGGGCGATGGGGTGCCTGTGTCTTCTCCTCCAAACCCTCTCGTCTTAAACTGCCCTGGGGGCCAGAGGCCCAGGCATGCTCGGCTAAGCAGGGTGACCAGGAACAGGGCAACCAGGCGAGTGCAATCAGAAGCAGGAAATGGGCAGCTATGTTGGGTTTCGTCACAATTAAGTAAACTCACTTAGAAAACAGAGATAACGAGGTGGCTGTATGATCCTGGAGGTTGCTCATCTTCACAAGAGTTTTGTCGGAACTACTTCGGAGCCGCTCACCATTTTGCACGATATTTCCTTCTCGCTAGAGAAGGGGGCGAGCTGCGCGCTTGTTGGCCCCTCGGGCAGTGGTAAAACGACTCTGTTAGGGCTCTGTGCAGGCCTTGATGCGCCGACATCGGGTTCAGTGCTTTTCGACGGCGAAAATCTCAGCAGCGCTTCAGAGAATAGGCGTGCGCTTGTGCGCCGAAGTCGCATGGGTTTTGTTTTTCAAAACTTTCAGTTGGTACCTACTCTAACTGCAATCGAGAATGTGACCCTGCCGCTTGAGCTGGCAGGCGCCCCTTTCTCTGAAGCAAAGCGCAAAGCTTTCCCGCTTTTGGAGCGCGTAGGACTCGCGGATCGCGCTCATCATCTCCCCTTTCAGCTTTCGGGAGGAGAGCAGCAACGCGTCGCATTGTCTCGAGCCTTAGTTCACGCACCTTCCATTCTCTTTGCAGACGAACCTACCGGTAACTTGGATGCCGAGAATAGCGAAAAGATCACGAATCTTCTGTTCTCCATGAACCGAGAAGCGGGTACTGCGCTCGTCCTAGTAACGCACAATCAAGAGTTAGCAAATCTGACTGGTTCTGTGCTTTCGCTTAAAGGAGGCCGCCTTGTCTGTTAATGCATCCTTTGTGCTCCGATTTGTTCTCGCGGAGCTTCGTCACTCGTGGTTTCGATTCCTCTTTGTAGTGATTGCCTTCGCCGTGGGTGTCGGAGTCTTGGTCGCAGTTACGGGGCTAAGCGCGAATGTGAGAGAAAGTATCGATTCCGAGGCTAAGTCTTTGCTTGCGGCGGATGTGACAATATCTTCATCGAGCCCTCTCTTGCCGGAGGTTCTTGATCTTGCGCCGGGCAAAAAACGCGTAGCCTCTGAGGTTACCTTTGCCTCTATGTTGGCGGTGCCGAATGAAGGGGGCTCTTCGCGCCTGGTGCAGGTGAGGGCTCTTGAGGGCGAATATCCCTTTTATGGCGAGGCACTCGTTGAGCCTCCTGCAGCACTTTCCGCCGTTACGATGGGGAACACGCGAGGGGCTCTTCTCGACCGCGTTCTCGCGCAGCAATTTAATCTCGGGGTGGGGAGTGAGGTTGGGCTCGGCAAGCTCCGATTTGCGGTGGTGGGAATTATTCACCAGCTTCCGGGCGAGAGCTATGCCCGCACCCTTATAGCCCCCAAAATTATTGTGCCGCTTGGATCTATTGCCGGTTCTGAGCTTCTTCAGCGAGGCTCTCGTATAACTCACAAAGAACATTTCGCCTTCTCCTCAGAGGAGGACGTGTCTAAGTTCACCGCGGCGCTACGGGGAGTGCAGAAGGAGCATCGCTTCGAGATTGAAACAGTTGCTTCGCGCCGGAACACGATTGCAAGGACCCTCGATACTGTTTCGCGATTCTTAGCGCTCCTTAGTTTCTCAGCCTTGCTTCTTGGAGGAGTGGGGGTTGCCAGCGCTATGCACCATTACATCCAGACTCAGCTGCCCGTAATAGCTTCATTGCGATGCATAGGAGCCAATACGAAGGATGTGATGCGAATGTATCTCATGCAGAGTGTTATCGTTTCAGTGATGGGGGCTTCTCTTGGCGGTGCAGTGGGAATAGGCGTCCAGTATCTATTGCCCTCTTTGTTTGGAGATTTTCTGCCGCTGCGGGTCTCCGCTCATTCCTCAGTTCCTGCTTTGTTGCAAGGAATGCTGGTGGGAGTTCTTGTGAGCCTGCTCTTCTGTCTCAGGCCGTTGCTGAGAGTTGTAGCGATTTCTCCACTGCAGGCGATCCGTGGTCTGGATTCCGAACCGACTACTTCGCGGACCTCGAATCGAGGCGTGGGATTTCTCGCGCTAGGGGGAGCGACTCTCCTTTTGGCTTCGACCACAATAGTGATGGGGAACCTGCGCTATGGATTCTTCTTCGCCCTTGGGCTTCTTGCCGTGGTGGGTCTGTTATGGGGGCTTAGTGTTGGTATTTCAAAGGCGCTTCAAGGTATGAGGCCCCGCTTCGGGGGATTTGCGCTCAGGTATGGCCTTGCCAGTATACATCGGCCACAGAATCAAACCGGGGCTCTGATTCTGACGCTTGGCTTATCCGCCTTTCTTCTTTCTATCGTCTATCTCGCGCAATCTATGGTGCTCTCGCAAGTTGAATTTGCCGGGAGCGGAGACCGGCCTAATTTGATTCTCTTTGACGTTCAAAGCGATCAGCGGGACGGGGTGCGCAGTCTCTTGCGTGAGAAGGGCCTCGAACTGCATCAGGAAGTTCCGATTGTTACGATGCGCTTACTCGAGATAAACGGCAGAGATAATTTAGAGCTACGTAGCGACAAGGAGATACCGGAGTGGACTCTGAGGCGAGAATACCGCTCGTCGTATCGTGACCATCTCATCGAGAGCGAGAAGCTTGTTTCAGGCTCTTTAGTACCGCGCTTTTCGGGAGACCTCACTCAAGAGGAGGTTCCAGTCACAGTAGAGGAAGGCATTGCTCGCGATCTGAAACTGGCTCTTGGCGACCGGGTACTCTTTGATGTGCAGGGAGTTTCAGTCCGTGCCCGTATTATTGGTATTCGGCAAGTCGATTGGCGCCGTGTGCAGACTAATTTCTTTTTTCTTTTCCCCGCAGGGGTGCTCGAAGATGCTCCGCAGTTTTTTGCGCTGATCGCGCGTGCCCCATCTTCAGAGTCGGTGGCGAGCTTGCAACGCATACTGGTGCGCGACTATGGTAATGTGTCAGCGATTGATTTGAATCTGATACTAGAGACAGCCGATGAAATTCTGAATAAGGTTGCTTCTGCGGTCCAATTTCTAGCTCTTTTCACGATTGCTGCGGGACTTTTTGTTCTTGCTGGCTCAATCGCGACGAGTAGAGCCTCTCGATTGCGTGAGATTCTTTTGCTGAAGACCGTGGGGGCGACCCATCTTCAATTGTTCAGCTCCGGAGTGGTTGAATTCCTCCTGTTAGGATTGGCCGCAGCTGGGGTCGGAGTACTTTCTGGTATTGCCGCTGCAAGTTTCTTGTCCTTCTACTATTTCGAGACGGTATTGAGAGTTTCGTTCCTGCCACTTGTGGCTATCGCTTCTGGGATAGTCGCGGTGGTCGTGACGATGGGAGTGGCGTCTACGGTAGGGATGCTTCGGGTTAGTCCCATGCAGGTGCTGCGAACTTCGCCTTGAATCTGCGCTTCAACGGTGCGTGACATTGTGGCATGATTTAGCTTCTCAGCAATCCCATTCATGCCGCAGCTTAAGAAAATCGTGGGTTTTGGTGGACAGGATCTATAAGTATATTTGGCTATTGATATGGTTAGCGCCTTTCGTAGTTATTGAAAGCTGGTACGAAAACCTTTCGAGATTTAGCAATCTACTTCGCACCTGGCAGATATCGTCCTATGTGGCAGTCAATATATTTGCCATTCTTCTCGAGTTTGCTGTTATCCGCCTCGTCGTTGGATCGCTCAAAAGAATACATAAGCCTTCGGTGCTGCGTCGTCTTATCCCCATTCTCTCTCTCTCTTTCGTCGCGGTAGTCGTAGCGGCGAATTCGATTTCATGGATAGTCTATTATTTTACCAACGCGTTTCCGAGCTTAGACCAGATTGTTGGGCTGATTAGAACGACCGATATTTACTTCTTACTATTCATGGCAGTCCAAACCTCTGATGGCTGGCTTCTTGTGTTCTCGCTGCTGTGGATTGGACTTCTGTCCGCTTTGACCTACTTCTTATGCCCCGCCCTCAGCACGAGAGACAGGCGAAAGTCTGCCGCGCTCGAAGTGGCATTCGCGTTTGTAGTCCTTGCGGCTTGGCCGATTATTCTTAGAGCGCATTTTGGCACACAGCTTTTTGAAGTTGTTGCGCCAGTCGT
Organism: Bdellovibrionota bacterium; assembly: GCA_044356455.1. GTDB lineage: Bacteria > Bdellovibrionota_C > UBA2361 > UBA2361 > JBGSMV01 > JBGSMV01. The sequence goes on along the minus strand of JBIKWF010000025.1, from coordinate 35,969 downwards.
AAAAACCTCGATTTCTCCATCCCTCAGCCTCTGGGCATTTGAACTAAGTTCCCTATGGAGCCGTACTCCGGAGCAACCTCTTCGGAAACTGGATCTTTCACAGCGAGAAGCTCCTCCTTCTACAAGAAGTCCCGAGGCTCCGCGGTACATTATTCTTCTTACTGTTGAAGCACTAAGGAGAGATGCGTTGTCGCCTGAATTCACGGATCCTAAGTTTTTCCCTTTTCTGCAATCCTTGATGAAGAATTCAATCGTTTTCTCTCATGCCTATGCCAATGCTCCCGAGACGGCATATTCACATGTGGGACTGCTCACAGGGCTGCACCCCTTTCGTGGAAAGAATCGCAATCTATTCGACGATGCAAGGCTTAATGGGCTTACCCTGTATGACTCTCTCAAGGCTTTGGGATACCGCACCGCTCATCTTCAATCGGACTGGCCTGTTACGGTGCGTTTTTTCGGGAAGTCTCAAATCGATCTTTTTTATGACCAAGCTAACCCAGATCCTCGAAGAATTAATCAGTGGCTTTCCCCCGGTGATAGCTGGATATACGGCGCTCCTATAGTACCCTCCCATCACTTCGACAGAGTAAGACTATCTCTAGCCCGGAATTTTATGCAGCAAGAGCCCCAGGCTTTTGTGGCTTTATATATTTCTGCGACTCATTTTGCCTACGATTGGTTTGATGATATGGGGACCCCGGTGGCGCCGCATACCGCGCTGGCTGAGCCAATCTCGTTTTTTGGTTACCCCCCATCACTCGCACCGGCATTGCACCAGAACTACCTCAACGTGGTTTCCTATGTGGATAGAGAGTTAGGTCTTTTCTTTAAACAGCTCGAGGATTTGGGCCTCTGGGATTCCACCCTAATCGTTCTGACGGGAGATCACGGAGAATCTTTCCATGAATCAGGCAGGGTGACGCACGGAAATCAAATTCTTGAGGAAGCCGTCAGAGTTCCGGTTATTTTTACAGGTGGCTATGTCAAGAACCTCAAGCCGACTATGGAAAAGGGAGCGGTAGTTCAGCATCTCGATATCCCCACAACGCTCTTGTCGCTCGTTGGCGAAGGTCTCACGGACGCTACTCAGGGTGAGGTATTGCTGACAGGGAAGAGAGATCCAGAATCGAGCATCTCAAAAACAAGGCCAATCTTTCTTACAAGCCAGGCCACAGATTATGAGGATGCGATAATCTGTTACCCGTATAAGCTGGTAAGGGAGCGATTCTCATCTAAGGTGAGCCTTTACAGGTTGACTCATCGAGGAGAAGAGAGAGTTTCTGGACAATCTTACCAGGAACTCGCGCTAAAGCTTGAGCAGACACTTGGGGCTTTCGAGCTTTTGCAGCTCTCTTATTTCGGCTTGGCAGAGAATAATCCTCAATTGCACAACCCCCCGAAGCTGAATGTTTTCACTTGTCCTGATAGCATGCCCGCTGAGCAAGCTCCTGATGAAAGCGCCGAGACAGTGCTTTAAAAAGGGGGGAGCTCACTGCGCTTGAGGAGTTCGCCAATTCGGCCGAAGAGCTCCTCACTGCGATACCCAAGGGTTAGTTCATGTTCTCCCTTGAGAAGCTCACACGTGCGGCCTCTTGGGTAGGATTTGAGAAACCAGCGAGTTACTTCTGGGCTATCTACCAGATGGTCAAGGGGATCGATTCCAAGCAGGAGTGGCTTCTCCCAAGCAGGCGGCGCGCGAAGAATCTCACCTCGTAACTTAGTAAGTCTGATAGTTGCTGCTAGTGAGTGGCGTGGATAGGCGTAATGCATTTGTGAAAGGTAGTTTTCTTCCCGAGATTTTTTTGCCTTAGTTCCCAGCAGCGCAAGTAATGGCTCGGGGACGATGCTGAGGAGTCCAAGCAGGAATTCGTTTGTTTTCGAGCGCAGGGCAATTGGAGGTGACAGGAGCACTGCCATGGCAATGAGACCAGGGTGCGATCGCATAAGGCGAAGTGCTAATAGTGCTCCAAAGGAGAGTCCGCACACCAAAACTTCTTTCCCCTCGGATATTGAGTTAAGGGACAAAAGAGACCGTTCAGCAGAAAAAACCCATTCCTCGATTCTTGTAGAGCTCAAGTCGTCTAAGGTAGTCCCGTGACCAGGCAAAAGAGGAATAGAGGATTCAACTCCGCGCTGTGCGAGTGATTTAGCGAGTGGCAGCATTTCAAGCGGAGTTCCCGTAAGGCCATGCAGGAGAAGGGCATAAGAAGTAGGGCTCTTAGCATTCTCTGCATGCACGGTGAGATTCTTAAGTGGTAGCTGAGGAGGGGGCCAAGAGCACTTTGAGACCTGAGCAGCCATAAACCCTATGAAATCGTCAGCCCCGATATGGGAAGCCCCACTTCGGAATAGTGTGTGCCGTCTGATATGGTAACGCCCATGAGGTTAAAGCAAAGCGAGGTGCCTTGGTCATGGGGTAAGAGATCGGCCTTAAAAGGCTCCCCATGGAAGGCGGGTTCGATACGCTCAAAGAGGGACGCTAATCTCGCGGCGGCCTGGTTAAAAATCTCAAGAGGCGATTTCGTGAAGGCCTCGCCTGAAACTGGATTGCGATAAAATATCGGATTAAGAAGTGCGTGTTCGGGATGTGTACGCCCGAAGGAGCACAAGGCATCGATTTCCCGTAATCGAGATCCGAGAAAAGCAGAGAGGATCCTTACGGCCAATCCCTGAGTAGTACTGAGAAGCCGACTCTGAATAAGGGAAAAATCTGAGATGCTCGATTCCCAGAGGGCGAGGTGCTCTTCAATGCTGCGGCTTGCCGGGTCGCCTCTTGATGCGGCAGCTTTTTTGAGAATCTGAGCCTCAACCCTTTCACTAAAGCCCGGCGCCTTTTGTGATTGTTCAAAATCCTTCTTGGCGAAAAGGGCGATTGGAGCCCTTGAGCGGCCTGAGAGCTGATGAATAGGGCTCGCGATGAGCTTCGGTAAGTCTGCCGTGCTCGGGATAAGTGATTCTAAGTGCACTTCAAGGAGTCTATGCCGCGCGCGCGCAGCCGATCTCTTCACTGGGTCGGGATGATAGTAGTCACCCGTAAGAAAGAAGACCATGGGGTGCGCCTCTTGGTCGAGCACCAGATGCGAGAGAAAGCCAAGCCAGAGAGCCCAGGATGCTCCTAGTTCACTGGGCGGGGCCTCATGGGAAATGGCGCTGCCCCATGAACGCATGAGAGCAAAGGTGTCTTCTCCGCTACAGCCGTGGATTCTTTCTCCCACGTCTGCCGCGAACTCGTCCTTGCCTTGGGACTTAAAGTAGGGGGCGTCTGGGAGAACCGCTCCAAGGTAGGCCCAGGAAACTTCTTCCTCGAGGGTGCGGCGCACCTTGCTTGTAGCGGGAAGCAGTTTTGTAGCTTCCGAAAGGACGTACCAATGTGCGCGTTCTCGCGGCATATGGACGGTAGCTTCACATATTCCCGTCGCTTTCGCGAGTTTAGGAAGCTGATTTTCTTTGACAATTTACGCAACATGCCCTATTCGACGAGCATGAATTGGTGGATTTGGATTCTCTTTGGCTTAGCCCTTTTGGTGATTGAGCTCTTTGTTCCGACAGGGTTCTTCATATTCCTTATCGGCATAGGTGCTATTACAACCGGTCTCCTTGCGGCCCTCGGAATTGCGGGGCCCCTTTGGCTCCATTGGTTTCTTTTGGTTGCCATCTCAACGGTGCTTCTCGCCTTTGTGCGAAAGTACATGGTGGGCAGGACTACTATGACGCCTGGCGGGGACACCGACCGTGGTCCAGAAGGTAAAGAGGTAGAAATTACCTCTGAGATTCTCCCTGGCGCGGTAGGAGAAGGACAACTGCGTGGTAGTGTCTGGAGAGTTCGTAACGAGTGCCCCGATACCCTCACTCCCGGGACACGCTGCCTTGTCGCCGAAGTTGAGGGCATCACGCTCATCGTAAGGGCTCGTTTGTAGTTTCTTTGTACCTTACTCTCATCTTCTTGAGGCGCTTCCGCGTTCTCTCAGGAAGTAGGGCTTATGCTCTGAGGTGAGAGTTGTTTTGATTGTGGCTCCCTTGGAGGAACTTATTAGTATGTCAATGATTCTCACTGCCCTTGGAATTTCGCTTGTTGTCTTTTTCTTTATTGTACTCTTCAAGACTGCGGTAGTTGTTCCCCAGCAGCATGCCTTTGTCGTTGAGCGCATGGGAAAGTATCGCGGAACTCTTTACGCAGGCTTTCATGTTCTTATCCCGTTTCTCGATCGGGTTAGCTATCGGCATATTCTTAAAGAACAAGCGATTGATATCCCTGAGCAGACCTGCATCACGCGGGATAACGTTCAGGTTGGCGTCGACGGAGTGCTTTACCTTCAGGTGCTTGACCCTCACGACGCATCATACGGAATTTCAAATTACGTAGATGCTCTGATTCAGCTTGCGCAGACGACCTTGAGAAGTGAGGTAGGAAAGATTGATCTTGATCGCACGTTCGAAGCGCGTACTTCAATTAATCAGTTAGTGGTTGCTGAGGTTGATAAGGCTTCCTCTTCTTGGGGTGTAAAAGTTTTACGCTACGAGATTAAGAACATCATTCCACCGCATGAAGTGCTCCAGGCGATGGAGAAGCAGATGCGTGCCGAACGTGAGAAACGCGCGAAGATTCTTACCTCAGAAGGTGAGCGTGACGCGATGATTAACGCTGCCGAGGGTGATAAGCAGCGTGTGGTAAAGGAATCGGAGGCAAATAAGCTTCAGCAGATCAACGAAGCAGAAGGTCAAGCTTCCGCCATTCTCGCCGTCGCAGAGGCGACCGCAGAGGGGCTTCGAAAAGTGGGCCTTGCGTTAGGAGAGGGCGGCGGCCAAGAGGCTATGAAGCTGCGCATTGCAGAGCAGTATATTCAGCAGTTCGGGCATCTCGCGAAGAGCAGCACCACGATGGTGCTCCCCGCTAACCTTACGGACCTTGGCTCCATGATCGCCATGGCTTCGGGAATGATAGGGAAGAATCCTCCTGCCAAGAATTAGCGCACTGGTCCTGGTGCGAGTAGAGGTTTCTAGTTCGGGGGCGCTAGGGAACCTCTGAAAAACCTCCATTCTTAATACACCTCTGTGTACCTCCGTGTCCTCTGTGGTGAATTTCTTCATGAAGATTTCACCACAGAGTGCGCAGAGGTACACAGAGGTTTGCTTTTCAGAGGTCCCCTAGGAGTCTGTCCCGTAGAAAGTTTCTACCACTACATGTTGTGGTGGCAGCGGGACAGCCCACCTAGCCCCTATCTCTCTTACGCCCTACAAGCTCCCGAACACCCTAGAATGCCGCAAGCAGCCCTTTCCGCGGGAATTTCCTTGAATAGGGGCTCAGCTCGCCTTTTCAGTTCGCAGAATTCGGCGCGATCGAACTGCAGTGTGAAAAGGCGGCTACGGATTGTGTCCAAAATGAAGATTTATATTTCTACGGGACACGCTCCTAGGTAATTCCCTCAATTCTGAACACTTTCTCTCCCGTGTGGCGATAGTTATAGATGGCAGGCTGTATGACCAATCTAATTGACTGGACATAAATATTGACCAGTTATACAATGAGAGCATGAAGAAGATAAATGCCAGTAAATTTAAAGAGCAATCGCTCTCAATTCTGGATAATCTATCGCCGGAGGGAATTGTCATCACTAAACATGGGCGGCCCGTCGCGAAGCTCATTCCCATTCATGAGCGCTCGGCGGATCTGATTGGCTGTCTTAAAGGGAAAATGAGAATAACTGGCGATATTATGTCTACCGGGGAGAGTTGGGATGCTGAATCTTGACACTCATATGCTCCTTCATTCTCTGAGCGGAGATTTAACGGCAGCCGAGCGCAAGATCTTGCGTCGTGATTCCTGGGCAATTTCTGCGATTGTATTGTGGGAGCTTGCGAAGCTTCAGGCGCTGGGGAGGATTGAGCTGGAGTTCGATTCAATAGAATTTTCGCGCATCATGGGGCAATTAGAGATTTTGCCATTAACCTTGCCGATCTGTCGTATGAGCACGAAGCTTGATTTTCGGAGTGATCCGGCTGATGAAATAATAGCTGCCACAAGCCTGGTTCATAAGATCCCACTAGTCACACGAGACCGCCGAATTCTTAAATCCAAGCTCGTCCCTTTTGCCTAATGCTAAGCGGATTTTTGACGACCATTCGCAGTCTTAGCGCACCGGTAGTGAGGTAGCGTAGGTTCTTGTCACTCCCTTGGGCGACCGCAGAGAAATCGAAAATCGAATTAAGGTAGGGCTACTCGAAAGGCTCGTGCCGCTCCAGGAGTCGAGCCATTTTCCTGAATCTCTATCAAAATACTCGAAAGAAAAATTACTTAGGCGATTTGTGATCGGGAAGGTCATCGCCTTTTTGCAGACTTGCTTCCAGCGCGCAGTGTTGCTCGTGGCGCTGCTTGGGAGAAAAGGGATCTCTTCGCGCATGAGAACGTGAAGACCTTCTTTGTCTAATTCTTTATCCTCGTTCTCGACAACTCGGTAATTAATTTGAACGAGTCCTGTGTGGGTTCCTCCGTCCGGAAGGTACTGGCCTGCATCGGAGGCAATGAAACTTATCGAGTCTCCGCGGATTCCTGAGCGCTGGGTTTCTTTTTCACCAAGAAGTCGCACGCCGGGGAATTTGGGGTTGTCGTCGTCAAGATTACAGGGCGGGAAAAGAGTCTCACTGGTACCAGAGCTGCCCGAGGATTTTCCGCTTATAGCCGCGAGACTTAGCTCTCGTGTGAGGCGAGTAAGTACGGCATTTGCGACCATATCCGCATCTCTTCCGTCATCAAGCGCGTTCTTGCTTTGCACAATGCTGGAAAGTGAAGAGTAGGCGAACGACATAATCACCACCAAAATGGTGATAGCGATGACGAGTTCAATCAGCGTAAATCCGTGACTCCTGACTTGTGAGCGCTTCGCCTGCTGCATCTCTTACGTAGGCTCCAGAGCAATAAAGTAATCTAACGTAAGCCCTTGAGGGGGCCCGCCCTCCCACGTCAGGGTAAGGGTAAGCCTCGTCATGCGGTCATCGCCAATAATGGGGAGGGGCACCTTTTCGATGGCAAGATCCACGTTGAACTGACCGCTAGGGTCAATGCCATCCTCGGGCAGCGCCGCGCCGCCCGAGACTGATTTAATAACTTCTTCTGCAGTGCCTGAGGCGTCCTGGATGAGAGCCGGATCTTTGACTGTTTCAATCATCGACATGATCTCGCGAGCAACGAGCATCGCCTGCTGAGTTTCACGGTCTTGAATTGCTCTACGCACCGTCGCCGATTGAAGGCCAAGAAGTATCATCAGTGAAGAGGCAAGAATCAGTACTGCGATAATTATTTCAATCAGGGTAAAGCCTGAGTTCGTGGGCCTTCTGCGATGCCCTCGAGCTGGCGCACCAGAGCGCACACCTCGGATCCGAGATGCGTCGGTAGCGGTCTCTGTGAGGAGGGAAATCGGCAAACTCCCTCTAGTCCTCGCTCTTCGATTTTCCATAATTCCAGTCGAAATCTCTTTCCTCTCGGTATACCTCTGCAAGTCCGGTGAAGGGATTCACCGCAATAGTCACAGGATCGCCATTCGTAAGGGAGAGGTGAATCACGGCAAACTCGGAAAAGCCACGCGGCGAGAAGAGGATGTAGGCTGGTTCCTCGCTCGCTTGGTCCTGAACGCCGCGGGCAGTCTTCACATTTTTTAGTATGAGTCCCTCGGGAAAGGGGACTGGCTCGGCAAGTGAAGGGAGCGAAGGCGGGGGAATGAGCGTCTGAGTACTGCCAAGTGCCGGGCTTAAAATTTCATTGAGCTCCAAGCTGAGGTTGCCAAGAGCCCCCGCGGTTGCTGCGGCCGAGGCGCTTGCGACGCCGGATGCGTCTTGCATTACACCCACCGAGTACTGTGATTTTGCGAAATCGAGTTCGAGCCGATAGTAATTCCCGTCAACCACCGCTTGGCGATTGAGAAACACCATGGTCTCCGTGAGACGCCTAAGAAAACCTTCGTCTCTCCAATAATTGAAGGTGCCTGTGCGCAGGCCAAAGAGTGCCAGCATTACCCCAATTATGGTGATAACAATGACAAGCTCAATTAAAGTAAAAGCAGCTAAGGCAGAGCGCTTAGAAGTCGAAGCCGGACGCAGGCGAGGCTTATGATCAGCTCGCACTTGCACGCTTATCACGGACCGGTACCAAAGAGATCAGCATCTGCACCTTCCCCGCCTTCTTTGCCGTCTCTTCCTAAGCTCTTGACGCGGTAGCGACGGCCGCCTTCTTCAAGTGAGTAAACAAACTTCCCGCTCCATGCGTCGAGGAGTTTGTCGTCACTAGTCACTGCGATGCAATTTTGACCCGTAAGCTCGGTGCACTTCGTGAGATCGTCAAAGGAGTTGGGGAGCTTGTTATATTGGAGCTGGAACTGTCCAATAAGATTTCCAATCTCCTTTATCTTAAGCTGCGTGAGCCTCTGCTTGGCTTCGTCGCCCTTGGCAAAGAGGCCTGTGCCGAGCCATGCCATAACGAGACTTAGAATGATGAGAACTACCATGATTTCAATCAGGGTAAGTCCGCGCTCTGATCGAGCGCGGTAACTTCTTTTCCCAAAAAGGATGCGAGGGGAAGGCATCAATTGCCGTAAAAAAGCCCGAGCTCGTGGAAGCGGGGAGAGGGATGTAGCCATGAAATGTACCTCCGAGTCGAAAACAGCACTGAGGGTGTAAGTCTTCAATAGTAAACAAGAAACACGAAATCCACAAGGCGAGCGTCTGACCCTGCTCAGGGGGGTTCTGGTGCTCCGCTACTTTCTTCTGTAAGGCCGCGTAACCAGCGGCTGAAGCATGTTACTGCTGGACCATATTGATAAGCTCCGTCATAGGCATAAGCACTGACATGACGATGCTGAACACGACGATGCCTACCCCGACCATCATGAGAGGCTCAATAATGCGGGTAATGCCTCCTAAGACGGCGTTTACTTCGCTCTCGTATATCTTGCCAACCTTGCCAAGCATGGACTCTAACTCGCCGCTTTTTTCACCAATCGCAATCATATGACCCACCATAGGAGGGAAGAGGCCGGATTTTGAAAATTCCTTTGCAAGAGAGCGACCTTCCTGAACACCTTCTCGGGCGTCTTCTAAGGTTTTAACCAGGTGCACGTTGCTTACGAGGTTTCGGGTGATTTCGAGCGCGCCAAGTAGGCCCACTCCGCTAGAAAGCAGAGTTCCCAAGGTGCGCATGACGCGTGCGGTGTTCACTTTCACAAAAATGGGGCCATAGATGGGGACGCTCAGGATAAATCGGTCAATTACCTGCCGACCTTGCGGCTGGCGGTAATACCAGCGAAGGAGGGAGATAGCCCCAAAAATACCAGCCGCAATAAGCCACCACCAATTCACTATGCCGTTAGAAATTCCAAGCATGATGCGAGTAGGGACAGGCAGTGCAATCTTTTGCTTAATGAAGATATCGACGATTTTAGGCACTACAAAAACGAGCAGCACCACTACTACCAGTGTGCAGATGACGAGCATCAGAGCGGGATAGGTGAGCGCGGAGGTCACTTTGCGCTGTAGCTCAAGCTGTCCTTCGAGATAGTCCGCTAAATTGTCGAGAACCGCATCGAGGGTTCCGGATGCTTCGCCTGAAGCGACCATGTTGATATAGAGCTTAGGAAAGGACTTGGGGAAATTACCCATGGCCTTTGCCAAGGAGGAGCCCTCTTCGACCTTCTCTTTAACATCAATAATAACGCGTTTAAGAGTTACCGCCTCAGTTTGATCTGCAAGGGCTGCGAGAGCTGCCACTAAGGGCAGTCCCGCTCCAGAAAGCGTCGCGAGCTGGCGTGTGGCGATAGCAAGATCGCCCGTCGATACTCTATCGGACTGAAAATATTTTCTGATATCTCGTGTGGCCGCTTTGCGAGCTGCCATGCCTTCTTTAATGTCGGTGGGAAATACTCCCTGAGCTCTGAGGCGCTGACGAGCAACCCGAATATTCTCGGCGTCAATAGTCCCTTTAGAGGTTTTCCCTTGAGGACTTAAGGCAATGTATTCAAAAACAGGCATTAGCGGTTAGCTCAACTCTTCATGGGTCGCCAGGAGTACTTCTTCTACCGAGGTAGTACCTGAAAGCACTTTTTGGGCCCCGTCCGCACGCAGGGTAATAAATCCGCGCTGCGCCGCGGCGCTCTTGATGCGGTTTGAGTCCACACGCTGAAGGATCAGGCTGCGAATTTCCTCATCAATCATGAGCATCTCATGAATTCCGGTTCGGCCCGTGTAGCGCACGTTATGACACACGCTGCATTCTCGAGAGCCTGCGCGGTAAGCGACCCGAGAAGGAGTGGTCGCCGGATTCGCGCCAAGTTCACGCAGTTCGCTATCCGTAATCTCATAGGGTTCTTTGCACGCAGGGCAAAGTCTGCGTACCAGTCGCTGTGCCATAACGGCGAGAAGACTCGATGCGACGAGGAAAGGCTCAATTCCCATGTCCAAGAGGCGGGTAATAGCGCCCGCTGAGTCGTTGGTGTGCAGAGTAGAAAGAACTAAGTGTCCCGTAAGCGAGGCCTGAATCGCTATTTCAGCGGTTTCCGTATCGCGAATTTCACCGACCATCACCACATCGGGGTCCTGACGCAAAATTGCGCGTAACCCATTCGCAAAGGTGAAACTAATCTTGGGATTTACCTGCATTTGCCCAATGCCATCGAGTTGATACTCGATAGGATCCTCAACGGTGAGGATGTTGAGATCTGGCGTATTAATCAGTGCAAGACAGGAATAGAGAGTTGTCGTCTTTCCGGATCCCGTAGGCCCCGTGACGAGCACAATGCCATTAGGCTTCCGAATTAATTTTTCAACGGTCTCGCGGTTTTTGCCTTCAATGCCAAGTTGCCCAAGCTCAAGCACGGTGGCTGTTTTGTCGAGCAGACGGAGCACCACTCGTTCGCCGAATTGGGTAGGAACGGTGGATACGCGGATATCTACGTCACGGCCAGCAATCTTAAGACCAATTCTTCCGTCTTGAGGCAGGCGCTTTTCGGCAATGTTAAGCCCCGCCATAACTTTGAGACGGGAAATAATAGAGGCTTGGAACGCCTTATCTTCGGTTGCGACATCATTGAGCACACCGTCGACGCGGAACCGTACCTTCAAGCGATCTTCAAAAGATTCGATGTGAACGTCTGAAGCGCGTTCGGAGTTCGCCTTGAAAATTATCGCATTTACGTAGCGAATAATCGGCGCGTCATCGTCTTCCGCGTCAGTAACATCAACCTTGAGCGGTGCATCAAAGTCTCCGTTATCCTCTTTGTTCTCGCTGGTGTTGAGACTTGAGGAGCGATCGCTCATCAGGCTGGTACGAATAGCATTAATGGCGCGCTGAATTTCATCCTGGGTGGTAACTACGACCTTTACTGGCCTGCCGTAGCAGAGACGCAGTTGATCCACGGCATCGATTTGGTGCGGATCGGAGGTTGCGACGACGACGGTGTCACCCTCTAGGCTAATCGGGATTGTGGATGCTTGCCTGCCCCATGAGCCAACAATTCGATCGAAGTCTCCGCGTTTAAGATCGCGAGGAGGGGAAGGATCTGGCAGGCGCTCAAGAAACATGAGCCCAAGTAGCTGGGCAACCAGTCTTGCAGAGTTTGTTTTCGAGGCAACCGGAGCGGCAAGAGCAGCGCCTGCTCCTTCTTCGCCTTGGCCTAGAGACCCTGCTGGATCTGACGGAACGTTGCTCACGAATTCTTGCTCTCTAAGAAATCAATCAATTCTCTAACCTTAGGCTTCGCGTCCTACGTTCCGGACGACCCACGAATCCGGCGGCATCGACACGAGCGTCAAGCCCGAACTACTACTTCCAGGGGCCATCCCCAATCGAAAGCATCTCATAGGGGGACAGAGTGTACCAGCCGCGGCTGGCGAGGTCAGGGTAGAAACTCTTTGCCTCGGCTTCGCTTGAGAAAACTCCAACAGGAATGAGCGTAATCTCGGATCCCGCGGCTTCTTCGCTTCCCCCAAGCAGATAGTGGCGACGAGTACCTACCTTGAAGTATTCGGATGCCTTTGCCCCGGAATCTGCGGGAATAGTCACCGCAGCAAACGCCTCATGCTGAGCAGACTTACCCTTCTCGGTCGTGGAGACGCTACCGGCAAAGGGAAGTCTTGCAAGTTCTTCTTGGCTCCCCAGGACACGCAGCACTATAAACTTCGGGCTGCTAGTGCTGAGCGTCTCAGTCTTGGCTGCTCCGGCCACAAATCCGGGCGCTGCAGCCGGATCGAGATGGCCTTTCGGTTCCTCATGGGGCGCGAATTTAGGCTCGACTTTAAACTCAAGAACTTCGCCCTCAGATTGTTCTACCTGTGCGTGAGGCAGAGCTGCAGCTTCACTGCGTTCTTCCGCCTTGGGAGCTACCGGCTCTTCTTTCGCGTGCTGTGGCTCAAAGATGGTCGAAGGCATGGGGCCATCATACGAGTTGGCCTCCGATACCTTATCGATGCTCTTGCTGTGCAGGACCTCGGAGCGATCTGGGTAAATCTCCTGGGCATTGATGTCGTTGGAGACCTGGTCGCGCGCCGCAATGGTGGTATCACGCGCGTCAAACTGATCTCGAATGATACGAGGAGTAATAAGAATGAGAAGGTTAGTGCGTCTTCTGCGCTCAGTGGTGTTCTTGAAAAGATGCCCAAGCACGGGGATATCCTTAAGGAAGGGTACCCCTCGTTCGCTTTCATTGAGGTCATCCGACATGAGACCGCCGATGACGATCATCTGAGAGTCTTTGGTGATGACTGAGGTCTCGCTTGTTCGGATGGAGGTTGTTGGCCCAAGCTTTTCGTCAATAGAGGTTACGCTTGAGACTTCAGTGAAGATTTTTAGGGTGACGCTGTCCCCCGAGCTAATCTGAGGAGTGAGGCGCAGGGTGATACCTACATCTTGGCGCTCAACGTTGTTAAAAGTGTTGCCAAGATTTTGGTCGTTTGTGGCAGCGCTTGTCACAAAGGGAACATTGGAACCTACCACAATCTCGGCTTGCTCATTGTCCGTAGTAAGAATGGTAGGAGCACTGAGCACATTTACATTAGAATTTGCTCGTACCGCGTTGAGGAGCAGCGTCTGAGTTGGGAGCGTTATGGCCTTGTCTCCGCCGCCCAAAGTAAGGGTTCCTGCGCTCGCCGCCGCAATGGCAAAGTCTTGAATGCCGGCGGGATTCGCAAGAAGTCCAGTGATGCTGTTACCATTATTTGAGGCCAAAAAGCCGCCGTCTTTGCCGCCGCCCGAGGCGAGCCAGCTCACGTTCGTGGTCTTGGTGTCGTCAATGCCGACTTCGAGCAACATGGCTTCTACTAAAACTTGCCTACGCTTTACGTCCAACTTGTCGAGGAGGGCTTTAATCTTTTGGAAGTCGGATTTGCTTCCGAAGATGATGAGAGTGTTTGTTGATTTATCTGCGGTAATCGAAAGGTCTTCGGAGAGTTCAACTGAGGAAGCACCTCCGCCGGAGGCTTTCTGATTACGGGACTGCCCTGGCGTGCGGCTCTGACCACGCATTCGATTCTGGGTGCTCGACTGTTTGCCAGAGGAGCCGCCGCTAATAAGATCCGTGTTCGTGTCGAATTGGCTGCCCCCTGAGCTCCCGCTTGAATTGCTTGAGCCTCCCTTGCCTACGAGGCCTCCCAGTACATCGGCGAGTTCATCAGCGCTCGCGTGCTGGCAGCGGTATACCCAGTACTGAGCCCCTGACATGTCAACTTTGCTATCGAGCTGCGAGACCAGCGCTCGCACTCTCGCGGTCGTATCTTCGTCAGCTACGAGAATGAGCGAATTGGTGCGCTCATCAGCAAGAATCTTAGGCTGCGATGCGCGTGTGCCTACCGAATTTGAGCCTGCCTCGCCGCCGCCCGTTGCTCCTCCTTGGGCTTGTGAATTGTTGATGCCGGCTTGGGCCGCGTTGGCATTTTGCATGGCCATCTGACGCACGCGTGCGCGGGCAAGTTCTAAACCGAAATCAAGATTCCCGGCGCCGCCGGCTCCGCTTGTGCCGCCACCTGAGGTCTGTGTGCCGCCTAGCCCAAGAAGTTCGTTCACTTTATCGGCGATGTCTTTTGCTTCCGCATTCACTATCGGGATGATGGTCATCTCACGATTCGAGAAGGGCACATCCATCGTGTTCACGATGTCGAGAAGCCGTGCAATGTTGTCTTCAGAGTCGATGAGAACAAGTGAGTTGGTTGCGGCGTAGGCACTTAAAAAGCCGTCTGTGGAGATAAGCTGTGCGAGGAGCTGCCTCACTTCGTCGGCATTGATGTATTTAAGCTGCACGAGACGAGTCACCACTTCAGGCCCAGGAGTCCCATCAGGATTGTCGCGCTGGGTAGGAATCGTGGAGCTCTTGGCTTCTTTCGCGGGAATGATCTTCCACAAGTTCTTGCCAATGGGCACCGAGGCGAAGCCCTTGTAGGCGAGAACGGAATCAAGAATGCGTATGGTCTCTTCTGAGGACACGCGTCCTGGAAGGTAGATGGAGACTTTACCTTTGACGCGTTCATCGAGAATGAAATTGCGCCGAGTCTTTTTACTAAAAATGCGGATGATTGCCGTAATGTCGGCGTTTTTAACATTTATTTCAGTGGAGCTATCTTTCGCCAAGGTCTCTTCATCAACCTTGACGTCGCTAATGGAACTTCCAGTTTCAGCTTCCTTGGGGTCTTTGGGCTGCGCAAGTGCCAGGCGAGGCGAGCTCACGAAAGGCAGCGCAAGAGAAGAGAAAAGGAAGGCTAGGCTCAGGCTATCTCTGAGCAGATATTTCGATACCTGAATTCGCATTCGCTGAGTCCTCTTTCTTCCGACGTCCTAACCTTACAGGCTCTCGTGCGGGGATCCGCGGCGGAACCTTTTCCTCTTACCGACGACTAACGCCTCTTACTTAATCTGATAACGCATTTGGCGCTCAACCGAATTTCTCTCAAGCACGAGCCCAATTGAACGCTCATCCTTCAACTTCTGGAAGAGTGTCATGGCTTGAGAAAGGTCGGCCAAGCTGTTCCCATTTACCGTTTTCAATACGTCACCATTCTGGAGACCAATTTTCTCGAACAAGCTCCCCGCTCGAATAGCAAACAAGCGCAGACCAACCGCACGACCTTCCTTAAAGAAGGGCACTGCTCGAGCCTGAGTCAGAAGCAGTGGGAGATTTTCGAGCGCTTTATCGAGCTCAGCCTCATCTACTGCGTATTCATCAGCCGAAGTTAGCGCGACTCCACCTTCCACAGGGCCACTGGTATCTGGCCCCGTGTCGAGCATCAAAACTTCAGTCTGCCCATTTCGATTAATCTCTACTCGATCCGAGAGGATAGCAGTTAGCTTGGCTTCCCCAAAGACGCTATCGCTTAGCAGGAAAACTTCCTGCTGCTTCTTCTTTTGTTCCTCAATGATGGCAAATGAGGCTTGGCCGGGAGAAACAAACGTTCCAATAAGAGAGAACTGAGTTGACGCTCCGGGCCGAGGTGTCGGTTTTGCTTGCGGAGTAGTTGGCTGCCCAAGAGACCCAAAAATTGCTTTCTGGGCGATCACGCCAAACTGCTTAGGTTCTTTTTTCGGCGCGGTGGTTTCAGAAGCGGCGTTTTGAGACTCGAGTCGCTGCTTAAAGTCGCTTAGCTGGGTATCAGTAGCGCTAGAGAGCGTATAAACGCGGTAGGCGAGCACGACAAGTGAGGCAACGGCGAATAGGGCTAATGCAATCTTCCCGCAGTAAACCGCACGGGTCACTGCATTGCGCCTTAAGAATCGCTGAAAGTTAATTGATTCAAAGCGGTTAAGAGAGAATGCAAAGTTCATTGTAAGCTATGTAACGATGCTCGAGGGAGATCCGCAATCTCAATTGCTTATCCCAGAACGATGTTTGTCAAAATAGTAGCTCAGACCTAGGTAGAGCACCAATCTCAGGCGTTTTGGAGCTCTACTTTAAGACTATTTAAGGGCGATTAGGATTCGAGGTGGGTTAGTTAATTCCATTACCTCTGCTTCGCCAGCCTCTGTGGTAAGGCGAACCTCTCCGCTCGGGAGCACGGTTAGATCTCGCGTCCCAAAGCAGTCTTTTTCCAAGGGGGCATTTTCAAGGGTCTTAAGTCCCGGCACACGCAAGGCTAGCCCCTGGGCTCTGTTGTTACCTAAGGTTTCACGGACAATAGGGCTTTGGGATTCGATGCTGCCTCGAGTCCCAAGATCGGTACTTAAATGCAAGAGCACGAGGCGCTGGGATTTATTACACTCGAGGAACCTTACAAAGAGACTGTTTGCGGCAGCTGCTGATGTGTTTCCTCGGCTAAGAGTATTCGCCCCCCGCGCTCCGGAATTTACAAGTTCCGTCCTCGGTAGTTTGGCATCGCTTCCCGCGAGGTTAGTTTCGACGAGGACCCGGGTACCTTGGGGCGCTGGGGGGAGCTTTTCAGCGACTGGCAAAGCGTCCTCAGCGAGCTCAAATTCATCGCTAGCCTTTCCGAAGCGGCTTGCGAACTCCTTCTGGCGAGCTTCGTAAGCCATCTGTTTGTCACGCTTTTTGTAAAATTCAAGAATTGCCTTCTCGTTTGCTGCTAGCAAATCACGTGTTTGCTGGCGGTAAACGGCGGCCCCCTCTGAGTAGGGAGATGAGGGGAATTTGTTAAGGAGTTGATCGTAGAATTCAAGCGCCTTTTGCAGGGAAGCTGCGTCTCTTCCTATGCCTCGATTCGCTAATTGATTGCTCCTTGCAGCCCTTAAAAGCACATAAGGAACGGCCTGGGAATCCGGGCGACTTTTCAGGAATTCCTCGTAAAATCCGGCTGCGGCAGTAAAATTCGACGATTCGAAATTGGCATCAGCTACTTTGATATCAGCAAGCTCGGCGTACGGCCCAAGGGGATATCCGTCTCGCAGTTTCTCGAAGGAATCAATGGCAACGCTATAGAGGCCTGCCTGGTAGTAGCGCATCGAGTCAGCGAGCAGCTCGGCTTCTGGGGTGTCGATTGCGGGTTTTGACTTGTCTTTTAGCTCTTCAGCCACTGGCTCAGGATCGGGGCTATCGGTGCTCGAGCATCCGCTAAGCAGTGCCGGGGCCACGAGCAGGGGAGTAAGAAAAGAGACGTGCGCCGTGAAAGGCATACACGCGCAGGATAGGTAAAGCAGTAGGTCCCCAAGATAGGATTTGCGCAGCGGGAACTTCCGAATTGTCCGGCAAGCGTAATGTGGAGACAAACGAGGCTGGGCGGGTGGGGGTGTCATCTGCATGATGCATGTTGATTAGTCCATTGGAGCTCGGTCTGCAACATGGTAGGAAACTGCCTCGTTGTCGTGGGGCAAGTCCTCTTAAGGTATGAGGATCTCAGAAAATCACAGGCGTCTCATGCAAAAGGTAGTTTCCGCAGCAGAACTTCGTTCTTGTGTCCGCTCGGCCAGGCAAAAAGGCCTGCGGATTGGGTTTGTCCCTACTATGGGATTCTTACATGAAGGGCATGTAAGCCTTGTAAAGCTTGCGAAACGCGAGGCAGATTTCGTGGTGGTCTCGATTTTCGTAAACCCAACCCAGTTTAACGACAAGAAAGATTTTGAAGCATATCCAATCGACATCGCGAGAGATTCTAAGATTCTCTCCGAGGTAGGAACCGACGCGCTTTTCCTCCCTACCCCTGAAGTTATTTACGGCAGCGGGTCAGGCGCGGCTCGTGGTCCTGGGAACACTGAGCATGACTTTCAAAGCTGGGTCTCTGTTGAAGAGTTGAGTGTTCCTTGGGAGGGTGCCCAGAGACCTGGACATTTTCGCGGGGTAAGCACCGTCGTTTCCATTCTATTTAATCTTGTTCAGGCAGATGTTGCCGTGTTTGGAGAGAAAGACTTCCAGCAATTGCGGCTTATTGAGCAAATGGTTGCGGACCTCAAGTTTGGCACTGCAATTGTTCGCGGTCCTTTGGTGCGGGAAGAGGATGGAGTTGCCATGAGCTCCAGGAATGTGCGTCTTTCCCCGGATGCCAGAGTTGCGGCGCGTTTACTTAGCCAAGGACTCTTTCGTGCAGAGGAGAGTTGCAAGAAGGGCCAGAAGGATTCTTCCTTACTCGTAGCACAGGTAAAAGAAGCGCTTGAGTCATCCCCGCTCATTGAGCCGCAATATGTAGCGGTCGTTTCAGAAAAGACGCTTCATCCTCTTACGAGTGTGGCGGAGCCGGCGCGGCTCTTAGTAGCAGCCACGGTAGGCGGAGTGCGGCTTCTCGATAACATAGCACTTTTGCCTTGAATTGGTTTCTGCTCCGAGGACACCCAGTCTTTTCAGGCAAAAGAGCAGCAGCGAAGAATTTCGAATAGTATTTCAGCTGCTTTAGCGCTGAAGGCTGAAAATAGGGGTTCCTGGTGGACACCTAGATTGGGTGTCCAAGGGCTACCTATTCTCTAAGAGAGGATTTTCCGCAAAATGAAGCAGGGAGGCCTTACGCCTTCTCTTTCCGCGTCTACTACTCTCCTATTAGCGTAGGAGGTCCCCATGATGGCATTTGGCGATAAAGGCACAGAAACCAGCCGGGTTCCGCCGCGGCCAACCTCAACTGCGCATTCGCCCGGCCCCGTGATTCCACCTTCGACGAGCGGTCGGGAGTCGCCTCGAGCGCGTTTTGACTTTGAAGCACCATCGGGCAACGAAACTCCGAACGGACTCTCAGCCGCTACGTGGAGAAGGTGCGTTAATGGTGCCCTTGGAGGCACTGTGTCGATTTTAATGTTTCAGTCGGGGCATCCCTTTCTTGGGCTTGTTGCCGGAGGTGTTGCGGCAGTCTACGGATTTTTTGTCGGCCGGGATGTGCTGAACGAGTTTGGGAAGAAATAAAGAGAAGGCGAGCGCTTATGCTCTTCGTGTTCTCTGTGTTCTTAGTGGTCGTTCCCAAAACAACCACTAAGAACACAGAGAACACGAAGGTCGGATTTCCGCTAGTTTAAAAGAGTTACCATCCGCCCCGACTTGCGGCGGCGGGCTTCGTTGAAATCAATTGTGCCTTTGCTTTGAGGCTTTGGCTGAGCATCTTTCCCGCCGTCAAGCACAGCAAATTTACGACGTGGTGCCACGGGAGTTATATTCTCGCCATTGGCTGCTTCACTCATTGAACTTACGAGTTCATTGTAGAGAGTTTCTTCAAAGTCCTTAAGGCTCTCATCGCTCTCTTCCGGGAGGCGAACGTTGCTTGCCTTGAGGCGAGATATCACTTTGAGGAAAAGTCCAATGGTGCGCTCTTGCTCCGGGCCACTCAGATCGCTCAGTGCGTCAAGAAGTGCACTCGCATGCTCACCGCCACAGCCTTCCAATAAGGCCCCGACTTGAAGCTCAAGGCTTTTGAGTCCGAGAGAAAAATTTCCGCCAAACTTCTTTTCCATATACTTCCCAGTACAAACCCATTAGTTCCCCGCAGCGTTCTCTGCTCCCAATATTCCTTACTAACCTTAGTCTTGCTTCAGGGTTATTCTTGAGATTCTTAAAAGCAAAAAGAACGCCAGCTCTAACGTGCTGAAGACACTGGAGATCGGAGCTCTTTGGCGTGTCGTATTCCCACACACTTCGTCGCTTGTTTGGGCGTTCTGGTTTGAGGTGCTCCTAGGGGTCCTCTCTAATACTACGAGAATTTCCTACGTATGCGAGAAATCTACGGTGCCGGCGTCAGGGAGGTTTGCTAGATATTGAGCGGAACCAGAGGGAGCATGCTTATGAAGATTCGATTGCTAAGTCTTCTCGTTGCGTTGATGGGCGCCGCAGGCAGTAACGCCGCGCATGCTGATATCTATCAGTGTGACGGGAAATGGACGAACCGACCGTGTGAAGGAGAGACCCAGAAGACGCTGAAGGAAGTTTCTCGTGAGCCCTCGGCTCGAACCTTGCTTCCTGAAGTTTCAGCCGAGCCTGCAAGTGATCAGAACTCTTCTGCGAATACGGCGCTTGAGCCGCTCGCTCCGCGAACCGAGCTTGTGAGAAAACTCAGAAAACAAAGCGATGAATACAAGAGAAAAGGGGGAGTCTCTCTTTCTAGTGCGCAGCTCGATGGATTTAGACGTTCATGCGAAGATCGCTCTAAGCCCTATAGTGATTGTCTTGCTGCGTTTAATGAGCAATCCGAGAAATTGACGACGCTTAACCAAAAGCAAGAGCAGCTTGGTATTGATCAGAAGCGCAATGAAATAGAAGAGGATAAAGTTCGAGCGATTCGGGGACGGTAAGGTTCCTTGATCTTTGCGATCCCTTGAACGGTGAGAGACTCTTCCCATGCAGCACGATATTTTTGGCCTAAATCCCGACCTTCTTACAATCCTGCGCTGTCCGGAGAGTCACACTGCCCTGCGCATAGCGGAGGCCTCGACGCTGCGTGAAGTAAGCGCCCTCATTAGTGCCGGCAAAGTTTACTCAGGACGCGGCGCTCTTGTGAAGGACCCACCCCATACCCTTCTTTGCTCTGGAAAGGGGCAGCTCTACTCGAGCCGGTTTGGGGTTCCCTCTCTCTCTTCTGCTGAGCGCCTTGTCATTGAAGGTACGGGTCTTTCCGCTCCTTCGGGAAACGTCGCGCAGGGGCAGTCTATTGATAAGCTGGTAAGCGAGTTTGATTTTTGGGTTGGGCAATTTTTGAAGGAGGGAGGTTTTAGCAAAGGCCGATATCCTTGGCTTTTTAAAGACGTGTTCAACTTCGACGACGAGTTCTTCGCGGGCAAGCGAGTGTTAGATATTGGATGCGGTCCTTGCGGCTCCTTAGAGTGGATTCCGCAGCCAGGGCTCCTCGTTGGACTCGATCCGCTTGCGCTTGGGTATACTCAGTTTGGGACTCTCAAGGACCGCATGAAGTACGTGGATGCACCGGCCGAGAGTATGCCCTTTGCCGATGGCGCCTTTGATATCATTTCTTCTTTGAACTCTCTTGATCACGTAGACAATGTGCACTCGGTGCTCCCCGAGATTACACGCGTCCTCGCGCCCGGTGGGCACTTTATCTTGTTCACCGAACTTCATGAGCATCCCACCATCAATGAACCCACGACGTTTGGGTGGGAGATTCGAGAAGCGTTTCCAAGTCTCAGGCTCGTATTTTTAAAGGAGCGCGAGAAGGATAAGTGGAACACTCCCTTTGACCACTCCGCGGCGGATCAGCGTTATGGATGGCTTTTTGCGGTGTATCAAAAGGTAGAGCAGGGAACGCAGGCGCCCATCAAGATGCTAGATTCCGGCCAGGTAGGCGGGGAGGTTCGTAGTTCTGATCTTCTTCGCGCATCCCCGTCCTACGTAAAGAGTTTCATGCTTAAATTGATTCAGGCGCAGATGGGCAGTGTGCAGGATGGTAAGCACACCGAGCTTTCAAAAAGCGAGCTGCAGGCCCAGTGGTCTGCCACCCTGCATGAAGTCCTGCAGCGCGAATTTCCGGAGCGTTATAGGGACGCGGATCGCAAGGAAAGTCTTGGGATCTTCTCAATCCACTACGGATTCGTCGTTGGTCAAGTAATTGCTGAGTTTTGGAAGGGGATTAACGCTCTTACTACTAGGGAGCCCAAGGCTCTTTCAGACTATACAGAAAACTTTTTGCTGAAAGTGATGTAGCGGGTTCAAAGGAGCCTTCTGTGGGGTTTTCAGGGATTCCCTAACGGCTATCGACCAAGCAGTCGCGAAATTCTTCAAGTGAAATTCCAAGCCCCTTCACCACGTTAAAAATTATCCGGGGAGGAAGTGCCTCTGCCTCGCGAATAGACGTACAGGTGGTGTATTTCATGCGGCCCTCACGCTCACAGAGGAGGGCCCCGTGACTTCCGTTGCCTCCAGCTTGATGCCACACTCCAAATTTTCTTAGCTTTCCAACAAGATCATCGAATTCCAGACTGCCCTGTCTTTCGAGAATGTCACGTATCTCGGCGCGAAGCGCTTTCTCGTCTCGGGCGACCTGTGGAGCCTGCGGAGAGAGTTCTGCCTCAACTTCAGATTTGCCGGTGGCAATAGTTATGACTGTATAGGAGTCCCCGTTACTAGAAGAGAGCGTGCGCGCAAGATCAAGCAATTCTTCTGAGTCGGCTTCAGCAATCTGCATCATTTCGCGGAGGTTCGATACGACCCGCTCTGGGGCCCAGACTGCAATATGGTCCTCGTCGGCGGCCGCGACGTAAATGAACTGCTCCCCTTGAAATAGCGTGATGGCCTCGGGGCAGGTCTCCCATACCTTAGCAAGGGACGCGTACGCGGCGGCGTAGGCCTGGTGCGCCAATCTTCTCGTCTCTCGGTAGAGTTCAGAGCTCGCCTCGGGGAATGTAACTCCTAAGGGAGAGTTCCCAAGCGATCCATCACGGCAAAGGGAGAGATAATCAAGTGCCACCTTACCATCGTTATTTTCTGAAGCGCATACCACGGCGGCATTTCGAGTATGCCCATCGAATTGAACTAAGGAGATTCTACCTGTCTCGCTCTGAGGGTCCAATACTACCGCGATTCTTGCCGCCGGAAGGTACTCCTCTCGAAAAGGAGCATGCACTTCGGGAAGTGAGGGAACAGCGCTTAGTGCGGATTTTATTCGTGTCAGGGTTTCTTCGCGCGGAAGTTGGCCCAGGGCGCGGGAGCAAAAAGAGCGCAGGGCAGCTAGATCTGCCACTTGATCCTGAAATTTTATGGGTGCGTCCCCTTCCCGCACTTTATCGTCAAGAAGTTTCGGCCGAGTTTTTAGGTCGTTCATAAAGTCTACGATTCTCTCAAGATCCCTCGCGCTTTCGGGGATCCAGCCAAGGCGCTCGGCAACGGTGCTAAGAATTGGCTCAACACATCGACCAAGACAGTACCGCAGTACGTCGTCTTGGTACGTGCCACGTTTAAGTTCAGGAAACGCCTGAGCCATAACCTTCCAATTCAATTCGTAAAGAGGATAGGCCAAGGCTAGGCAGCGATGTTCGAGTCTAAGCGCAGCAAATTCTGGGTCGAGGGGGCTAAGGTTAGTCACTATTCGCTCTGCAATTGCTCGTGCCCACTCAGCAAATACAGGCTGAGGATCAAGAAGAGCCTGTCCGCTTCCCGCTCTTAGCGCTTGCATCCGAAGAGCCTCATTTTCTGCCAGGTGCTCTCTTAGCGCATGGTGACCTGCCGGTTCATTCCCGGTAGAAAGTTCAGCCGCGTAGGTCGTTACTAGTTCTACTGCTGCGCTCACGTCGGTTACCGCGTCGAGAGCGTTATGGACGGCCTCAAGCGATTTCACGCAGGGGAAATTCTGCTTTTTAATATAGGCTACGACACTTTTTGGCAGCTGATAAAATTTCCCAACAACGGCGGCAATAGCGACATCTGAGGATTCTAGCTCTTTTGGCGTTATGGAATTTGTCTCGACCACCTTGGGCGTCAGGAGAGAAGAGGAAGTCGCAAGCAAGGAGGCCGGAAGATTTGACGAAATGATTCTCATATTCAATATCGTTTGGAGTGCGCCTTTCTGGCTTACTCTCTGTAGGTAGTCTGTCCCACTGTTCCACCACAGCTTCTTGTGACAGAGATTCCTAAGGGACAGATGCCCTGGCGCCGCAGCCGCCTTTCTAATCAAGCACCTGAGTGTTATGCGCTCGGTAAAGAATGCTTGTCTTAGTGGCAATGGAGGTTGGGGGAATCTAATAAAGCCAATCACTGCAGAGGTTTATGCGCGCAGCTGGTTCGCAGGAGTGGTATCATTTAAGGGACCTCTGAGAAGTCTCCATTCTTAATACACCTCTTTGTACCTCCGTGTCCTCCGTGGTGAATTTCTTGATGAAAGTTTCACTACGGAGGACAGGGAGGTACACAGAGAAGAGTTCTTCAGAGGTTCCCTATCCTGGGATAGGGCCCTGGCGGTGCGCAGTTTCGTTATTTTCAGCCGCCGCTAAAAACTTGGGTCCACCATCTCTTGCCGGCCGTATCGGCTATGCACGCAATTCCCATTCGGGAATAGCTGCTTCGAAGAATGTTCTGGCGGTGCGATTCGCTCGTCATCCAGGCGCCAATAACTTTCTCGGGATCGGGGAAGACGCTTGCAATGTTCTGTCCAAAACTTGTGCCTGGAACTTGGTAAAGTGTGGTTTCGTCAAGAAAACCATCGTGGGTGAGTTCTTGAATATTTGCCATCATGATGCTGTGGGCTACAGAGGCAAAGTAGAGGTACTCGTGATCCACGAGTGCCGCTTTGCCTTCAGCAGCGCGCTCTGCATTCACCAACGTAAGCGCAAGCGCGCGTTCTTCTGCATTCGCGCACTCGGAATAACCCTGAGGAAGCTCTGGCTTCTGTGGCGGTGGAAGTTCTTCCCCCGGAGTCGCGGTCGGCGCCGGGGTGGGCATGCCCTCTTCAAAGTCTGGGTCTTCGATTGCGACAACTCGCAAAATGCTCCACTTTGAGTTTTCTTTGCCTAAGCGGATCCTTCCCCGATATGAGTACGTGCCTGGAATAAGAGCCTTGTCACTAAAGGAAAATGAGGCAGCTTTCTTCTGCAGGGTAAATTTATAAGACGGTAGCTTCGACGTGTCTCGGCGGCGTTCTACGGTGAGGACGGCTGAGTTGGCCCTTAGTTTTTTGGGGAATTTAAACGTAACGACCAGCGCAGTTTCACTTTGCGTGCTGACATTAACAGAGGGGGCTAGGCTCTTAATGCCCACCGGAGAGGCCGAGGCTTCATGAAAGCTCCCAGCCCCTAGGGTCAGGGAGAACGACGCAACGATGATGAGAAAAATGCGCATTAGGATCTCATCGAGAAATTCTTTAGGGATCCTCTGAAAAACCTCGATATTTCATTTTTTCGCTCTGTGAACTCTGTGTCCTCTGTGGTTTTCAAGAATTTAAATCAACCACAGAGGGCACAGAGTTCACAGAGTGGACTGTTTCAGAGGCCCCTTAGAGGACTTATCAGACAGAACACGAGTGAACTCTTATACCGCAGCGCTCAGAGTCTGGCGAGGGAGGCACTTAAGAACCCACTCAAGCATCGACGCGCTATCGTAGCCGTTCATCGCATACTGCTCTTCTTGAGTGCCGTGGGTAACGTATTCGTCGCCTATCCCAAAGCGCTCGAGCGGACGCTGGGTTACAATTCCACTTTCATTCATGAATTCAAGAATCGCTGACCCAAATCCGCCTTGAATGGCATGGTCTTCAACCGTGCAAACAAGCGGGTAATTGGGGAGTTCCTTTGCGAGTAGCTCCTCGTCGAGCGGTTTCGCAAAGCGCGCGTTAACAACGGTGGCCGAAATTCCGTGCTGGGTACGCAGATTCTCTGCCACTTGCAGTGCCTTATAGACAAGAGGTCCATAACAAACGAAGAGCACATCTGAGCCTCGGGTAAGGACTTCGCCCTTCCCGATAGCGAGTGCTTTGAATTCTTGATCCATCGCAACCCCGATGCCGTTTCCGCGCGGATAGCGCAGACCGACTGGGCTATGAAGCGTAAGGCCGGTGTACAGCATATGCTGAAGTTCGTTCTCGTCCTTAGGCGACATCAAGGTGATATGAGGGAGCGAACGCAAATAGGAGATATCAAATACGCCCTGATGGGTTTCTCCGTCATTGCCGACAACCCCGCCGCGATCCATCGCGAAAAGTACTGGGAGCTGCTGGATGCAAACATCATGCACGACTTGATCGTACGCGCGCTGCAGGAACGTTGAATAGATGGCGCAGACAGGTTTGTAGCCTTCGCAAGCGAGGCCCGCAGCAAACGTAACCGCGTGCTGTTCGCAGATTCCGACGTCGATAAATTGATCAGGAAGCGCCTTTTGGAACTTGTCGAGCCCCGTTCCTCCAGCCATGGCTGCGGTAATTGCCATGATTTTTGGATCTTTCTTCGCAAGGGAAATCATCGTCTCGGCGAAAACATTGGTGTACGACGGCGCCTTCTTTACTGGCACACTTGAGGCGCCTAAAAACTCGCCCTTAGAGCGGTCAAAGGGAACGACTCCGTGCCACGTGATGGGGTCTTGCTCGGCAGGCTCATAGCCTTTGCCCTTAACCGTGTAGGCGTGTACGAGTACTGGCACGTCTTGGTCCTTGGCGCGCTGCAGGGCGGAGACGAGGTCTTCAACGTTGTGACCGTCAACTGGCCCTATGTAGCGAAAGCCAAACGCTTCAAAGAGCATCGAAGCGCTTGAGAAAAACCCTTGGGTAACTTCTTCTGCGCGGTCGAGGGCCTTATAAAGGACTTCTGGGACGTAGCCCTTTTGAAAAAGGTTCTTAAACCGGGCGCGAAGCTGAGTAGAGGTGCGGGAAGTAACTGCGGAGGAGAACAGCCAGCTGAGGGCGCCTACGTTTGGTGATATCGACATTTCATTGTCGTTGAGCACTACAATAAAGCGCTTCAGTCCCATGGCCCCGGCGTGATTCAGGGCTTCAAACGCCATCCCGGCGGTCATGGATCCATCACCGATAATTGCTACGGTATAGGCATCTGAGCCACTCTTTTGGAGCGCTGCGCACATACCGACCGCGGCAGAGATACTTGTACCAGCATGGCCAGCACCGAAGGTGTCGTATTCCGATTCATTGCGCTTGAGAAAACCAGAAATGCCATCTTTCTTTCGAATAGAGGGCATCAGGCGCCGGCGGCCAGTAAGCATTTTATGGATGTAGCCTTGATGGCCCACGTCCCAGACTAGGCGATCTTTGGGGGTATTAAACAGATGGTGCAAGGCGACGGTAATCTCGGTGGCGCCAAGGCTAGAGGCAAAATGGCCACCCGAAGTCGATATGCAGTCAATCAGCTCATCTCGAAGCTCGGAGCAAACTTGTTTTAACTGCGGGATGTCGAGCGTCCTAAGTCCCGAGGGAAGATCCAGGGAGTCAAGGATGGCTTCCTTGGATGAAGCGCATGCGCGAGGGCTAGATTCAATGTCCCCGGGAGCTCTGCCTCCTTGAGCTGAGCCAGAAGAGGCACGAGAAGTATCCGAAGGGGGCGCGTCTTTTGCTACCATAAGGAATTGCTACATCAGTTCCAAAAGTTAGAACGACGCTTGAGTATAGCGATCGTGGGAAACTGATGCAAATGCGCGAAACAAGGCCAAAAAGCGCTAGTTTTTGACAGAGAAAATCCTTAGTGGTCTCTGTGGTCTTAGTGGTTGTTCTTAAAACCACTAAGACCACCAAGGGGGGCATTTTAGCGTTTTGTCTTTTCGCTATACCCAGAGAAGTGTACGCGGCGGTTCTGGGCCCAGGCACTTTCGTCATGTCCGGAATCAAGGGGTACCTCTTCTCCGTAGCTCACCGTTTCTAGGCGGCTTGCTGGGATTCCTAGTGAGGTGAGG
The DNA here is from genome assembly GCA_044356455.1 of Bdellovibrionota bacterium. GTDB lineage: Bacteria > Bdellovibrionota_C > UBA2361 > UBA2361 > JBGSMV01 > JBGSMV01. Next base: position 8,751 of record JBIKWF010000025.1, on the reverse strand, counting down.
ACTTCTTTGACCGCCCGCGCTCTCTCAGCTCCAAGGGCCAAGTTGTACTCAGCCGTGCCGCGCTCATCCGCGTGGCCTTCGAGCACTACTTTTACGTCAGAGTTCTCGCGAAGTACCTCGGCGTTGAACTCGGCGTTCTGGCGGCCAGAAGAATTGAGGGACGAAGAATCAAAGTCAAAGCTAATGTCCCGGAATATTCCACCGCTCTCGGCAGTAGGAATGCCCCCTTCACCAAAGCGCGCCTCTCGGTCCGCGTTAAGGGCAGATTCTGAAAGTCCCGCATCGGCGCCTGTGTCGGAGGAAGTGGTCGACGAGCAGCCCGAAAATGCAAATGCGAGCGTCAGGGCGAAAGAAAGAGCTGGGGCCAAAGAAAGGGCTCTAGCCAGGATTGACATGGGCCGGGAGGGGGTGGTTTTTCGGATAGAATACATATGGGGGTTCTCGCTCAGTATCTATTACAAGTCGCAGTTTATGCGCGGATATAGTAGCCTTTTTATGTTTTAAACGGACCCTGCTGAGAGCGCAACACAAGAAGCAGCAGATTCTGATAGCGGAAGCCCTTACGCCCCCCCTCGAAGGTGCGTAGAATTTTTCTCCTCTTAGTGGTCTTAGTGTTCTTGGTGGTAGTTTTGGGGAACAACCACTAAGAACACTAAGACCACCAAGGGTAGGTTATGTACGGGTTCTTTACCTATAAAAGGTGCATCTATGGCCCCTACCTCAAACAAACTCGGCATCTTCTCCGAAATTTTTGACCGCCAGCAAGCGAGGTTTGTTGAGGAGTGGTGTGAGCTACTGCGATTTAAGAGCATAAGCACCGACCCAGCCTTTAATTCCGACTGTAGAAAGACCGCAGAGTGGCTCGTTGGGCATCTTACCAAGATTGGCTTTTCGGCGCGGCTGCTTGAGACTCCTTCGAAGCCCACGGTGTTCGCTGAGTTCAAAGGGAAACCAGGCGCTACCCGCGTCCTTTATTATGGCCATTACGACGTGCAGCCAGTTGATCCACTTGAGGACTGGGTGAGCGAGCCTTTTGCCCCTCAAATCCGGGATGGGCGCCTCTATGCCCGTGGTGCTCAAGACAATAAAGGCCAGACTTTCTACGTGCTCAAAGCTCTTGAGACCCTCATCGCGCGCGGAGAGCTTAACGCTTCCGTGACGCTTCTGCTTGAGGGAGAGGAAGAATGTGGAAGTGAAGGGTTTGGGCAGGCACTTCCAGGCTGGAAGGATCTGATTCAGGCAGATGTTCTTATGGTTTGTGATACTGGAGCCCTGGTGCCCGGGGTTCCGTTCGTCACTATGGGCCTGAGAGGTTTGGTGTCCCTTGAAGTAACCCTGGGTGGCATTCACCACGACTTGCACTCGGGAGCTCTAGGCGGCGTGGTGAAAAATCCAGCAACAGAACTCGCACGCCTCATTGCCTCCTTGCATAAGGCAGATGGGAGTATCGCCGTTGAGGGTTATTACGATGAGGTTACGGATTTTTCAGCGGAGGATAAAGCGCTTGCTAACCGCAGTTGGCCTGCCGAAGAAATTATCACCAAGATGTTAGGAGTTCCCCCGGTTGGTGGTGAAGTTACTTATTCAGCTCCTGAGCGGCGCGGCTTTCGGCCCACTATTGAAGTGAATGGCATGTATTCTGGGTACCAGGGACCTGGTGGGAAGACGATTATTCCTTCGGTTGCAACCGCGAAGCTCACGTCGCGCCTCGTCTCACGCCAAAATCCTGAGCGCTGCTTGCAGCTTATTCTTGATCACCTCAAGAAACATGCGCCGAAGGGGCTCGAGTTTAAAGTAGTAGCTAGCCATGTGGGAGGGCCTGCTCTCGCCCTCAGCAGCGCGGATCCTCTTGTGCAACGTGCGCGTGCCGTACTCGATACCTTGTCTCCGGTTCCCGCTCAATTCACGTGGGAAGGGGGGTCTATTCCGATTGTAGCTGAGCTTGCGAAACTTTCGGGGGCTCGGCCTTTGCTCGTGGGATTTGGACTTGAAGAGGACAAGATTCACGCGCCCAATGAATCCTTTGCGATTAGTCAGTTTAGGCTTGGCTTTCTGTATGCCTGTTCCATGCTGACTGAGTTTTCGAAGTAACCAAGAAAGGGGTGGGTTGTTTGTGGGGAAAAACGTAGAGCTCTTTCCGAATCAGCCCGTTTCGGAGCGTGTGCCACACAAACATGCCCCGCTTGCGGAGCAACTTAGGCCCAAAGCGTGGGACGAGTTCGAAGGGCTCCAGGCGATAGACCCACGCCTTATTGCGCAGCTTCGCGCGGGCCAGGGGCGTCCGCCTTCACTTATTCTTTGGGGCCCGCCCGGGTCAGGCAAGACCACGCTTGCCCGTCTGATAGGTAAATCGTTCTCCGCTAGTTTTGTGGAAGTTTCGGCGGTGCTTGTTGGAGTAAAAGAGATCCGCGAGATAGCAGAGCGTGCGAGCTCTTACAGCGGCGCGACCATCCTCTTTGTTGATGAAATACACCGGCTCAATAAGGGGCAGCAGGATGCGTTTTTGCCTCATGTTGAAAATGGCACGTTTGTATTGATTGGAGCGACTACTGAGAACCCCTCTTTCTACCTGACCAACGCCCTTCGTTCTCGGGCGCGGGTGGTGGTGCTCAAGGGGCTTACCGCGAGTGAGCTGGCGCAGGTAGCAGAGCGGGGCGCGAAGGCACTTGGAGTCGCTTTGGAGGCGGGGGTTGCAGAAGTGCTTGAGCAGCTGTGCGGGGGGGACGCGAGGCAGCTTCTTAATACCATTGAGGGCCTTGTTACCAGCGGAGTGGTTGGCGGCGAAAAGAATCTTCTCACGCAGGCCATGCTCACCGAATATCTTCGCGGATCGGGACAAGCCTACTACGACCGATCGGGCGAAGAGCACTACAACATGGTGTCTGCTTTTATTAAAAGCATGCGTGGCTCAGATCCTGACGCGGCCCTCTACTGGGGCTTTCGCATGATTGAGTCGGGAGAGGATCCGCGATTCATCGCGCGGCGCATGATTATCTTTGCGAGCGAGGATATCGGCAATGCAGACCCCCGCGCGCTGCAGCTTGCCGTCTCTACGAGCGAGGCGTTCGAAAAACTTGGACTTCCGGAAGGTAAAATCCCGCTCGCCCAGTGCATTACCTATTTGGCGTGTGCGCCCAAGTCGAACCGCAGCTACTCCGCCATGAAAAAGGTAGTTTCGATAATTGCACAGAATAAGAAAATTGCGGTGCCGATGCATCTTAGAAATGCACCAACGCAGCTCATGAAGGATCTTGGGTACTCCGAGGGATATCAATATCCGCATGACGCAAAGGACGGAGTGGCCTTAGGAGTTCACTATCTTCCTGAGGAGCTGCAGGGAGAACAATTCTATGAGCCCTCTGATCGTGGCGTGGAGAAGATATTTTCAGAGAAGCTTCGTGAGATGCGCGCCTTTAGGGAATCGGCAAAAAAGAAGTAGTAGGCAGCTAGTGGAAGGAGTCGCGATCGCTTTTATCTGTGCTCGCCGTGCGAAGTGCATTTAAAACGGCAAGTACATCAATACACTCTTGAGTAATAGCGCCTGCAAGCGGGGTAAGAAGTCCAATACTTGCGGCGCCCATGCCAAGAACACTAAGCCCCATCCCGCCAATCGCGCTTTGCAGAGCAATGCGCCGCATGCGTCTTGCGATGTGTATCAGATCGTCCACACGTTCAAGTGATTGGTCAAGGATTACCGCATCCGAAGCTTCGGAGGTGATGTCACTTTTAGTGCCGAGAGCTACTCCGACGGTGGCTGCTTGCAGAGCGGGAGCATCATTGATGCCGTCGCCAATGTAGAGCGTAGGGGCACGTTTTGTTTCGGCAATAACTCGATGCAGCTTCTCTTCGGGGGCGAGCCCCCCTTGCACGTCGGTGATGCCGACGAGTTTCCCGAGATGCTGCACCTCGGCATCTCGGTCGCCGGACATGATCATGACCTTTGTAATGCCGTGATAGGGAGCGAGATGATCGACAAATCCACGGCTTTCAAGGCGGGGTAGATCTTCGAAATGAATGACTGCGGCAAAGACATGGTCGATAAGCACGACACATTCAAGCCCGGGTTGAGGTGGGGGCAAGGCGATGCCTTGTTTGATAGCAGATCCCCGGCCAGTCACTACGATAGTTTTCCCTTCGCATTCTCCCGTAAGCCCCTTGCCCGGGAGCTCGGTGATTGAAGTAATGGGGGGAAGGGTGGAAAACTTTGCTTTTGCCGCGGTAACTACGGCCTCAGCGAGAGGATGTTTTGAATAGGCTTCCACGGCGCCCACGAGCCTAAGGACATCATCCTCTGAGTGTCCTGCAGTGCACTCAAGAGAGGTAACCCCGGGCTTTCCATAGGTAAGGGTTCCTGTTTTATCCAGAATCATCGTGGTGCAGCGGGTAAGAGTTTCAAGCGCCGCAGGATTCTTAATGATAATTCCCCGCCTAGCTGCATCAGAGATCGCGCCGATGATTGCCACTGGAATTGCAATGAGCAGAGGGCAGGGGGTCGCGACTACAAGTACCGCAAGAAATCGATGCGCTTCGCCCGAAAGGAACCAGGCGAGGGACGCAATGATAAGAGCAAGAGGAGTGTACCAGGCCCCAAGTGCGTCCCCGAGTCTGCGCATGGGGACTTGTTTGCTCGCCTGGGATTCGATGACCTTTGCAATCTTCTGATAACGAGAGTCTACCGGCAGTATGGTAGCCTCTATAAGGAGCAGCGACTCCCCATTTATTGATCCCGATAAGACCAAGCTCCCAGGAGCCTTGCGAATTTGGAATGGCTCTCCGGTAAGGTATGACTCGTCCATTGAACCGTTGCCCTCTTTCACTACGCCATCCACGGGACAGATGTCGTGGGGAGGGACCTCAAGTAGATCGCCGATCTTCACTTGCCCCAGGGGTATCTCCTTCGACACCCCATTCAAGCGCCGCCGCGCGGCATGTGGCATGCGCCTTGATAAGGCGTCAAGCACAGAAGACGCGCGCCGCATGGCGTAGTTCTCGATGGCCTCACCTCCAGAGAGCATGAGGATGACAAATACACCCGCGAGGTGTTGGTCCAAGAGCGCTGCCGTAATGATAGAAATTCCGGCCAGGAGGTCAGACCCAAATTCCCCCTTAAGAGCTTTACGTAGCAGGGCATAGAGAAGAGGCAGGCCGCCGAACACGTAGGCAACAAGCAAGGGGGAGATAACAAGTAAACTTCCTAAGTCGAAAAAGTTTGCGCTGATGGATAGGGCGATGGCGGATGCGGCAAGGATTGCAATGAGACCCTGGCTTGTTCGGTACCATGGGGCAATTTGGTGACTAGGGGCATGCGAGGAATCGGTCATAACCTTTGATGATGTAACGGAGGTACCTAAAAAATCGAAATTCGACTCTTTCTCTGAGATCTCTGAGTGCTCACTGGTTTTACCCAATTCGAATCAAGCACAGAGGGCAGAGAAATCAAAGAGCTGGCTTCTTCTGAGCCTCTAGGGAACCTCTGAAAAACTTACCTCTGTGGGCCTCTGCGTCCTCTGTGGTGAAATTTTCATCAAGGAATTCACCACAGAGGACACGGAGGTACACAGAGGTGTATTAAGAAAGGAGGTCTTTCAGAGGTTCCCTAGCATCCCCGAGCTATTGATCCTCGACCATGACCGTACTCAGCCTGCGTTGCTGGCGGGTCGCCTGGGTAGGGGATGCTGGGGGTGGCAGCCAAAGCTTCAGTAGATTATTCAACATAGCAAAGTGGCTTTGGGTTTGGTGCTTGGATCTTTTGTCGCATAGCGATAGCGTAGAGAGAGGCGAATAAAACCACTCAGAGGAGTGCTATGGCAATTCGAACAATCTCAGAAGTAATGTCGAAAACTCTGCATACGATCAATGCCGACTTACCCCTCGAGCAGGCCAAGCGGCAGATGTGCGACTTTGGAGTTCGTCATTTGCCCGTACTTAAGGGTGGGCGCTGCGTCGGCATTTTGAGCGATAGAGATCTAAAGCTGGCCTACGCCGTTGAATCTGAGAAGGCTGCGAAGCTCCCCGTCGGGGACGCATGTCAGAGTGAGGTCTATACTGTTGGCCAAAGTACGCCTTTGCGGGAAGTGGCCGCGCACATGGGAGAAACCGGTATCGGCTCAGCGCTGATTGTGGATGATCGAGAAAAGGTAGTTGGAATTTTTACCACTACGGATGCGTGCAAGGCGCTTGCGCATGAGCTTTCCTATAATCTCCCGCGGAAGAGCCCCGGGACCGTTTAGACGACCTTCGGAGGCGAGTTCGTTGTTGTGCGAAATTTGAATTTCTCCCGGTTCATTGGACTGTCTATTGCGGCACTCGTCGCATCTTTGCCTCTTATGTCAGAGGCGGCGCCTCGAACTAAAACGCGCATTCTCGCTTTTGGTTCGGAAGCGATCATACAGAAGGACGGTTCCACGGTAATAACTGAGACGTGGAGTTTGGGAGAGAAAAGCGATCCGCTAGAGCCGGAAATCCGGCGCTGTTTCTCGCCTTATGGGAAGCTTCTCGCAAAGGCAGATCCCGAGTATGTGTTCCAGCGAGCTTTTGTTGATAAGACGCGGCTTGTGGCAGGCACTGAGAAATTTGCCAATAAGACCTGTTTTACGCTTACGGTGCCGCTCTCCGTTCGCTCTCCTCCGCGAGCTGTGGTGCTTCAGTATGTTGCCCAGGGCCTGATTGCCTCGGCTAAGGATACGGACCTCTTTCTCTTCCCAGTTACAGGGTCTTGGCCATTTGAGCTTTCAAGCGTCGAAGCGGTCGTGCGCTTGCCAGAGTACATGTTGGCTGCGAGCGTTGAAACGAGGATCCTTAGCATGGAGGGTGCATCAGATGAGGAGATCACGCTCGCCGGTTTGGAGATGAAGAGGGAGGGTGAGGGGACACTTGCTTTCAAACTTCCGAGGAGACTCAAAGAAAGAGAGCAGCTTCTGATCGTCGTGCGCATGCCGAAGGGCTTTGTGCGTTAAGGGAGGGCTGAAAAGCCTAGAGGTGAGCTTATTCTCCTTGTATTCTTGAGATTTCCAACTTCGGCGGCGACACGGGTCCCACGCACAAATAAAGGTCAGGCTTAAGAAACCACCAGGGCCAAGGTGGTCGGAGTCTTTATGAACTTTTGAGACCTAAAGAAAGTTATCTCCCGCGTTGCCGAGTTCTTCCCCTGGAGGGTCGGGCAATTCGTCCGCATTCGTTCCATTTGAGCTACTCAAACACATTACTGCTCCTATGTCAGTCAGCTGGCTGGCGAGTTCTGAGTTTCCAAAGACCTGAGCGAGGGGAGGTTCTCCATCAACAAACTTGTTTTGTATATGAATACAGAGATGATTGCCGACTGAGCCTGTGAGCATCCCAATTGATGGAATGAGGGCGAGCACGGCGAGTGTTAAAAGAACGATGTATTCAACTTGGCCGGCTTCGGCATTCTTTCTTATCTGGGGCATACAGTACTCCGCATACAGGGAGTCGGCATATTCCAGCCACACTTAATGAAGGAGGTCCAAATACTTGAGTTGATCCAAGTTTTCTGGCGAAAGAGGGAAGGGAAGGTTTTTTGTGGGGAGTCTGGGCCTCAGAAATAATGCGCGATCTCTTCCATTCGCCTGTAATATCGGACCGTTATCAGTTCGATACTGAGTGCGCGAAGTGACAGTTCTTCAGAGATTTCTTAGGCGACATTCTAAGAGAAATTCGCATAACTCAATACGGAACCTTACATCGATAAGTGAGAAAGTGTCCCCATCTACTAAGCAATTTGGGCCCTGTACTTCGCGCGTATCTGGCGCGCAAGAGGATCGTTCGCTCGTCCCATCTTGCAAGGCAGAGTCGCTAAGTCCTCCTCATTCGGACCTGCCTCAAAGTGAGCGAAAGATGCGACCTTCCTCAGTGTCCTCCGCTCAGGAACGTTATCATTCTCTCAAAGCATCGGTCTCGCAGTACCTTGGAGCGCTAGGCGAGCTCATCGGGTCAAAAGTACCCGCCCGATTCCAGGTCGTGCTTATGGGCCGTTTTCATACCAGCTCAATGAACGTGGTGCCGGCCAGGGGAGAATTCCAGATCTTTGCAGGACGAACTTTTGAGGCTGAGAGACCGCTCAAATATTACGAAGCGATAGTTCCTCACGCGGCAGCCGGCATATTTAGCCTTGCCCGCGAGAACTCTAGCGGGCGTATTGAACAGAGTGCGGGGAAAGAAATTGGTCTCATCGCGCATCGCGTAGCGAGAGAAGTTGCTTCCGAAAAATTCTCTATGGTGCAAGACATTAGCGAACTCCTCCATGCTCAGGCTCGGGAGTGTTACGCTCATGGGGTTGGATTCTTGCTTGCCCAAAGGCTCGGCGTTCCTGGAAGAATTGGGTGCTCTGCGCAGGAGGCGATGGAGCGAGTTGCCTCAGCGCATGTTGGCCTTCACGACAGTCCCAGGGGTGAAGAGGTACTCGAGACGAAATCTCATCTGGCTCAACTTCTTGAGCTGGTCCGGAGCCTTGCGGTCACTCGCATGCTTCAGGAAGTAACCTTGAAGAACCATGCATCAGAGGTGGTAGCGGATGACCTTTCTCGTCTCCTCAAAGCACTCGAGGAAAAGTGCGAGGTTATGCGAAAGCTAGAGGACGTAGTTTCTCAAGCGGATGTTCAGGCTATTCTTGCTGTTCTTGAACAATCCGTGCGTCAGGGACTTGGGGAGCGTCTTGAAAGCTACGAAGAGATGCGTGCTTCGATTAAATCACGCTTCGAGATATCGCTGCCCTCAGAAGAGGCCCTTGCGAAA
>JBIKWF010000064.1:0-24213 GCA_044356455.1 Bdellovibrionota bacterium | reverse complement strand
TGTTCTTTGGGGTTGTATTTATTCACACCACTAAGAACCAAAAGACCACTAAGGGGAGGGGCCTTTTTCAGGAAGGTTCTAAAATAGGAGAGAAGTTATGACAGGGGAGCGTTTAGTAAAGTGCATAAAGTTTGGAGAGGAGCTCCCAGGGCTTGCGAAGCCACCATTCCCTGGCGAAATGGGGAAAAAGATATTCGATACGGTCTCAGAAAAGGCCTGGAACATGTGGCGGAACGACATGCAAATCAAGGTTCTCAACGAATACCGCTTGAACATGGGCGATCCAAAAGATCACAAAGTGCTCATGCAGCAAATGCTCAAGTTTCTCAATCTTGAGCAGGGTTCTGTCGTGCAAGTAGAAAATGCTGAGCGCGGCAGGGCTGGCAAGTGAGCGATGTTGCCGTAGGTCAGGGCTCGCTTCTTGTCGTGGGGTGCGGGGCGCTTGGTGCCAGCATGGTAGGAGCCTGCCTCGACTCTGGCGTGGCAACAAAGTCTTCCTGCGTGATTCTCGAGCGTGACTCGGTGAGGCGTGAAGCCATCAGATCTCGTTTTGGTGTGCGTGTCGAGCCTGAGCTGGGTGCATTTGTAAGGGAGGCTGCCCTTATTGCGCTGGTGGTAAAGCCGCAGGACGCGGAAAGCCTTTGCCAAGAGCTTGCTCCATTTCTCTCTTCCGCCCAAGTAATACTATCCGTGATGGCAGGGGTATCTACGGCGTCTTTGCGAACGTGGCTATCTGGTCATGAGCTAGTCGTACGTGCCATGCCAAACCTCCCTGCGCGCTTTCAGGAAGGGGTGAGTGCGCTTTTTTGTCCTCCAGAACTCCCAACTCAGGTAGGGGCTGCTGCTGAAAGGATATTGCTTTCCTTTGGGCGCGTGCTGCGCGTGGCTACCGAAGAGCTTGTGGATGCGGCAACTGCCGTAGCGGGGAGTGGTCCCGCTTATTTCTTTTACCTTGTTGAACAACTCGAAGTCGTAGCCGAGGAGTTTGGATTTTCAACCTCCCAGGCTCGCGAGCTTGTAAGGGTCACCATGCGAGGCTCGGCTCGTATGCTTCTCGAGGATGATGAAGCTTCGTCGATATTGCGAGCTCGAGTAACCTCAAAAGGGGGAACTACTGAGGCTGCGCTGAAAGTGCTCGAAGACAGGCACGTCGCCGAGTGTTTTAGAGAAGCAGTGCGGCGGGCTTTCTTGCGTGCCAGGGAAATAAGTTCGGGCTCGAAATAAAAAGCCCCTTTGCCCTGGTCGGGGCAAAGGGGCGCCGAATGCCGCTTCGCGTACGACATTCGTACAACTGGTCTGTTAAGGAGGTTTCTCAAAGGAAGTGCTGATGCCCTTCCCTTAAAGGAGAAGTTTCCCTCTCCCGGGTTGGCGAAGTACCAAATTCTGATATTTTAGTTGTCACAAATTTGTAAAAATATTCTTCAGTCACGGCCGAAGAGCGGGGAAGGGTATGGCCGCCAAGCAATTACAGGCACTTATAATGAGCCTCTTGTGAGCGCTCTAATTTCATGAGACTCGCGAGAGTCCTCTAAGGAAGTGAAGAACTATGGATAGCAAAGTACTAGATGCCATTGGCTCAGCGGTGAAAGAGGTAATCGAAGCCATGACAATGTCTCAGATAACCTTAGGAGAGCCTAAGAAGAAGGAGTCCCGAGGGATGTATGGAAGCGTCACGGGCATCATTGGGCTTGCGGGCGGAAATTCTAATGGAACCCTCGCGCTTAGTTTTAAGCAGGACTGCCTCTTTCAGCTTCTCGAAAACATGCTCGGGGAGAAATTCACCACGGTCAACGATGACGTGCTTGATGCGGTTGGTGAGTTCACCAACATTATATGTGGGGACCTCAAACGTCGGCTCGCGGTGCTGGGATTTGAAATTGGTCTCGCAACGCCTCTTGTAATTAGTGGCGAGTCCTTGCAAATGCGAGACCGTGTGACGCGGGACACGTATTGCATCATTTGTTCCGTAGCAGGCGGTACCTTTGCGGTGGAGACGAACCTCGCGCGGATTTAGCTCTGCGAATCAGGGGGGCGGTTGTTGGGGTAAGAGAAAGCGGGCGCCTGACTGACTTTTCAGGGAGGCGCCCGCCTGGAGTTATGCCGCTTGACGAGTGATTGGGTAATCGTTGTTTTCCCAGAATAGTTCGTTTTTCTCAGCTTTTACTGAGCTGCGAAGACTACGCATGGTGGCGCTCTTAACCGTGCTCAGATGGCCACGGCTGTAGCCAAGCTTGCGTGCGAGTCCGGCCACGTTTTCGTCTCCTGCAACAGTTTCCATAACCACTGCTTTCTGAACAGAAGTGAGCCCCTTCATCAGCCTCTCACAAAGTGAGCGAACATTTGACTGATGGAGTTCCTGCTCCGGCGACGGGGTAGGGGAAGCGACGCGTGGAATCGGACTAAACGAATCTTCATCATGCTCCGCATCGTGGTCCTCAGCCAAAGGAACGCAGCTTTGCAGGCGCACCATAGAGCGGCGGATCCGTTTGAGCTCTCCCTTGAGCACATAGTACAGGTAGGTGCTGAACTCTGCCCCGCGAGTTTCGTCGAAGCGTGAAAGGGCTTCGCATAGCGCGTAGTCAATCATTGACTCGGCATCGTCGCGCGAGATTTCTAAGCCCCATCTGCGGATGAGATGCCATCCGAGGCGGTGTGCCATAGGGCGCTCTGCGAGTACGCGGTCCCCAAAAGAAAGTGGCGTTACCGATCCAGCTTTCGGGGTCTTGGCGCCTCTCTTCGAACCGTCTTGAACCATAACTTGAGTTGTCATGTGCACCTCCAATAACGTTGCAGCTATGGTTGATTGTACATTACAACTAATTTTATCATAGAGGAAAATGAACTTGCAGAACGGGTGCTCTGAAAAGGCGATAAAGCGTTTAGTTTTAATATGTTAGCGGCGCTCTGGAAAGCTCTGCCGATTTAGTCCGGACTAGGAAGTGAAAATAATTGCTGTGCGCAACTAATTTCTCTTGGGGGGTCTTAGATTGACTCGCACGCCACCCTGCGGGAGCACGCTCTTGGCCAAGGAACGGGGGATGAGAGGCTCAAGGAGTGGGTTCTGAATATCGACGCTTGCCAGGCGTTTGTTTTTTGCAGCGGCTTCAAATAGGCGCTCGCTCACTGCGGATTGTTCGCTCGTTGAGCGGGCAGCAGTTCCTAGAAAAACCAAGTGAATGAGTTTCGCTGGGCCGCTGGTAAAAGTTATTTCTGAAATTGCTACGGGCTCACCACTTCGCTCAATCGCGAGACAGAGAGATTTGGCTCCGAGCAGAGTTTCAGAGAGCGAGTGGTGATGGTTACTTCGCACCAGTGATTCGACCAAAAGCGCCCGGTAACGCTGTTTATCAATCTCACGTTCAAGCACGATAGTTTCATATTCGCCAATTGATCCCAGCTCTTTGGGGTCGAATTCTTTTGAGGTAAAACGCCGCACGAGATCGGCAAGCAGATCCCATTCCCTTTCAGGAAGCCCAGCCAAAGCAATTCGGAAGAAACGAGCGGATTTCTCAATCGACTCAGCATCGACCTCAATGCCGCGGGGGGTAATCTTTATAAAAACTGCTCGCTGATCGCTGGAATTCCGGGACTTTGTAAGGAGTTTTTCGCCCTCTAACTGAGTGATGAGTCGCGAGAGCGCGCTTACGTCGTATGGTAATATGCGGTTAAGTTCCGAGAAGGGCAGCGTGCCTTGAGCAGAGACAAGCAGGCGCAGGATTTGGCACTCCTCCACGGATCTACCCGTGCGCATGCAACTTGCACCTATAAATCCCATGCCGCGCGTGAGCCGCCGAATTTCCCGCTTCAGAGGGTTGTCCTCTGGATGGTCATCTACCTTGGGCTCGCCAAGAGTGTCCGCCATGTAGCGCAAGAGACGCGTGAGTTCAGCTTGTTCGAAGGGAGAAAGCGGCGCGGCTGTCACCTCTACTTCCCGGTTACGAAGGCGGCTGTCTTCGAGCAGCACTCGCTGGCCCTCCGAGGTGATGCGCAGATGCTTCTTGCGCTTGTCCTCTGCCGCTGGGATCTCTGCAAGAAGACTCTTAGAGATGAGCTGCTTAAGCATTCTTGAAAGAGTGCTTTTTTCAAGGCGTAGAGTTCGGACAAGGTCTTTTGCGACTAAAGTTTCGCTCTGGACCGTGAGGGCGGCGAGGGCGTGGCTCTCGTTGGTGGTGAGGGGGGGCTTTAGGAGCTTTAGAATAGAGAGCAGGCGCCGGTTGAAGCGCAGAAATCCGTCATAGAGGTCTAAGTCCCTTGAATTATTCCGCATCCTCCTGCCGGGCCCCGGTGACGCGCTCTCTTCAGACATGTTTAGAGGCAGGCTGTTCATTGCTTAAGCTATGCGCTCAATTTAGTGGTTAATAACCCTGGGAGTCTAGCTCCTATTAACGCTTATGAACTCAGGACCGTCAAATTGCGCCCGGAGTCGTGGTCTAAAGGGTGGCTCTTCTTGCACGCCCATAGTGCAGAGTCCCTTCGATCAGCTCGGGAAGCCCTCCAAAAGTGACGAAGCTCAATTTTGCCCAGAAAAGGGATTTTACCACCCTAAACTTGTGGATCTTCCCGCGCATGACGCGGTGGTTGTCGATCTCCCTATGGATTCGAAAGCTGATCGAGAAGCATTTATTCGTATGGTCCGGGAGCTTGATGTCGAGGCCAGCTTAGATAAGGAGAAGCTAAAAAAAAGAGCTCGGGAATGGTACGGCGGAGTTAGAAATATGAATAGGTGCGCCTTTAGTCCAGCCGATTTAAATGAAGTTCCGGCGCAAGGCTTGGCAGGAGGTCACACGCTGCCTGAACTGCTTGAAGGCTGCAAATTAGAGGGGGCTCAGGGGCTTGTCGCTCTTATGCCCAACCCAGCGCATCCCAGCTGGCATATTCCTGTTGCCTACCTGAATTATTGGACGGATGTAGCCGCCCCGCATCATATGAAGGGGCTGATGGATCTTGTGCGCAGTCAGGTGGGCCCAGAGGAAAAATTTGCACTTGCCGACACGGTCGTGTGCTTGCCTATGGCGCCCAAGGGGATGTACCGGGTGCTGCTCGCGCATGCGACTCTGGAACTCTATGAAAAAGCAGTGACGCGCGGAATAACCAAAGTCTATGATATTGTGCGCCTGGAGCCCAATCCAAATACTGCTGCTGGGGCCCATGAAACACTTGGCTGGAGGTCCATCAAGGATTCAGAGGGGAGGGATTTGGAACTTTTTGATACCGTCGTTTCCGAAGCTACCCAGCAAGTTACGCCGGCGCGATTTCAGGTAATATGTTTAGACCTAAAGTCGCCTGAAATTCTTGACCAAATTGAGGCTGCGAAAAGAGTTCTTTCTGAGAAGAGTATCCTCTCTGTCGACCTTGAGGGCTGTCCAGAAACGTATGCGGAGCTCCGTCGTTTTGTGAAAACTGAGAGCTCTGAATAAGGTTAAGGCGTTATCCCCACTGCGTAGCCTCGTTTCGCATTGACCTTGTCCTTTATGCTACAGGCTAGCCATGAGCCTGCAACAACCATCCGGAACGAACAAAGCTAGAACCACGCGGCCGGCTCGCGAACTTGCGAATAAAGTCCCCCCTGACTTACTCCTCCCGCTTGCCTGTCCACCCTGTGATATTGCTCAGGGCAAACGGCGCGGAACGGTAGACCCCAAAGGAGCCGCGCTTCCGAGGCTCAACCTCAAGGAACTTGAGAGCCTCCTAGGAAAACGCTTTTCCGCGAAACCTAATGATAAGTTCGACGTCATTCCTGGGCGCGTGAGAGTTGCCTCGATTCGCGAGGACGGAACCTTGGAGATATGTGACCCGCTTACTCCTGATGTTTGTCCGGCATCTCCGGTGATCTTTGCGGATACCAAATCAACCTTACTAACGGGAAGAAGTAAGCGCAGAAAACTCGCGCAACTAGAAAAGCGCAGCGAGGTAGAGGAAGCAGCCCGTTCGGATCGCGATTTAACGAGAAAGCATTCTGGGCTTTGGCATGCCCTTTCGCCGAGTGAAATTCGGGAGGTGTGTCTCGCTCCCGGCTCACATCATATTCTTGTAATGGATGTGCATGCGCAGCTTTACGGCAAGCTTGTTTACCACATCAGTGCGCGAGCTATTGTGGGGGAGCCGCTCAAATTCTTGAGAGATTTTTCTCGGGAGGATCGCGATTGGCTAAGGATCGCGCTCAAGCACCCTGACATTTTAGAAAAACGCCGCGGACAGCGCTTTATGGTGGCGCACGTAGTGGCGACGGAAGAGGCCCTCGAGGGTAGACTCGGAATGGACCGGGCGGTTGCTTATAAATTGGCCCACGCGTGTATGACCTCGAAGGCCGAGGACGTTGATTTTGTGATGGGTATTGTACGACTTGCGCCAGCTACCAATTACGCCTTCAAGGTTCACGAGAGAGTTGGGTATCAAGACATAGAAAATTGTCTGTATACCTATCCCGAGTATGACCACACGAACGCGCAGTGGGGTGAGGTAGTGAGTCAAATTGTCCTTTGTGATTTGAAGGACCCCATGCAGCGAGATCTAAGGCACGTTGCGGCTCATCACCCTCAAGCGGTGTTTCTTGATCTTGATCCCCTCCCTAAGCCTGCCAAGGGCAAGCCTCGCGCCTCGTAATTGGTCCGTAAGTGCCTGATAGCACAATGCTAAATTTTCCACTCAAGAGCCGAAGCCTGCTCTCCGATAGCTATATTTGCTTGGGGAAGTGGTCGGTCCTTAGGCACAGAAGCTTAGCGGAGGTTGCTCTCAAGCGGGAACACAGCATCGCACCAAGAAACGAAGATGCGGTGGACCCCGGAGAGATTAAGTCAAGAGGATGCCCATGTACGGGAAAAATGCCCACGCCCAGTACCAGACAGTCCAAGTAACCACGACCGATCGCGGTCGTTTGCTCCTCATGATGTACGAGGGAGCGCTCAAATTCCTCAAGCAGTCCAAAGCTGGTCTTGAAGGGAACGACATTGGCAAGTTCTGCCGCTTTCTTAGCAAAGCCCAAGCGATTATCGCCGAGCTCATGAATACTCTCGATTTCGAGAAGGGCGGACAAATCGCTCGCGACCTCGATCGTCTTTATGATTTCATGTTGTTCTATCTCACCGAAGCAAATCTCTATCGCGATACCAAACGTGTCCAGAAGGTCATTGATCTTCTTGATGTGGTGTACAAAGCGTACAAGGTGATTATTGAGCGCAAGGATTTGCCTTCCTCCGATGCGAAAGAAGCTACGACTGAGCAGAAGGATGCTCTTGAGGATGCCGTTCGCCGGGTTCAGATCTCATTGTAATCGCACATCGTCAAAACAGCGTGTTTTTTACGAGCGACCTCGCGATCCTTCTTGAGGACTGCGCCGATTTTTCGGCCGCCGTCATCTTAGCTCAAAGAAGGAGACGACTTCATGCCATTTCAAGAAACCACCGTTGGGTCAATGAACTACAACGTGCTGAGAAACCTTCTCAAGCAGGGCCGCGTTTTGGAGCTTGGATTTGGGGCGGAGATCGGCGTTCTTTCAGGGGATACCTCCTGTCACCTGCTTGAAGAATTCCCCACACTTCAGATGGTATGCGTGGATCCCTGGGTGGCGTATGACCAGTACGAGCCAATTCGAACTGCAGATAAAATGAGTGATTTTGAGAAAATCGCACGCGAGAGACTTGGAGTATATCGTGAGCGAGTGATGATTCTCAAAGATTTCTCCTTAAACGCAGCCTCGCGCATTCCCGATAGAAGTCTTGATTTTGTCTTTATTGACGCTCTGCACACATATGAGGCGGTACGCGATGATATTCGCGCCTGGGCGCCAAAGGTGCGTGCTGGTGGACTTGTCGCGGGACATGATTACAACTGGGAGGGTGTGAGAGCCGCAGTAGACGAATTCGCCCGCGAGAAGGGAATTTCAGGCTTCTGCACGCCACTAGCCAGTGACATTTGGTTTTATGCCCAGCCTGATTCCAGGGCTGCGTAGCCCTTGGCGAGTGGCTGACCCCTCTCTTTAATTTCAATAAGTTGCGCAAGTTCTCCCCAAGAAAAAGCGTCTGCATCCAATACTAGCCTGCTTGGCATCATATGAGTGGGGAACTATCTCCGGAATAGGTGCTGCTTCATGTCTGAGCTTACGAAACTCGCTGAACAAATGCGGTCTGACTGGGACCGGCGCATCGCGCACGACTATCGCTTCTGGATGAGCGATGGGTACGCAGACGATCGCGCCATGTGGGAAAGTGGAGCGCGCGACTTTGCTATTCTCACCAAAAACCTGGTCACGTCCAAAGACCAGACCTTCTTGGAGCTAGGTTGTGGTGTCGGTCGCATCCTGAAATCTGCGCTTAGTGCGTTCGGTAAAGTAATTGGAGTTGATGTATCGGCTGAGGCCGTGGCGAGAGCACGGGAGCTTTTAGGAGAGGCGCCAGGTCTTCACTTGCACGTGGGAAATGGTTTCGATTTTGCGATGGTTCCCGATGCCTCCGTGAATTTACTCGCAAGCTTTGCGGCAATTAGCAGCATTCCTACCGATATCGTGGCGAACTATCTGCGCGAAATGCACCGCGTATTGGCCCCTGGTGGCGTAGCGCGGGTGCAGCTCTATCTTGGGTCAGAGCAGGCGGTACGCAAAGAGGATACCTTACATTTGAGGTGTTACGAGCGCAGAAATCTTGAAGAGGCGCTTCGTCTTGCGGGGCTTAGCCTTGAGTCTGTGGAGGAGCTCGTGCTCCCTATTCAAGTCTCCTTTAAAGAGATAGGTATTGAGGCAGTAGTTGCAACGCTGAGGCGTACCGATGCACTGCCCGCAGATGCTTCGAGTATCGCGCGAGCGCTCCTTCCAGGCGGAGAGCAAAGCGAAGGTGAAGGGACTCTCGGCAACGATCTTGAATACTGGATGACCGTCAATTATGCGCGGGAACTCGCTGAGCGTGGGGATCTCGATAAAGCGAGAGAGACGTTGGAGTTTGCGGAGCGAGTTTCTCACACGACTGCGGTTGATGTGGGGGACATGCTAGGAAGGATTGTTGCGAAAATTGATGGCGGCAATAGGGTCGACCCGAGCGTTCAGAAGACCGGAGTTCAAAAAAACGGTCAACACCCGGGCCCATCTCAAGGAGCGAATCACGTGAGTACCTCTTTCGGCGCACGCTTTCCAGAGACTGAGCGAGTGCTTGCCGCGCTCCCTAGCGGGAAAGCTGAAGTGCGTGAGTCAACGGAAGGTCCTGTCATTTTTTCAGGGCCACAATGTCTGGATCATCCGACCAAGCCACTCGCTTCCGCTTCACAGTGGGCAAAGAGACTTCTTGAAGAGTCGAAATTTAAAGATTGCGAAGAAGTTGTGGTAGTCGGTCTTGGGGCTGGCTATCACCTTGAGGCACTTTTTGCGGCTGGATGCGTTAAGCCCGTACACGTGATTGAGCCCGACCCCTTGGTGCTTCGCTCAGCGCTTGAGTGCAGAAACCCAAGTACCTGGTTAGAGAAGATCTCTTCCCTCCAGGTAGGACCTCACGCACAGCTCCCCGAGGGGCACAAAAAGTTTGAACTCTTCATTCGACCTCAAACGCAAGCGGTGGCCGCAGAAGCGTGCACCCGCATTAAGGCAGAATTCTATGGTAAGCGCGGTTTAGCGCTCCTTAAGCCCAATATCGGCGTGCTTGGACCGTTAAGCGGCGGGACCTTGCCCATGGTGGCGTATGCCTGCAGAGCGCTCTTTGGTCTCGAGCAACGCTTTCGCGAATATGACGTGTCAGGGTTTGCGGGCGGGTACGACAATCTCGAGCGCTTTGTGCGCGAGAAGCCACGCCGTATGGGAGTTGAGAATACCTACTGCGAAATGGTCTCTCAGGTTCTTCTAGAGTCCATTAGTGAAAAACCGGTTGATATACTGATTTGTATGGCGCTTGCGCCTATTACACCTCGTGCGTTGCTTGAGCTACGCAAGCGAGGAGTGATCACCGTACTTTGGTTTGTCGAGGATTACACGCGCTTTACCTACTGGAAGGAAATGGCAAAGTACTATGACTTTGTCTTTACCATTCAGCGCGGGCGCTGCATCGAGGCGATAAAGAGTGCAGGCGCAGGCGAGGTGCACTATTTGCCAGTCGGGTGCGATCCTGGAATTCATGCGCCCCTTAAGCTTAGTGAAGAGGAGCGGCAGCGCTGGGGCTCTCCTATCTCCTTTATGGGAGCGGGTTACCATAATCGTCAGCAGCTTTTTGCTTCACTTGCAGACCTGCCCCTTAAGATATGGGGGACTGAGTGGCCATCCTGTAGGCCGTTTGACCGCATGGTGCAAGAAGGAGGGCGGCGCCTCACTCCGGCAGAGTATGTGAAGGTTTTTAATGCTACTGAGATTAATATCAACCTGCACTCTTCCAATGAAAGAGACGGCGTAGATCCTTTCGGGGATTTTCTTAATCCCCGCACGTTCGAGCTTGCCGCCTCAGGAGTGTTTCAGCTCGTGGATGAGCGCAGTCTGCTCTCGGAAGCTTTTGACGTGGGCAAAGAGATAGTGACGTTCTCAGGCGTAGCCGACCTCAAGGCTAAGATTGCGTATTATCTTGCGCATCCTGAGGAGCGTGCCAAGGTCGTCGCAGCCTCGCGGGCACGCGTCCTTCGAGATCACTCCTACACCGCGCGCTTTAAGGAAATGCTCTCGATTATTTATAGCAGCCGCTACGAGCAAATTAAGAACCGCATGGACAGTTCCCCCTGGAACCGCATGCTTTCTCGAGCAAAGCCACATGCTGAGCTTCACCAGCGCTGTGAGAAATCTTTCCAGCGTGGTGAGGAGCCCATTCTCGATGGCCTCGTGAGCGATATTGTGACGGGGCAAGGTAAGTTAAGTGAGACGGAACAGAAACTCATGTTCTTGTTCCATGTTCGAAAGCAGATTATCCGCATGCGTCAAGAAGAGAGCGGAGGAAAATAATAGCTATGTTTTCATCGGGCTCTGACACAGGAAGTCTTAAGAAGCGCCACCCGCACAAGTCAAATGTGCTCTTGGTAAATATTACGCGCCTTGGCGACATGCTCCAGGCCACACCGACTATTGCGGGCCTCAAGGCCGAGAATCCCGACTGTAAGGTGACGGTGCTTGTCGAAAAACAGTTCGAAGACGTGTGCCATTTTATACCCAACGTAGATCAGGTTAAGTCGCTGGATCTTGGAATGACCGTGCGCTCGTTAGCACGTGAGCAGGATGGAATCATTGATGCCTTCGAGTATGTCACTGATTTTGTAAAGGACCTCCGCGGGCAGAACTTTGATTATTGCCTCAATATGTCCTCATCCGCCTACACGGCGATTCTTTTGCGGCTGATTGGCATTGGAAAAAACGGCGGCTGGACTTCGGACGATGAAGGATATCGCGTCATCGAGTCGGATTGGGCTAAGTTGTTCGCCACCTCTGTTTTTCATCAGAACCGTCAGTATAACTCACTTAATTTGGTGGACGTGTTCCGTTGTTCAGCTGATGTTGAAGAGCATCCTAAGCAGCTTCTTATTAAGGTAGAGCCTGAAGCGCGGGATCATGCGCGCAATCTCCTCGCCGAGGCTGCTTTTACTAACACTGGACCGCTTATTGCGGTGCAAGCGGGCGCGAGTCAAGAGAAGCGTCAATGGAGCCCCAGGCTTTTTGTAAGGCTCGTGAAGACGCTTGTAGAAAAACACAATGCACGAGTGGTTCTCACAGGAACTAAAAAAGAACTCTCAATTCTTCAGCCGATTGTGGACGGTGTAGGGAATCCGAATGTTTTCGTAGCGGCGGGGAAAACTTCAATTCCGCAGCTCGCCGCACTACTTAAAGAATGCAATATCCTTGTCACCGGGGACACCGGAACCATGCATATGTCGGTGGCGGTGGGCACGCCCGTCGTGGCGATGTTTCTGGCCTCCGCCTTTGGATTTGAAACGGGGCCCTACAGCGAAGGGAATCTCGTCCTGCAACCAGTTATTGGCTGTGGGCCTTGCAATCCTAACAAACCGTGCGCAGGTCTTGAGTGCCACGATACGATGTCGCCTGAGCTTATTGCAGAGCTTACGGTGCGGCGTTTGGCAGGGCAGGTTTTGGAGGTCCCGCGGGAGCTGGCCGATCCTTCACAGGTGGTAATCTACCGCTCATCTTTTGACGCCTATGGCTTTTGTGACCTTAAGCCAATCAACGAGCCCACTCCGAGCCGCATGACGCGCTACCGCGATGCGTATCGCAAAGTGTGGCTTGACGACCTTGGTGGGTACAAGGTTCTTCCGGCGCCAGGCGCGGCTCCTCTTGCGAGGTCTGCGCTAGCACTTGCCCCGGACGAGACAGAGGGCCTTGCAGAGGTCATCGCCCAGGCACAAGAGGGGCAGCGCCTCATAGAGCAGCTAATGCAGTTTGTGCGAGACCCTCGATCCGATACGAAGGGACTTGGCGCTATCAATGCAGGTCTTAGCGATCTTGATAGGAGAATTGAGGAGACAGGCTTCCATTTTAGCCATCTGGGACCGCTGACACGTATGTTTGTCTTTGCCAAAGAGAATCTTTCTGGAACTGATCCGCTAGGACTCGCATCACAAATGTTAAGTGTGTACCAGTCTCTCGAGAGGAGGGGGCATAAATTGAACTGTGCCCTGCGTGGATGAAATGCCCGGCCTCAGAAAGGTTAGGTTAAGTTATTGAACCGAAAGGATTTTCTATGGTTGCCGTTCGCGTTAATGGTTCTGAGTCGGCCCTGCAAACTACCCAGCTCTCCAAACTCGCCGAACTTATCGAGCTTATCAAATCTAACATTGATCCCGAGCACATGATTACCTCAATTCGCCTCAACGGGCGTGAACTTGAGGAGCAGGAGTGGGGCTTTAATCTCTCTCAGTTTGAGACGGCAATAATTGAGATTGAAACCGATACGCCAACCAATTTTGTTGCGAGCCGAATCGAACAAGCTCCTAATGTCGTTCGCGAGATGTTCGTAATGTTCCGCGACTCACGTAAATCCTTTCAAGGGGGCGATACCGTTGGTGGTAACCAGCGCCTTATACAGGCGGTGAATACCTCACGGGCTTTCTTTGAATGGTATAATTCTTTGCTGCATCTTGTCCCTGCGAGCGATCGCAATCGTTACGATATCAATCCTCAAGTGGATGAGATCGCGGACGTCTGCAGACGCATCTGTCAGCAGCAGCTCTATCAGTCTTGGTGGGCGCTTGGGGAAACCGTCGAGAAAGAACTCGAGCCTAAGCTTACGAGCCTAGAAGACTACTGCCGGACTCTGCGGGCTTAAATTCGGGCGGGCTTAATTAAGGAACCTCTGAAAAACTCCCCCTCCGCGTACTCTGCGTCCTCCGCGTTACTTGAAGACTATTGAATAACGCAGAGCCGTCTACGCCTTACGGCTGCGCCGAGCCAGGCTTTAGTGCGGCCGCGGCGCAGCTTTGGCGGAGCCGGGGACGCGGGGTACGCGGAGGAAAAACAGCTCAGAGGAAAATCAATTTGGGGGTTTTTCAGAGGTCCCTTAAAGCAATAAGAGTGCCTCAGACGGCTTCGTGGTGAATTATTCTTAATAATTCTACCGTGGATCCTTAGTTTGAGCGGTTGGCTTGCCACGCTTTGGCGCGCGCTAAGCACATGCGTATGTTCCTTGCCCGTTCCTTAAAGCTTATTTACTATCCTCGTCTTCTGAGCAAACGATAGCTCTCTATTCAGGGCGAATTTGCCCGTTGGAACCCCATAGAGAGAATAGGGATCGAAGGGAGATACGATTGTGAATAACGCCAATGCCCTCTATGAGGTTCAGGTTCAAACTATAGAAGGGGCTTCGATTCCTCTCTCTACCTACGCGGGGAGTGCCCTTCTCATTGTGAACGTGGCCAGTCACTGTGGCTTCACTCCCCAATACCAAGGGCTTGAAGCACTTCATCGCAAATATAAGGATCGGGGTTTCTCGGTCCTTGGGTTCCCCTGCAATCAATTCGGGGCCCAAGAGCCAGGCGACGAGGCTGAAATCAAAAAATTCTGTTCCCTTACCTATGACGTCACCTTTCCCTTATTTGCAAAAATAGAAGTGAACGGCGAAAACACCCACCCCCTCTACAAGCTCCTTAAATCAGAAGAGAAGGGGGTCTTTGGAACCGAGGGGATTAAGTGGAATTTTACCAAGTTTCTGGTCGGGCGCTCGGGGCAAGTTCTTGCGCGCTATGCGCCCACGGCCTCCCCGGAATCGCTCGACTCTGATATTGAGCAGGCCCTTTCCTAAGGACTTATATTCTTAAATTGACTACCTAACTCGAGGGCGTATCTTTACACCCATGGGTTCATTAGACGCGAGCAGTTGGCCTGGAGGCCAAAAAAGTGGCCTCCAGATAGTTGCAGAGGTCGCACCGCTTATCCCGAAGGGGCAGGCGCCTCTTTCTTGCGATGAACTTTGCAACCTGGTCACTTCGGCGCCGGGTTCTCTTTTCGAGTTCAAAGATCTCAGTACGCGGCTGCATAGACTATTTGTCGACATCATGCTGCGCGAAAATGAAACTTCTCTTCTTGCGTCGCGTGGACTTGGCCGAGTCGCAGTAGTGGTGCACCGCACGGGAACTCATGACGAGCCCTTTATCAGTTATCCTCTTGCCCAAGGGGGCTC
Source organism: Bdellovibrionota bacterium (assembly GCA_044356455.1). Taxonomy (GTDB): domain Bacteria; phylum Bdellovibrionota_C; class UBA2361; order UBA2361; family JBGSMV01; genus JBGSMV01. The sequence continues at coordinate 9,637 of JBIKWF010000064.1, read as the reverse complement.
TGAGACATCGCTAAGGCTAAGAGGTCTTCTCTCCAAATTTGATTCCGACCCAGAGGGGACTTTTAGATGCGTCCATGATCATTTGCGTTTTGATGAGTGTGTCCCAGAACTAGTTCATGACGATTTTAAACTCTTTGAGGATGTCTTTGCGCGAGCGGCCGTCACGGCGCACTTGCGAGGCAAGACTGCCTTGGCGCATCGCCTTGCAGGGGCTTCAGTGATTTTTCGCTCCCCCGATGAGGCTTTTTCGGCCCTACCAGCTCCCGACCCAACTCGAATCGCAGAACTTGAGGAGGCCCAAAATCTTGCATCAGAGGAACTTACACCGCTCGTTCACCTTTCAAGAAAGCTCGTCGCGAGGGCTCGCTTTTTGGGCGAAGTAAATGACTTACATCTCCTTCGCCCCATGTGTACCGCTTTTGAGGTTGCGTGGCATCTTTTCAGTCGCCCCGAACCGTGGAGACCTCTCACCTACATGTCGCGTTCCCAAGTTGTTTCGCAGCTCGCTCCTTTTTGTGATCCGGAGCTAGCCCTGCGTTTTCCCGCGGCTGAACCGGTTCTTGATTGTATTGCAGCAATTAAGCAGGAGCTTAACCCTCTATGTCCGATCTCTTCGGGGGCCCTGGCATCATTTCTTAGGATATCTTCTAAATTGACGGGCAGTTCATTTTTTTGTGGTGCGAGTCTTTGGATGAAGGCTCTTGCGCGGCTTTATAAGATGCCATAGGCAGAATTAGAAAGTGAGCCGACGGCTGCTGCGCGCTGCGTGTGATCCACATTCTATCCAAGCCATCGGAGACTCTATGGACAGCCAGTTATCAGGATTGCCGGACGAAAGTTCGAAACGCTTCGTTGCAATCCTTAATGAGAAGATTGAAATGGGCCGATTGCTGAATGCGCTCGGTCACATGACTGCGGGTTTAGTGAGACTGTTCCCCGATCAGCGCGAACTGTGTTTTCTTCGTTATGTCGATGGCAGTAATGGAATACACCCCAATATTTCACACTTTCCGTTCATTGTGCTGAAGGCTGAGAACTCAAATCAGCTTCGGAAAGTTCGCCAAGAAGCGATTGTGCGGAATATTCCGTACACTGATTTCACTCAAACCATGATTGTTGGGACTTCTGCCGATCAGCTTGCTGCCACTCAAGCTAAGAGGGAGGAGGAACTTGAGTACTTCGGGGTATGCTTGTTTGGGGAAACGGTCGTGCTTAAGGAGTTTACCAAGAAGTTTAGTTTATTTAAGTAGTGCGTGTGATGTTCGCCCACCGCAAATCCCGAAGAACCAGGTGCTCCCATCGATCGCGATGTGCTACCGCCTTCTGGGCGTTGACTAGCCTGACAACTATTCAGAAAGTGAATCTAATGAAGGTATTTGACGATGGTAGGATTTGCAAATTCTCATAGGCCCGAGCAACCTGACCCGCGGGGCGCGTTCGACTTGCACGCACCAATCGATTCAAGTGGAACCTCTCATTTGTCTTTACTGGCGCTAGAGAGAATTCGCCAAGAATATCCGCAAGGCGCACCGGTGCGCCTCGAGGAGGCCTGTGTGCTGTGGAAACGCTTCGCGGCAGGGGAGATATTGACTGAGGAGGAACACAAGAACATTCAGGACTTTGTTCGTTGGGTTCAGGTGCTTTTTGAGCATGAATTCGCTCCGCCAGCTTGCACCTCTCACTGGGCACATGTCCTGACTGGTTGTCCGAACTTGCCAATTGAGCCGCACTATGACCTCCCTGGCAAAAATTTGGCTACGAGAAGAATTGAGTATGAAGCCGAGTTGAGGCGCTGGGACGAGTATCTTCGGCTCTCGGCAATTGCTGCTCCTTTACTGCGGGGAATGTATTCAGTTGAGGAGAGATAGTAGGCGATTCGGCGCCTCGCAGAGGGCCGAAGTGCATCCACTGCGCATAGCCTCTGAAAAAGAGTGGGGGTCTCTGAAAAAATGTGCGGGTGTGGGGGCTCCGCGACAGTGAAATTAGGCTGCCGCTAACATTCTGATCACTCGATCTATTTCGCTTGCTTCCGCACCAAGGTCTAAGAGATGTAATTTAAGAGCTCTCGCTACCTCTTCCTTGGGACTATATAGTTCAACAGTACGCCTTTCTTTCCATTCTTGGGTGAGGAATTCAGTAATCAGGTTCGCAGGTGGAGGGACTGGCTGAAAAGCTTCTTCGGAATCGGAAAGACGGCGAGAGACTTCTGAAATGGTTATACACGGGAGCTGCGTACCGTCCGAGTTCGGGCAGGTTACCATGCCTTCAATCGTTACCCCTGTTATCATTATTTTATAAACTTCATCGTTCGACTTACGACAAAAAAAGTACGGCGTATTTAAGATTTTATCGCCCCAGCCGCTCTTTGCCGGTTTCTCAAAGAAGAACCTCTTTGACTCCTGAAGATTGGACAAAGAAGAAGTGACCTCGAATGAGCGGCGTCGCGCACGCATCATGCTTTTCGGGTCAGAGGATGGTTCCTGATCAAAATGGAAGACTATATTCAGTGACGCCGATGGGCACGCGAGAAAGCGATATGTCGCGAGGTTGTCACCTGTGGCGCTCTTATGCCCGACAATGGTGACGAAGGGGCCCTGAGTCAGGGGGGACGTTCGACTGCCTGCCGAATACTTTTCTCGAGAGAAGAGAGAGAACGCGGCTCCATCGGCCCATGGGGGAGACGGCGGATGTACCGCTGATTCAAGAGAGTTAATAGAGTTTCTAAAAGATTTTACTGGAGGAAATAGGCGCTCGAATCCTCCGTACCCTTCCTGAATGACCGGATGAAAGCCTGGAGCGAGGATACTCGTACTCCCCGAAACCATCGCGCGGCCATGATCGTCTGTCACGCTGAGAGTTGTGCCAATCGGTAAACTGCTTATATTCATGAATCCTGTCGGGCGCAGCTCCGAAATTGCAAGCGCACCCTTGACGGGACGACCTGTCTCATCATGTACGAAGATTTCGCGCTTAATCGGCGAACAGGCGCTGGACATCAAGAGGATCATCCCGACTACGATCCTCTGGCAAGAAAAGAAGCGAGTACTATTCATTGGCCGACCTAATAAATCTAAGAGTACGACGCGCTCCTATCATGTCAGACCGCCTGGGAGATCTTGTAGAGCCATTTTTCTCCGCTCCGCTTGATATCCCACAGACAAGCAAGTTGTTGAACGAATGCGCGGATTCGTTCAACGCCATGACTGCGCAAAGGCACTTATAAAAAGAGGAGGAGCCAGGAGCTACTTCGTACACTTGGTCCTCGCGCGGTTGGATTTCCCGCTCGCACATACTCTGCATGCTACGGCTCCGGCTTTTGCGGCGATAGTGCCTTTGGGACAGGTTACGCACGCAAGAGAGCCTCTTGCTGGTGCGTAGGTACCCTTGCTGCACTGGGCGCATGAGGTAGCCCCAGGGTCTGAGCTATACGTCCCTGGCTCGCAGGGGGTCACTGCGCTTTGCCCAACCTCGGAGACAAAGGAACCGGCCGGGGCAAGCGCGCAGTTTATTGCGCCCTCAATCTCAGAGAACGTTCCCGCGGTGCAAGGTGAGCAGCTCGAGCTCTGAGCATTAGCGGCATGAGTGCCTGGTTCGCATGGCGTCACTGCACTTTGTCCTGGTTGGGAAACGAAAGATCCGGCAGGAGAGGGGGTGCACGACCTTGCGCCGGCTACCGCAGAGTAACTTCCGGCAGCGCAGGGCGTGCAGCTTGAACTTTGCGGTTCTGCGGCATAGGTGCCCGCGGCGCAGGCTGTGCAGGTCGTTAAGCCCTCGCTTGCTGCAATTGAGCCCGGAGCGCAGGGGCTGCAGGCTTTGCGGCCGGAGTCTTCCGCAAACGTGCCAAGGGGACATGAGGCACAAGAGGAGGAGGCTGGGCTTGCCGCATAGGAGCCAGCAGCGCAGGCCGTGCAGCTCCCTTCTCCTGGTGCGGAGAAGGTTCCTACTGGGCAATCAAGGCATGCTACTGCTGCCACTCCGCTATAGGTACCAGCGGTACATTGGTCGCAGGTGGACTGTCCGATTTGGGTTTGAGCGGTGCCTGCGGCGCAAGGTGTACAGGAAGGTTGCTGAGGGTTCGGCTGGGCATAGCCCCGTGCACATGGGGTGCACTGAGACGAGCCGGTTGTAGTCGCATAGGAGCCTGCTGCGCAAGGAGTGCAGCTTGAGGCATTTGCGGTGTTGTTATAGTTCCCCACATCGCATGGCGTACAGGTAAGTCTGTCCTCACTCAAATAGAAACCTGCGTCGCAAGATTCTATGCAGCTTGGAAAGCCGTACTCGCCGCCGTTTTTAAAAGCAAACGCGAGCTTGCCGCATTTGCCACTTGTTACTCCGCAGTCACTGTTCACTGAGCAATCAGCATAGAGAGTTGCTCCGCCACTGACCGCAATGCATTTATTGTCAAAGGTCTTTAAACGTTCTGCTATTTCATCGATGAGGGGAGCCGCGGTGCGTACCGCGGCATTGGCCTCGCACCCCATGCCAGAGGGGATTTTTGTCACAAAATCAGTAAACACATCGCTGTCACTCGCTCCTTGTGCAAACCCTAAGCCATTGGAGCTCGCGTCCAGAGGATTACTCATGCCGAAGCAATTGGAGAGAATAGTGGAGACAAATTGCTCATGAGCGTGATTAAGCGCCTGCGATGGAAACCCGGTAATGGCGGCAGCGGTGTTTCCCATGGTTTCAATACCGGTGTCGAGTACCCCTTTTGCGCATGCTCCCACGTTCTCCTCAAGGAGGGCTGCGCGGCACGCCTGCGCGAGGGGGGTGGTCGATGAACTCTCGCAGTCGAGAAATGCATTCACGCAGGTCGCGAAAGCGTTGACGCGTGCATTAATATAGGCGCGAGTGGCGGTAAAAAGATCGGCTTGGCAGTCTTGTGTGCCAGAGTCAATTTGATTCGTTGGGTCAGAGTTGTCGCCCCCAAGGGCGTAGAGGGTCCCAGGTTGAGCGAGGAGAGCTACCGTGATGAGAAGTGCGCGTGCAGAGGAGAATCTGTTCATTGTGATAGCGTATCAATTAAGTAGGATAGCGAGAACAGAGAAAGAGCCTCGGGCACCCTTCATTTTTGTGATTTGCAGGAACTAAGTTTGCAGAGCTTGAGGCGCCCTTCGGTCGCCCAAATTCAATCTAGGCCTTTATATGTCAAAACTATTTAGGGTCATCGTTATTGCTTTTGTACTTGGGGCCTCCTTGGCAGAAGCGGATGCTTGCCAAATTGGGTGGCGAAGTCCTGCGGAGTTGCAAGCTGAGGCGGGTATAGTTGCAACCGTGGTTATAATTTCAGCAGCGCATCTTCGTACTTCGTTTCGGGGGGAGGATTACGAATACCGAGTGAGGGTCGAATCGGTTGAGCGCGGAGAACTTAAGTTGGGCGAACTGCGAACTACCTATGAAGACCTTAAGGCGCATCTTCGTGGGACCACTCGAGTTTGCCCTCTTAAGAATGGTTCTGGTATTGAGCACGATCTGAAGCCGGGAGCACGCTATCATTTCTTTGTGAGGTCTAATTCTGATCCGGAGATCTTATTCGCAAAACTAACCGAGAAATAGTTTGCGAAGAAGGACATTTAGCAACTTACGCCCACCGCAGGCGAAAGCGTGAGAGTATAGAGGTACTTGCCAAGTCGATGCCGGTTTCGCTCCGATACGCGTAAGCGATAAGCGGCCGAATTTGACTAGCTTGCCATCTTTTCTGATAGTTTTGCTGACGCGAAACTTTAGGGAGCGATATGTTTACTGGCCCCATAGTTCAAAAAGAAGGCGATCTTGTTGCATTGAGGGTGTCCGGTTTTACCGGAGTTATCGCCGACGGGACTCTTTCGAGTGGACAACGCTACGAGATAAAGTTTAGCGCGAAATCCGCAGTGGTAGACGGGCTACATCTTTTAATTACCTTCCCGAACGCGTCTGCTTTGACTCCTGAAGAGCAGGTGGAGTGTTTCACTATTTTGAATGCGTTCGCGAGAGAACTTCCATTAGCTAGGGAGTTTGGGTATCGCTATGTTCAGAACTTTGGGGGCCTTTTAACACGGCCAGAGCCGCATGCGCACGCAATTGTGCCTGGAAGCGAAGCCGAGCGGAAGAAGGCTCCACGATTCGTAGATCCCTGGGGAGGAGCCGCGTAGCGAGGGCATAGGCCAGCCTTGATCTCCTGCTTATTCCCAGGGAACCGCTGAAAAATTATTCCTTCGTGCTCTTCGCGTCCTTCGCGTTAAACCCAAGCTCTGCGGGTGCGCGATGTATTGCAGGATAACGCCAAGGACGCGAAGGGCACGAAGCCGCTTGCACCTTTTAGGCTGCGGCGAGCCTAACTTCAGTGATGCCTCGACGAAGCTTTGGCGGAGACGGGAGCGCAGGGAACACGGAAGAAATCGAAAATTTCCGATTTAGGCGCGCCGTTCCGCCTGTGCCAGTATGCGAGATCTTGCGGCACCCTGAGGACAGGGCGCCCTACCTATATGGTTAACATGGGTAAGTCGAGATTCTTTATTTAACGCGGAGAACTAGTTTTTCAAAGGCTGCCTAGAAGTCCTGCCCGTTAAAAGGGTTTACCGCTTCATCACAAGAAGATCTTTTCCCTAATCTTCCAATAGCGTTCTTGCTTCCGCGCAATGATAAATAGGGGAAGGCGAAACGCGCTTTTTAGCCGAAGCGCGTCTTCAATATTCTTCACCTCAAGTTTCCTCCCCGGTAAGCGGTAGTGCATTCGAAGAAAATTATAATGGAAAACCTTTGAGTCTTGCGGGGAAGAGAAGAAGTATACCTCACTCAGTGACTGAGCATTCAGGTCATAGTACCGGATCTCCAGTCGTTCCTGACCCGATTTGTCGATTTTCTTCTCAAATGTCATGGAATCAGGCTGCATGACATGGGTGTTCTTTTCCCCGAGGGCTGCTTTGAGTTTCGCCTCATCATCGGTGAATATCTTTGAGCACCCGGTGCAGCGAGTCGCGTCGAGGTCGTTCTCCGTGCCGCAGCGATCGCAATTCTTAGAGCGGTAGCGAAATCCGCATGGCACAAGTTCTCCGCTCTCGGTACTTTCGTGCGCGCCGCAGCATTTCTTGCCGAAATGTTCGACTACTTGACCGTTGCTATCGACAATTCCCCAAAAGAAATTTTCGTGGTCGCATTCAGGGCAGGCTACTTTCACCGCGACTGAGTCTTCTGTCGGTTTTCGCTCGTGAATTTGAGGACTAAAAATATCGTGAGGGACGCCGGTGTAGTCGAGGATGAGGCAGTCAGCTTTGCCCTCATAGAGCCTGAGGCCTCGGCCCACGATCTGTTGATAGAGGCTTACGGATTCAGTAGGGCGGAGAATTGCAATCAAATCTACATGCGGCGCGTCAAACCCGGTGGTCAGCACTGATACATTAACCAGAAATTTGATTTTTCTGGCCTTAAAGCGCTCAATTACCGCGTCACGTTCGTCGCTCGGGGTATCTCCGACCACTAACGCGGCGTCTCCTTCGGGAAGAAGCCGCAGGATTTCGCCGGCATGCCTCACGGAGGCGGTGAAGATAATTACTCCACGCCGCTCTTTCGCCATTTCAACAATATTTTCGATAATGACCGGCGTGATACGGCTCTGGTCCTTAAGGATCGCTTCTATTTCTTCGAGACTGAAGCGCTCTTTCCCAGCTCGAAGCTTAAGACTCGAGAAGTCATAACTCGCGACGGGAGCATCGATTTGTACGGGCTGGGTCAAGTATCCGGCCGCGATCATCTCCTTTAGGGTTAGGTCGTAGATGCATTTGCGAAAGAGGCGTGGCTCGGTTGAGCGCAGAAAGCCTTGATAGTTGTAGTTATAAATCCAGCCGCTATCGAGTCGATAAGGTGTCGCGGTGAGTCCCAAGATGCAAAGCTGAGGGCTGCCAGTCAGGATTTTTTCTACTACGGTTGTATACTGGGTTCCGTCGTCTCCGGATACGCGGTGACATTCATCAATCACAAGCAGGGAGAAGTCTTTGAAGAACCCGTCTGAGGCGCGCGCCACGGATTGGATGCTGCCAAAGATGACTTTGTCGCTGCTGTCTTTTTGATTCAGCCCTGCCGAATAGATGCCAGCCTCGAGTCCGTAGGCTCTAAATTTTGTATAGTTCTGCTCGACAAGCTCTTTTACGTGAGCGAGGACCAGTACTCTTCCGCGGGCAATTTTAGCAAGCTCAGCAATAACGAGACTCTTCCCCGCACCAGTCGGTAAGACAAGCACCGCGGGCGAGCGCGACTTTCGAAAGTGCGAGAGTGTGGCCTCGACGGCTTGTTGTTGGTAAGGCCTAAGGGAGTACATCACTTTTCCTATAGCAGAATCTTGTTGAGCGGAGAACGAGGGCAGTGCTCAGCGTAGTTAGGGAAATCATCGGGTATTTCAATCAAAAGTTTCCTGGGGAAGCTCTAAAAAATCCTCTCTGTGAACTCTGTGCCCTCTGTGGTTGATTTAAATTGTAAAAAACCACAGAGGGCACAGAGTTCACAGAGAGAAAGAATAAAATAGCGAAGTTTTTCGGAGGTCCCCTAGTAGCTCCGCCTGTACATTCCTTTACTGGTCTCTGTGGTTGAAACAGGGTCATCAAGGAGAAAAGGGCATAGGTGCAGAAAGACTAATTGCGGTTAACGGGAGGGTATTGGCTATAATCGCCCCAATGAACATGGCTCTCGGTCATACTCACGCCACTTCGTCTTCCACTGCGCTTGGAATTCATCTACCTCAAGCTCCAGGACCTCAAGTGTCGCGAACTCCACTGGAGCTGCTGCTGGCCCGGGCAAGGGAGACGGCAGAAACAACGGAAGCGCGCTGGCCTGGGCATCGCTTTGGACTTCGTATGGTGCAGCGCATGCATGACATGCAGCGTGATGCCGAGAGGATTGCTTCTGACCATGAAATTCCAGAGGCCATGCGCCCCTTGCTGCAGTTCTGTCTTGCGGGCGCCTGGGTGGGGCGCATCCAGGAAGGCGCTCTCGATTTAGATACGTTAAGGGAGTCCCCCTCTCTCGGAGAGCTTACGTTAGAGGCGCTTGAAGGCTGGGGAGTTCTCGAGCAGCTCTCTCCTAGTGAAAATAGCTTCGTGCGCGAGGTTCTTGGATCAACCAATCGCTTCGAAGGCGATCTTTCGCTCTCCAATCCTTCATTTATGGTCTGGAAGGCGGTGAAGGATGTGGTGCGAGAAAGGATCTTGGCTGATGAGTCCCTGGTCACGGCTGAAGGAATACTTCAGCAGATTGAAATTCATTTCTTATGCCGAGTAGTTTCTGAGTCAGAGCTTCTTGCGCTTAGAAAGCCTGACGGCATGCGGCCCCACATGGTTGCCGGAATCCAGAGTATATTAGACGGCACTTCTTTTGATCCTAGCCCCCTTCGAGCCTTAGAAGGGAATGCCGAAGCGATTCATATCTACCACCGAGTGCGAAGTTATCTGTTTACTCCCGTTGACGAGAAGGCTCTCTCGACTTTTGAGTGTTTTAAGACCCCGTCACCTGTCACGGGGAAGCGCTCGTTCGGCACTTTTATGCTGCAATATCTGAGTTTCCCCTTTGAGACCATTAGAGATGATGCGGCTATTGCGGTGGCGAGAAGTAAGGGGTTCTCAGATAGGATAGCGCTTTTGGGGAAAATTGTAGGGGCAGAGACGGAGAT
>JBIKWF010000168.1:0-6818 GCA_044356455.1 Bdellovibrionota bacterium | reverse complement strand
GAAGTTACCAAAGGCAGCGGAGCGAGCTACTGAATGTCCTTCGAGCAGACCGAAGAGATAGCCTCCGGCAAAGGCGTCTCCGGCGCCCGTAGTATCAACAACCTGTGTTGGATAGGCGGGCACGTGCTCTATTTTGCCATGCTCAGAAATGAGGGCGCCTTCTGCTCCGCAGGTGACCACGACACGTGCTACTTTTGTACTGAGAGCTTGAATCGCCTCAGTCCCAGACGGTTTTCCTGTGAGTGCGCAGGCTTCAGACTCGTTTCCAAAAATGAGACCTGTATGAGGAAGAATAGCGTGGAACTCCCTCTTACGTCCTTCCACGAGGGAACTTGCGCCAAGGGAGAGTGCAACAATACTGCCATGAAGAGATGCTTCTTGGGCGGTGGTAAGAAGCGCGGCGCGGCTTTCTTCGCTGGCAGCCATCAAGTAGCCCTCCAGAAAAACTGCGTATGATCGCTTTGCTCGAGAAAGGTCCACATCGGCAAGCGAAAACTGGCTCGAGCACCCGAGGTGAGCAAGCATCGTACGTTCACCGCAGGGGGCAGTAACTACCAGCACCCTGCCAGTGCGTCCTCCCACTATAAGGGGGGCGCCGAGCCTAACTCCTACTGAGGCGAAATCATGACAAAGCACTGCGCCCTCGGAATCGTCGCCGATTCGGCCGCAAAATGCCGCGTTGCCGCCCAGCTGAGCGATAAGGGCTGCGGAGTTCGCTACAGAACCGCCAGGTCTTACTCCAACAGTGTGACCGAGGTCTCGTAGTCCCTTAAGGAGCTCCGCTTGTCTGGCTTCCTCGACAAAAGTCGACGATCCGAGACTAACTCCTAAATGAGCGAGGGACTCGTGCGGAATCTGTGCTTGTAGGTCAACAAGTCCTTGTCCGATTCCGAAGATCTCCCTTCTTTGTGCGCGTAGTGCCATGTTGATGGTTCCTCTTGTTTTTAGAGGTGTACACAAAATCGCTACATTGGCAAAATATCTGTCATTATGTTCGATAGACTAGTACTATTATCGAACAAGACGAGAATTTTATATGAAAGTATCGGATGAGCAGGGGCGTATCCTTAGGGTCATTGAATGCGCAGCGGATATGCCCCTGACAGAAGTCGCAAAACGCGCACGAGTTAAGCTTCATAGCGTGAGGTATCACCTTAAGCGTTTCCGCGATTCAGGATTGCTCAAGGAGAGGCTCTTCATTAATACCTATCGACTCGGATTTACGCGTTACGCAATTTTCTTTTCAGTCTCAGGCAGACGCGGTTCTCCGCGAAGTGAGCTCATAAAAAAGCTCCAGCGTCACGATAAGGTCGCGCTCGTCTTAGAGGTGGGTGGTGAATTCCAGTTTGAAATTAATGTGGTGGTGCGTATTCCCGCAGAGCTCCAGGAATTTCTAGATTGGATGTCCAAAGAGTGCGGAGAGGGTCTTGGAGGAAAGGCTGTCTGTGTGCAGCTCTCGCATCGCCTCTTTGGAATGAAATCGCTTTGGGCACATGGTCCGAAACTTCCTGAGCTTGACTATGGAGTGGTGTCTGAGACCGTGCTCATCGACAAACTCGATCACGATATTCTTGTTCACTATAGCTCCGGATCGCCCACACTTCGTGAAGCGGGGAGTGCGCTTGGAGTTTCAGCCTCGACGGTCGAAGCAAGACTAAAGAAGCTTAAGGTTAATGGGGTAATCTCAGGCAGTTCTTTTGTTATTGATGGTATCCCGATGCTGCATTGGGTAATCCTTGTTCACACCAGTGGTCTCGATTCTGAGTTGCGCCACGGAATCGTTGCATTCGCTCGCGCACATCCTTTGGTTAACTATACCGTAGAGTGCTTGGGGGGCTGGGATGTAGAGCTTGGAGTTTCAGCCTCTGATGCGATGGCGCCGACGCAAGTGGTAGAGGAACTTTACCGCGCCTGGGGTGCGCAGATTACCAAGACGCAAGTGTTGCCTCTTTTTGCGCGGCACAAGGTAGTTGATTATCCCTTCAAGGCTTTGCCTTATTCAGAGAGAGCATCTGAAAGGACTCGGTAGTATATTTTCGGCGCGCCCTACCTAGTTGCGTAGCATTGGATGGTAGGGCGCCGTGTCCTCACGGCGCCGCTCGGCGCTTCTTCCACTCCTTCCAAACTTCGCAGCCGCGTCGCCGCGGTTTTGAAATGCTGGCAGAAAGCGCCTTCGATTCGGGATCTTCCAAAGGTAAATTGATAAGAAGCTCGCGCATCCCAAGCCTCAGCAGTGCATGGTTCATTACCATGCGGTCGTCTTCATAGCCTTGGGCCCCGCGGTGATCGGGCATATCGTCGAGTCGGAAGAGAAAGTACCGCACGGCACCTACTGCTAAAGCTTTCTGGTCCTCGTCAAAAGTGTCGTATAAGTCTACAAGCTGAATTGATCGCGAGCAAAGAGCTCCACCCATCTTTACATCTGGTCCGTCATTATCGAGCACGTAGGAAGTAAGCCACTCTGCCGCGTCTATGAGCCTCTGGCGTAGAGTAAGAACATCTTCGCGGGAGTAGGCGATGCAAAGATTCTTAAACACAAGGTCGGCGTCTGAGTGTGTCTTGGGAAGCGCCTCGAGTTCGACAATCGCAGTCTCTTCAGATGTTGGGATGCGCTTCATTTCTTTGGGCCTCGTGTGGGGTATGTCGGACGAGGAGGATAGGCCCTATAGAGATGGGTGCTAAGAAATATCAGGGAAGCTATGAAAAAGCCCGCTCGGTGAGCTCTGTGCCCTCTGTGGTTGATTAAATTTGTTGAAAAACCACAGAGGGCACAGAGCTCACAGAGAGAGAAAATTCAATATCACGGTTTTTCAGAGGTTCTTTCCGGGGAAAAAGAGATTTTCTGATGAAATACTGGCCTCGATGTATCTTGGGAGCCTCTGAGAGACCTCCATTCTTAATACACCCCAGTCTTAATACAGCTCTGTGTACCTCTGCGTCCTCTGTGGTGAAAATTTCATCAGGGAATTCACCACTGAGGATACGGAGGTACACAGAGGTGAGTCTTTGAGGTGGGGGCCTAGTTTTTGGAGACCCCCGCCTTTTTTAGCAAATCACCCAGTGAAATAGTTTCAAGCTTAGGGGCCTCGGAGGCCTCCGGTTTTTCGCAGAGTTTGCCGCAATGTGTGCAGTTTCCCTTTTTATCGCAAGGCGGGTGCCAATAGAGGGAAAGGGGCAGGATAAGGGCCTGCTGGATAAGGTCCTCTAAATCGACCTGATCGCCCTCGAAGAAAGAGATCCCGATATCGTCCTCGTAGTCTTCCTCTGACTTTGAGGTATCCCTCTCGCCCGGCGCTGGCCTCGCTTGGAGGATAAAATTAGCCTCGATATCGAGCGCCTTCTCGATGCCCTCATCGCAACGCGAGCAGGGCTGGCGGTACTTGCAGGTAACTCGCCCTTTAGTTTCAGCACCTTGCGTGGTTTTAGTAACCATAAGGTCCACGGCAGGGGCCTCCGTAAAGAGTATATCGCTCTCCCGCCCTTCATTCATGCGGGCATTCAGGTTCTCAAGGGAGAGGCTGGTTTTAACGCTCAGGCCCTCGGCGGGGAGGCGGCTTACTCGTACTTTCATATACTTAAACTTTCATCGACTTTCTAAGCTGAGTTCGGTAAAAAGCTTCCTCGAAACAGGAAACTTTGGAGCCGGACCCACGATATAGCAGTGACGGTTCTGATTGTGGAGTCCTTCTTAGAAGACTCCTCAAATAGCACCCCCTTAGTGTTCTCTGTGTTCTTAGTGGTTAGTTAAATGAAAAAACAACCACTAAGAACACAAAGAACACTAAGTTAAGGGCGAGTCACCAGTAATTTGAGTGTGTACACTTCGATATTTGAGAGGAAAGTCGTATGGGCGTTAATAAGGTAATTCTTCTTGGCAATCTTGGAAAAGACCCCGAGGTCCGTTACACGACTTCTCAAAGTGCTGTCTGTTCCTTTTCTCTTGCCACCAGTGAGCGCCGCAAAGATCAGAGTGGTAATTGGGTTGATCACACCGAGTGGCACAACGTAGTCACCTTTGGAAAAACTGCCGAAAACTGTGGCCAGTACCTGAAGAAGGGCCGCCAAGTTTACATCGAGGGGAAGATTCAGACTCGTAAGTGGCAGGACAAGGAAGGCAAGGATCGCTACACCACCGAGATTATCGGTAACACAGTACAGTTCGTTGGCGGCGCGGGTAAGGGAAGTGATTCCGGAGCTGGTGCTCCGATGAATATGTCTTCTGGATCTGATGAATTTTCTCCAAGCCAAGCGTCAGCGGGGCGTGGGTTGATGAATTCACTTCCGAGCGCAGATGCGATTGCAGCTTCATCCTCTAGTAAGGGTGCGAGCGAAGCGGTTCCATTTGATGATGATGATATTCCCTTTTAAGGAATCGCGTTGCGGTAGGGCGCCCTATCCTTAGGGCGCCGAAAGACCATGCGCGGTGCCGCAACAAAGGTCGCGGGCAATCCACTGGCGGAATCAATTCCGCATCGGGATAAATACATGCCACGTGCCAAGGCGTGAGATCTTGCGGCACCGCGGGGACGCGGCGCCCTACCCAGATGCTGCACCACTAGGTAGGGCGTGCCGAAGTAAATGCCACGGGCATCCATAGGACATATTGTAAGAGTCGGGGCGAAAGAGATTCCCGAGAAATGTTAGCGATAGTATCGCCGGCCGAGGTGCGAAATGAACCATCCTCCCGCGAGTCCAGCCACAAAAATTCCTATCTCCAGCATTCCCGCATCTAGTCCTCGATAGCTCGCAAGAACAAGCGGAGTGCCACCAAGCCCAGCAACAAGAGTTCCTAGCGAGTTGCAAATCGACGCCTTCGATTTGGAGGCTAAGCGGTGAGTAGCTTGACGCGAGGAGAGATGTTCCGAGACCGGCTCGCCTCTGGCCTGATAAACTGGGAGTTCTTGTTTGGCTGGTGCTGCTTCAATCGGTTCATTTAGCTGCGCGGTTGCTTTTTGCCGGTCGGGAGGGGCATCTTGATCGCGAGGTTTCGTTTTTTGCTCGATTACTTCGGAGGGAAGGAGTGGTTTCTTTGCAAATTTCGCGCAGCATCTCTCAGCCTCGATCGAGTTCTCTTTTAACTCATGGCCCTCTGTATAGTTTGGGATAGCTCCATTTTTTGAGTTAATGATGAAGTTCAACTCTTGAACAATCATACCGGGGGTAATGCTGGCGAGAGCCATGAGCTTAGCAAACGGCCTTAGATCGCAGGGGCTGTCCGAAAGCGGGTGAAAGTTCTCTTTCGTATGTAGCTCTCGGCCGTAAACCATGAGGCCCGACTTAGTAAGTACAAGTGTGAAACCGCCGGAGGAAGGAAGGACGCGGCCGTTTGGATATTCGGCGCCAAATGCGATGGGTTCACGCGGAGGTGGTTCCCCGGGCCGAGCGCTCCATTTGGCTCTTGTGAGGAGAATGTAAGGCGCTGTGATTCTCTCAGCAGCGCTGCTTACAAGTTGAGCCATAGGAGAAGATGGTGTCAGGATTTCTTCGCCTAAGCTCGCTATGCTGTCGGCCGTACCCTCTTGGGTTTCAGCGATAAGTTCCCCCGCTACATCAAAACAAAGGACATCAGGCCGCGGAAGAGGCGGCTCTTCATCAAAGTCTTCTCGCCATTCATCATCGGGGGATGGGGAGGATGGGGAAGGGCCGTGAGTCATTGCGCGAATCCTTGAGTGAACCTCCATTAATGCCGCGAGTAGCGAGTTTAATCAAAGGTGGGGGCTTGTCGCGCCGTCGCCTACCGGCAGAGGCGGAACAGGGCGCCCTACCAGACGTATTGGGAGTCGCCCCAATGGTTTTTTCGAGGCAGCACGAGCGCCTAACTAATTGAAAAGTCTGTGTTGTTTTCTGATATTTTAGGAAGCGTCTGAAGGGGAGTCTTGCATAACTCCTGTGCCAGAGTTGGGCTTTAAGGCCCTGAAGTTTAAGTGGTTGGTCGTTTGAGTAGCGCGGCCTAAGGGACTACGCTCTGGGGTTCAAATTTTTCTACGTTCAAGAAGTGGAGTGGTATGGCGAAGCAAGCACCCAAAGGGTCACGAGCCTCCCAAGGTTTGGGGGCTGGAGGAATTGGTGGCGGGAGTGTGGGCGATGCTCTTAGGGCGGCGGGTGTAAATGTAGCAAATACGGGCGGGGATGGCGCAGCTGCTGGTGCTTCGGCCGGAGCTGTTACCACGGTTTTTACTACGACTACTGTGTTTACTACCGCTGCAGCAGCGGTTGCTCCCAGGCTTGAAAAAGAGCCTTCACTCGCTTCCCCTTCGGTTTCCACTTCGCCGATCGAGTCTTTTAAGCAGGGTGTGCGCCAGAGATTTCGCGATGCGGCGGGAAGCGATGCCGCGATAGAGGACCTCGAAAAATTCCTCAATATGAAAGCGGATAGTTGGCTCAAGCTGTATCATAAGCTTGCGAGCACTTCGGACCGGAATAAGCGGTCCATTGATGGAACGCAAAAGTCCTTCGAAGAATTTTGTAAAGAGAACACTGCAAAATCTGCAGCTGAAGTTTTGGGCCATTCCAAAGTTCAAGATCTGATTGCAGCAGGAGACAACGATCGAGGAGCCTTGGGTCCCACGTGGAAACGTGCGTTGAGAGATCTTAAAGATGTAGATCCGAACTCAGCCGATCTTGAGTCGAAAATAGATGCGGTCTTGGCTGCCTCGGATTCTTTGGAGAAGCCGGCACTTGACACAGTGGTTGCTGTAGCGCAGTCGTCCTCAGGACAACCTGCTGCTGCCGCGGAACAACCTGCTGCTGCCGCGGAACAACCTGCTGCTGCCGCGGAACAACCTCCTGCTGCAGCGGAAGAACCTCCTGCAGGATCG
>JBIKWF010000167.1:0-6826 GCA_044356455.1 Bdellovibrionota bacterium | reverse complement strand
GGCAAATAATCCTTTGCCGCAGTTAGGGGGCAGCAAGATGAAGTCCCCACGAAACTGCTTAAGCTGCTTTCGTTTCAGCGGGTTCAATTTTCTTGAGAATAGGCTCAATTTTGCGCTCGGCAACTCGAAGATCGTATTCCTGTTGTAAATTGAGCCATACTTTTGGTCCGGTTTTGAGGTACACGCCGAGTCTTAGGGCTGTGTCCGGAGTAATCGCTCGCTTTCCCTGCACGATGCTATTGATGCGCCGAACGTCGACGCCGATCGCAATGCTAAGGCGATTTTGGCTGATACCAAGAGGCTCCATAAAGTCTTCTTTCAAAATGAAGCCGGGGTGAATTGGCTTTAGGGGTTTGCTCATATTCCAACCTCAGTGATAGTCGACGATCTCAACCTCGAACGCCGCGCCATTTTGCCATTTGAAACAGATTCTCCATTGCTGATTAATCCGAATACTATACTGACCCTTTCTGTCTCCGTGGAGAGCTTCAAGGCGGTTGCCGGGATACGCGTTAATTTCTTGTAGCGTCTCTGCCGCATGAAGATAAAGGAGCTTTTTTCGTGCCGCGTTCTCAAATAAATGAAATCGGGCAACCCTCATGTCACGAAAGAGCTTTTCTGTATCCTTTCCTTTAAAGGTCCTGATCATGAGTATATAGCATCCCACGCTAAGCATCAAACGCAATAAAATCTCGAAGGTATTGGGTTCTTTTTGTGACTCTTAATCGGAATTCGAAGTGCAAAGTTGTCGATGAGCGGGGTGATTCTGCGTGCCGAGCGCGGAGGGACCCGTTGAAGAGAGGTGCTTGGCTAATGCAACTGTTCGAATTTTTTGGGAGTTTGTCTGGTGGCGATCTCCTCCACTATGGAAATGGGCAACATAGCGCCAAGCTCTCGCCAAAGCCTGCGGGGGCTTTTGTTCGAGGGGCGCTCTTATTTATGTGCGAAATAGAAGGGCGTTGGATGGCTCCAGTGGTGGTGCTACGGCGAGGTAACTGTTTGACGTTTCAGGTTGATTTCTATTCCTGAGGATTTTGCTGCGCGGGAAAGTGGGTGTCCAACAGAGGCATTAGTGGGGGGGGCACTAAGCCAGTTCCAATAAGTGGCCTGGCACCAACAATTTAGTGCCCATTCACTATGGATTTTTCGTAGGCCGAACAACCAAATTGATAATTCTCAACAGTTTCAATGGCTTTGTATAAATGTTCAATTAAAGGAGCCGAATAACATGCCGATAGTTCTATTTGGAGTTGGGAAACTGCGGATTCCTGTCGGGGGACTTTGGAATCTGCCAAGAATTGTATCTGTTGGGGAAGATTCCTATGAATAAGGTATTGTTGGCTTTGGCCTGCTCGCTTGCCCTGATGCCTAGAGACGGAACTGCCCAACTGCTGCAAGCCACTCCAAAGGCGTCAGGGGGCGTGTCTGCGCCAGTCAAGACGGTTTCCCCGCTACCCGATGGCTCATGCGGGGCCACGCAAAGTTGCGTTGATCCCACAGATCCTAGTTCGAAACCCGGGCTTGTCGATTCAAAAATGAAGCAGAGCGTCGCAAATCTGAACGAAGCTATTTTATTTCTTTCTAAGTCTTCCTCTGGCGGGGCTGGTGAATCTTTCGCCTTCAATATGTCGCAGGCGAATTTTTTTCCGGCTAAATTTCCGTTCGGGAATCCTTTTACAGGGATGTTGTTTAGCGCATCCTCAAGGGCACCCATTCGCGAGGACGCGACTTCGGAAGCTCAAAGCTTTGTTTGTGACCATCGCGGACAGATGGTTTGGATCGCATCGGCTGCGGAGGGGCTACCGGCAGACAAGGTTGGAGAATGCGCTAACATTCAAAGTTGCCGAGGAACCGGAGTTCCCCTATCTGCCGGGGCTCTATATCCAGTAAGCTTTGGCAATGCGATCGCCGTTATTTCCTGTAGCGACGTCGTGGTAGTTGGGGCCGGGTACAAGACATACATGTCGGGAGATAATGAGATCCCCTCTAAGAATGCCTTCGCTTGGAGATCCTCTTTGATCGAGTCAGAAAGAGTTCGGTTCCTTCATCGCCATGTGGGCTGCGAGCAGAGTAACTTGAGCACTGGGGTAGCCTGCGGGTCAACCTGTGCCGGTGGTTATCCCTGCAGTTCTAACAGAGCTCGTTCTGCCGAGGCTCTTTCCATTTCCTCCAACGGTCTCAATATTATTGGAGAGTTTTACCCGGGGGCTTCCGCGGAAAATCGGTTTGGCTCGAGCACGCCTTACAAGGCTGGCTTTCTCTGGCGGGGAGTTTATCAGTATCCCTCCAATAACGGTGATTTGCAGGAGCTGAGCACCACCACGGTAACAAATACGGGCTTGTCTGATTCATTCCAGCTTCATAGTGCGTTTTACGATCCGAATGATAACGTCCCCCCGAATTACGCCGATTCTCGCGGAATCGCTGTGCTTTCCGGGGGCGACATCGCAATGACCGGAGTTCACAGTAGCGCAAGTGTTGCACCAATTTATGGTGTGGGTGCTCAGTGGCCATTGCTTTCTTCCTTCGCGAACGGGCAGCAACGCCGAATCGCTGGAGTCTCCGCAGCAGGTGCATCGGAGTTCTACGACGTACAGGAAGTCTTGGCGGCTGACCAGTCCGATGACGCTCTTTCAGCTGCTGGCTCAACATATGACGCCAGTCGAGGTACCTTCACGACAGTGGTTGATAACCTCTTGGACTCGGTAGTTGGGACCCCACTTCCGGGCGAGATTCGTTGTCCTGCAAATTTCACCGGCGACTGCCGCTTAGCTTATCAAAACAACCGCATCACCTCGATGAGCAGTGACGGACTTTTCTCAGTTGGGCACATGTTTAACTCGAACTCACTCATGACCACGGACCCAACTCTTGGAAAGAGTTATTTTTATGGCTTCCAAGAGGGATTACCCGTAGTTTGGTCCAGCGGCGTAGCCCCCACTGCAATCCAGTTACCGGCAAATACTCGGGGAGGTATTGCATGGAACGTCGCCTCGCTAGGGAACGATCGGGCGATCGTAGTGGGAAATTATTTGCCAGTTGCCTCGCAGTTCCCAGTCGGGTTCGTATCTGTTTGTACTAAAGGAGCAACGAGCTTGTGCTGTTCGCCGGCTGAGCCGCTTCGTGGATACCTTTCCAGCCGAGGAGTTGCCCTGCCTGCGGGGGTCGAGCTTCTCACAGCTACCGATGTGAAAGTGAGAGGGCGCGAGGCTTACTTCTCTGGAACTGGACGTGGATATTCTTCTAGTTCAACATCCCCCAGAGCTTTCGCTGCTAAAGTTGCGTTTTCGGAGGACCGGCAGTGTAGTCGGCCCGCATGTAATTAATAGGTGGGACGGGGCTTTGGTAGCTTCGTATAACCATCAGTAAAACAGCACTGCGGCGAATCGGAGGCCCCGACTGAGTTGTTACTCATGTCGGGGCCTCTGACTTCCGCTTCCATTCGTTCCGTCAACTAGTCCGCCGGCGCCTCGAAAGGATCGAGAGAGCAGCGAAGAACACTGCCGATACGCCAGGAGCTGGAACCACAGTAGTGATCCTATCGGCGAGATAGGGGAAGTAAGGCTGGAGTGCCGTGGTCGGCCACGGCATTCCAGGTTGGTCTTCAGACCAGAACCACGCTGTCGTGTCACCAAGATCGTTAGGCCCTCCGGTTGCGCCAAGCTGGAAGAAGCGGCCCGTGGCTGCGACATCATTGACCATCGGCGAGACACAAATGAAGTGACTAGCGCCGATGGAAGTCTCGATGTTCAAGGCGTCAAGATCGAAGACAAGGTGGTAGACTCCGAACTGTCCCACCTGGAAAGCGGGCGTGCTCCAGTTGGGGTTGCTCGGCTCAGTCACGACTGCGAGACGGTCAAGAGCCGTCGGTGCGGTCATAAGCGGGTCGTTGAGCATGTGCGACTGCTCGAACCAAAAGGAAATCGAGAAGTCGACCAGCGACCAGTTCGGGGTCGGGTCATCGTACCCGATGTAGTAGCCCTCGTAGGAGTGAAGCCGATTTCCATCCCCTCGGAATCCTGAAATGGCCCGAGCGTCGTCGTTCCCCTCATCGTCTCGCAGGTTCAGATACCCGAGACCTTCGTAGGAGGGCCCGAATGCCCAGGAGTTCAGATGATTCTGGACGTCGTTCTGGGCCTGAGCTGAAGCGGAGAGAGAAAGAGCACATGCAGCGGCAAAGATGAAACGAACCATGGGATCTCCTTCAAAACTGAGTTTCCCACGTATGGCCCGCCCTGAAATAAGGCGGAAAAACACCATCGTGCGGTTAGCTAGCAGCGAAGCCAACTAACCGCACGAAAACCATTGCGAAGATACCAATCCCCCTCTCGCCGCCAAATGAGTGATGTTCAATGTCAGTCAGAGGGGGTGGATTCATCAATAATCTACCCGAGCCAAATTTCGAACTAGTATGTCTCTTTTGAGGAGCTATTCAAGAAGCAACATTCGTTAGGTTAACTGGCTGGAGTCTCAGATGAAACTAGTCCGAGACGAGAGTGAAAGGGTTACCGCCTAAGGTCTGCCTAACGCATTCCGCTGCAATCTCTCCCGGAGAGACAGCCGACTCCGCTATGGTTCTTATCCCGCCACTTATTCGCTCGCTATCCTTCAGCCTTAACGGAGTCGCGGGGTTTGAGTCGTGATCTTCATACTGACTAGAGTTCCCTTGTGGGAGTAAGGGGCAAAAAACGCCGCCCGTTTCAATCGACAGATGAGCAAGGACGCCGTTCGCGCGTCGAAGAAAAGTCCCCTGTGAGCCATTTAGGTTCGTAAACGCGTAACTATCCCTTTCGACTTCCGTGGCACCCGGGCAGAGATTTCCAGGGAACCCAGCGCACGACGGCCTGGAGTCCACGAGCAGTTGTCCATTCATGCTTGAGTCCCCAGAGAATAGTCCACCTCCCAAATCTATGAGCCCTCGGTATCCGACGGAGACCGCTTCACGATACCCCAGAAAACTTCCATTGTTCATCCTATCAACGAAATGTGGTTGAGCATCTGAACCAGCGAGGAGCGTTGTCACCGCTATTTTCCTTTCCTTTAGTTGAGCGAGTAGGGAGGACGCACCGCTAATCAGCTGGGTCTCTGCCGTTTGAAAAAAGCTATAGGCGGTACCGCATAGTGGGGTTCCAGCTTGGTCGTAGCAGGTCGAAACTCCGTCCGTAGCTATAATTATTGATTTTTGAGCACCAGAAGGACACTGAGCTGAATTCGCGAGAGCGTCCATGGCGTCTTTGATGGCACCAACAATGTTGGTGCCAACTTCAAGCAAGTTATCTGGCTGAGAGCCTCGCTGCATAATTGGAAACCAGCCTAGATCAATAAAGTTGGGATGTACCTCTTGTGAGCTGTAGGACGGAGTTCCCCCAAAGCTGTATTGGGTTGCGATCTTGCCGCGATTGAGTGCATTTGTAAGCTGCACCATTATCGAAGGGTCGGTGGTAAAATACTCTGGGGGGGCAGGGAACGGAGCTGTAGTTCCCTTTCCCCTAAAAATACTCATTCGGACTCGATCGGCGGCAGTGCGCTGCCTTTCTAACATGCGGACGCCAGCATTGAATCCTAAGAGGAAGGAGCTGAGAGGTTCTGGGTCCCTGCACTTGTCTATCAACATGCGGCCATAGGGGGTTCTCTCAAACTCATAACAGAGAGCTCGTGGACCAACAGAGCCGTCAGGGAAGCTTGATTGTCGCACTGTTGGAGGTGGAACTGGGGCGTGTACGCCCCAGGTTCCAAGAGTCTCGTACATGAGGTTGCACCAAAGATGTCCTTCTTTGGTGAACGTGGGTTGAACGTCGTTATTCAGGTATGGATAGCTATCTCCTCCGCATGGATTTTCGAATCTATCAGGGTTTCGGATGTTATCTTCCTCAATCCCCGCGGATCGGTCATACGATATCCAGTCATTATAGGCGAAAAGCTCAAGGTTGCGTGGGCAGAGGTAGCGGCGGGGAGGGAAGAACATGGTACTCGAATTCAGAGGGCTACACAGCCCGGGAGTGCCGTCCGAATAACCCGAAAGGCTTGGAACCAAATGATCTTGGGCAATCTTAGACGGATGTGAGTCGTTGGTCGTCGAGAGGGAGGCATCAAGGAGAAAAACGGTGCATCTGGGGACGACTGCCGCGGATGCCCTGGAGTTCAAATCGAACTGAGAGTTTTGACCAAGAATGTTTCGAAAGGGGGCGAGAATCGGACTTTGTGTCTTTGACTCTAACCGCACGGAGTTTACTACTGGAAAAGGAGCTGTCCAGGTAGACGGATGTTCTGCTTCGATAAAGCAGGGGTAAATAGATAGCGGGCAGGGGTCGAATGTTCCAATTGGCTTTTCTTGATACCAGGCTCCAAATCGCAGCGTGCCCCCTGATTGACCACTATCTTGGCCTGGAGCGGATGGCATTCCAAGGGCGCCTCCGGTAGCGTCAGAACTCGAACCTAGTAGTCGATTCTGAGACAGCACCTCGCGTGCCCGAGCAAGCGATCGATTTGCTCGATCCAGCGGAGAAGAGGATGCCTCGTCTCGGAAGAACTCTTCAACGGCAGCCAAAGCTGCAAGATTCGTCGAGTTCTGTAACCGAGCTTTACTTGTCGAGATATAGCCGAGGGCTAGAACAACACCAACGAGAAGTGCAAGCACAATGACCAAGACTGCTGCCAGGACAATAAAAACGCCCGAGTCTCGAGGCCTAAGTCTGTGACGAATAAAAACCATATTAGCAATCATGCGTAACTGTGCAAACATCTAGCACCCTTCCTCAGTATGGCTGACCAGTCGTACAAAACACCTGACTACAACCACAATTGCAACAAGGAGCCTCCTCGGGAT
>JBIKWF010000063.1:0-24602 GCA_044356455.1 Bdellovibrionota bacterium | reverse complement strand
TATTCAAGATCGCGCGCGGGGGGAACTAGGCTGACGCGACTCTCCTTTTTTCGTACCCGCTCATCCCTTCTTGAAAGATAAGATATCCGCAGTCATCCTCTCGCTTTATCTTCTGGGCGACAAAGGGCACACCGTCCTTGTCGAACGCGTAAATAAAGACTTGTCCTAAATACCCTTCTTTGAGGGAGTTCAGGTCTTCCATTCCTTCGCGCACCGCTTCTTCAACGCGAGCACCTTTTTTCATGTAAAGGACGACACTATGCGCGAGCGCGGTTCGAATGGCGTTCTCGCCGCAGTGCGTGCACGCCGCTCCGCCATAACGCTGATCAATATAGAGGCCGGCACCAATAATCGGGGAGTCTCCGAGGCGACCAGGATACTTATAGTCCCAGCCCGAAGTGCTTATCCCGCCACCAAAGTTGCCGTGGGAATCAATCACGAGGCAGATAACTGTCCCGTGGGCACCTTTACCAGTATCACGGGTGAACATGGAAATGAGAGGCTCTTGGAAGTGCTTTGCACGCCAGGATTCGTAGTCGCGCGTGGTGGTTTCGTTAAGAACGTGGTCTTTAGAGAACCCGCATTCGTTCGCAAAGAGACGGGCTCCTTCTCCCACAAGCATGACGTGTGGAAGACGCTCCATCACTTGCCGCGCGACCGAAATGGGGTGGATGCAGTTCTCGATAGCGCCAATCGCTCCTACCTGAAGAGTGTTCCCATTCATGAAGCTCGCATCGAGCTGCATTACCCCTAGCGCATTGGGTGGAGATCCAATGCTCACTGTGTGGACATTCGGATTCTCTTCGGTGAGGCGAATTGATTGCTCGACGATATCGAGTGCATGAGCACCCGCTTTGAGCAGGGAAGCCGCGTGATCAATCCCAGGCCAGCCCTCGGTGTTCATGATTACGATAGGTGTAGGCATACTCCAAATTCCCTTTCGTAAAGCTTGAGGTGGCGGTGCGTCGCTCTACTTCTCAGCGACAGGAACTGACCACCTCTGCAATCGCGTCGCAGATATAACTCATGTTGCCCTTATTCAGGGCGGGTATCGAAACTCGTCCTGTGCTCATGAGGTAAATGCTATAGCGCTTCATGAGCTCTTCTACTTGTGGAGCGGTGAGCCCAGTATACGAGAACATCCCATATTGGTCTGCGACGTGACTAAAATCGTGACCACGCTTCTTCATTTCTGCCACAAACTCAGTGCGCATGAGCGCGATGCGTTCTCGCATCGTAGTTAGTTCTTGCTCCCACTCTGCACGAAGAGCGGGGTCACTAAGAACTGCGCCGACGAGGTGAGCTCCTTGGGCCGGTGGATTTGAATAAATGGCTCGCACAATCTGTTTCAGTTGGCTAAGGACACGCTCAGTTTCGAGCTTGCTTGCCGTGACCACATGAAGGGCTCCGATGCGCTGAGAATACAGCGAAAAGGATTTTGAAAAAGAAGTTGCTACGAGACAGGGAATCCCTGCTTCGGCAAAAAGTCGAATGGGGGCAGCATCCTCTTCGAGGCCCACTTTAAAACCCTGATAGGCGGAGTCGATTACTGGAATGTGGCTCGAGGATGCAAAGAGCTTACACAGCTCTTTCCACTGCTCGAAAGAGAAGTCGTAGCCCGTGGGGTTGTGACAACTCGCGTGGAGCACCACGATTGAATGCTGCGGCTGAGCTTTGAGAAACTGCACAAACTCATCGAAACGCACGGAGCGCGTTTTTGCGTCGTAGTAGGGGTAGGCCTGAACAGGAAAACCAACCTCAGCGAAAATACCCCGATGATTTGGCCAGGTAGGATCAGAAATTAGGGCCTGAGCGGAGGGGACAATACGTTTCAGAAGGTGGGCTGCGAGGCTCACGGCGCCGGTTCCGCCTGGAGACTGCACGGTCGCGACTAGGCCGTCGCGAAGAAGTGTTGACTCCTTGCCGAAGGCAAGGGTTTGTACCATGCCATTAAAAATGGGGTTCCCATCAATGGGCAGGTAGCCTTCCTTTCTCTCTTTGGCGATAAGGAGCGCCTCGGCTTTGAGAACAGAGGTCAGAGGCTTCGTAAGACCTTCCCCGTCCATATAGACACCTGGCCCGAGGTTTTGGCGCTTAGGATTCTTATCCTTGGCGCAAGCCTGATTGAGTCCGAGAATTGCGTCGGGTGCGGCTTCTTGAACTTGAGAGAACAGCGCACGGGTAAGAGGGGAAACATTGAACTCATTCGAGCAAGGAAGGGCAGACATACAACTCCTAAGAGAAACCAAAGGAACCTCTGAAAAACCTAGATATTTTATTTCTTTCCCTCGGTGTTCTCTGTGCCCTCTGTGGTTATTCAACAATTTAAATCAACCACAGAGGGCACAGAGTTCACAGAGTGGGCTTTTTCAGAGTTTCCCTAAGGGGGTGGTCCAAAGGGTACCGGTGCTAACTTAGATGGAAGCGGGCAGGAGTGTCAAATGCCTGTAATTATTCGTAAGATTCATGAATTCTCTACTCCTATAACGCGTAGATTTCAGGCGCTTGCGGCGACTTTCAAAGAACCTCATAAACGAGACGTAACTTTTGCTCGTAAGTTCCGATAATAGAGAGACTTCTAGGGCAGCTCCCCAAGAAGCGTTGGACCTGAGTAACTCAATTTGTCACGCGCATGCCAAAGAAAGTAACGCGGCCACCAACCACCCGTAAGTTGGTTCTGCGCAAAAAAATCGTTCGTAAGAAGAGTAATCCGTCTTCAAAGGTCCCACCGAAAAAGGGGCGTTCCATCTCTGCATCCTCGCGTGCCGACGCAAAACTTGAGAAGCGCGACGCACTTGTCACGAGATACCAGCCTTATGTGCATGGGCTTGTAGGGAAAATGATTCAAGCGATGGGACTGCCCCCAGAATCAAACGATGAGTTTGTCGGGGCCGGGTATCTTGGGTTGGTGGAGGCTGCCGAGAGATTTGATCCCACGAGCAAAGCGGATTTCAAGACCTTCGCGTATCTGCGCATTCGCGGCGCGGTAATCGATTACATTCGCCAGAATTCTCAACTTTCTGGGAGGGCATACCGCTGCGCAAGAGCATTGTCAGCAGTTCAGGAAGTGCGCGAGTCGGAGCTCCTCAGTGCAGGGGACGGTTCACTGGGCGGTCAGGCGCAGCCCCGACTTGCCGAAGTGCTCGATTTCGCCGCGCGTGGGGCTCTTATGTTTCGCCTAAGCTTGGGAGACGCGGAAGGCGATACCCTCGAGATGGCTTCAAGTCATGCCTCAGCCGAGGAAGAAATAGAAAAATTTCAAGAAAAAGAAAAAATTCACACTTTGATAGCAACTCTTCCAGAAAAAGAGCGATTAATAGTCGAGGACTATTACCTGAAAGAGAAATCCTTCGTGGAGATCGCTAATGAGAATGGTGGCATGTCAAAATCGTGGGTATCTCGCTTGCATTCGCGAGCGCTTGAACTGCTCAAGGAGCGGCTCCTCGAAGAGTAGCCAAAGACAGCGTGGCCAAAGACAGCGTAGCCAAAGTCTACGGAATGCCGTCCTGGGTACTCTGCTGCTCGCGCTTCTCACGCTCACTGGATGCCGAGAACAAGTAATACATCATCTCTCCGAGTCAGAAGCTAATCGCCTTATTACGCGCTTGGCTGATGTGGGAATCGAGTCAGAAAAAGTTAAACAAGCTGATGGCTCATGGGCCCTTGCGGTAGATTCCGCCTCTTCCGTGCCGGCTTTGCGCGCGGTGAGCGATGCGCGGCTTCTTAGAAATGAGGATGCGGCGCCTCTCGAAAAGAGTTCTTTGATGAGCAGTCGTGAAGATCAGCGTTTCCGCTTTGAGCGAGCGCTGGCGCGAGAGCTTGAGCAGACGCTTAATAATGTCCCCGCAGTTCTTGAAAGCCGCGTGCACTTAAATTTGCCCATGGTCGATCCTTTGTTTGGCCAAAAAATGGATAGCTCACCGGGCAGCGCCAGTGTCCTGCTCGTAGTTACGAGTGATGCAGTTTCAAGGACGGATGTGGCTTCGATTGTGGCAGGTGCGTCTGGCATCCCCTTCAAGGATATCTCGATTATGGTTTCGGTATCTGAGCCAAAGCCCCGGCAGGCGGCGGCCCTGCCTCCTTTCGCGCCGAGTGCTTCTCCTGAACTATCTCAGAGCGGCATTCTCCCCGTGACGCCGAGGAGTGAGGTCGCGTGGTATGAGCAGCATCGCGGAATGGCGCTGCAAGTGGCGGCATCCCTCGTGATTGCGGGCGTAGGCCTCGCGCTTTATTTGCTCAGGCGAAAACGAAAGGCGGAGGTCTTCATATATGAAGCTCACCAGCCTCTCTAATGTGAATGCTTCTTCGCAGGAGGAGTACCATGCTGCGAGCATTTTCCTGCAAAGCGCCTCAGCCAGTGCTGCGGGTGAGGAGAGCTTGAGCACTGCAACCCGCGCACTGCTTTCATTTTTAAAAAACCTACGTCCTTCGTGGGCGCGTGAGATTGCCGTGGAGGTGCTTCTCTCGTGTTGAAATTCCGCCAACAAAAAGTGGACGAAAGTATCGTGCTCTTAGAAGCGCGCGTAACACTGCTGTTGTCTCAACTCGGACTCGAGCACGTAACTCCTCGTTTCTGTGGCCAAGCCTCCCCGGATACGGTGGCGCCGCGGCTCTGGGTTTCGCGAGGCGCCGAGGGAGATCTTTGGGGAGTACGCTTCGAGAGAAATGGGGAAAAGATGTCGAGGCGGAGTCTCTATCTTCTTGCCGGGACGCTCAAGGGAATGCCTGACGGATTTCGCTTGCAGCTCGGCGTGGAGATAGCTCCTCCAGGTGACGAGGCGCTTTTTCAGCTCTGGAGCGAAGATTCGCAGATGCGAGGAATTCTCGCCGTATGTGGTTTGCCGCCACTGCTCCCTCTCCCAGCTGAAGGTGGTGGGCAGGTAGCTTCGCAGCAAGCTCGTGCAGTGACGGCGCTTCGCTTGATGCTTGAACTCGAGCCCACCTTGCCCACGCTGTTGCTTAAATCTGAATGCAAGATTCCCTGGGGCAATTCCCTGATGCTCGTCGATGAAAGTACGCAGTGGACTGCACGCGCCGAGCCAGCGCTCCAAGTGAATACCTCGGCCGAACAAGGGCTTTTGACCAAATCTGTTTCAAAAATCAAATTGCTATTAAAGGAGTTGCACATGTCGGAGAACACTAACGTAAACCTCACGCTAGAGATGGGGACGCTTGAGATTCCCTTGCAGGACTTTTTAAGAATTCGTGTAGGACACGCACTGGAATGCGACCTCCCGCAGGGCACCTCGGGTTATCTTCGCATGGGTGGACGGACCATCGCTGCCGTAGCCGTTGGCATCGAGGAGCAGGGCCTAAGTATCCGGATAGAGGAGCTCTTTAATTCTCCGTCTGAGACGCAACTTTTGCCAAGCCGCTCCGATAAGGAGGAGTCTACCTTTACTGGAGTATCATATGAGTTCTCCTCTCAATCTCTCGACGCTCGGAGCCCATCTTAATTTTGGTCGTGCTGCCCGCTTTATGGCGGAGCCCACTACGCGTACCGGGAGTACTTTTAGCACCCTGATGAACGGGGCTACCGCTATTGCGAGCCGAGTTGCGGGAGCGCTTACCGGCGGCGGCTCATCACAATTTCCCGGCCTCAACGGAGATTATGCGGGTCTCATCCAGGAGCAAATCGAGCAACAGAAGCAGCTCCAGCTCATGACGTTCTTCTCAAATATTGAGAAATCCAAGCATGAGATCCAAATGACCGCGCTTCGAAACATTCGAGTCGGATAACACCTGGCCCCATTCGACGTAGAGGAGACTCGCGCTCATGCTTAAGGAATTACTTGTTCCTTTTGGACTCCTGGTGGTGCTTGGAAGCATGTTGCTTCCTGTGCCTCCAGGGGTACTTGATTTCCTCCTCGTGGGGAACCTTGTGCTTGCGCTCATACTTTTCGTGAGCGCGCTCTATGTTTCCGATTCGCTAAAGCTGTCTTCTCTTCCTTCGCTACTTCTGATCGCTACTATTTATCGCCTGGGACTTAATGTCGCCACGACCCGAGCAATATTGGGGGCTGGTGATGCTGGGGACGTGGTACACGCCTTTGGTGATGTGGTGATTGGGGGGAATCTCGTGGTGGGGGTGGTCGTATTCCTCATTCTCACCCTGATTCAATTCATAGTTATCGCCAAAGGTGCGGAGCGAGTTGCTGAAGTAGCTGCTCGCTTTACTCTTGATGCGCTACCCGGAAAACAAATGTCAATTGATGCGGACGTCAGGGCCGGATTGATTGATTTCGAAACCGCACGGCGCCGCAGAAATGAAATGCAGACAGAATCGCGTTTCTACGGTGCGTTAGACGGAGCCATGAAGTTCGTCAAAGGCGATGCGATTGCCGGCATTTGCATGGTTGCCGTGAACATTGTGGGAGGTCTTCTGGTTGGTATCACCATGGAAGGTCTCGACCCAGGGAGGGCAGTACAAAAGTATACCCTGCTTACGATCGGTGATGGGCTCGTGTCACAGATTCCGGCGCTACTTAACGCACTCTCCGCCGGTATGGTGGTAACTCGAGTTTCAAGGGGGGATGGCGCTACCCTGGCACAGGAGCTTCTTAGCCAGCTAGGCCAAGTGCGCAAAGCGCGCATCATGATTGGAGTACTCGCGCTCCTTCTTTCACTTGTGCCTGGAATGCCCATGCTGCCCTTTTTCACGCTTTCTATGGTTTTGTTCTTAGGCGCCCTTGGAAAAGCTGCCCCTGAGGCTCCCGTTCAAAGTACTGAGACTCTCAAATTCGAGCCGCGCTCAACGCCGGTTCTGCTCATTGAACTTGGATCCAAGGCTTCCCAGCAGCTCCATGGGTCCCGTGAACTACTCGGGCGTGTGCAAGAATTTAGAAAGCAAATGCATGCCAAATCTGGTTTGGTCTTAGGCGTGCCTGAAATTGCCAGTGTAAGGGAAGGAGAAGGATTCGCAATCAAACTACGTGGCGTACCCATGAAACAAGGGGAAGTGGGGGGAGATGCGGCAAGCACGCTTAATCTCATTTTTAGTGCACTAAGCGACCTGGTGCAGGAGCGGGCGGCGGACTTAATTGACGACATCATGACAAGGCGCGCGCTCGATTTCTTTGAGCGCGAGGCACCTGAGCTTGTCACAGCGGTTATTCCAACTCTCGTCACCGTTACTCAGCTTACTGAGGTGCTTCGGCAGTTAGTTCGAGAAGACCTGCCCATATGCAATTTCGATATGATTGTTCAAGCACTCGCCGAGCATGGAGGAAAAGCTTCGGGAGAGCGGGCTCTTCTAGAGGAAGTGCGCATTGCACTTCGACGACTGATTAGTCATCGCCATGCAAAGGAGGGGCGGGTGATAGATGCGGTTGTGCTCGACGCTCCCATTGACGTGGCCCTTGTGCGCACCGAGAGGGAAGGGCAGCCCCTGGATCTTGATCTTATGTTTGCTATCGAGCGAGCGCTTGGGGAGGTCAAAAACAGCGCGGCGGTGCTTGTCGTTTCTAAGGGGGCGCGCAGGCTACTTATGGAATGTCTAAGGTTGCGAGGTAACCGCATGCCCGTCATTGCCCACGAAGAAGTGGCTGAGGAGTACTCGCTGCGCGTGCTTCAGCGAATTGAGATTTCCGACCGAGAACTTCAGACCAGTCTTATGGAGAAACTTGCAGCATGAGAACGTTCAAATTTTTGCTGGTAGCATTTCTAGCGGGCATCCTTTCGGCCTGTTTCGCGCCTCCTCAGCCTGATGCAGGGAGGGAAAGCGAAGCTGAAAAACTTGTGGAACAGGGTACAGGATACCTGCGCAGGGCTCAGTTTGACGAAGCGCGAGCCTCGTTCCAAGTCGCCTTCGAGATAGGTGGCACAGCGCCTGCCCTCGATGGTTTGGGCTGTGTGGCACTTCTAGAAGGTAACTACGTGAGGGCAGAGAGCTATTTTTTGAAGGCTCTTGAGCTCGATCCAAGCTATAGAACGCCTCTCGCTAACCTGGGGGTGCTTTATGACCTTCTCGGGAAGCGAAAAGAGGCGCTCAAGCTCTACGAAGCGGCTCTTCGCTCAAATCCGAGTAATCCAAGGATAAGGAATAACATAGCAGCGGCGCTTTTTGATGAAGCGAGCTCCCGCAAAGCTGAAGCCAGGGCCTTGCAGGAACTTAGAAAGGCAGCAGCTCTTGCGCCGCACCCCGTAATTATGAGTAACCTTGAGTCGATGAGGAACCAATGAGCAAACTGAAACATAAACCAACAGAGAGTCCTTCGAAGAAGCCCAAAAGCGCGAAAAGTTTTGGTGCCCATGCTCAAGTGAAAGAATCCGTTTCGCGCAGTGAGGCCGAGCGCTCAAAACTTGTTGCTCAAGTATGGCAACAAGAAGTTGAGCAGTTGTCCTCTCAGCGCTTTAAGAGTGTTGAGGCGGCCATCTCAGCGATAGCAAGCAAGGTTTCAGAACGGCTTCATGGTGATGCCGAGATGGAATCATTTCTTCGCCTTATGCTTGAAACAGATCCGGGCTTGCAGGATGAGCTTAGGAAGGTGCTGCGGATAGAGGCCTAGAAAGCTAGGGGAAAAGAGAGCGTATCCTTAGTTTCCTCTGGTTGCTCCAGCCCGAAAGGAGAGTGGAATGCCTGTAGGGAGAAGGCGCGCCGTAACTGGCAGAGCAGAAACCATTCTACCGCCGACTGCGGGAACTAAGTCCAAGCAGCCCTCCTGAGATAAAATCGTAACCTCATAGGAAGTTACCGATATGACTGCATGATGTGGGGCAACTCCTGCGAGCGGAAGATACAGGGCGCATGAAATATCTGAGCCAAGTGAATAGGAGGCGCCAGGGAAAAGTGGAATGGTTCGGCCAATAGAGGGCAGCGTATAAGTGAGAGAGGGAAGCTCTTCGAGAGTATAACTCGAGTCCAATGCCGAGGTAATTTCTGGTGTCTCTGAAAGGGCTTCTGCGGCAGGCGAAGTAAAGAAGAACGAAAGAGTCACCTCTCCGATTGAGCAGGTCGTTCCATCTTTCAGCCGTAATGCTTCACGCGTGAGAAGGTTCCGGCCCTCGATTTTTAGTGCTGAAGTCTCGGGGATTACTACGCCCTCAGAACCTGTCACTAGCAGGGAACCCCAGGCGGTAACGGGGGACTCAAAACATGGAATTCCAAATGCATCTAGTCCAAAGCGGCTATGAGCCGCTTTGACCCGCACCACTTTATCGGAAGAGCCAGGACGCGAGAATTTTATAAAGACGGACATGGTAGATGTTTATCATAGCTCAGAGCGTTACTGAACAGAGAGACGAAGTAGTAGGGTACTATTGGGGCGTTTCCGTAGAGGCTGAGAGTGCTGCGGGGGTGGTTTCACCTTCCTCTGGCTGCTGAGCGGTAGTATCCGAGGGCGGCTCAGTAGGAAGCTCTCCACTCGCGGAATTCTCTGATGCTGCGGCTTTTGCAGGGAGAGGTTTTCTTCCCACGAGCCTCTTTCGTAAACGTCCAAGTCTTGTCGCTGGACCGTCACTGCGCTCAAGACAGAACTCTACCAAAGACTCGAGTAACTTCTCTGGTCCTCCGCGTGCGAAGGTTCTCCCAATATCCATGGTTCGCCTAAGACCCGCGGTTCGACGCGGAATTTCACGACGCGCAGTTTCAAAGTGCTGGGATTGCCGGAGCGTGGTTGCAAGCTTGTCTAGCTGGGTCATGATGAGTGAAGCCAGCGCCTCATTTCTATCCTTGGCGTAGAGAATAGCATCCGAAATTGGCTCTCCCTTTGATGCCATGATGATAGATTCATCGACAGACTCTTCGGTGAAGGGTTTTACGATAAAGCCGCGTGCTCCAATGATAAGGAGACCAAAAACATCATCCACGTTAGGTTCCCAGGAGGCGGGAATAGTTATGACTGCGCTATCTAATTCTATTACTTTTGTGAGGAACTCCGTCGTGGGCATCGAAGTTTTCTTTGCTTCGAAGATGATGTGCGTAAAGCGACGTTCTTCAAATTTTTTGAGAGCCTGGATGTGATCGCTGGCGTCACTGACGGTGCCGTAGCCAAGACGTATGAGCATCTGCCTGAGGCTATTTCTGAGAGAGGCTTCCGGTTCAATGACGAGTATGGAGGCGTTCTTGCGCTCCGCGTCTGTGAACTTTGCCGGCCCACCCCGTTTGAATTGTTGTGCAAAATCCATAGGCGTAGCGACCAGCCAAAAAGTAGCGACATCCATGCGCTACGATGCACTGAGATAACTCACTAAATTCCTACCTCTAGTATCGACGGTCCGAGGGGAGAGCTTGACGCTTCAAGCATTCCCTAAGGCCCTGAAACCACTAAGTAAATATGCGGCCTGCACATGAAATTATCAGGCCAGAAGGCATAATTTTCCTTTCGCCTAGGCCAATTTCCTAAGTAGGATCGAGGACCTATGACAAATGACCTTCCTGTAACGCGCATCCTTGTTGCTGATGACGATAGTGATGCCCGAGCGATTGTGGCTATCGGTGTATCTGCGCTTGGGTTTGAGGTGATGGAGGCGAGAGATGGAACGGAAGCGCTCCAGGTGTTTACGGATAGACATCCTGACCTTGCGGTACTTGATATGAACATGCCGGGTCTTACCGGCTCAGAGGTTTGCAAAGCTATTAAAGAGTCTGAGAGCGGCGCGCTTATCCCCGTGCTTATTCTTACCGCTAACGAAACGGTACGCGATAAAGTGTCGGCTTTCGAAGGCGGGGTCGATGATTACCTCACAAAACCATTCCATTTGGAGGAACTCCAGGCGCGCATCAAAGCGCTGCTTCGTGTGCGTGAATTAAATGTGCGACTAGCGGAAAAAAATAAAGAGCTCGTCGCAATGCAGGAAAAGCTGGTGCAGCATGAACGTCAGGTGGTCGTCAGTCAGTTAGCAGGGACCGCGGCGCATCAATTGGGTCAACCACTTTCAGCGATAATGCTCAACTGCCACTTGTTGGAGCGACTGCCCTCAACAGATGAGCGCTTCCAGAAAGCGCTTCATGCGGTAAAGGCGGATGCAAAGCGCATGGCAGAGTTAATTGAACGACTGCGCGGAGTAGACGCCAAGAAGACCGAGGCGTATCACGGTGAAGCGCGTATTCTTAATCTTGAGAAGCCGGAGCCGGCGACTGCTCAGGCACCATCTGCTCAGAAGTCATCCGGGCAGAAGTAGCGGAAATGATATACGTCCAAGGGACTACTGCGAGGCCAAAGTAAATCAGAATGAGCATTGCAATAAGTGGGCGTACCCAGCGTCGCTGGTGTGCCTGAAACATAAGGAGCGCCGCAAGAAGTATTGCGACAAGTTTCACTAAAAAGAGAGCGGGCGCGGCTCCATAGGCGATCACGAGAGTTCGAATGAATGCGTTGCCCTCCATGTGCACGCCGAGGAGGGAAAGGCCCGTATAGGTAAGCAAGCCATCTAAGACCTGGCAAATTGCAAGGGTAGCCCCGAGCAAAAATGCCTTTTTCGATAGTGATAGGCGGCCCACTCGAATGAGAACGGTAGGTCGGCGCGCACGTTTTCCCGAGAAGGAAATGTGCTCGGTTTCACCCTTTACTACTTCAAATCCAAAGAGCTTGCCGAACATGAGGGAGTATCCGTGGTGAGGGTCTGAGACTGCTGGAGTGAGCCGCAGACAACGACAAATCAAACATGAGATTCAGAGGACGGCCTTACATCTCGCAGTAGCTGTCTCTCTGACTTCTCGCCTTCGAGACGTAACACTTAAAGCGACTGATTCGCCTCCTCTCGTATCTCAGGGGGAAGTTCTTTTCGACCCGCGAATTCGAGATAGTAGCGCTGGAGTCTGCGCCTAAGCATGAGGCGCGAACGATGGAGGCGCGATTTTACGGCGGGAATAGACAGCCCCAGAATCTCACTTACTTCCTGATTCGAAAGCCCGTCGACGTCTCGCAAGATAAAAACAGCACGATACTGACTTGGCAGCCGGCCGATTGCGGCATCGAGTGTTTTTCGAAGCTCATTATTCTGGGTGATGGTGTCGGACCGATGCAGGACGGGATTGTCTTGCTCGAGGCAACTTTGACGAACTTGAGGAGCAAGATCTTCGAGAGATATCGTGTGGGACTGTTTGCGTTTGCGTAGCTTCATGAAAGCTGCGTTCACGATGATGCGGTACATCCAACTTGAAAACTGAGATTGGCCACGAAAGCCATCAAGCTTTGAGTAGATGGTTGAGAATACGTCCTGCAGAACCTCTTCCGCATCTTCTTGATTGCGGCAGAATCTCATGGCGAGGTTGTAGACCTTACTTTCGTAGCGCGAGATGATCTCTTCGAAAGCCTCCATGGAACCCTGGCGAACTTTCTCTACGAGCTGCGTGTCGGTAACTTTTTTCTGCTTCATACAAATCATTCCCTGAAACCTCAAACCCGTCCGTGATTTCCTGTCCGCGGACCTTTCCGTGTGTAGTAGAACTATTCATCGAGGCGGCTTCGAAAGAAGGCCTCGATTGTTCTCCCCCTTTTGTGCCAGAACGGGGGGCTGAGTTGTCACGCGCACGTACTAGCTATGTAATAACTTTGTAAAAGCGCCCGGGAATTCGTGTGTGACGATGTTCTAGGACGGTTTTTGTGGACATGGACGCTAGTTTGCGTGAAATCGAAGTGCACGGAAGTGACTGAGGGAGCCTCCGAAATATCCAGAGGTTGATTCTCTGCTGTCCGGTTTTTCCTCCGCGTACTTCGCGTCCCCGGCTCCGCTAACGCTGCGCCGCGGCATAGGCTTGGCTGAGCCCCTTAGGGATGTTTTTTTTGGGGGGGCCCAAACCTTCCCGCGCTTACGTGGACTGGGTCTTCGAATCACTTGCGTGGGGATGAGAGAGATCGACTCGCGTGACAGCGCGGTGAATAACCCTAAATCGCAGAATATCGCGAAACATTTTTAGGGAGTCTGCCACCAGGTTGACCTTTGACCCCGGGATATTGATCCAATTTATCGGGACTTCACGAATGGCAAAGCCAAGCCGCCTCGCAAGGTACAGAATTTCGACATCAAAGCTGAAGCCATCACTTGTTTGGCGAGAAAAGATGGCTTCAGCCGCTTGCGCAGAGAAAAGTTTAAAGCCGCACTGAGTATCTGCCACACCAGGGAGAATCAGCGCATTAACACAGGCGTTAAATCCTCGCCCAAGATACTTACGATACCACTTGGTAGAGATTGAGGTGTCGGCCGAACTCAGGGCGCGCGAGCCTATGGCGATGTCTGAACCACTCGAAAGCGCAGCTTCAAGCCGGGAGAGCTCGGCGCAGGGGGTTGCGCCATCTGCGTCGGCAAAGAGTCGTCTGATACCCACGGCTGCGAGCATTCCGGTGCGTACCGCACAGCCCTTGCCTCGATTGCGCTCAAGTTTAATTATTCTGACGCGCGGATGCAGTCGTGAGAACTTTTGGGTGACCGCTGCGGTATGGTCAGAGCTGCCATCATCTACTACAAGTACTTCATAGCTCTTATAGTTAAGATTCAGGTAGTCGACGTAGTCTAGCAGGGTAGGAGGTAATCGACGTTCTTCATTAAACGCAGGGATGATCACCGAAATTTCTATCGTCTCTTGCATGACGGGATCTAAAAGTTGCCACAGCTGGTGAGCTTCGCGCTACTCTACCTGAGCCTGGCGCCTCCAGAAAGAGTGGCAGCTTCAGTCGGCGGCTGAGACGCATGGCTTGACTGCGCCTTGCTATTCGATTCTAGATCGGCCCCTTCCGAGTCTCTTCCTTCCATCGCGCGAGCTTGCTCAATCGTTTTCTTCCAATTGAGCATGATAATGGCGCCTGGGATTCCCACGACAAGATATTGGATAAAGTGCTGGCAGATTGCCATAGTGAGGGCATGTTCTCGCTCTACTCCTACCGAGACAAGGACGGTGGTGGCAACCGCTTCAATTACTCCGATTCCGCCCGGGGCAGCAGGGATTAGGGAGCTGAAATTTACTGCGACGAGAAAGAGTACACATTGGGCCCAAGTAAGATCTGCGCCAAAGGAGCGAGTTACGGCTCCATACACCAATAATTCAACGCCCCAAATGGTAAATGACCAAAGTGCAATTGGAATCGCTTTTCGAAGGGAGCAAAGCGGAGAGAGCCCGTGCAAAAAAAGCTCAAGCCGTCCAATAAGGTATTCAGAGCGGGGCGAGTCAATGCGGCGGTGGAGCCGTCCGGCGAGACTAAGGAGCTGCTCTCTAAGTAAGAGGACTGCGACAACACTGGCCCCGGCTCCGGCAAAGAGCCAGGCGACAAGAAGCATATTGTGGGAGGTGTCGGCATCTCCCATTCCAAGTGAGAATAGGACAAACAGAAAGCTGATGGTCAGTCCATCTACGAGCCTTTCGCTTGCAATGGTGGCCAGAACCAACGTGCGCGTTTCCCCTGAAACACGGGCTCCCATATGCGCCCGCACGAACTCTCCAGCTCGCGCGGGGAGGATGTTGTTCATGAAAAAGCCAAGAAACAGGACTCGGGCAGCGTTGGCATAGGAAAGCGTGTGCACGGGAAACAGCTTCTGCCAGCGATACGCTCTGAGCAGGTAGGAGGCGCTCGTAAGTAACAAGGCTGCGAAAACAAAATTAAGCTTGG
This sequence comes from Bdellovibrionota bacterium, assembly GCA_044356455.1. Lineage (GTDB taxonomy): Bacteria > Bdellovibrionota_C > UBA2361 > UBA2361 > JBGSMV01 > JBGSMV01. The sequence continues at coordinate 10,059 of JBIKWF010000063.1, read as the reverse complement.
CCTCGTGGAGATGGTCCACGAGAACTGAGATCGAAATTCCCTTGAAGGTATAATAGAGGGCAGCAATGGTGATGGCCCAAGGCAAGACCTTAAGCAATGGGCGCCTCAAGGAGGCAAGATGTTGTACAATGAAGCTAGCCATGGTCAAGGTCGGAACGCTAGCAGTTCTCGAGGGTAAGGCCAAGAAGTGAGGTAGCTTAAACGCCAGGGCTCTGGTCCCGAGAAACCTGCTACTCTGGGGAGGTGCCCCGCGGTATAGAATGATAGCGGTATAGAAGGATATAGGTCCTCACGTGAGAGCCAATTTTGATTGAGTGCCCATGGAACTAAAGACGTTCATCCGTGATATCCCAGACTTCCCCAAGCCAGGCGTGCTCTTTCGCGACATAACCCCGCTCCTAAAGAGTTCAGAAGCTTTTCGAGAAGTGATCCTCAGATTATCTGAGCTAGCCAGCGCCGTTCACCCTACGGCAATCGTAGGAGTTGAATCCCGCGGTTTCATATTTGGGGCGCCCCTTGCCACGAGCCTCAAGCTTCCCTTTGTGCCGGTGCGCAAGCCGGGGAAGCTTCCTGCTGCAAGGATGAAGGTTGAGTATGCACTTGAATATGGCACAAGCCAGCTCGACATCCATCAGGATGCTCTTGCCCGAGGTGATCGCGTGGTTATAGTTGATGATGTACTCGCCACTGGTGGAACTGCCCGGGCTGCTGCGAAGCTTGTTGAAATGCTTGGCGCGGAAGTCGTGGCTCAATTATTTGTAATAGAGCTTGAATTTCTGGGCGGTCGTAAAGCGCTTCCCGAGTATAAGATTGCTTCGCTTCTTAGGTACTAGTGCCGCGAGTTGCAAATTCCGTTGAAGATTGTAAGGCAATTTTAACGCGAAGGACGCGAAGGACGCGAAGATAGCCATTCGAATTCCTTCGCGACCTTCGCGTTATTTAGGTTTTTCATAGAGCCTCTAAATCACGACACTAGGTTGGCTCATCAGAAGTAATGCCATCGACGGCGCATGCCACCACTTCCTCAAGCATGGGTTCGAAGCGATTGGCGGCAGGGACTCGTTTTTGTAGCTCGAGCCATTCTTTGGTTCGGTCGAGCAGCGACTCCTCCCTTGAGACAGAAGAGCGCCCATTCCAAATGGTAATTCCGGATTCCGTTTCCATCAGCTTCGAAAAAAGCACCATTTCATCAAATGAGTGCAGAGGTTCCAAGTAGCTTACCAAAACGAGGTCGTAGCCAGCCTCGCGAGCGGTGGCTAGCGCCTGGTGATTGCCTACAAAGAACTCATCTTTCTTGCCCGGCCAATCGTAGCGATTCAGGACCTCAATGATGGGGGCCGCTTCCTTCGCTACAAGTGAGTTGCGTAGTCGCCAGGCCAAATCGTCGCCAACACTTTGGTGATCGTTTCTAAATGCGGAAAGATTTGCCGGTACGGAAGAGGGTAAAATCGCAAGCCTCACGGGCCCGCCGGAATGGAATCGGGTGCTTAGGTAGTCTTCAAGCACCAAGCGGATGTACGCACGGTTCTTGCATTCCATCTCATACGAGGCAGCAGTTGCCGCTGATGGTGGGCGGAGATTGCTACAGCCTAAGTTAACGCTTGCGAGTAAACAAAGCGCCAGCGTTTTGGTCAGAGTGCTGACAGAGAGGCAGAGATCGCGCGTCATTATTTTGACGCTTCTCTCCTTAATCGGAGATTGATGGGCGCACAGGGTAGCCGTCATTGGTTCTAGATTCGAGCGTGGCGACAGGGAGTTACTATGAAGGAGCATATGGGCCTTTTCGTTCAAGCAATACGAGATCGCGGGTCTCTGAGGTCTCTTCATCAAGTACTATGCCATGTATTTGTGCTAGCCCTTTTGGTAGTCACTTTTTCTGGTTGCAGCAAGCGTTACGATGACATGCCTGCCTACCTGCCCTTCAAAATGAAGGATTACGACAATGGCTCCGTAGGTCGCTTTAAGACCTCCTATCTTGCCGACCAGATAGATGAGTACTACCGCGGCTCAAATCCTGGGCCCATAGGAATTACCACCTTTGTCAATGTTGACGACCTCTACACGACTTCTACCTTCGGGCGCATGGTTTCGGAGCAGCTGATGAGCGAGCTTACCATGAAAGGCTACGACGTGATTGAACTGAGGCATTCAGATGCTTTGCAGTTTCTTAACCCGAGTGGAGAATTCGCGTTGTCGCGAGATATTGCGACCGTAAGACGTGAGCGGGAGCTTGGCGGGATTGTCGTGGGAACGTATGTGGTAAGCCCCGTCCGCGTTTACCTCAATGCGCGCTTGGTGGACCCTACCACTTCAATGGTGCTTTCGGCAGGCTCGGTTGAGATGTCCAAATCCCGCGAGATTGCGCGCATGCTAAGAGGAGGTTCGGTTCCTGGAACTCTAGAGCGGATCCCCGTGAGACACCTTGGCACATCTACGTATCCTCTGCTTTTGCCCCAGATTCGGTCTATCGACGAGGAGTCTCCTAGGGCCTCTGCTCGCGATACTTTTCAAGCGCCTCCCCAGTTCTCTGCTGATGGTGGAGCACCCAAACATTAAGTCCCGCCTTCCTTGGCTCACCGCCGGTCAGGGTTCCCTTAAGACTGTGCCTATAATCAGCTATCCTGGTTGAGGCTTGGCAGGGAGCTTCTTTCTGCCGGCTTTTCCCTCCTCTCCTAAAGAAAAGTGGGAGGGCGGGGACCACTAAACTCATATCTCGCCGCCCCCTTCCGAGATGCGATATCTTGATGACCAAGGGGCCTGCGCTATGTTAGTTTAACCGGCGTAAACTAATTTGCGACAGGCAGCATAAAGAACGGCGTTTGGTCTAGATTTAAACGTCGGTTATCTGCTAAGAATCGGCTCGTACCTGAGTCGCTCAGTCTTTCTAGGTCTCTTTGTGGGGGTTCTGGAGGTGGCAGTTTCCGAGTCAGTTGTGAGTTCTCTCAATTCGTCGGGTCTATCGGTTCATGGTGACTCGATGCAAGCTTCTATTGTAGGGGCGGGTAGGGGTGTCTCTTCGGAGGTCGCCTCGGCAGTGTTCTCTCCCTCAGTGTCTTCATCCTCAGTGACTTCATCCTCAGTGACTTCTTCCTCAGAAGTTCTGGCAACATCGGGGGCAGTTGAGCTTGCCGATTCGAATGGGTCTGATTCTGATTTCGCGCGAGGAGACCGAACTTCTTCCCGCACTCAAACTGCAAGCGTAGCGCACTTATGGGTCTCTTCCGGTCCCTTCTTTGAGACCGTACTCTTTTTTTACTGTTCTGACCGAGACTTGGCTGATGCCACTCTTTCAGGCGTCGCTGATATTCCCCTTACCGTAAAACTTTTTGATCCGGATGGGGCTCAGTTTAACACTGTAAAACTCTTTATTTCCCCCCATCGTCCCGCCGCGATTGAGCTCGAGCCTTTTATGGGAGGCTGCAAAATTGAGAGTGGGATTAAGCACGCTCATGCGGCAGTTGAGCTGCCTGCGGGATGGCACGCGACTTCAAGGATAGTAACGCGCGAAGCTTCGTGCGTGCTTGGTGCGGCTTCGAGGCTCACCAGCACTTCTCGCGCCTTTTTCCCCGTCGTGCTGTCGAAAGAGCGCTTCCCTATGGTGGTGCTCCTTAATCGCTCTTCTATTGAGGCTACCGTGAGAGCAAGGCTTTTCTGCGGTAAGCGTTCGCCAGAGGCCGTGTGGAATATTCCGGCGAGGGGAGTTCGAGTGATGAGCGTCACTCACGAGTTTGGTGAAGTACTTGCAGCAGAGCTAGAGGATCAGGTGCAGGCATATCTCCGCCTTGGTGTGCGCGGAGACTACGAAATTGACGCTCAAATGATTGAAAGACTTCAGGGGCCTAAAGAGGGCAGTCTTTATGTTGCGGTGACCTGAGGCCGCGGTAGCCAGAGCTGGAGAAAGCTCTGGTGGTATAGTGCTTTGAGCTGCCTGGTTCTGCTCTGGATTGGAATTAAACGCGCGAGAGTCGTTACGAATTAGAGTTTGGCTGGAATTCATTTATGCAGACCATAAAGTGGTTAGGATTCTGCGTTGCACAAACGATGAGTCGAAGTGTTCTTCACTTTTTCCCTTCCTCTGATAACGCAAGTGCTCCTTATGCCGCGAGCTGTACGCTGACACTCTTTGGCCCCGGGGGAATGCGTAGTTCCGTTGTTCTCGAAGGTGGTCGATTGGGCCACCCTGATGGGCTGCGCCTTGAAGACGCGTTTCCGGCGCTCAAAGGCGAGGTAAGTGGAGTTTTTGGACTCGAAGTCGAAATCTCAACTCCTCAACCCCGGCTTGATGTAACGAGCTCGGGCTGTGTGGTTGAGATTGTGTCTCAAGGGCTGCCAGTACGTTTTGCACCTAAGAAGCTCATGAGGGCTGAGGTTAGTGAGACTATTCGGCAACTTCGGGCAAGAACACTCGGACGCTCGGAGGCCGAAAAGACGGCTTCTCCCGAACAGGCTTCAGAAGCGAATTCTACTTCATCTGCCTCTGGATCCTCACTGCCGCGCCGTGCTCCTACCACCGGCCTGGCAATCCGAGACGGACAGCAGGTTCCTTCTTTGATGATCGTGAATGGAAGCTCTGAGCCTTGTTCGGCTTCTGTGTATTCCGTAAGCGCGGGACTTCCGAAACCCTCGACGCATGTGCCTCTCACGCGAGTTGAGCTTGCGCCAGGAGCTTCTCAAGAACTTCAGCTCGATGAAGGGTTTTTTCGGGCGGGAGCCTTGGAAGATCTTTCCTTCGGACGCTGTAGTGCGCTGCCGTTAGTGGTCGAAGTGCACCGGAAGAACAGCGAGACCAAAGGATCAGCGACTTCAAGTGGTCAGCACTCCGGAGACTCGCGAGGCGAGTCCATTCCAGAAGTTGCCTCCTTTATGGTGTACCGAGAAGCGCTGACGCGACGGATGTCTTCGGTTACGTCACTTGGGTGACCGGTAGCGCGAGAGTAACTGGCCGCGCAGCAAATAAGATCGGGGCATGGTCTGCGACAAGGGGAGTATATGAGCGTGTTAGTATTTAGTCCTTATGGCCTAGCGAGTGAAGAAACCGGAGTGCTCGCGCTGCTTGCGAATTTTTTGCGGCAGTCGAATTACGCCATCTCCGCCCTCAATTGTAACGGAGCCTTTTCCCTCTGTGATAGAGACGGAGAGAATGCATGGCGCAGGGGTGTTCGCAGTTGTTTCTCTTGCCTTCACGAGCAGCGTTCTGTGGCACGCTGGGCAGGGCTGCCTACTCACGAAATTTCAACCTTCATCAGTCCCGAAGAAGTTAACGCAACCAAGCGTTGGTCCCTTGGCATAACCCATCAGAATTTTGAGCGGATCCTTTTTGAGGGGCAGCCTATGTTTCCCCTCGTGCGGCACTCCTTTTTCGCGCGCTTTGGAGTGGACCATCCCGAGGTAACTTCAGAAGAGCAACTCGAGACGCTTCGCCGTTTAATGATCTCAAGTGCGCGCATATACCTTGGAGCGCGTAAATTTTTTGCGGCTCATGAGACCCATTTGGCGCTTGTTGCAGGTGGAGTTGATTACCTCTCTGCTAACTTTGCGCGCGCCGCTCGCGACGCTGGAGTTGGTGTCGCACAATTTCGCTGGGATATGCTTACCCGTTCGGTCCAAGTCAGCCATCCGGCAGCGCAGGCTCCTTACTCTTGTCCGCTGGTGTTTGAAGATGTCACCAGCATGCGTGCTGATAGTCGCACGTGGCCAGGCGAGATCGTCAGAATAATTGACGAGCTTATGGTGTTTCTTGGGGTTACTACGGGGAGTATGGAACTCCCCATCGCGCAGTAGTGAGCTGTGCTAGCTGTTCTCACACTGGAACATCAAGCATAGGGAACCTCTTAACAACCCCCAGTCTTACGTCACCTCTGTGTACCTCTGCGGTGAAATTTACATCAACAAATTCATGACAGAGGTCCCTTAGGTAGCGCTCCATAAGGCCAAGAGGCCTGCCTTGAATCTTGACTTCTCATCGAGGCTTAGGGTTCAGGAGACTCGATATAAGTGAGTCTTTTCAGCTCTTTAGAGAGGCTGTCGCGAGAGTCCATGGGGGCCAAATTTTATCAGGTATTTAAGAGTTTTTTGGAAGCACTTCTACGAAAAACCCTGATAGGGGGAGAGAAGCATACGGGTTGGATGTCTCTTCAGGTGGCATGAATCTTTGAAGAGGGTTCGCTTGAATGGCCTTTTTAGTTGGGGTCTCTTCAATTTTGGTCTGGGTATTAGAGCTAGGCATGTGAGCTCTGTACTCGGAAAAGGCTTTGCAAAAATTTCACGCATGGCGGTATGTCGTATCAATTTCCAAATCAAGAGGTGAGGTCCCCGCAGGGACTTGTAAGCGGAGCAGTCTCTCGTGAAGCTTCTGTCGCTCCTCTAAGAGTGGGTGTTTCGGCACCTTCGATGCAAATTCAGAATCCACTACTTCAGTTTGCGCTTGAAGATGCAGTAGCGGTGTTTTTTCAGTCTGGAGATAAGGTTCTTCACCGAGGCAAACGGTCGCATGCAATTCGCACACCTGAACTCCAGTTCGATCTATCGCCCCAGGCATTCGGAATAATTGCAGTGGCAAGGAGCGCCGTTCCTGCCCAGACAACGTCGCTTTTCGATAAGGTGCGAGCACTCTTCGGGAGAGAGCCGAAGTCAGATGCGACTCTATTCTCTCTCTCAATTTTCCCCCCAGGTGCGGGAGCCTCACCTGCGGTACTGGCCTTTATTGTTCCAAATAAAAGCGAGTATCCAGAGTTTCTTAATGAGGTATTCCGAACGCCCGCTGGTGTTCGCATGGCAGTAGGAACACTTCTCAACAACACTCACTCTAATAACCCGTTGGTAGCCGAGATAGCTGAGTGCCTTAGAGAGGCAACTTTCGGTCCCGCCGCGCGCGCAAGCGCGATGCTCCCCGGCAGCTATCCGTGGAGCGATATCGCACCTCAAGTAAGGGACGCCTCACTGGATCGCTTTTCTCCCTTTGATTGCTCGACGGCCGAAGGCGTATACAAATTGCGCGAGGCAGTAAAGCGGGCCTCTCTTGCTCCGAGCCGCGTGGCGCATGCCAATCGAGCCGCGTAAAAATTATAAAGGACCTCTGAAAAATTCACCTCTGTGTAGCTCTGATTCCTCTGTGGTGAATTTCTTCGTGAAAATTTCACCACAGAGCGCTCAGCGGTATACAGAGGTGTAGTAGAGGGGAGGCTATTTTAAAAGCTCCCTCAGATAACCCGTCACTCGAAAAATTTTTTCGTTTGGAAGAATTCCATTCCAGCGCTATGCTTCCCGCTCATACCATTTTCTGCGGGTAGAGGAGCGAACTCATAAGGTTTGCGCTTGGTGGCTCTTTTGAACGGGGGTGTCCCCGCTCATCGCACCACCAAGAAGGAGGTTTTTACCCGTGAGTAACCAACACGCACAATCTGAAAAGGATGCTGGCCCAGAGCTGGCACGTGACGGCCCTGCGCCGTCAACCGAACAAGAGCCGATAGGTGAACAGGGATATCGGCTTGCCGATCATCCCGACGAAGCTCCGCCAACCCGGCTGTTCCAGGCTGGAGACGGCAAGCCTCCAGCACCGCCGCCGCCCGTAGCGACGGGAGGGATGGATGATGACTCCGAAGGTTCTCGACCCGGCGATGAATTTAGGGTCGGGGAGGACGCCCCCCTCGACCTTTCCGACACAGTCGGAGGCCCGGTCGAGGGAGAGCAGGTGACTGCTGGCAGGCTCTTTGACGAAATGCCGGAGCCCGCGTCATCACCCGTAGCGGTGCTTGGTTCCGAGGAGCCGGAGCCGACGTTGAGAGGCGACCGTCTTTGGATCGGCCTTGCAAGCGTCGGAATTGCGGCCGCAGCTCTCGCGCTTGTTGCCATCATTCTCCCCATGACAGGGGGTGGCAATCTCGTCGACATGCTGGTGAGCACTAAGTAAGAGCCCACCAGCTGCGAATCCACTAGAAAGGAGGCAGCTCAAGAAGCAATCGGAAGAGCACGATTTTCTGTTCTGGAAACTAACTATTGCTCACGGGCGCGGTGAAGAGAGGCTCTCCAGTCGAGAATCTCTAGTGTCAACTGTTGGTGCTCTTTCGCTCCTCTCCCCCGCGCCCATCCCTTGCTCACGTAGCTTTTACAGCGAAACTTTAAGAGAAGAAATTATCGCGAGATCGTCCTTCTCACGTCCGGCTGCTGGCTGATTGTCAAAGGTTTCGCGGATGATAAATGCCAGAGCAAGGTTCGTTGCAATAGCAGCTTCGATGCCGACTTCGGCATTGACTAAATAGTTGTCTGAATCTGAGGCATCGAAGAGTACTTCAGCCTGCTGGTAAATCTTTGAAGTGCAGGTGATGGCCCACTCGAAGCGGTCTCCAAGTCGAGGTGCAAAGTAGTCATCCTCTTCCCCTCCGACTTTTTCAAATACGTAACTTGGGCCGCCCTCGAGGCGCAACTTAAAGCTATTGTCCCTAAGAAGGTAATAGCCCACGTTGGGATCCATATTCACACGGTAATCAACATCCGCAATTTCGTCATAGAGAAACTTTGCGCCGAAACCAACGTAAAAGCGTTCTCCCAAAATTCGATCATAACGCGCAGCAGCTCGAAAGTCGTTACGGGAGGTGTCTCCATTCTCCTCGCTATCAAGTGCCTTGTCTTCGCCATACCCATAGTCAGCGGCGAGATCGATAACATTTCCGTCCTTGTCGAGAGCGGCCTTAAGTCCAAGGGTAAGAAGCGTGGTCTCGCTGTTGCCTTGAGTAAGATTAAATCCAATGAGTGCGGAGCTATCCCACTCACCAACCTTTTTCTTGGGAGCGCAGGTATCTTCCGAAGGAACACACTCGGCTGCGGCGTTTTCCGAAATGATGGCAGTAGAGAAACACAGTGCTGCACATGCAATGAGCGCAGCAGGACGTCTGAACCGTACTAGAATACCCATAAACTCGAAGGCTCCCAAAGGTAAGGGGCGGTATGCCTCCTTTGGGGAGCGGTCTTACCGAATCTTTTCGAGGAAATAAAGACTAGGAACTCAAAAATAGCGCCTCATTTCAGTAATATTTACTCCCTACAGTAACGGTAAAGAATCTTGTAATAAACCTATGAAGGCGAGCATTCCTATTCCCGAGGCGCTGTACCGCGGAATACGCGCCATGGCGGCCGACGACGTATCTGTGCGCGAGAACGTGGTTTTTGATGCGACCATCTTTCTCTAGCTTAAATTCCATCACGTAAAAGAGATGCTGAGCTTCGACTCCAATATTGATCGATTCAAATTTATTGCCCGATTTTCGCCTTTGCCGTGAGACTTGGACAGAGTAGCAGCGAGGTGGTGCGGCAGCTGGTCTGCGCCATGTGAGCATGCGAACTGAATAGGATGCATCGTTTCTGACATCAGAGCCATCCTAAACTGCAAGAAGTATGAGAGCTCCGTGCGCGAGCCTATAAGGGCTCTGATTGTGCGGGTAGGTTCGGTGCCGTGAAGTTAAAGAAAAGGAGTGGGAGAGGAGTTAAGACCCGATGGATGAATTTCTGAACGCAGTTCTGACATACACCGAGGGCACTATCGGCGCGCTTCTCATGCTGCTAAGTATGCTTATCGGAATTTTTCTGTTGATCGTTCCCTTTGGACGTAGACCACTTGCTTCAAAAAGAAAGATTTCTACCGACTCATCTGCTCAAACTGTGGAAAGCGCCAGCCAGCCCCCAAATGTCGATTGCACTGCAGCGCCCGTAAACAACAGGCGCTCTCTTATGCTTCCTCTATCTTTCATTGGGCTATCTGTGGGCCTGTTCATATTGCGCTCGTTCTTAGGAACCTTCTTTAACGACGCAGATCTCCGCTAGGAGTCTCTCCCTTAGGAGATTTTTACTGCCACATGTTTTGGAGCCTCCTCGCAGTTCGGGCACTCCGCCTTAGCGAACGCAGAGAGAGCAATGCTCTCTTCCTACTTGAATGCTCGAGGAAATTCTGTAGATGGGGTTAAGAAGGGATTAGCGCGGAGACACGGAGACCGCGGAGGGGAGGTAGAATCGAGATTTTGCTCAGTTCCGTGCCTTAGCATAATTGCTAGTTATCCTGAACATTCG
>JBIKWF010000166.1:0-6847 GCA_044356455.1 Bdellovibrionota bacterium | reverse complement strand
CAGGCTAGCTAACGCCCGGATGGCGTTAGCAAATCGCGACCGAAGGGAGCGATTTGGAGCGCACCGGAGGGCGACGCTGTGTAGGCGGCGCTCGCAGGTGCGCGATGTTGGAAATCCGCCTGGATGGCGGATTTCCAACGCAGTCTCACGGACCCGTGAGGGATCCCGTGAGACATGACGGCTAGAGACTGAGTAAGAGATACCGTATGAATACCGCTGCTTCAGTTGCCCCTTATGAGGCCCCACCGATTAGCGTGAACCGCGTAAGCAAAGGTTACAATCGTGGCGGCGAAAAGATAACGGTGCTCGATGAATTGTCGATGGAGATAACAGGGGGAAGCTTCATTGCGCTCATGGGCCCCTCCGGCTCTGGAAAGACCACCCTACTTAATCTCATTGCGGGCATCGATCGCCCGGACAGTGGCAGTGTGGTGGTAGGAAGCTCTACTATCACTTCGATGAGTGAGCGCGAGCTCACCGATTGGAGAGCGCGATCGGTAGGGTTTATCTTTCAGTTCTACAATTTATTCCCCGTGCTCACGGCACTCGAGAATGTGGCGCTGCCCCTCTCCCTGCTTCCCATGAAGGTAAAAGAGCGCCGCGAACGTGCCGCCTTCGCACTTGACGTCGTTGGCCTTGGGGATCGTGTGCATCATTTCCCTCGCCAACTCTCGGGTGGACAAGAGCAGCGCGTCGCTATCGCCCGCGCCATCGTCACCGATCCTTTGCTTATCGTCGCCGATGAGCCCACCGGAGACTTGGACCGAAATTCAGCGACCGAGGTACTCACTCTTCTGCAACGGCTAAACAAAGAGTACGGGAAAACGATTCTCATGGTAACCCATGACTCCGCGGCCGCCGAATTCGCCAGCCGCATCGTTCAGCTCGATAAAGGCAAATTAATCTCTAAGTGAGCCTCTAAAAAGTAATCGCGCTATGCAGGACTTGATACGCCTTATCTTTCGGAACGCCTTCAGGCACCCGCTGCGGAGCTCGCTCACAACGATCGGAGTTACGGTTGCCTTACTCGCCTTTTGTTTCATTCATACGGTCATCGGTGCTTGGATGTCCGGAGTGGAGCGCACCGCTAAGAACCGGCTCGTCGTCCGAAATGCCGTATCTCTCATGTTCTATCTCCCCGTTTCTTATTACGATGCCGTTCTTTCGACCCCAGGAGTGGAAAAGGCAGGTTACGGGAACTGGTTTGGTGGATTACTGCGTAATGAGCGGGTGCGGTTTCAGCAATTTGCCATCAATGATGCGTACCTTGATGTTTATCCTGAAATGCAAATTACTCCCGAGATGCGGGAAAAATTCCGCACCAATCGCCAAGCAGCCTTAGTCGGTCGTGAGGTAGCGGAAAAATATAATATCAAAGTTGGTGAGCGCCTTCAGATTCAAGGAACTATTTTTCCTGGACTTTGGGAGTTTGACGTCGTGGGAATTTTCCAAGGACGCGACTCTCAAACAGATACGCGCACTATGTACTTCCGCTGGGATTATCTCAATGAGCGTAACCGGGCTGAGATATTGCGCCAGCCTGACCACATTGGATTTTTTGCGGTGCAAATTGCGTCCGGTACGGATCCGGCCGTGGTGTCAAAAGCAATTGATACGAAATTTGCCAATAGTCCCTTCGAAACACTTACGGAGACAGAAACTGCCTTTGTGCAGGGATTTGTCTCTATGTCATCGACTATTATTACGACCCTTGTTTTTGTTTCTTACATCGTAATCGCGATTATGCTGCTGGTCCTCACAAACACGATGCTTATGTCTTCCGGTGAGCGCCTCCGAGAGTACGCCGTCCTCAAGTCACTAGGCTTCTCCTCCGGCCGAATCTGGGGGCTGCTGTGCGGCGAAGCGCTCGTGATTAGTTGCTCAGGTTTCTTACTCCTATGCGCCATTCTCTTCGTAGTGTTTAGCCTCCCGCCGCGTACCGTCTTTGGCAGCTTAGTCGATTTTTTCCCCCTCTTTGCGCTACAGCCCTGGACCGTTGCTGCTTCCGCGGCGGCCGCCATCGTGGTGGGGAGTGTCGCTGGTGGAATACCTGCCTACCGCATCGCCCGTCTCAAAGTTACTGAAGCCCTCAGGAGGGTAGAATAAGATGGCTCTTGAGCTGAGTTACAATATTCGTTATCTGACCGCGCGGAAAACTAGCTCACTCATGACCATTGCTGGGATTGCGCTGGTGGTGATGGTGTTTGTAGCGACTCTCATGCTTTCCAACGGCATCCGCGAGACACTGAAAGGCACAGGATCTCCACTCAATATAATTGTGATCAGAAACGGAGCTCAAAATGAGATTCAGAGCGGTGTAAAGCGCGACGACTCAAATGCGCTTCTCGCGGATGAGGCGATAGCACGCCACCCTAACCTGACGCCCATTGTAACCACCGACTCTGTAATCGTGGCGTCCCTCCGCAAACGCAGCGATGGGAGCCCAAGCAATGTAACCGTTCGTGGGGTGACTAAGGACGCGCTCGTTCTCCGCCAGGGCATCACCATTACTAGTGGCCGACTCCCCGCTTTTGGCACCCGCGAGGTAATGGTAGGTAGCGCCATTTATGCAAAATTTGCAGGAACAGGGATAGGAGATTCCCTTCGCATCGGTGGTTTAGATTGGAATGTCGTAGGTATTTTCTCCGCAGGCAATTCCGGGTTTAGCTCCGAGGTCTGGGGAGATACGGAGGTCCTCATGCCGGTGTTCCGCAGAGAGCAGTTCTCAAGCTTAACCTTTCGCCTCACGGATCCCGCTCAGTTTGAGACCTTTAAAGCCCGCATAGAGAACTCCCCCCGCATGAGTGTCGTGGTGCGCCGAGAAAGTGAGTTCTATGAGAGCCAGAGCAAGATTCTTGCAACCTTCATTTCTGCAATCGGCATCACGATTAGTATCTTCTTCTCCATCGGCGCCATTCTAGGCGCGGTAATTACCATGCATTCAGCAGTGGCAAGTCGTAAGCATGAAATCGGCATTCTAAGGGCCCTTGGCTTTAGACCCTTTCAGATCTTCCGCGCTTTTGCTTCTGAATGCGTAGCTATCTCACTTATAGGGGGAATTGTCGGCACTCTTATCGCCTCGCTTGCGAGTTTTGCAAGCATCTCCACTACTAACTTCGATACCTTCTCCGACATTCGGTTTGGATTCACTCTCACCCCTGGCGTTGTGGTCTCTGGCATTCTGTTCGCCTGCCTTATGGGACTGATAGGAAGCTTCTTTCCGGCGCTCAGCGCTGCGCGGCTTAAGGTTATTGATGCCTTACGCTCCTCTTAGCGGTAGGCGCTCTTGCGCCGCTAATCAATGAGGCTTGGGGCTCAGCCACTTTGGCGAAATCGATTTCTGCACCAAAAGGTCAAAAACTCACCCAACCTATTGGCCTCATTGAACTGTTTGAAGCTGCCGCGCATAGCCCAGCAATTTTTTTAAGAGTAAGGAAGGTGTTACTATCGCCGCCTCGCAAAGAACTTAGTTAGCAAGTGACGTATGGCAAAAATACCAGTTCCCACCTCCATAGATCGTAGAGTTCCTGTGCGTCAGGATGTGCGTTCTGCAACCTTTGATTTTGAAATTGGGACCTTTTCCCCTGCAGCTGATAGATTTTGTGGAGCACTTGAAAGGTTGAACGAACTGAGAATCCCATGGTCCTCCGAAAATAAGATTGAAGGGCCACTCACAAGTAAAGGGTCGATTGTTATTAAGGGAACACCGGAACAAGTTCAAGTGGCGGCAGAATTGCTCAATGGGGCATTTGAACATTAGCTCGCCATTTCTTCACAACTTCTAGGCAGCGCTTGATAGCCGCGGCGCACAGTTGAAGCTAAAAGCTTTCGTGATCAGCCCAATGGGCGGCATACATAAAGGATTCAGAACATGCCATCAGCGTCGATGACCCCAGCTGCCCATATGAAACCTGAGATTTTGTCTGATCCCGTCGTCTCCGGGACTATCGTGCTAGCTCCTATCCCTGATTATGCGCGCAACTTCCCGCCCGAATCAGTCGTATCTGAAAACTCTATCGCGCAGCAACTCTTGCAATTTGCAGGCTCCGATCGAGGCCAACTCTTAGTCGCGATTAACAACGCCATGGGGTGGAGCTCTCTCGTGTTAAGAATTGAGAGGCCTGTAGAGCGAGACACCCGAAGCCGAGTTCACAACTTCAGCATGAGTCTTTCCTCTCGTAAATCCGGGGAGCCAATCGTCGATTTTACCGTATGCACCAACCACGGTGGCCGGGTTGCGGAGCCATCCTTTCTTACCCTTGCCAACGACACGGATGTTTCGGGAAAAGATTACCACATGTTCTTCGAAACAATTCGCGCTATCGATTCAAAGCGGTTTGGGGAGATCTTGCTTGATCGAGCTCAGCACCTTCTTCTCGAACTCAAGCCTGTACTCGTCCGCTACTACAATCCAGAGGTAAGAGGCATGACGCCTGAGCGTCTCGCGGTCGTTGCGAGCGCCTATGGCCGTCTATGCCTGTATCTCGATCACGAACTATTCTTTCCGCCTCCACGGTGACGCACGGCAATTGGGAATATGGACCCTGAAAAACCTCTACCCTCGCCTCTTCAAACACCGGGCTCTCCGCCCCCACCCCTCTCCACGCCTGAAACAAACCGCACGAAACTGCATCATGATTTTGTCGCAATAAATCACTCGCCCGTTGTTATGCCTGAGCAGGCGGTGGACGCGGGGCTCCAGTCGAAGGTATTGGGAGCTGCCCGCAAGTTTACGAATGCAACACTGCGAGAAGTCACTCGCTGCACAGGATATGGAGGCTCGGGGAATTTCCACGTAGCGACAGAGCCTGCAAGTGAGAGCCTCCTCGTTCGAGCTGCCATCAAGAACAGCTCACCCGAGGCAATAGAATCACTCCGACTTCTGCTAGACTTTGTTGCAGCCCGAGGAGTTATCGCTCCTCGCTACCTTCAGACACGGCAGGGCGAATTCTCTCTGCGAGATAGTGATCAGGCACACAGCTGGGTGTGTTTCCCCTTCATCGCGTCTCATGGCTTCTTCTCAGGGTCCGAGAGCGAACAGGGTTTAGTCGGAGCTGAGATTGGGCGCCTTCACGCCACATTTCGCGAGTATTCTAATCAACCAGAATCTAGGAATCTACTTTCCACGCTCAGGGCCAATGGTGCAACGATTCCGAACTCGATCGGCGTTACTCGTGCTGAGTTTCTCGAGATTGCATCTCGCGCCGCAGTTGCGCCCCAAGATGAAGCGACTGAGGAGGTGAGAGCACACGCCGACGCCGCAATGCGCGCACTTGAACTTCTTGAGAGCCTTGCCCCACATGCAGCCAAAGTTTCAGAGCCCGTTACTCAGCTTATCCACCGGGACCTTCATCCGCATAACGTGCTCAATCTCGGCACTCGTGGCGCTATTCTTGACTTTGATGACGTGGCACTGGGAAGCGCCTACAACGATCTTGGCTACGCGCTCCATGCGTTTGTAAGGCAGGGCTGTCATCACTACGGCTCATCTCAGGCCGCCGCAATGACTTCAGCATTCCTAACAGGATATTGCTCTACGAACCCTGAATTGCCAATTGATGGCCCTACTATCGTATTCCATGCACTGAATGAATGCTTCAAGCGTGGGATGAAGGCACTGCGAGAACGGTACGTTGACGGCTCCATGCGCCTGCATACCTCTTTTATCAGAAAGCACATGCGCTTTCCGGGAGAAATCCTTTTTATTGCGGAGCAAGGAGGGCTGCTTAACTGTTAGCCTTTGCCTCGGCCTTCGTTACACCTCCAAGATAAGATGGCAGATCTACCCCCGCCATGCCTGCGACGTCATGCAGAGGGGGCAGGCTTTTTACCATGTTACTCATGAAGTTTGCAGTGGCAGAGCCGTTTTGCTCATTGCCCCCGTCCCACACGGTGATCTTATCTATCTTAATATTACTGATTGCTTCGACTTGGAGCTTCACAATCTGCTCAAGCTTCTCAACAAGCAACATGGTGGCGGCATCTCGTGAGTTATCTCCGCACGCGCTTACCAATTGCCGATAACCGGCACTCTTAGCGTCCAAAGTTTTTTGGATACCAATAGCCTCTGCTGTCTGCACTGATAGAATGGCATCGGCTTGGCCCTGTGCCTCGGTGCGCTGCTTCTGAGCCTCGGCTTCGGCATCAATGACAATCTTTCGCTTATCAATCTCACGCGGAACAATTTGCTCCGCCACAAGGCGTTTCTCTTCGGCTTGAGCTTTCGCCGCCTGAATTTCCACTTCGGCGAGCTGTTCAGCAACCACTCCTCGTCTATTTGCCTCAGCAGATTTCTCCGCCAGGGTTGCATTGTATTCCGCAATCGACGCCTGCGAGGTGTTTTCACCGCGGATGGCTTCGGCTTGAAGTGCCGCTACTTGCACGCGCCTCTCTTTGTCGGCTTCTGCAGAACCGACGTCTCCTAACTTCGTCTGAATGGCGACATCAATTTTTGCTTGATTAATTGCCGTTGAGGCAGCCTTTTTTCCAATACTATCAATGTAGCCTGACTCATCAGTGATATCAGTCAGATTTACGTTGAGGAGCGAGAGCCCAATTTTTTGCAGCTCGGGTTGAATATTTTTCCGAATTGCCTCCAAGAAGCGCTCTCTATCCTGATTGATCTCTTCAATCGTAAGTGACGCAATCGTGAGACGAAGCTGACCAAGAATAATTTCCGTGGCCATGAGTTCAATATCACTTTGCTTGAGGTCGAGCAGTCGCACTGCTGCATTTGTCATGGAGTCAGGATTGGTATCAACTGCAATGGTAAACGTACTTGGCACATTGACACGAATATTCTGCTGAGACAGCGCTCCCTTAAGAGGGATATTGATGGTTATGGGAG
>JBIKWF010000165.1:0-6861 GCA_044356455.1 Bdellovibrionota bacterium | reverse complement strand
CCCTGCTCAATTTCTTTCAAGGCACTTTGTAGGGCCTTGGATAACCACTCAGGGCTTGATGCACGCGCTTCATGACGCCCGCAAGGCACGCGCGGCCTCACTCAGAGGGCTAGAAGAGCCCAACACCTCCTCGTCTGCGGATGACGATCGATAGCCTCGCGCGTTCTTTGAGTCTCAAAAAATCAGCAAACTTGAGTCTCCTACTAACCTAAGCAGGAGCGCGTAAACGTTTCTGCAATCGTTAATTGTTTTTGCCGACCAAAGGCGTACTCTCAGTTCGTGCTCCTCTGCTCTCATTGGAAACGATCTGAGGCGGCGCAGCGCCCAGAACTTTTCAGAATTCTGGCACTGAATTTTCGCACCTCCGGTTGTCTCTTTTGTGCATCGAGCGTCCATTCGATAGGGGCGCTCACGCGAAGCAAAGAAGCCGTAACAAAGACAGCAAGCGAGGTCATATGTCTTCAAAAAATCCAGTCGCTACCTCATCCAGGAATCCTACTTTAGGCATAAAAGGTCCCTCTGCTATCCGCAATATTGCGGTCATCGCGCATGCGGGAGCGGGGAAAACAAGTCTCATCGAGAGCATGCTCTACAAAAGCGGAGCAATAAAACAGAAGGGCAACGTTGAGCAGGGCAAGGCAGCCATGCTTACGGAGCCTGAGGAAATTCAGCATCACCTTGCAGTTACCATTCACCTTGGACATCTCGAGTGGAAGAATCACGCGATTTATTTTGTCGACACTCCAGGCTCCTTCAACTTTTTAGAGAGCACTCGAGGCGTTCTTCCTGGGATTGATGGCGCACTTTTTCTTTTCACCGGCACCGAAGGAGTAAAGCCAGAAACGGAGCGGCTCTGGGGCATGCTTGAAGAAGCGGGCATTCCTTGTCTGGGCTTCATTAATCAGATAGATGACGAGCAAGCAAACTTAAATACCGCGCTTTCCGTCATTGAACAGACGCTAAAACGCCCGGTTGAGCCTCTGTCATTCCCGATCAGGCACAAGAAACAGCTCATCGGCGTGGTCGATCTCTTGGCTCGGAAGACTCGCATCGTCGAAGGAGCGAAAGAGACAATCATTTCGACGCCTGATGCTATGGGCGAAGAACTCCTTCGCGCGCGTACCCATCTCGTTGAGCGCATCGCCGAGAATGACGATGCCCTCCTTGAACGTTACTTAGCTGGCGAAACGATTCCGTTTGAGGAGCTCCTCGAGTCCCTGCGCACCGCATGCTTTGAGCGCAAGTTTGTTCCCGTACTATGCGGTTCTGGCAAGACGGACATCGGCGTAAGCCTCTTACTCGATTTCCTTGTGGAATGCCTCCCCTCGCCGATGGCAAGAGACACCCTTCGCCCCGTCAAGGGACATGCCATGGGGCACGAAGAGCAGGTACTCACGCGTTCGTGCAAGACGGAGGAACCGTTCTCCGCTCAGGTTCTTAAAACCACGGTAGATCCCTTCTTTGGAAAACTCTCCATCGTGCGAGTGTTCTCCGGGCAAGTGAAGAGTAATCAGCAGCTCCTGAATTCTTCCCGCAACATGCGCCAGAAGGCGGGACACACCTATCTGCTTCAAGGGAAAGAACTTGCGCAAGTGCAAGTCCTGTCAGCTGGTGAAATCGGAGCCATAGCGAAGCTTGACGACACCCATACCGGGGAAACGGTTTGTGAACCCGAACAGGCGATTGTCTATCCACACGTGCAGTTTGCTGAACCTGCAGTGAGGTTTGCAGTTGAAACCGGGAGCAAAGATGACGATAAGGTTTCTGCAGCCCTTATGAAACTTGCGGACGAAGATCCGTCTCTGCACTTCTATCGGGATGAGGCGACTCATCAACTCATCCTGGCCGGCATGGGACAAACGCACATCGAAGTGACGCTGGAGCGCCTCGAACGAAAATTTGGCGCTCACGCAACGTTAAAAGCACCTAAAGTGCCGTACCGAGAAACAATTCAGAGCTCTGCGAAGGCTCAAGGGAAACTCAAGAAACAAACAGGAGGCCACGGACAATTTGCAAATACGTGGATTGAACTCACACCTCTCGCGCGAGGCTCTGGCTTCGAATTCGTCGACAATATTGTCGGCGGTGTGATTCCTAAACAGTATATCCCCTCGGTCCGCAAGGGCGTTCAAGAAGCCATGCAAAAAGGTGGCCTTGGAGGTTATCCCGTCGTTGACGTACGTGTGACACTTTACGATGGCTCATTCCATGACGTGGATTCTTCTGACTATGCCTTTCAGGTCGCTGGATCACTTGGCTTTAAGGCCGCTTACCAAGAAGCATCTCCCGTGCTTCTTGAGCCCATCATGAGCGTTCGAGTGGTAGTGCCTGAAGAATGCGCAGGAGCTGCCATTAAAGACCTGACCAGTCGCCGCGGAAAAATCCTCGGACTAGATGGAAGAGGCACCGCCAAAGAAATTCAAGCGGAGGTGCCTCTCGCAGAGATGCTGGACTATGGGCGAGTACTCGGAGGGCTGACCTCGGGCCGCGGAACTTACACTATGCACACCTCAGGGTACCAAGAGGTTCCTTTTCACCTGAAGGGACACGTGCTTGAAGAATCAACTGAGCAGCTCGCGGCAGTGTAACCTTTTCTCGTGCTTGCGCCGCAAAATCATGCGGCGTAAGCACGAGAATTTATCTTTGGTGACTTTGCATTAGGAGCCCCTGAAAATGATTCGCCTCCGTGCCCTCTGTGGTTGATTTAAATTGTTGAAAAAACCACAGAGGGCACAGAGTTCACAGAGAAAAAAAATTGCGATGTTTTTCAGAGGTTCCCTATCACTGCCCCGCTGCCTTAAGCATGCCTGCCAGCTTCTGCGCGAGCTTTACGTTATCTGAATGACCCGTCATCTGGGCAGTAATTTTGCCCTGAAGCCTGCGGCCGAGAAGGTAAAGATCCCCAATCGCGTCGAGAATCTTATGACGCACCTGCTCATTCGGATACCTCAGAGTGGTATTGATAACCCCCTCTTCGCCCAGCAGCACAAAGTTGTCGAAACGTCCTCCGAGGGCTAGCCCCTGTTGCTGCAGCATGCCGACGTCTTTTACGAAGCCAAACGTGCGAGCGCCTGAGATCTCGCGCTTGTAGGAGTCGACATCTGAAAGGGTGAAGACGAAGTGCTGTTCACCAATGGGAGCGGGATACCTTAAGGTATAATCTATCGTGAAATCATCAGCGGGCTCGATGAGAAGAAACTCCTTATCGTTCCCGATACGAACAGGCTCCGTGACCTTAATCGCATAGGCGTCCCCTGCCTGGTCCACCACGCCCACATCATCAAAAAGGGCGCAGAATTCTTTCGCAGAGCCATCGAGAACGGGGACCTCGCCGTTACACTTAATCAGCAAATTGGTTACCCCATAAGCGCTCAGCGCCGACATGAGATGTTCTATTGTTCCCGCTTGGGTCTGCTCTAAGCGCACGGTAGTGGCAAACCCAGTTGACTCAACAAAATCCACGTGGGCAGGCACAATCGCGGTCTCAGACACGCTTGCAAAATGAATCCCCGAATCGGCCGGCAGAGGCTCAAGAATGAGACCGCTCTTTTTACCAGAATGAAGACCCTGTCCATAGAGAAGGGCACTATTCGCGAGGGTGCGCTGGGGGAATTTTTGCCCACGCATCGTCTGACGACTAAACACCAAGCGATTAAGCCGAGAGCGGTCGAGAGCAGAATGCCCCGCCTGTAAAGCCGCAGCTTCAAGTTTTCCAGGCAGCAGCTGAGACGCTGCCGGAGAAGCCGAAAGCACGCGCTTCACTGCCTGCACGATGGCGTTAAGATCCAAGGGTTTTTCAATGAAATCAACGGCGCCAAGGCGAGTAGCCTTCACCGCCGTCGCAATGGTGGCATGACCACTTACCATGATGACCGGGAGCTCGGGGTGCAGGGCTTTGAGGCGTGCAAGCACCTCGAGACCGTCCATGCCAGGCATCCAGATATCAAGGATGACAGCCGAGGGCAGTGCCTGCGCAGCAGCCCCCTGCTCTATGGCTCGCAGAGCCGCGATGCCATCTTCGGCAAACTGCACCGAATACCCTTCGTCGCTTAGAATGGCCCCAAGAGTTCGGCGAATACTTTCTTCGTCATCCACCACAAGCACGCGCCCCTTCGCATGGGCTGACGCGCCTTTCGCCGCTGACGCTGAGTAAGTACTTACCTTTTCATTCTGTTCCATATCCGTCCTTACCAATTACGCACGCGCAGCAAACTGCTGAATCCACCTACCTGCGGGGCACATGATAGTGGCGTCGCGCTCAGGTGACACGCTCACCATACTTATGGGGCACTCGATAAGCGACTCGATGCGATGAACGTAGCTCCGGGCTTGAGGCGGCAAATCCTCCAATGACCTGGCGGATTCAATCGAGTCCGACCAGCCCTCACATTCAACGTATTCAGGCTTCACCTCTGCAAGCTGGGTAAGCGTCGGGGGAAGATCTTCTAAGAGCTCAGACCCCACGCGATATCCCGTGCAAATCTTTAAGCTCTTTATTCCGGACAAGACATCAAGCTTCATGAGTGCAACGGAAGTGCAGCCATTGAGACGAATAGCGCGCTTCAAAGCGACCGCGTCAAACCAGCCACAACGACGGGGCCTGCCCGTCACCGTACCAAACTCACCGCCTCGCTCTCGAATGAGATCTCCTGTCTCGTTTAGCAGCTCAGTCGTGAAGGGGCCACTTCCCACGCGAGTCGTGTACGCCTTTGCAACTCCGAGTACGTAGTTTAAGTGGTGGGGACCAATACCGCAGCCTGTTGAGGCCGCGCCGGCAATAGTCGATGAGGACGTCACAAAAGGAACGGTCCCAAAGGAAACATCAAGCAGTGCCGCCTGAGCCCCTTCGAACACCACACGCGAACCGCGCTTCAACTCTTTATCAAGGAAGAGGCTGGCATTCCCCACATAGGGCAAAAGAAGCTGGTGTGCTTCTGTAATGGTGTTCCACACGTCCTTAAAGGAAACCTGCTCAGAAGACTTAAGAATGTGAGTAAGAATCAAATTCTTTTCTGCGACGAGAGCTTCTAGGCGCGGCTTAAGCTCTTCGAGGGTAAACAAATCACCAAACCGAACTCCCTTTCTTCCGACCCTATCTTCGTAGGCGGGTCCGATGCCAAGCCCCGTAGTTCCTATCTTCTGCTCTCCAAGAGAGGCTTCGCGCGCCTTGTCGAGTATCGGGTGGTAATCAAGCACAAGGTGCGCATCCCGGTCGATGAGAAGGCGATCAGGGGTAACCTGAATTCCCATTTCCTGAAGCTGCTTAAATTCCTTGGCAAGAATACGCGGATTAGCGACTACCCCTGCTCCAATAACGCAGCGCGTGTGCGGATGAAGAATACCGCAGGGAGTAAGCTGCAATTTGGTCTTTTTGCCATTAACGACCAAGGTATGACCTGCATTATTGCCACCCTGGAAACGCACGACAACATCGGCGGCACCCGCCAGAAAATCGACAAGCTTTCCCTTCCCTTCGTCGCCCCACTGG
This sequence comes from Bdellovibrionota bacterium, assembly GCA_044356455.1. Classification (GTDB taxonomy): domain Bacteria; phylum Bdellovibrionota_C; class UBA2361; order UBA2361; family JBGSMV01; genus JBGSMV01. The sequence goes on along the minus strand of JBIKWF010000165.1, from coordinate 1,373 downwards.
GCCCCGCTGACTACGATACCTGGCATACCCTCCCTCCTAGCTCCCCGTTTAAAGGTTACCGCGCGATGTTAAGTCCAATCGTCCAACGGCCCTCACCATACACCAAAAGCCCAAGAGCCCGCGAATCAGACTTGCCATGATAAATGGCAAGCTCCTCCCCTGGCGCAGAAGGCACACGCAGGCCTTCCACAGCCTCGCCACAAGGGCGAGCAAGAAGCACAGAACTATTCCCATTCCGAAGCTGAGCAGCGGTGGCGTCATTTACCCTGCAAATTTGAGCGCGGGGCAAAAGGCGATCCCAGGCCAATAGGCCCTGGTCAGAAATGTTTTCGGGAGTGCAGGCCTCTTCCACCGTAAAAGGAGTGCTCTTTGTTCGGCGAATAGCAGAAATACAGGCGCCGCAGCCAAGCAGCTCGCCAAGGTCGCGCGCTATCGAACGCATATAGGTCCCTTTGGAACATGCCACGCGAGCGCTCACTCGTGGCAAGGCGACCTCAAGAACCTCGAGAGAAAAGACAACCACTTCCCTCGCTTGCAGCTCGGTGGTTTCTCCCCGCCGCGCTCGGTCGTAGGCCCGCTCACCATCAACTTTTATGGCTGAGACCTGAGGAGGAATTTGCCTGAGGGTTCCCTGGAAGCCGGCAAGTGCTCGCACCACCTCCTCGCCGGTACAAAGAACAGGGGACTCGGAAAGCGTCTCACCCTCGGTATCGTCGGTCGAAGTCCGGCGACCGAGCAGAATCTCAATTACATATTCCTTGGCTCCGCCTTCAGCGTAGGAGGCAAGTCGAGTGGCATTTCCCACCAAGAGCACCAGAAGGCCAGTCGCCAGAGGATCTAAGGTACCCGCGTGACCAATGCGCTTGATCCCAAGACGCTTACGAGCCAAAGACACCACTTTTGCGGACGTAATCCCGGCCGGTTTATCCACCAGTAGTACGCCAGAGAGCGCAGCAGCAGTGCCAGAAACGGAAGAGCCAGGGGTTACAGAGCCCGCTTTTACCGAGCCCAGCATCGCGGAGTTCTCCTCACGACACTCAGAAGTCTTGGTATTCTCCTGCGTCATGAGCCTGAACCTCTTGCCACGAGCATAAGTTTCGGAATGAGCGCCGCTTCAAGCTCTTCTTGGCTACGCTTCCATCGAAACGCCGCAGCAACTTTATGTCCACCACCCCCGAACTCCTGGGCAAGCTCGGAAACGTTCCAAACCGCACTTCGCGACCGCATACTCACGCGCCAAATACCGTCAACCCAGCGCAGGAGCGCCGACACCCGCACGCCCTCTATGTCTCTACCCTTCTCAACCAATCCCTCAGAATCTTCGGGGGAAGCGCCAAGTTCGTCCACCAGCGCTTTGGGAACTGTGAGTAGGC
>JBIKWF010000062.1:0-24731 GCA_044356455.1 Bdellovibrionota bacterium | reverse complement strand
GCTTAAGGATGGAATCGTGCGCATCGTTCGAGGTTACGCAGGACCTAAACCCTCCGCGGTCTCCGTGTCTCCGCGCTAATCCCTTCTTAACCCCTTCGACAGAGTTTCCTCGAACATTCAAGTAGGAAGAGAACATAATATTGATCTGAGACTACCCAATCCACCTCTCGTACTCCACCTGGCATATGGCCGCCTCGCTTCAATCGCGATGTGGGCGAGCTAAATTTAACTATTTCATAAACTTAGGAACTTGTCGGCAGGCGCACATGGGATCACGAGATGCCGGGTGCGACTGGAGATCCTGGAGCGGCATCCTGGTTCAAGGGAGGCCCAGGATCTCCAGTCTGAGATGCATTCAGAATATTTGGGGCACCGAATGACACTTTGTCTGTCCTATCTCCCATAACCACCCGGGGGCCTGTATAAAATGTTCCGGTGAATTCTCGCGCCATTATTTAGGTGATTGTCATGCCCTCTCTTTCCACAAAACGCGGATTATCTTTTGCGGCGGCTCTCTCGCTCAGTCTCCTTGGATCCTGCGAACGCGCGGCGCCTCCGCCCCAGCCCACCCCACAGAAGGCGCCGGAGGTTCCTTCCAGCCAACTTAAAACACCGGCAAAGTCCAAAGCTCCAATCGTGATAGAGTATGACCTCCCTATACGGTGTCCCCCAGGTCAAGAGTTCATCAAGGCCCAAGACGCCACTCATTTTTCCCCTGAGCAGCTGCTTATCATTAACTCTGCTCATTATCTCTGGAAGAAAGCAGTTGGCTCCGAAGGAGAACGGCGAGCACGCCTAGCCGCACTGATTCCAGTTGCGCCCCCACTTGAGAACATGCCGCCTAACCACCCCTTCTTCGGCGTCATTCGAGAGACGATTGCTCCTATGGAACTTAAAGCCGCCTACGTAGCGGGGGAAGTAACGACAGAGGAAAGATCGACCAAGCAAACCCAGACACAACCTTTTCGGCTTTTTACGTTCTCAGGAATCTCGGCTTCAGATTCTTTTTTTGCAACGGTGGGATCACTTGGGCACGAATTTCAGCACGCGGTGCAAGGGGAACATGAGGTTAACAATCCCTTGAAGCGCTCTCCCAAAGAAACATTTCGAAGGGAGCTTGAAGCCTACGGCAGAGAGGTTCAGGATTTACTCTTAGTCTCTGAGTTTCTAAAAACCTCTCCTGAGATTGACCCTGCTTTGCGTGTGAAAAACTTACATGCCTGGCTCACGGACATTGCAGGCGCCATTCATCATTCCGGCTACTATAGTTTTAGGTTTAAGCTGCAATATCTTGCTGCTTCAATTTCTTCTGGCCTAAGCGGGATAGAAAAGCACCTTGGCTATCCCGACGGGTCGCAGCCAATCGCGACCTTCAAGGGTGAACTAGCTCCCTTATTAGAGTATCAGCGAACGATTCACATTGACCAAAAGAACATCCATAAGGTCGCAGGCGATATTAGAGAGTTCCTGAATTCTCAGCCTGCTTTGCTGGAAAAGGCGAACCCTGAAGATAGAAAGAAGACGGAATCGTTTCTTGAAACAGTTCGGCTGCTTGAAGAAGCAGTTGCTGAGGTAGAAGCAGCAGAGAAAAGAAAGTCGGATTGGGAAAAGGATCCGAAACCTCTCCAGTAACTGCAATCAGGCCAAACTCTCATTGATAAAGCCACACCTCAGCCAGGGTCCAATCAAAAATAGGATCGCTGCCTAGCTGCTTAAAGTGCACCGCTTGAACCTCTGTGGCCGGAAAAAGAAAATCAAAGCGCGTGGTACGTTCAATATAATAGCGAATAGGGCCCCACCCTTCTGGATCAAAAAGTGGGCGCCTTTCACCACTAGGAAGTTCGAGCTCTATCGAGAGGCCGCGCGCAAAGTCATGTGGCCATGCCGCCATCTCAAAGGCGATCGCACGAAGAGGTAGTGGCTTGGTAAGTCGAAGTGTAAATTCCTGACCTGGACGCTGCGGCTCTCCGGTACCCCATCTTGTTGCAACGGATCCATCAACCGCAAGACTGGCGGCGAGCTTCTGGGGATTAGATTCTGCCGAAAAAGCCTCGCGGCTCACGGGCAGCAAGTTACGCTGACTCGGCTGAATCTCGCTTATCACGTCATAGCCAGATAGCCTCTCGGCGTGAAACTGGTACCCCATAAGAGTAAGTGCTCGCGAGACGGCTTCACCTTGTGAAGGAACGAGCACCAGAGGAAAGGATGAGGGGTCAAAAGCCGACGTTTCCTGGCGATACGATTCAATTCGTTCGTACTGCGGATCTTGATACGTTAAGAATCGTACTGATTCCTGCGTTTCAAATGCTACGCGGTACCCAATCCAATAGTTTGTTCGAATCCAAGAGACTTTATTCTGCGTAAGCCAATTGAGTAGTTCAGTATGGTCCTTTGCTACTCGCTCCCCCTGGTGCACAAGGGGTTCTCCAGGAATCGCACGGCCACCTAAGTAACTTGAGCTTAAAGAGAGCCCAAGCAAGATGGCAAAAGAGATAATCCCTACCCCGCGCATGCGCTGATACCACTGCTCAAGCACAAACCCCACAAGGATAAAGAGCCCTACATAGAGCGGGAGAAGATAGCGCGGTGCTTCATAAAGCCACCCAAACGAACTAAAAACAAAAGTGCATAAAGAGCCGAGCACAAAAAGGGAGAAAAGCTCGAGCGGTTTCTTGGTGTCGACCTTGAGTACACTAAGTCCCGCGATGTGACGGGCTCGCAGAACAAGGTAGCTAAGAACCATCAGGCCGTAGAGCGTATAGGCCAAAGCAGTCGCGCCAGGAAAGACATCCTCCGCTTGCCAGAAACGCTTGGCACCAAAAAGCATCGGGAGCGCAGTGGAAAAGAGCCCGCCTACATAGGAGAGCACATCCCCCGACGAAGCCCGCTTGAACATGCCAAAAGAGGCGAACTCATGGGTGAAATTGTACCACCAGAAAGGAAGTCCACCGATAAGAAATGCAAAGAGCCCCGACATGCCATGCTGCACAACGCGCACCACTCGGCTATATTGCGCGTACTCATCGTGCAAGAGCTCCCCAAGCAAAACAAATCCAATCGGAAGCATGAAGTAGATAATCTGATTATTGACCCACCAACCGATTCCGAGAACAAAGCCAATAAGGCAGGTACCGAAGAGAGAAGGTCTTTCGCGCTTTAACCAGCGTGCGGTGAGCAGCAGCGCGAGGGTGCCTAGCACCACCACCTCAATAAAACCGCCGCGCGCTTTGGTGCTCCATACGACAAGGCCAGTGGGCGGGAGCGCAATAAGCGTCGCCGCAACGAGAGCCCCGCCCCTACCGCACACATAGCGCGCAAGAAGGTAGGTAAGAGGAATAAGCGCGAGGGCGAAGGCAAAGGGGACTACGGCCAAGCTCTGAGAGGAAACCCCGAAGAGACGAAATACTCCGGCTACAAGAAGCGGCTCAAGGCTGCCCATGTAGTGCTGGCCATAATAGAACACGGGCCATGGAGCACCTTGGCTAATATGCAGGCCCATGAGTCCGACGATGGCTTCATCCGCATCAATAACAAATTGGTTGGCGGCAAGAAAATCATAGCGCAAAAGAGCGCCAAGGAGCGTCACAAGGAGCACAAGGAGAGTCGCTCCCGACCTCGAAATAATCCCTTTTTGGCTATATCTCATCGACTACAGTCCCCTAGAGCTACACGCCCCCCTGGCTACACAGCCCCCTAGCTAAACGACACGCTTTCGAGCACCGGAACCTTCAGGGTGCTCTGCGAGCAGCCTGTCATAGGCTCTTAGCGTGGACTCGCCTGTTTTACGCCAGGTAAAAAGGCGCGCACGCTCTCTCCCCTCGACTTTAAGTTTCTCAGCCCTTTCAGGATCCGACAACACGGAGATCAGCTCCTCGGCCGCCTCTTCATAATCCGTGGGCTTAAAGTAAGCGGCAGCATCACCAAGCACCTCAGGCATCGCCGAGGTGTCCGAGCTCACCACGGGAAGCCCTGCTGCCATAGCTTCAAGGGGCGGAAGTCCAAATCCTTCATACAGGCTTGGGAAAAAGAAAACCTTCGCACTGGCATATAACGCAAGCAGATCTACGTCATCCACATACCCGGGCATCACCACATCATTCTCTACGCCAAGGGATTTCACGAGTCTTTGGAGTTCAGGAAACTCGCGGTCCTTCTGAATACGCCCTGCCATAAAAAGCATGGGTAAGGGAGCACCCGGCCGACTTCTAAAATGGTGCAGGGTCTCTGCAAAGGCGCGAATCATGACACCAATGTTCTTACGCGGGTCGATTCCACCCACATAAAGAATAAGGGGCCGCTTTTCATTAATACCGGAGAGTCCAAACCGCGAACGGAGATCGCTTGTGGTTCGCGCGCTCTCCACACTAAAAAACTTCTCGTCCACACCAAGAGGAGTCACGATAAGACGCTCCCAGGGCACCCCTAGCACTTGGTTCACATCGCGGGCCGTGTGCGCACTGATGCACAACACCAACGTCGCATTCTTAATTGCTTGGAGTTCTAGCCACCTTGCAAATCTAAACCTTACCCCTGAAACTTTGGCCTGATACAAATCGGCGCATACTAAAGGAATGAGATCGAGCACGGTCAGTGCATAGCGCCGAATTCCCCATGCGGGAGCATCCATTTGAGCCGGAAAATGCAGAGCCTCTAAGGGCACGGTGGTGCCATCAGCAAACGAGCGGCCTTCGGCCTTAGACAGCTGGAAGGGAAAAAGAACTTGCTGCTTAAGTGTGGTGCGAAGGACCGGGGAAGCTTTAATGAGACTGGTCGCCGCGCGCACGCCAAGTCCCCCATGACTTTCAAGCGAAAGATGATCAAAGGAGGCCACGTCAAAACCACGCCGCGAACCTCCCCCCTCTCCCTGACGCGAAAATTCAGATCGGAAAAAGCGCGTGAGCTCGGCCACATAACGACCGATGCCGCGGGTCGCATGCTCCTTAAAGGTCGGATCGAGCGCGCTTGTATCAAAACCAATGGTCTTCACGCGTCGCCCTAGGCGGCCCCCACTGAAGTAGCAGTGGCGCGGGCTCCCTGAGAAGCGCCTTCTCTTTGCGAAGAGCTCTCCGCCAAAAAGAGCTCAGCTACTCGCGCAGAAAACTTCTCGTAGGATAACCCCCGTACGCGCTCCCGCCCCTTCGCGATCAGCTGCGCTCGCAGGGCCTGATTGCTTGCAACCTCAGCAAGAAGTTCTCCCATTTCAGCATGACGCTTTTCGTGTACGAGCACTCCCGCTCCGGCCAGGGTGTCCGGCACTGCAGAGGAGGCATACGCCACGACTGGCAGGCCAAAATGCATGGCTTCAACGAGGGGCAAACAAAATCCCTCATGCTCACTCATACATGCATAGACGCTCGCGTTTTCATAAAGCGCCCGGACTTCGGCATCTGCCATGGGTCCCACAAATCGAACTGCCTGTTCTACTTCAAGCTCTCGTGCAAGACGCTTAAGAGAGAAAGAATAAAGCTCAGTATCGATATCGATACCAACCAGCCACAGGCAGCTGTTTCGGTTCACATGGTAGTGCAAAAAGTAAAAGGCCTTGATCAGGTCTTCGATGCATTTGTTAGGCGCGAGCCGTCCGACATGGAGCACATGGATTCCGGGCTGAGCTTTCAGCATGGCAGCGATCCCCGGATTCGCTTGCTCCTCCCAGCGTTTTGGATCAATCGGCAGCTCAAGAACCTGGGACGAGAACCCGAGCGCGGAAAGCTCACTCGCGTTAAAAGGAGAATCCGCAAGCAAGCGGTCTGTTAATCTACAGAGCTCGGGAAGCTCCCGCATGCCCTGCTCGATATCGGCAGTGATCCTTGGATTGATTTTTGAGAACCAGCGCGCCGGCGTAAGATTATGATAAACCAAGGCTCTCGTCGCACGAGTTAAACTTCGGTAGAGCTCATTGAGCGGCGAGCCCAGGGAATAATGTAAAACGACTTCTCCCGTGAAGTCCTTAGGGAACGTGCGATAGTCCTCCGCTATACCTTTGTATTTGGGGTGCACGTTAATCGCAAAGATTGTGCTCTCTCTCCCCTGCTCTCTCAAGCAGCGCTGAAGGGCAAGAACCTCGCCCGAGATAGCGTCGCCGTAACTTAGGGTATGTACGAGCTGATGTACGGGGGACGTTACTTTGGAGGGCACAGAACTTTGGCTCATGCACAAACCTATAGAAATTCTGCAAAGTGTTCACGATAACGTTGAAAGACCATGCTCCCCACAAGCAGCATGAGCGCAGTTATCACGACAAAAAATCCAGCCGACCAGGCATCTGGGATTACGCCGTCAAGGAGTACCTGATGATAGAACTGAATCAAAAGCGAAAAGGGGTTCAGGTGTAGGAGCGGTAAGAATTTTTCAGGGACCACCGATGCGGGGTATACAATCGGGCACAAGAAAAACAGAAAGGAGAGCAAGTTCCCAACGATGTGCTGGATGTCTCGAAAGAACACATTGAGCGCGCTGAGCGCCCACACCACACCGAGAAGAAAGAGAGCCTGAGCGAGGATAACCACGGGGAGCAGCAGCGCAGTCCAAGGGACATTCACCCCAGAAGCCAGCATAAAAATGGCGAGCAGCGGAAGTGAGAGGAGAAAGTTCACCATGCTCGTGAGCACACTCACCGTCGGCAGAATTTGAGGCGGAAACATCGATTTCGTAATAAGGTGCCCGCCGCCTACTACGGCCGAAGTACCTTCACTCAAAGCCGAAGTCACCCAAATCCATGGCAAAAGGCCACAGAACATAAATACGGTGTAGTGCTCTACCTGATCAAATCGAATGTAGTACTTAAAAACGAGCACATACACGAGCATCAGGCACAAAGGATTGAGGAACGACCAAAGAAAGCCGAGCATCGAGCCCCGGTACCGAATGGCAAGGTGGCGGACGACTAGCGCCCACAAGAGCGCTCGGTACCTCACTATTTGCTGCACCGTAGTTCCAAGCTGCGTCGACCACGCACCCGTACTTGAAGGAGCTCCTGCAACTGAGCCCAAGGTGATCTCACTACTCGCCATGCGCCCTCCCCTGAGCTGAGAAAGTCCCCTGTACTCCGGCGCCACGAGCCTGCTGCCCTCTTTCGCTAGACTCCTCTTTCCCTTCCGTGAGAGAAGCCCACTCACTCTGCGGCAGGTAGACTCCAACCTGCTTCCCTGCCCAGCGCACGGCGAAAGTACGAAGCCCTTGATGGTAGTCGTAAGGGTAGCCATCTCGGCGATGAGCAGCCACGTCCAAGCGGTAGTTCCCCTCCACTAAGCCAAGGCGAGCCAGGGAATAACGAACTATGCCGCTTTTAGACAGCTTGAGCGCGGCCCTATCGATATCGGTATTTGTTCCGTGGATGAGAACCCCGTCGCTGCGTGTGATTCCGATGCCAAAAAAGAGGTCTTTAAGATCCACATGCGCCTCGTCCCGCACCACATATTCAACTTCAATCGTAAGCGCATCATCCGGGTGAAAGAGCAGGTGATCTGAATCATCCGACTTCACCAAGCGAACCTTGGTGATCTCCACCTCACGACTGCCCCAGCGCTGAGGAGTAAATCCCGCCGCGACTGACGCACTCCCTTCATCGCTAGAAGAATCCTGGGCGCCTTTCTCTCCCGTGTTATCCGCGGGGCCAGTGTGAGGTTCCTTAGAAGGTTCTGAAGCTGCCTCCGCTGAGTTTTTCTCAGCTGCTTCTTTAAGTTCCTCCTCTTCCCCTTTTTCAATGAATTCTCGGTAATGATCGATGACACGCCGCGGGTCCCCGCGATCGGCAACTTTCCCCCGGTGAAGCCACACGGCTTCATCACACCAGCGCTCAACCGCCTCAAGATCGTGGCTTACTAAGAGCAGCGTTTTCCCCTCACGCCTGAGCTTTGCGATGCGCTCTTTACATTTACTGATGAAAGCGGCGTCGCCTACCGCAAGCACCTCATCAATAATCAGAATATCAGGGTCCGTATGCACCGCGAGACTAAACCCAAGCCGCATAAACATGCCGGAAGAGTAGGTGCGCACGGGATCATCAATAACGTCTTTCAGCTCGGCGAATTCGATGATGGTAGGAAGAAGCTTTTCAAGTTCAGTACGTGTGAGCCCATGCATTACCCCGCCAAGCAGGAGATTCTCGCGGCCAGTGAAGTCAGGGTGAAACCCTGCGCCGAGCTCAATAAGCGCTGCCACCCTCCCGTTAACCTTCACATGCCCCACGTCAGGTTTGTAAATGCCGGTGATGAGTTTAAGTAAGGTAGACTTGCCGGAGCCATTTCGTCCGATAATTCCTACTGAACTCCCTTGTGGAACCCTAATGGTAAGATCCTGAATGGCATGCGTGACATTATGTTCTCGAGTAGGCTTCGGAGTTTGCGCGGACGAAAAGAGTTTTTTTAGGCGCCCAAACGTGCTCGAAACAATAGCCGACTTAATAGTCGTGTACCCTGGGCGCACCAAGGTCTGCCTACGAAAGCTTTTGGCGAGATGCACAATATCAAGGGCGTAATCGACTGCGGTCACTCTATGTCTCTAGTACTCTGTGTCTCTACAATAAAGGCGCACGAGCTAAGCTTGGGTAATAATGTAAACCCCACCCAAATTACGCCAGCGCTCGCTATCGTCCATTCCGTAACCAACGATCCATTCTTTCCCCGAGTAATCAAAACCACTCCACTCGGGAGCGTAGGCCTGATTCTCAACTTTGCGAGTTACAAGCACGGCGGCTTTGACTTCCCGAGCTCCCGCATCCTTCAGGGCCGCACTAAGGACAGCGAGGCTGCGGCCCGAATCACAGATATCATCGACGACCAAGACCGAGCGGCCTCGAGCAGGAACGGAACCAAGGTCCACCTGGACGCTGGAAAGCTCATTGGGCTTACGCTCGGGATTGTTCTCGTCGGCCTTTTGTTCGTAGGCCCATGTTCGAGCGGGCGCAATTTCTACTGAAGTCCCAATCTGCCGCACCAGGTCGGCATAGAAGAAGATTCCGCCGCGCAGTACCGGAATCGCTAAGAGGTCTGTGTGGGATGTGCGCCAAACTTCCTCAGCCCATACGCCAATACTTGCGCCAAGCTCTGCGGTACGTTTGCGGATCATCTCCGCGGTATAGAGAGGTTTAAGATGTGAAGGAATGGGTGGCATAGAAAGAGCTAAACAAAATCAAAAGATTAGAGGAAAAGTGCGCCAAGAACCCTAGGAGTCTGTCCCGCGGAAAATTTGCACCACGACAAGCTTTGGTGGCAACGGGACAGCCTACCTACGGCTTGTGTCCAAATCGAAGTTAAACGTTTCTATGGGACACATACCTACCAGAGTTTAAAAAGAACATCACGAGTAAGAGCCGCTTGGCAAAAGCAACCCGGCACCCCCCGCCAGCGCTTTTTCATGATTAATATTAAATGGATAGCAGCGTTATCCACAGCAGAACGCTAGGCCTAAGCCTGTACAACGCGAGTATTTAATCGGGCCATACATCAACTTCTTCAATTTCCTAAGGGCAGCTATCATTGCCCACATGAAAATCTCTACCCTTTGTGCCCCGCTCCTTCTTGCCGCTCTTTGCAGCTGTAACTCTAGTGTCGACTCCGAACGACTCGAGCAACTTTCAAAAGACCTTAAAGAAACTCTTTCGACGACCAAGGATAAGGTAGTTGAGCTTAGCCCTTCAAGCGGAGACTTAAAGAGTCTTACGACTGACGAGTTTCGAAAGCTCGCGGCCTTTGAATACAAAGTTACCGAAGTGCCGCGGCAGGCTAGTGCTCTTGAACTTGAGGCTCAGCTCGCGCTTCTTGGAGCGGAGCGCTGGGAGTGTTTTCAGATTGACCCTGCAGAAACGCACTACCGCATTTTTTGCAGACGGCGACCTGAGACGTACCTAAGGTACTTACCGAGAATGTTTCCCTAAAGGTCACTTGAGGGACCACGAAGGAGGATTTTTTAGAAAATTCTCTATGGAAGATCTGAAAAAGTCTGCTCTGTGGACTCTGTGCCCTCTGTGGTTGATTTAAATTGTTGAAAACCACAGAGCACACAGAGATCACGGAGAGAAAAAAATAAAATATCGAGGTTTCTCAGAGGTTCCCTAGATGACCATTACGGCGCGCTACTTCTCTCAGACTCTTCTTGTGCTCGCGGTAGCACTCCTCATGGGATGCGCCTCCCAGCGCAAGCCTATTCCCGCGGGCGAAATTCCGAGGCAAGCATCGCCCACCGCCGAAGACGAAGAGTATGGCCAGCAAGTTTTTCGGGAACTCTCTCGCCGTTACCCCATCGACTCAAGCGATGCGCGCATTGACCGTGTGCGCACAATTGTCGACAAGCTCACGGCGGCGGCAAAGGTCGACCGCAATCCTTGGAATGTGTATGTGCTTGTCGACCCGAAATTTAAGAATGCCGGCGCCACGCGCGGTAATTTCATCTTTGTCTGGACAGGTCTCTTTGACGATATCCGAAACGATGACGAATTCGCCGCAATTTTGGGTCACGAACTCGCACACGTGCTTGCGGGGCACACCAATCCCGACCCCATGGAAGAAGTTAACTCCATTATCGGTGGAGTGGCGGGAAATGTTGCAGGTCAAGTCGTAGCGCAAACAGGCCCTTACGGAGCGCTCGCCAATGTTGCCGCTATGGCCGTGAAAGAAGTGGTCAACGCAGTGCTGGTGAACCCTGACCAACAGAAAAAGGAACTCGAAGCAGACCAAATTGGGCTCTTTCTCATGGCGGACGCCGGCTACGATCCGCGGGCTGCGCTAGACTTTTGGGAACGGGTTAAGGATCGCCCTGGATATTCTGGAGCACCGATTGCAGTGCTCTCGTCCCATCCCAGCAGCGAAGAGCGTCTCGCAAAACTGAAAGAGCTTGAGCCGAGGGCCATGGAGAGATTTTTAGGCCAAGGTCCTACCCCCGCTTCTACATCGAGGCCCTCTGGATCTTCTAGCTCCGAATGGGTTTGGAGTAGAACGGGCTCACAGCCCCCGCCTTCAAGTTCAAAGCGCCCTGCAGATACTTTCGCGCTGGCTCCTCTTGATGCACCCGGGGCGCCTCCGCCGGGACAAAGGCAAGTATGGGAGATTACCTACCGCACGACGGTGTATTCAGGCCCCGATAATCGAAGTCTCCCAGTTCAAAAACTGATGCCGGGAATTACCGTTGTTGTCATTGAGGATACGCAGCTCGATGCGCCGCGTGGAAGGTGGCTGCATATTGAGAATCCAGCGCGGGGTTACATCATGAGCGCGGATGCCGAGCGTGTTGCCGATAATAATCCGTAGGTAGGGCGCCGCGTTCCGCCTCTGCCAGTAGGCGACGTCGCGACAAGCCCTGCGGTGCCGAAAGATCTCTCGTCCTGGCAAATCTTTCGTATTTGCTCACCGAAACGACTCCGCAAAGGAATCGGTCCGTGGATGCCCCGCAGCATTTGTTGCGGCACGCCGGGGACGGCGCGCCCTACCCATAGGCGCAGCATCTTGGTAGGGCGCCGCGTCCCTGCGGTGCCGAAAGATCTTTCGCCTTGGCACGCGGCATATTTTTGTCCCCTTGCGAATCGCGAAATCCCCGCTGCCTGCCAGCCCCGCGGCATTTGATTCGGCGCGCCCTACCCATAGGCGTCGCATCTTGGTAGGGCGCCGCGTCCCTGCGGTGCCGCAGGATCTTTGAACCCGCCCGGCATTGATCGGGGAGCATTTCCTGGTGCGCCTTAACTTATTGATTTTGCATAAACCAGCTGCGCTGCAGGACATTCAAAATCAAAAATATTTGAGTGCCGGACAGAATAAAGGCAGTCTTTAGGAACTATGGATCTACACGACAAGAAAACTACCCCCGCTCCGCTTTCCAGAGAAACTCAGGGCGCGCCTCAATCACCGCCCCCTGCTGAAGCTCCTTCTGCCCTCACGCTGCCCGCAGGCGCCTCAGAACGTGCGCATGTAATTGCAGGACTTATCGGAAATCCCCTCGCGCGCGAGGGCGTTCCCGAAAATGTTCGCTTTATGCTTAAGGCTTCCTACGCAGCGGGCGACGCACACGGGATGTTTGATTCCGCAATGATGGCGCATGCTGCTGCCGATCAGCATGCGAAGAAAAGCCAGGGATCTGGCAACCAGTAAGTCAGCCGAGAGAGGCCCAGCACGCATCCCACATAACCACCTAAAACCACACTGAATAATTTTTTCCTTAAGTTATCCAGCAGAGTCCCGATACATAAGGTGAGTACAAAGGTGTATCGGAGGCATCGGTTGTTCTTCTAAGTGAGCGAAGGCCTTTACGGCGGCGCAGCATTGGAGGAACTCGGTGGTGTGACAATATGGATGTCAAAGACGTAGGTAAACGCGTCGTTATTGGGGCACTCTCGCCCATCCCCCTACAGCAAGCGACGCGCGCGAAAGGCACTGCTGCAACTAACTCTGTCCCTAAGCCCGAGGTACAATTAAAGGGAGCAAACAATATCCCTGCCTCAGTCTCTGCTGACCTTAGAAAGAATCTGAACGAGGCTATTTCTTCTCTTAACGTCGCATCCGACGCGACTACTTCGATTGCCAATTATCTTAGCAGCATTGACGGCTTCATCGAGCAGGCCCAAGGCGAAGTGTCTCCGCAGCGCAAGCAGGCACTTGAGTCAGAAGCCAATCAAATGGTTGATGAGATTAAGCGAACTGCAAGGGAAGTTTCCTCGGCTGCAAGCGCTCCAATTCCTGATGACCAGGTGCGAAAGCAAGTCGAAGAAACCATCGGAAAAACTTTGGACGTTCTGATTCCCGAAGAGCGCGGTAAGAAGGATGGACTTCAACCGATTTCGTTCTCGAGAAAAGAGACCATCATCCAGACGATCACAAACGTAGCCAAAGCCCGCGCACGTATCGATGATATGCGCAAAGCAATGCAGCAGAGTAACGAGACGCTTAAGGGCGCAGTGCTCTCCTATGAAATTGCGCAGCAAAATACCGAAGCGTCCAAGGCCTCGGTGCGTGATGTTGACGCCGCGGCGAAGCTCGCAGGGGCTGCGGAGACGAAGATTTTCAGCAATCCAGCAACTGCCCTGGATGCTATCGGCGACGTCTCGCCTAAGGCGCTCGACTTAGTCAAGCAGTAGGAATACTCCCCTTAATTGTCGTCCAAGGTAGGGCGCCGCGTCCCCGCGGTGCCGCAAGATCTTTCGTCCTGGCACGTGGCACATTTTTGCCAGCTTAATAATTACGAGACCCTCACCCCCTGCCTAACCCACGGCATTTGATTCGGCACGCCGGGGCGCGCGTCGCGCCGTCGCCTACTGGCAGAGGCGGAACGGCGCGCCCTACCCATAGGCGTCGCATCTTGGTAGGGCGCCGCGTCCTCGCGGTGCCGCAAGATCTTCCGCCCTGGCACGCGGCGACATATTGAACCCCTACCAGCAGCAGTCGCCCAAAACCGGCCTCGTTATATTCCTAACACTTTCTGATAGACTTTGTTGCCGGCAACCTAAAACTTGGCGCCAAGCTCTATTCCCCCTACAACTCTACCGAACCATGTTTGTTCGGAGGATGTATGGGAGATTGTCCAGTGTGCAGCGCCGGAGTGAAACTCGCGGCCGATACCGTTAAAGGTGAACTTGTTCAATGCGGAGACTGCGGCGCAGACCTTGAAGTAGCTGGTCTTGCCCCCGTACTTCTCGCCGAAGCCCCTGAAGAGGGCGAGGATTGGGGAGAATAAGCATGAACACTCGCATTGGGTTTTTGCACACCCTCATCCGCAAAGATGAAAAGATGTTGCTCGATGAACTCGAGTCCCGTCCCAACGTGTCCACCGTGATGATTGACGACCGAGTTTTGACCTTTAAACTTGGAAGCCGCGGCTTTGGGGTTGACGCAGTGCTTGAGCGCTCCATCACCCACTCGCGAGGACTCACGGCACTTCAGCTTTTTGAAGCGGGTGGCGTGGCTTGTGTGAACAGCTCTGCCATCGCGACTACCTGCGGAGATAAGTTACTTACCTCTATCGCTCTGCAAAACGCCGGAGTTCCGCAACCTGAGGTGCGAGTCGCCTTTACGGCGGAATCAGCGCTCGCGACGATAGAAGAGATGGGTTACCCGGTGGTAATGAAACCAGCAGTTGGTTCATGGGGCAGGCTGCTCGCAAAAATCAACGATCGCGATGCTGCCGAGGCGCTGCTTGAACACAAAGAGGTTCTTGGAAGCTACCATCATTCCATTTTCTATCTGCAGCGCTACGTCGAAAAGCACGGCCGGGATATTCGAAGTTTTGTGGTAGGCGACGAATGTATCGCCGCAATCTACCGCACCTCAGACCACTGGATCACCAATACGGCGCGAGGCGGAGTTGCAAGCAACTGTCCGGTCACCGCAGAAATTGGTGAACTTTCCGTGCGCGCAGCAAAAGCGGTAGGCGGCGGGATGGTGGCGATTGACCTCTTTGAGACGAAAGATGGAATTATCGTCAACGAGGTCAATCACACGATGGAGTTTAAGAACAGCGTGACCACCACTGGCGTTAATATTCCAGGAGCCATGGTGGACTACGTCCTAAAGGTCGCAAGAAGTAGAGCAGTATGAGCCAGGTTCGTGTTGGTATTGTAGGAGCCTCGGGGTACACGGGAGGAGAGCTTCTGAGGCTTCTTCTCTCGCACCCAGGCGTAGAGGTCGCCGAGGTAAGCTCAGAGCGCCTTGCCGGCCAGTTTATCCACCGCGCTCACCCTCATCTTCGCAAACGCTCCGAGCTCTCATTTAAGAAGATGGCAGAACTTGGCAGCGTTGATGTGCTCTTTTGCTGTTTGCCTCATGGCGAGAGTGCCAAGCACATAAACACCCTCGAAGGTCTCGCTCCGCGGCTTATCGACCTCAGTGCCGACTTTAGATTGAATACTCCAAGCGCCTATCAGCGCTGGTACGGGTATGAGCATCCCCTTCCCCAGCGGCTAATCGACTTTGTCTACGGGATTCCTGAACTCCACCGTGAAGAGATGCGGAGCTCTACCCGAATTTCAAGTGCAGGATGCAACGCGACGGCGACGATTCTTGGGCTCTATCCTCTTAGTAAATTTGGCCTAATTGGTGCCCAGCCCGCCATCGTGGACATTAAGGCCGGCTCGAGCGAGGGAGGCCGCGTCTCAAGCGAGAGCTCTCACCATCCCGAGAGAAGTCATTCCGTGCGCTCCTTCTCCCCTACGGGCCACCGGCACACGGCTGAGGTACTGCAAGAGCTTTCTCTTCCGGAGAACAGCATGCATCTCTCGCTCACTGCCCTCGATATGGTGCGCGGAGTGCTTGCAACCGCAAGCGTGTTCCCCTCGCGTCCGGTAACTGAGAAAGAACTCTGGCAGATGTACCGAGAAGTGTATGGGAAAGAGCCCTTCGTGCGGATAGTGAAGGACCGGCAAGGTAACTATCGTTATCCGGAGCCTAAACTTCTCTGGGGCACCAATTATTGTGATGTGGGTTTTGAAGTAGACCCGCACACTGGGCGCATAGTGGTGATTTCCGCTATCGACAACCTCATGAAAGGTGCCGCAGGACAGGCTGTGCAAGCAATGAACCTGATGCTTGGTCTGCCCGAAACAACCGCTTTGGAATTTTCAGGGCTACACCCAATCTAGGGAATCTCTGAAAAAGTCCGCTCTGTGAACTCTGTGCCCTCTGTGGTTGATTTAAATTGTTGAAAAAACCACAGAGGACACAGAGTTCACTGAGATAAAAAATAAAATAGCGATCTTTTTCAGAGGCTCCCTAGGGAACCACACAAAGACCATACCCCTCATCTTTGTGTTATTACTGGTGGTCTTAACCTATTGTTTATGTGCCGACTCCTTTACGCCAAATCAGAAAAGCCCTTTGAGGTAGAGCCCTTCCTCCAACGCTTCGCAAAGGTGGCGAAAAACAGTCCCGAATACCAGGGACACGGCTGGGGCTTGGCCTTGTGGGACGGTGCTCAGTGGAAAAGCCACCACAGCATCCAGCCAATTTGGGAGGACGCCTTACCGAATCTCGGAACCACCACCTGCCTTATCGCTCACGCACGAAGTGCCTTTCGCGATGAAGGAATCTGCGTTGAAAACAACATGCCATTCCTGGCAGATAATCTTGTTTTTGCCTTTAACGGCGAACTGCATGAAGTAAGAATTCGAGCTGAAGGACGAATTGGCGCAGAAAAGATTTTTAATTTCCTAAGAACCCAGCATGAAGGCGATTGGATGGAAACCATTTCCTCCGGCGCCCGCGCTATTCGCTCCCGGGCTAAGAGAATTCGAGCTATGAACTTTCTCGTTGCGAACGAGCACCGTGCCTATTGCTATTCGGCGTTCGATGAGAAGCCTGACTATTTTCAAATGCACGTGCGAAATGGACCCATTCGCGTCTTGTGCTCACAGCCCTTTGAAGGGGAACAGGGCTGGGAGCCAGCCCCCGTAAATCAAGCATTTTGGATGTAGGTAGTCGTTATGATGATAGTAAAGCTTGGCGGCGGAAGCGCCATAAATCTCCCGGCAATAGTTGCAGATCTCGCCGAGCAGCAGAAAAAAGGCGCCGGCCCTATGATTCTGGTCCATGGCGCCAACGCCCTAAGAGATGACCTCGCCAAACGCCTGAATATTCCCCTCCGCACGCTTACCTCAGTGAGCGGGGTAACGAGCACCCATTCAGATGACGAGATGATTGACCTGATGATGATGGCCTACGCGGGTCTTAGGAATAAGCGCCTCGTAGAGCTCTGCCAAATCCACGGCATTAACGCACTTGGCCTCTCAGGAATCGATGGCCGCCTCATTGAAGGCGAACGAAATAGCGCGATTCGCGTGCGAGAGAATGGGAAAACCCTCATTGTGAGGGACAATTCCGGAAAGCCCAAAGCGGTAAATACGAGCCTCCTTCAGCTCCTTCTAGGGGCGGGATACACCCCCGTAATCTCAGTGCCTATTATTGATGCGGATGGCAGGGCGATTAATACAGACAACGACGATGTCGTGGCTCTCCTGCACCGTTCCCTCAATGCCTCTACGATACTTCAGTTTATCGAAGCACCCGGCCTCCTCTCCGACCGTGCAAACCCAGAATCACTCGTCTCGCGCATCGAGAAAGAGACCCTCCCAAGCTGGGAAGAGCGCGTGCAAGGCCGCATGCGGAGAAAAATCATGGGCATCAGGAAGCTCTTTGAAAGTGGCTCGCCCCGAGTCATACTAGCGGACGGCCGCGGAGCACACCCGATAGAGGACGCATTGGCGGGACGCGGCACAACTATTCAATAATGGGCGCCCTTTATGAATAAGGCCACTGAACTTTCGAATCGATACGAGCTGCCCCTCTTTCCCAAAAGAGCCCTTACCCTTGAGCGTGGCCTTGGCGCGCATGTGTGGGATGACACAGGGAAGCGTTATATTGATTGCGCAGCAGGAGCAGGGTCCGTCAATGTAGGGCACTGCAATCCTGCCGTCGTGAAAGCTATTCAAGAACAAGCTGCACGTCTCATCACCTGCACAGGCATTTTTCAGCACGACGTGCGCTCTCGCCTCATGGAGAAGCTGATAAGCATCGCCCCTGCCCCCTTAAGCAAAGTGTTTCTTTGCAACTCCGGTGCAGAAAGCGTTGAGGCGGCAATTAAATTTGCGCGAGTGAGCACAGGGAGACCCAACTTTATCTGCGCAGTAAGAGGTTTTCACGGAAGAACTCTCGGTGCGCTTTCAGCTACCCATAATCAAAAGTACCGCGATGGTTTTGGTCCCCTTGTCGATGGCTTTGTGCATGTGCCCTTTGGAAGTATTGAGGCACTTTCAGGCGCCATCAATGAACACACCGCCGGAGTCATGCTCGAAATTGTGCAGGGTGAAGGCGGCGTCTACGTAGGCGAGCAGGAATATTTTAAAGCGGCCCAAGACCTTTGCCGCGAACGCGGGGCGCTTTTTATTGTTGATGAAATCCAGACGGGCTTCTGCCGCACGGGAAAAATGTTCGCCTGTGAGCACTTTGGTCTTGAGCCAGATATCTTGTGCCTCGCAAAATCCATGGCAGGCGGAGTCCCTATGGGAGCCACGCTTTGCTCAGACAAAATTAAAGTAGAAGTAGGCGCCCACGGCACTACCTTTGGCGGCTGTCCTTTGGCATGCGCAGCCGGGCTTGCTGCCCTTACCTTTATGCTTGATGAAAAGCTTGCTGAAGCAGCCGAGAAGAAAGGTGCCTACTTCGCCGAGAAGTTGCTTGCGCTTAAGTCCCCCAAGGTCCGAGAAATTCGTCGCCTTGGACTTATGGTAGGGCTGCAGCTTAAAGAAAAATCTACCAGTTATATTCAAGCCTTAAGCGATGAAGGTGTTTTGGCCATTCCTGCGGGCCCCACGGTGATACGCTACTTACCTCCTTTGGTGATTTCTTATGAGGATCTGGACAGAGTGGCGGAGGCCACTGGGCGTGTGCTTCTAGCGGAGCCGAATACTCTTGTTGCAGCGTAATGTCATCAATTCTTTAGCTTGCAGTCCCCCGTTGCCCCAACAAGAATCGATTATAGAGCGTATCAAACGCCAGACGCACGTCGTTTTCATGTACATAGATAAGAAGCTCATTCGCCGTAGAGGCAATTTCCACGACATTGATGTTCTGAAAATAGAGCTGCTGAAACATGAGGTAGAAAAATCCGGGGGTCTCAAGGTAATTTTTCTTAAAACTCACGCCTAAAGAAGCAAGATGCTGATGGCTCATCAGCGGCTTCTCGGGGACACACTCCTTCACGAGCGCAAGTGAGACTCTTTCTAAGATAACCCGAATCTCCTGCATCCCATGCGTAATGGTGATGAATCCAGATTTGCGGTGCACGCGGTTATAGAGAGAATTGAGCCCGCGATTCACTTCTATAGAATTATGAAAGCTCAAGGCACAGAGCTGAGCATTAATCGAAATATTATCGACGTGAATATCAGCACTCGAGACGCCGCCTGACTTTTTTTCTGCCTCAGATTTTGGTATCTCACCAAAGGACTGTTGAAGGCGAGAAAGCGCCATAAGTATTGCCGCCTCGCTTGCCTCTTTCTTGGCACGCGCCTCAATTTGGGGGCGAATAAACTTGCTCAGCTGCGTAAGATTAAGCAGCCGGTGCCTAAGGCCTGACTGCAGGAGCGGGTTTTTATCAACAAGATCTTTTAATACATCAGCAAGACGAATCATTCGGTGGATATAACACAAACTGTGATGTTTGTAGCAATGGCGTAATCTGTGGGGCGGATAAAAACCTAGCAGGTGTCGGCAAGAGAGATCTTGCGGCGCCCTGAGGACAGGGCGCCCTACCTAGATGCCGCGCCAATAGGTAGGACGCGCTGTCCTCAGCGTGCCGAAAGATCTCTCATACCGGCACGTAGCCTGTACTTCCCCTTCGCTGATTACGGCAAAGCAACCGTCCATGGATGCCCTGCGGCAATTGTTTCGGCACGCCGGGGCGCGCGTCGCGCCGTCGCCTACTGGCAGAGGCGGAACGGCGCGCCCTACCTGGTGATGCGGGCTTATGGGCAGGACGTGCCGATTCAGATTCCCGTTGTCGCTTCTTGTCGCCCCCTCGCGCAAGATTTGACCTCGCCCACCAAGCCCCTATACTACGCCTATGTTTGATTCACTCCATGGAAAACTAGAAAGCGCACTAAAGAAGATTCGCGGACGCGGTTCTCTCACCGCGAAAGACATCGAAGCCACGATGAAAGACGTGCGCATGGCGCTGCTTGAGGCCGACGTTAATTTTAAAGTCGCAAAAGAATTCTGCGACCGCGTCGCGGTTAAGGCCGTTGGCGAAGATGTCTTAAAAAGCCTCTCGCCCGACCAGCAAGTAATAAAGATAGTACATGACGAACTTGTCACGACTATGGGAGAAGCCGCGGCTGAGCTGAACCTGAAAGTCGCGCCCCCTGCTATCATCATGCTCGTAGGACTTCAGGGTTCTGGTAAAACCACGACCTGCTCTAAACTCGCGGCTCTTCTTAAGAAGGACTACAAGCGCCGCCCTCTTCTTGTCCCCGCCGACGTATATCGTCCCGCGGCAATTGAACAACTAAAGACCCTTGGCAAGAAACTCGACGTCACCGTTTTTGACTCCCGCGCGGATCAAGATCCTGTCGATATCGCAAAACAAGCCCTGCAATACGCCCAGGGGCATGCGTACGACACTATGATTCTAGATACCGCGGGACGGCTACAGATCGACGGCGAGCTCATGAAAGAGCTCCAGGAAATCTCGAACGCAATTGAGCCGCACGAGATTCTACTCGTGGCCGACGGCATGACAGGCCAAGAAGCGGTTAATGTCGCAAAAGGCTTTGACGAGGCTCTTGAAATTGATGGGCTTATTCTCACCAAACTTGATGGCGATGCGCGAGGCGGAGCTGCGCTTTCTATGCGCGCCGTCACCGGGCGCCCGATTAAGTTTATCGGCGTCGGAGAAAAGTCAGACGCTTTAGAGGTGTTCCATCCGGACCGCATGGCCTCCCGCATTCTTGGCATGGGAGATGTCATGGGCCTCATTGAAAAGGCCGTAAAAGAAGTCTCTCTTGAAGAGACTATGGAGATGCAGAAGAAATTCAAGAAGAATGAATTTTCTCTGCAGGACTTCCTTGATCAAATGCGCATGGTGCGGCGCATGGGTAGCATCTCATCTCTTGCTTCCATGATTCCTGGCATGGGCAAGATGATGAAAGATGTAGATCCAGAAAAAGCAGAGAAAGAAATGAAACACATCGAGGCAATCATTCTCTCGATGACAAAAAAAGAGCGCGACAATCACGCCTGCATCGACGGAAGCAGACGCCGGCGCATTGCTCAAGGTTCGGGCCGCAGCGTTGAAGAAGTAAACCGGCTGCTCAAGCAGTTTACTGAAATGAAAAAGATGATGAGCAAGCTCTCCAAAATGGGCATGGGCGGACTCATGAACATGATGGGCGGCAAGGGGCTTGGCGGATTATTCAAAGCCGCCTGGTAAGCTAGGGAACCTCTGAAAAACATCGCTATTTTATTTTTTCTCTCTGTGAACTCTGTGCCCTCTGTGGTTTTTCAACGATTTAAATCAACCACAGAGTTCACAGAGCAGGCTTTTTGAGAGATTCCCTAAGCCTCAACCGCCTTCTGCCCCTTATGGAACGTGGTGTAGAGATACACCTGAGCAGAAGAGCTTCCGAGGTGCTTCTTAATGAGCGGATACACATCATTCCACTCAAGTCCCCCCACTCCCGTCGCAAGCTTTGGCAAGGCAATGGAAGTAATCTTCTCTGATTCAATCCAGGCATGCAGCTCTTTGAGGGCATGATTCACGTGAGAGGTCGACGCCTTTCCTGGCTTTCCGTGCGACTCGTAAGATCCTTCCTGAGTCATTAGGTTCACTACTCTTTTCCCGCCAACTCCCGCCCAGACCCAGATACTGCCAGCCTCCGGATGACGAGTTTGACAGAAGTGACGGAAATCCTTGTAAAGAGCGGGCCACTGTTCACGCAGACTAAGGGCGAGCCCCTGGCCAAAATTATCATTTGGGGCAATTCCATGAGCAATTGCTTGTGCACTTGAAAGAAGAATATCTCCGGAAACTTCGTGAATCATGAATGCTCCACTCAATTAATGCATTGAAATTACACAGCAAACTAACCCACGAGTGGCTATTGGTCAATTGCAGAGCGCTCTGGTTTGACACCTCACACTCTATAAGGCTATAATACCCTTATGAAGAAGGTCACAATTACCCAGTTTAAAGACAACCTAAGTGCTCTTCTCGCTCGCGCAGCTCGCGGAGAAGAAGTGATCATTTTTGATAGAAAGAGGCCATTCGTACGCGTAGTGGCTCTCTTTAGGGGCGATGAGAGCAGCAACCAAAACAAGTCGGTAGATACACGCCTCGCTCAACTTGAAGCTGACGGGGCGATTTCGAGAAGAAAACGCAACTCTCTCACCTCCCTACTTGAACGTCCTCGCGCCTCATCTTCCGCGAGTGTAATTCAAGCAGCCATCGAAGAGAGAGATCGCGAATTATGAAATTTTGGGACAGCTCCGCGATTCTCCCCCTGATCATCGAGGAAGCCCAGACTGCTTCGATGGTGGAAATCGCAAAGGAGGACGGCGAGCTATGGGTCTGGTGGTCCACTCTCCTTGAGTGCCGCACCGCCATAGGACGACGTTTCCGAGAGGGTGCCCTTACCTTGCAAGCACGGGAACAGTCCCTCGAACTCCTCGAGGAGCTCTCGGCAAATTGGCACGAGATCCAACCATCAAGCAGCCTTCGTGAACTTGCCTCGCGTTTGGTAGCCACGCATCCACTTCGCGCGGCAGACGCACTCCAATTGGCAGCCGCCCTGGTGGCAAGCATGGGTAATCCGGCAGGAGATACTTTTATTACCTTCGACCAAAGGCTAGCTCGTGCCGCTGCAATTGAAGGCTACAAGGTGCCATATGGAGTCGGATAGCTTTCGGATTTCCGTATAGAGCGTGTCCCGCCCCCCTCAAGACCGCCCCGGACGAGAAAGGCCAAAAAAATCAGCAAATTTTGCGTGGAACTTTGCTGCCTTCATCTTGCTTCTCTGCAGCGTGACCACGGCCGGGGCATCAATTTTAATACTTTCGAATTCTGGCACCCGCACGAGATCTGTTCGTGATTTAATCTTCTGGAAGAACGCATGAATCTCTCGCGTGGTAGAGTCCTGTAGTCTCACGGTAAGAATCCAATCATCGATAACATCGTAATAGGTACTGCGCTCGTCTTCGAAAGGTCCTTCTGCATACGACCACTCATACACTTCCCGTGACCAATATTTGGTAGGCAAGCGATCGAGAAAGGTCCTACTCCCAAGAATCATATACATCTTATTCTTGGCCACCTTCATTGCCTCCTGGGCTTCCAAATCCTTTGAAAGATGCACAAGATCGAACCAGAAATAAGGGACCCACACAAACATGGTGCGAGAAGTAGAATGTTCAAAGAGCAAGAATAGAAGCTGAATCCAAAAGCGATCAAGGTGCTGAAGATCGTGAAATTTCCAGACTAGCTTTTCCCCCTCGGCCGGCAGCTTCGTAACACGCGGCTTTTTTGAAACTGATGTCGTATACAGCTGCTCGGAGAGTTTTATCAGGTTTAAAATCCAGGTAACGCTCAGGGAATAGTAGTCCCGCACTTTAATTACGATGCCCTGCTCAAGCAGCTTTCCAAGCTCCTTATAAACCGCACGTAGAGATACAGGGAAATAACGCTCCGAAATAAGAGAGCGAAGGCTGAGTGCGGTAAGCTCACGCTCGATAAGAAAGAGCGAGACAATAGCGTCAGCAACAGAACGTGGGGGAATACCTAACATTTTGCACCTTTAGTTCAAAATAGCACTCTCCTCAAACACTTGCCAGCATAAGGTTATCTGTCGCGGTACGTTCCGGGCATGAAACATATCCTTGCTTATCCACTATTCATTTTATTCCTCGCTCAATCGGGGAACTCGCAATCCCTCGCCCCTCTTCGCGTTGGTTGGACCGGACCCCTCACGGGCAGCTGCGCGGTAGTAGGAGTAGACAGTGTCCCTGCTATTGAGCTTGCCTTTGCGGAAGCCAACCAGGAGGGAGGAGTGTATGGCCGGCCGCTTGAACTGGTCGTTGAAAACGATGAGTACCAAGTCACCAAAGCAGTGTCGGCATATCAGAAGCTTGTAAGCAGTGACGGTGTGAAGATTGTGATTGCTTCGACCTATGGCGGCATCTTTGCAACAGCCACAAAGGCCTTGCAGGATGACGTTCTCGTGATTGACCCCCTCGACTGTAATGATGAGATTGCAAAACTTCCCCAGAATACCCTTTGCCTTGCGACTCGAACCGAGAGTATCGCTCAGGGATTCGTCGACGACATCACTGCACAAGGCATACGGAAAGTGCTTCTATTAGTGGAAGAGAGCGATGGTTGGATGCAGCTTATTGCTGCGCGGGTAAGGGCGGACCTCGAGGTCAAGGGAATAGAAGTTCTTGAGGAACTCACTCCCTCCTCAGCGACTGACTATAAACCAAACCTTCTTCGAGCCAAGCAGAGGTCCCTGGAAGCTGGCATACTCCTTGGAAATGACCAGATGGGCACGGCCTTAAAGCAAGCCCGCGACTTACAACTCAGCTTGCAGTGGTACGGAGTTGGCTCAGTACTAAGCCCAGGATTTCAGAAGTTGGCTGGAAATGAGATTGAGGGCATCAAAGTATCCTCGTGGACAGCGCCGCGGGATTCAGCTTTCAATGATTTCCTCGTGCGTTACCGTGCCCGAACGGGACGTGCCCCCGCCCTTGAGCTTGCCTCAGTCCCCGCCTATGACCTCGGGAAAATTCTCATTACCTGCCTGCGAACTTCGATGAAGGAGAGCCGCGAGCTCTCAACATCGAAGATGCGCGAATGCCTCTTGAAGACCAAGAATTATCCTGGCCTTTCGGGGAACATCACGTTTGACCCCGACGGTGCCGTTCGCTCAATTAATGAAAAGCTCTTCATCGTAAAGAACGGGAATCTCACAGATTATCCTACTCCTGCTCAACCGTAATCAAAGTTGGAAGAGAGACGGAACACGCCCCGGCGTGCCGAATCAACTGCTTCGGAGCACCCATGAGAGGTTGTGTTTGTGCCTGAGCGAGGTGGGCAACTACAGGCCACGTGCGAGAGCGAAAGATCTTGCGGCGCCGGAGGGACCCGGCGCCCTACCAAGATGCTGCACCACCAGGTAGGGCGCGCTGTCCCCAGCGTGCCGAAAGATCTCCCGCACATCCCGACTGATTTCAAATCGCCACCACGGGGTAGCTTCAAAGATCGTGCGG
>JBIKWF010000061.1:0-24861 GCA_044356455.1 Bdellovibrionota bacterium | reverse complement strand
ATTCTCCGAGCCTCCGACTACCAGAAACTCAAGGGGGCGCAGAACTTCACCAACAAGATTCACACCAATTTTTGCAACCCAAGGGTTACGCGCGCTGTAGGCTGACAAGGCAAGCGCAGTTGCAAAAAAGAAAAAAGACCACAGCAAGAGTTTAGAGCGATTTTCAACAACGGCCATGCGAGAATTGTCCCTTTGCACTGGAGCTCTTCGCTCTCCTGCTCATTGCACCCCGTCTCATAACACTGCCGCCATTCGCACGAATATTCGCAGCTAACGGCAACGGAACTCCCGACACTGAACCCGCCCCTACTCTTCCACAATACGAAGGGCAGAGCCTCTGAAGGACTACTGAATTACCACGTCCTTCAGAAGCTCAAGCTGATCGAGGACCGCTCCGGACCCAAGCACGACGGCAGAGATCGGGTCGTCCACAAGCACCACCGGAAGTCCCGTCTCTTTGGAAATCAGCTTATCAAGATTTCGCAAAAGCGCGCCGCCACCAGTAAGCGTTATTCCACGCTCTACAATATCAGAGGCGAGCTCTGGTGGGGTCTTCTCAAGTGCGATTCGCACCACTTCAACAATCTGATTGATTGGTTCAAGCAAAGCGTCACGAACTTCTTCCTCAGTTATTGTCACCGAACGCGGAACTCCCTGCACAAGATCCCTTCCGCGAATTTCAATTGAAAGATTCTCGCCCGTCGGCAATGCCGCACCAACGGCAATCTTAACTTGCTCAGCCGTGCGCTCACCCACCAACATGTTGTAGCGGCGCTTGATGTAATTCCCTATGGCTTCGTCCATCTTGTCGCCTGCGACTCGCAGAGAATGCGAGAAAACAATCCCCTTGAGCGAAATCACCGCAATCTCTGAAGTCCCGCCGCCGATATCAAGAATCATGCTCCCACACGCTTCCGTTATCGGAAGGCCCGCTCCAATGGCAGCCGCCATAGGCTCCTCGATAAGATAAACCTCGCGCGCGCCCGCCGATTCCGCAGATTCACGAACCGCGCGCTTTTCAACCTCGGTAATCCCATGCGGCACGCAAATGATGATGCGCGGACGAACAAGCGCACGCCGGTTGTGCACTTTGCGAATCAAGTAACGGAGCATCTCTTCGGTGATTTCAAAATCGGCAATCACGCCTTCGCGCATGGGCCGAATAGCCGTAATGCTTTCGGGAGTGCGGCCAAGCATATTTTTAGCCTCGGTCCCTACTGCCACCACCTTACGCTTTCCCGTGGAAGGGTCATTTTGTACCGCCACTACCGAGGGCTCATTGCAAACGATCCCATGCCCCTTCTGGTAAATGAGGGTGTTTGCGGTTCCTAAATCAATCGCCAAGTCGTTAGAGAAGAGTCCGAACAGGGAGTTGAGGACCATAGGTGTGGTTTCCAAAAAACTTCAGGAATAAAATAGAAAATGGCATCTCGGGACGAGCCCCCGGGACTCACTACGAATCATCGTCTGCAAAATCATAGTCATAGTAAGTGTAGTTCACTTACCACGCCCAGCGCCGAGAACAACCATTATTAGTTTAACTCACTGAAACTAAGAATGGCAGAGGAATCGATAAATTAAGTTATCCACAAGCAGCGACAAAACGGAGATCGCCCCCCACTCGGCAGGACGCGCCGAATCAAAGACCATCAGCAAGCTGCCCAAAGCTTTCACGTGCTAAAGCGAGAAATCTTGCAGCACCGCGGCGCCTACCGCGATGCCACGTGAATGGGTAGGGCGCGCTGCCCCCAGCGTGCCGCAAGATCTCTCCCCCCTGCACGATTTACCGCACCAGACTTAAAGAATTAATGAACCGTTCGTAGGTGCCCACGGCGCAGGGCTTTAGAATAAGGGAAAAACCCGAACCTAACCCTGCTGAGCCACTGGCGAAGAACCAGCCACCTGCCCCTCACCCGAAGCCGCGCTAAGGTTTAATTGGGAGGCAATAGAGGTCAAAAATAGAAGCTGCTCATCGAGAGGCATCTTTCTATCAACGAACAAAATTCGGTCACCGCTCAGGCGGCATGCACCGCTCACGGTCTTCCAGCCATGCCCCTGCTTGAGCTTCTCGCGTCGAATGGTGTAACCCTTGGTTGCGAGAGCTGCGACCAACAGCTTGATCTGACTCTCTTTTTTGGAGTCTTCGACCACGGCGGCCACTTTCTTAGGGGCGGACTTTTTGCGAATCTGCAACTTCTTCATGAATTAAAAACAATTAAATTTCAGCACCATAGCGCCGAATGACGCGCATCTACTCCTGGGCCACAATACTTGGCCCAAGGCTTGTTTCCCGCACTTCATCTGATAGTATACGGGGCCTTCAAGGGTAGAAATACCGATTTTGAGCATTAGCACCGATTTTACGTTTTGGTGCTGTTTGTAGATTTAGTGCCGTTTAGTTTTAGTACTGGGAGCGACCTCCGATGACCTCTGAAAACACCACAACTACCCCTTCGAATGAAGCTCAGCTTCCAAAGCCTATGACTCGCCGTGCTCGTGCGGATCTTCTGGCGTCCATTCAAAATGCCCAGCTTCGCACTGGCAGCATTCCTGATTTTCGCCCAGGCGACTCTCTTCGCATTCACGCCAAGATTGTAGAAGGGAACAAAGAGCGCGTTCAAATATTTGAAGGCGTGTGCATCGAAAGACAAGGCACCAAGGGCGCTTCCGCTACCTTTACGGTTCGCAAGATATCTTACAACATCGGCGTTGAACGTAAGTTCTTCGTCCATAGCCCCCGCATCGAGAAAATTGAAGTAATCACACGCGGCGACGTTCGTCGTGCGAAGCTTTATTATCTCCGTGGCATGAAGGGTAAGGCTGGACGTATTAAGAGCCGCTACGATGCGGACGCAGCTGCAGCCTCCCTCAACACGGGAGCCTCAAGCTCAGCAGCTACAACGGTAGCCGCTAAGGAAGAACAGGCTACTGCCTAGGGGCTTAAGTGCTTAGGCGCTTGAGTAATTCTCCTCAAGAATTACCTTTAGGCATCAAAAAGAAAGGGCGAAGTGGATTCTAAAATCCCTTCGCCCTTTCTCTTTTTACGCCCCCTATTACTTGTACTTGGGAGTACGAGAGCACGCTAATGAACGTGTGCGTCCTTCTTGGCTTCCGCGCCGATTCCCTTACTAGGCGAGGCAGAATTAGCGGGCGAAGCAGAATTAGCATTTGAAACAGATTCGGACTTCGCACTTTCAGGCTTTACGGCCTCAGATTTCGCTTGAATGGGCGCAGAGTTTTTAGATTGAGAGTCGGCCCCGACCCCCTTTCGCGATGGCTGCCCCTGCGGCTCTGCCGCATAACCAGCCTGAGAAGCGAGCATATGGCTCGTGCCAATGAAACTGCTTCCATCCTGGATGACGAGCACGGGAGTAGTCACAACCCCCTCTAGAGAGGCGCCAGACCAGAGCTCCACCCTCTCACTTGCAGAGATGGTCCCCTTAACCGAGCCCAGAATGACAAGAGAAGCTGCTTCAATTGAAGCATCAATATGACCAGACGGCCCTACAATGAGCACCTTTGAGGAGAATATCTCACCACTTAGCTTACCGTCGATGCGCACCGGGGTATCAAAGCTGAGCTTCCCCTGGATGACCGTGCCTTCGCCAAGAGCTGAGCGAGCCTTACCAAAGCGCTCCGTCAGTACATCCTCGGGTTTGAGACCACCGCCAGGGAGTATTGCGGGAGCCACTGTGGCAGAGCCCCCTCCTAAAGAAGGCTTCACAGCCACCGCCGAGGGTCCGCTACTCGAAGCGCCCACCGGCGCGCTCGTCGAGGACGGAGATTCTATCCCCGCTAATTCAGGAGACTCTTCGTTTTCTGACTTTTTCTTCCAAAAAGACACAGCGCGATACCTCTCGGAAAAACAAAAGATCGTTTAAAAGAACCACCCTATCCAATACCCTCGAGGGGACTACTCCTCGAGAGGACTAGGAAAGGCAAACCCAAGCCCGAAGTACAGAATTGAGGTCCAGCCAGCGCAGAAAGGGTCAAAACGGCCCTCTGCATCCAGGTCCCTTGTACCCACTTACCTAAGATACTGGTAGGCGGGATAAATTTCCACAAATTACTTTCCAATCAGCATTTCCCTCACCCACAAGAACTGCCATTTTGAATATTGGCGCTCCTAAACAAGGCTGGTAACTTGGAGGCTTGTAGAACTTAGCCGGCATTGCTCACAGCCTGTCCGGGCTGTGAGCAATGCCGGCTAACTAACGCCCGGATGGCGTTAGCAAATCGCGACCATCGGGAGCGTCGCGCTGTTGGCGCGTAGGGACGCGACGGAGCCCCCTCGCAGTTCGACACTCTGTCGTGGCGAACGGAGGGGGGGCGATGTTGGAAATCGGCCCGGATGGCCGATTTTCAACGGTAATCTCGCGGACCCGAAGGGATCCCGCGAGATATAAAGTTTAGACTGCGTAGGACTATCCCTTTCCGGATTTCCCGCATCTTAAGAGCGAATAGCATCTACTTTAAAGGGTGCCTGATTGTAGTTTTTAGCCCCTCTTGTTGTTTAAAAGACCCGTCGGCTGCTATGCGCCTAACTTCCCCTAAAGAATGGCTACTCTTAGGACTTGAAGCTGCTCTTGTTGGGTGTCTTTTCTTGGGATTTGCCAGCTGCCTGCTCCCAGCCGAGGCTTTCGCGGACAAGTCGAGTACGGCAACTACCGATAGACGCGGAAAGGTTGCGGTGAAAAAGAGCCCGGCGGCGCCCAGCAAAGCAAAAAAGCCCACCACCAAGAAGGCCCCGGTAGCAGCACCACAAAAAAAAACCACGCAGAAGAAAGCCGCTCCGATTAGCAACTCCGCAAAGGCTCGCCTTGCGTATCCAAAAAAGAGCGCAGCACTTACTTCAGCGCAAAAATCAAAGACAAGCAGTACCGCAGAAAGCCGCGCCGCCTATCCCCGCATAGACCAGCAGACGCCTGCGTATTCAATTCGGGCACAAATAGATGCCCTCGAAGTGGTCTCTCTAAGAAGAAACGAAAACAACGTCTCGCTCCTAAACATCCCTCAACTCAACAGCATCCTCCTCAACAGAGTTGCCGCCGTTACCCCTAATAACGAGTATATTTTCTTCACCCTCCAACCCAAGCTCCAAGATCTCACCGAAAGGCTCGTTAAAGAATCGAACTCCCCGAACGTGGCTGTCGTGGTAATGGACCCGAGAACCGGAAGAATTCTAGCGCTTGCTGACAAATCGCCCTCAATTCGAAATCTTGCCCTCTACGCCGGGTTTCCCGCAGCATCACTCTTTAAGGTCGTGACCGCCGCGGCAGCCGTAGAACAAGCCGCGGTATCTCCTTACACCACGGTTCCTTTCAGAGGCGGAACGTACACTCTCAACGAGTACAATTATCTCCCAGACAGAAAGAAAGACCGCCGTTCTATGTCCCTGGCAGAAGCGCTAGGAAGATCCTGCAACCCCGTATTTGGCAGAATCGCGCTTAAATACTTAAGTCCAGAAGTCATTCGAAGTTATGCCGAGCAGTTTGGGTTTAACGAAGCCCTACCTTTTGAGCTCCCCCTTGCACTAAGCCAAGCTTCTATCCCCAACGGTCCTTACGAGGTAAGTCGAACCGCCGCGGGTTTTGGTGCCGTCTCCCTAAGTCCTATTCACGCTGCAACCGTCATGTCCGGCATTGCCAATAAAGGAATTCTCCCCAAACCTTACCTGGTAGATCGAATTGTCTCGCCTAAGGGCGAGGTCCTCTATAAGGCGCAGCCAGCCGCATTACGCCGCCTCGTAAAGTCCGAAACAGCCTCCAAGCTCCTTCAAATGATGGAGTACACAACAACGATAGGCACCTCTCGGCGCGAGTTTGTTTCAAAAAATCGCCCCATACTTGGAAATATCGATGTTGCGGCAAAAACGGGAACCCTTCGGGGAGACAACCCTGAAGGCATAAACAATTGGTTTATCGCGACGGCTCCGATCGAAAACCCAGAGATTGCCGTCGCCGTGGTGGTCGTCCACCCAAGCGGCATATCGAGCCGCGCCTCCAATATTGGACGGCAGATCTTACAAGACTATTTCAAGTAGGTCTTAGAGATTCAGTCCTTCTGGGTGGCGGGGAAGACCCCTCACCTCTCTTGCCCAACAATGCTTGGATTACACTCCAAAACCAGGCTAAACTCGGCAAAAATCAGACCGTAGGCACTGTTTTTACTGGTGATTCCGTATGACTTCCCCCCGTGAATTTGTTGTTTACAATACCTGGACCCGCAGCCTTGAAGCGCTGAAGCCGCTCAAACCCGGACACATTGGTATCTACTGCTGCGGCCCCACGGTGTACGACTACCAGCACATCGGCAATTTTAAGACCTTCCTCTTTGAGGACGTTCTCGTCCGAGCCTTGCGTTTTGCCGGCTACTCCGTGAATCACGTCATGAACATCACGGATGTTGGCCACCTCGTAGGAGACGGAGACGAGGGCGAGGACAAGATGGCGGTTGCCATGCGCCGTGAGCGCAAGAAGTCCGAAGAGATTGCCGAGTACTACACGCGGATTTTCTTCGAAGATTGGGACAAGCTTGGACTAAGACGCCCCGACGTTGTCTGCAACGCCACACAGCACATTAAGGAGATGATAGACCTTATCTCCAAAATGGAAGCCAAAGGCTTTACCTACACCTCGGGCGGAAACGTCTATTTCGACACCTCCAAGAGCGCCAACTACGGCTTTCTCGCTCGGCTTAACCTCGAAAAGCTTAAAGCTGGTGCACGCGTCGCGGTCGACGACAACAAACGCAACCCATCAGACTTTGTTCTCTGGTTCACCAAGTCAAAGTTTGAGAATCAAGAACTGCAGTGGGACTCTCCTTGGGGACGAGGCTACCCTGGGTGGCACATTGAGTGCTCCGCGATGTCGATAAAGTATCTCGGCGAAGAATTCGACATCCATTGCGGCGGCATTGACCACATCCCCGTTCACCACACCAATGAGATAGCGCAGTCAGAAGCGTGCACGGGAAAACCTTGGGTGAAGGTCTGGATGCACTCCGAGTTTATCATGGTAAACGCGGAGAAGATGTCGAAGAGCAAAGGAAAGTTCATCATCCTTGATGATGTCCTTGAGCGTGGGCTCGATCCTCTCGTCTACCGATTCTTATGCCTCAATTCGCACTACCGAGCTCAGCTCAATTTTACGTGGGAAATCCTGGAGAATGCGAAGAATGGCTTTGAGAGGCTCAAGAACTCCGTGCTTGCATTAAAAGCATCGCTCGGATCATCTTCGCTTCCCGCAATCTCAAGCGAAACCGCCCGGCAACTTTTAGAGCGATTCACGAGCGCGATATGTGACGACTTAAAAATGCCGTTATCAATGTCAGTGGTTTGGGAAGCTGTGAGCGAAAAGAACCTAAGCGACGGGGAGAAACTTTCTCTCCTGCTTACGTTTGACCAGGTCCTTGGCTTTGGAATGGAGAAGTGGCAAGCCGCATCCTCCGAGGTCCCCGCGGAGATCCAGGCGCTTCTCACAGAGCGAGAAGCGGCGCGAAAAAATAAGGACTTTAAGCTCTCTGACGAGTTACGAGATAAGATTTCGGAACTTGGGTATCTCGTCAAAGACGGAGCGCAGGGTCAAAAGGTAACAAAACGATAGAAGGCCATGGGAGCGATGTAGGCTAAGAGAACGCTGCAAGATAGCGGCAAGCACTCACTACGCGCGAGTTCCCCACTCGGTAATCGACACCAGCGGAGTCGGTCAAAAGAATCGATGGCACCCCTCCCAGGGCTTTGGCAACTTCGCCAAAATGCTTGGGAACAGAGCTCTCCGAGAGTTTGCACTCGACCATCACCACGGGCTTTCGAGCCTTGGTAATGATGAAATCAATCTCGCGTTTTTCTTTGTCTCTCCAATACCAAAGATCAAATTCGCCGTACCCTAGATCTGTCCACAAGTGCACCGATTTAAGAAGATGCCCTGCGACCATGTTTTCAAATTGAGCTCCGGGATCAGTCACCGCCGACCAGTCCCATAGATATAACTTTTGCTCCTTCTTCAGACTCCTCGCAATTCGGCCATGGAACGGGGAAAGTCGATAACAGATGTAGAGCCTCTCAAGTGTAGAGATCCAAGATGCCGTTGTATTATAGGCGACCTGCAACTCTTCGCTTAAGCCGTTGACGGACAATGGGGAACCGACTCGCTCAGGCAACAATAGGTAGAGATGCTCTACAAGCTGAGTCAGTTTAATTCCTGAAAGATCCCTCAAATCTTCACGAATCAGGAGCTCACGGCGCCGCAAGGACCAGCGCTGATACTGAAGCGGGTCTTGGGTTGCGTACGGCTCAGGAAATCCACCAAACTTTCGAAGTCTCTCCCATACTTCAGAGTACTCGTGCTTCGACTCGATATTCAGCCAATCATTTGGAGGCGGACAAGCCCTACCGTGAACAAGCTCGCCGAGCGAGAACGGATGCAGGCGGAACATTTCGTAGCGCCCCAACATGCTATCTCCGCCCCGGCGGTAGAGATCAAGTCTCGCGCTTCCAGTAACGACGACTCTTAGTCGCTCTCGGTCCTTATCGAACAGTCCCTTCAGGTAATTTTTCCAGCGAGGGTATTTGTGGATCTCGTCGAGCAATACAGCGGAAGCTCTCGTACTAGCAAGAAAGTCCTTCTTGAGAATCGCTGATCGATCCTCCGCAGAATCCCAATTGAGATACGTCCCGCTATGCCGAGCAAGCCACTCCTTTGCGGCCGTAGTTTTCCCAACCTGCCGTGGTCCCGCCAAGAGTACAAATTTGCGAGCAGCAAAAGATTCAATAGTTTCATCAAGATAACGTGGCATGACCATATTCTCATACCCAACTGAAAAAAAGTCACGACTTTTTTTCAGTTGGGTATAAACACTTGTGAACCCCTTGTTTTGGCGCTCCTAGGAGTCTGTCCAAACGTAGAGCTACGTTTCTCGGGGACGGCCTTAGCCTCGAATCAAAGGAACCGCCTCTTCAAGACCAGCAAACTCGTAGTCTGCCTTAACCTTAAAGAGCCCATCCGCGCCGCCCCTTCCCGTTCCCACGAGAATCGTCTTACACCCAGCTCGGTGCCCGCACTCAATGTCAGAAC
Source organism: Bdellovibrionota bacterium (assembly GCA_044356455.1). GTDB lineage: Bacteria > Bdellovibrionota_C > UBA2361 > UBA2361 > JBGSMV01 > JBGSMV01. The sequence continues at coordinate 15,787 of JBIKWF010000061.1, read as the reverse complement.
TCATGTCGCCCACAAAATAGCTTCTAGTGACATCAACGTTAAGCTCTTCAATCGCGCGCTTCACAAAAGCCGTGCCAGGTTTTCTACACTCGCACTGCTCAGACAACGCATGCGGACAGAAATAGACCTTATCAAGCCTAACCCCTTCTTTGCTCACTTGCCTTAGAAGCTCGCGATTGGCGGCAAAAAACTGCTCTTTCGAAAAATACCCAAGTCCAATCCCAGGCTGATTGGTGACCACAACAAGCGCATAACCCGCAGCCTGAAAGGCAAGAAGCCCCTTGATAACCCCTGGAAGAAGTTTCACCTTCTCCGGCTCATGCAGATATTCAACATGCTCAATAAGAGTACCATCGCGATCCAAAAACAGCGCGGGGCGGGGAGGACCTTTGGGCAGGTCTATCATCGCAGCCTTAGCGTCGAAGCCCGCGTTTTGAATCCGAGAGATGATTGAGGAAGAACTATTCCCTTCTCTCAAGGGGAGAAGCACTACCTTTCCACCGTAACTTTCAACAAGAGGAGCAGAGGTCAGTTTATCCTTAGAGTAATCCCCCGCCTTAAAATAGATGGAGGGCTTCAAAATTTCGACATTCCTGTTGTTATTTAGTTCATCGAAAATAAAAACTCGGTCCACGCACCCAAGAGCCGCAACGACCTGAGCACGCTCCTGCTCCGGGACAAAGGGGCGCCCGGGAGACTTGTAGCTCTTAACAGAAGCATCAGAGTTAACACCTACCACCAACACATCACACTGGGCCCGCGCCGCTTCTAAGTATTGAGCATGTCCGGCGTGCAAAAGATCGAAGGTGCCTGAGGTAAAACCAACAGTCTTGCCGCTCGCCTTTTGCTGTTTAACGAATTCAGCGAGGAGCTCTCGCGGTAAGATTTTCTTGAGGGAAGCCCCCTCTGTAGGAGTGGTAGACATAGCAGCCATGGTACCCCTTCCAGCCTTCCAGGCGCTACCCCAAGTCCAGCGCCCAATTGCCTTACCCGGCAGATAAGCGAACGAGACGTGCAAGCTTCATGGTAGGGCGCCCTGTGTCCCCCAAGGCGCCGCAACAAATGCTCGCCCCCTCCAAAAACTCTAGTATTTTTTCGCCGATCGCTCGGAAACAATCTCCGAATCTTCGATGAACCGAAACTCCTCAATAGGAGCTAACTTCTCCACAAGCTGCGCACGCTGCCGATTCCAAAAAGGAAGAAACGGCTCAGAAAGCTTTATCATCTCTGCGACTGAATACCGGGGCGGCGTTGAAATAAAGTCAGGGGCATCTGGCAAGTTTAAATCTAAATCGAGGGGCTTCTTGGTCATAGAATACCTTTCAAGTCCGCAAGCAGCCGTGAGAGGATCTCCGGAGAAGCGTACTTCAAGCAGTTGGCCTCAAGTTCCTCCCGCGTCATTCGTCCCTCTGGAAGTTTTAAAAGAAAAAGGAGATCTCCATAGTCTTTGGCAAACCGATGCTCCTGAAAATACTTCATGGCATGCAGCTTAAGAATAGCGAGGTGCTTTGCAGCCACGACGGGGACAGTGACTAATCCAAAATCTTTAAGAACAGCTCCTGCTTGGAGCTTTTTAAAAGTCGCTTCATCTACGTACATCAAATCTATCGGCCATGCAGCAATCTCATTCGGAACAAAACGAGAGAAGAAATTATCTGACTGACGCTCCGTGTACCTAAGCCGTGCCAGGAGCGCCTGCCATTCCCCCTTGGCACCAAGTGGTACCAGCAAATCCAAATCCCCCGTATGGCGCGACAGCCCCAGCGCGTTAATCGCGTGCCCGCCAATAACCAAAAACGGCATAGCGTGACTTTCGGTGTAAAAAGCTATGGTCCGAAGGATTTCCACAGGATTCAGAATAACAAAAACCCACCCCCACAGCGAGGATAGTTAACAAGCGACTACACTGGTAGGGCGCCCTGTCCCCAGGGCGCCGCAACAACGGCCCCGCCGAAATCGCTTCTTCGCACTCGCAACCCGCTAAAATAACTAGGTGACGAGACTGTTCCGCTACCACCCCAACATGTAGTGGTAGAATTTTTCTACGGAAAAAACTCCTAGCCTCCAGCCCAATTCCCCCGCCAAAATTCAACCACCTGGCGGGAATCCCTAATATTTACCTCCCTCTAGCCCTTCCAGCGTAACCGATGCACGGGCTACAACTCCCTCATGAACAAACCGGCCCCCGAACGCTTCTCTTCCCCCACCCCCGCCCAGGCGCTCGAGGACGTACTCATCGCCTCGATACTCTCAACTAAAGCAAATGATCAGCACCGAACAGGCGCAATAGGTAAGGACGAGCTTTCCCCCTATACCTCACCTCTTAAAGATCTCTCTTCACGCTACGTTGCCCAATCAGGAGCTGCTCGGGTAAGCGAACTGCACGCCGCAGCCTACGCTTTGTATTTTCTGCCCATAAACTTTGCAAAATTGTGCTTCCTATTAAGGAGAAGCCTGCTTACTCCAGACCGGGCACCATCAAAACCACTTACCATTCTCGATTTCGGCTGCGGTCCCGGAACCGGAGCCTTAGCCGCTCTCGCCACCCTCGCATATCCGCTCGACATAACAGTCCTAGACAAAGAAGACGCCATGCGGAATCTGGCCCTCAAACTCGTCTCGGCATACGGAGCCAAGCTCTCTAAACCAGAAGTGAATCGCCTTGCCGCCCTTAAGGCAGCAAGCACCCTCGACACCAACTCATCTTACGATCTCATCATTGCGGCCAATGTCTTTAATGAGCTTGAGCCAGGAGCTGCCGATTCCACGGTAAAGGCGCTCGCTAAGAACCTCTCCGAGACGGGCACGCTCTTGCTCCTAGAGCCTGCGCTACCCGCCCCAACCCGAGCGCTCATGAAGATGCGAGACAGCCTCCTTGCCTCCTTTCCCTTACTCTCTCCCGTGTTTCCTTGCACTCACCGAGCGCCCTGCCCCATGCTCAAAGCCTCAAAGGAAGACTGGTGCCACGGAACGCTTGAGGGAGCAGGCAAAGATTTCGAAGATTTCAAATTGGTCACCCAGCTGGATGAACTACTAGGCTTTAACAAGCATCGCGTAAAATACTCAGCCTCCATACTCAAGAAAGCCAGCACCTCTCCCAAGGGCTACCGCGTTATAACGGACGCAGAAAAGACGCACCGAGGAACTGAAATCGCGCTTTGTGGGGAGGATTTTTTTGGAACCGCCCTTCTCACGAAGAGCGCCATGAGTGATGACAATCGGCATCTAAGAAGGGTGCGAAGCTATGAGCTCGTTACCATTTCGCCAAAGGCTTCGGCAACGCTTCCTAAGGGTGCTGTCGTAGGCCGCATTGAAGAAGGTGGTCTTCTTCCTTACTTACAACACCGATAGACAAGACTCCTATTTTGGATGCTATAATGGGAGCATGTTCCCTAGGGCAATTAACATACTAAAATCAAACAGCTTCTTTCTCTTCGGCGCGCGCGGCACGGGTAAAACATCTCTACTACGACAACAGTTAGAGGGGCTTAACGTATTTTGGATAGACCTGCTGTCGGCCCAAGAAGAGCGGCGATTCTCGGAGAATCCTGACCGGCTTAGTGACGAACTAGCAAAATTTTCGGCAAAACCCGACTGGGTAGTCATCGATGAGGTTCAGAAAGTGCCGCGCCTCCTCGATGTCGTGCACAAAGAAATCGAGGGGCGCAAGATCAAGTTCGCCTTAACCGGCTCTAGCGCCCGCAAACTCCGACGCGGCGGCGCAAATCTTCTGGCGGGCAGGGCCTTTGTCTACCACCTCTTTCCATTGACTGCGCAAGAGCTTGGAAAAGACTTTGACCTGGAGGTTGTGACCCATTGGGGCGCATTACCAAAAGTGATCTCTCTTACTACGCACGACGAGCGGCGACTCTTTCTTGAGAGTTATGTGGATACCTATCTGCGCGAAGAGGTTTTGGTAGAGCAATTAGTAAGAAATATAGTTCCTTTTAGAAAGTTTCTGGAACTTGCCGCTCAATGTAGTGGGACAGTCGTAAATGTAAGCAACATCGCATCCGACTTAGGCGTGGATCCCAAAACAGCACGATCTTATTTTGATATTTTAGAAGACACGCTACTTGGCTTTACCGTGCCTGCGTTGGAACGCTCGATTCGCAAACAACAGATTAAGAATCCAAAGTTTTACTTTTTCGATATCGGAGTAAAGCATGCACTAGATGGAACCTTGTGGAAGAAACAGCTCACTTCGCAAGAGTTTGGTATTGCATTCGAGCATTTCATAATGAATGAGCTGTTCCGTCTTAATAGTTACTATCGCTCGCACTTCAAGTTTTCGTATCTCAGAACAAAAGGCGGTCTTGAAATCGATATCGTTGCGGAGCACCCTGACCACCCCCTCACTTTTATTGAGGTCAAGGCTACTGAGGATGTGCGGCCACAACATTTAGAGCACCTTGCCCTACTCAAGCGCGACTTCCCAGAGGCGAGAGCGCTCTGCATATGTCGCGAACCTCGCGCCCGCCTCGCTCAGGGAATAGAAATACTTCCTTGGCAAATTGGATTGGATACTCTTTTTAAAGCTTCGTATGCCCCCGCCAACTCCTGATCCACACATTCTATTTCCCTACGATTTCTATCATTTCTGGGCTGCGGGAAAGGTGGCTGTCACGGGAGGAAATCCTTACGATAAGAACCTCGTCTATGAACAAATGCTCAGCGCCGGCTGGCCGCTATCGGAGGGCTTTCACGGATTTCTGCATCCACCTTGGAGCATGTGGATATTTGTTCCACTGGGCACGCTTTCCTTCCATGCGGCAGTCATCATGTGGGCATTATTCTCTCTGCTAATTTCAGTTTCTTGCTTTGCACTGACCAAGAAATGGATTTCAGAGCGAGTTGAAAGCCCAGGTCCCCTTCCCCTGGTAGCGTTAGCCTTCACCTGCGCCACCTTCCCCCCACTTATGAGCACGCTTTGGCTGGGACAAACAAACATCCTCATCCTACTCGGAATCACGCTCTTTGCTCATTTCGCAGGCAAAAGAAAAGACCTACTTGGCGGCATAGCGCTCTCACTTGTTCTAATTAAGCCTCAGCTCTTTATCGCATTCTTCTGCGCCCTTCTTGTCTTTCTGCTAAAGAGCGGACGCATAGGAATGATCCTAGGGCTTATTCTTGGTTTTTTTACCCAGGCACTGACTTCCTTTCTCCTTGCCCCTCAAGCCCTGCCGAACTTTCTTGACGGTGCAAAATCATTAGCAAGTTCCTCAGTCGCTCTCCCGGGATCTTCCTTGGCTCAAACTCTGCATTTAGTCATCCCGCAACTCTGGATTTTTCCCTTGGTAAGCATTTGCGGCGTTAGCGCAGCCCTTTGGCTCTCACTGAGAGAAAAAGGAGATGCGCTTCGCCATCTCCTTTTTGTATCCCTGCCGCTTTCGCTTCTTACCGCCCCGTATGTCTGGAGCCATTCATTTTTACCACTGCTTCTCCCTTACCTTGCGCTCATAAGTAGCCGCCTCCAATTGCAGGAGGCACGCACCATTCGGGCACACACGGCATTTTCGCTGCTTGGGGTATGCGAAGTGGTGAAGCCACTTCAGCTTGCGCCGCTCATGGCATTACTGCCCAGTTCCATTTTAGCATTCGGGCTACAAGGCAAGAGGCCCCAGCTCCCTGAAAAACTCTCGCTCAAGTAGATTTGGCAATTAAGAATGAATTCTCCAATCTCTTACAAGCTAAGCGAACATCCACCGCACCTACCGGCTATACTTGCCCTTGCAACATTCTTCCTCTCTCTACTCGGCCAGTACTTCCACGAGTTTTGGTGCGACGAAGCACACGTAGTGCTTATTGCGCGAGAAGCCCATAACCTTACGTCACTTCGCGAGCTTCAGCAAAACACCCTCCATCCGATAGGGTACTACTTCATTCAGTGGATTGCGTACTCACTTGGCGGACTCACGCTGATGCAAGTGATAAACGCCGGAGCGGTAGCGCTTGGTTGTTACTGCATTGCAAGCTCCCCTCGACTGAGCCCTCCAATTCGGTGGCTTCTCCCCTTCTCGTTCTTCCCGCTCTTTCAGATAGGAGTATTCCTGCGCAGCTATTCCCTCATGTACGGGTTTATCGCCGCCTACATGTTTCTTCGAGAACAAGGACGTTTCCCTACGCTCCGTATCATACTCTTGTTCTTGATTGGCCAACTTCATGTTTACGGCGTTCTATTCGCTTTGGTACTCTCTCTCATCGAAGAGCGAGAGCACTTGCCTCTCTCCTTGCGGCGCCCCGCGGCGATATTCACGCTTCTTTTCTGGCTCTCTCTTGCCTACTCCTTTTGGACACTCCTGCCTGATGTGCCTGCTTCAAATCACCAAGGAAGAGGACCTCTTTTTTCATTCGCTCTTGGAGCTCAGGCCATTCTCCCGTTTCTCATTACCCAGCAAACCTTTAGCGAAGGGCAATCACTTCTGATAGGAGTGGGGGGATCGCTGTACTTAGTGATGTGCTACCTCACTCTTCGCCACGCGAGCCATCGCGGAAGACTAATGTTACTAGGAACTGCGCTACCTGTTTTGGTGCAAGCAGCGATTTTTTATCCAGGCCAAAGATGGCATGCCTGTTTCCTATTTCTTACGCTCTTTTTGTGCGCGGGATATTATGGTGCGGAGGCAAAATCCAGACGCCTACGGCACCTTGCCGCGCTCGTGCTACTCTACCAAACCTTGCTCGGTGTTTACGCTTTCATTTTGGATTTAAAGGCGCCTTATTCATCAGGGGCAGAAATTGCAAGCTTCCTGAATTCCCAGCCAAAAGCAGGGCCCGTACTTATCGGGGTCGAGGGAACGGACACTAAACTTGCCTGGAGAAACGATCTCGCAGAACCGGTAGCCGTTTATCTTCCAAGTTGGCGCATGGGAAGTCCCCAAGCAATCGCTGCCAATCCTTCCCTCTCCGCTTTCTATAATAAGCCTCCAGACTTTCGAAGCTGCTCAATTGCATTGAATGAACTAAATTTCTACTTCACTAGCAGGTCTCTACAAACGGTTGCACTGACGAGCGAAAGCGCCGACGTGTTCAAATGTTTTACCGAATCTGGGATGTTTACTACTGTTGCTAGCCTTACGGCCCAAGAAGGTTTCGATTTTGGGGAGGACCTTTCTGCGGTTATTCTAGCGAGGGAAGCCCCTCGTGCTCAGCGCTAACCAGAAGTTAGATTTGCCCTGCAATTTTGAATGGTTAGCCGCAAAGTCTCTTCATTACATGAATCAATCCGCGGATCCTTCCGTCACAGACGCGCCCACCAGCACCACGCACATCTTAACTCCACTTTACGCCTCTACCCCCCTTCTACTCGGATGACTTAAAGTCCCCACGCAATGCCATTTTCGAGCCAACTTCCATGACATCACCTTGGTACGAACGCTATCACTACCCAGCTCTTGTAGCCCTGCTTGCTATCCATAGTACCGTGCTCGCAGCTAGCATCATGCTCAACGGGGTGTCGTGGGATGAAGGATGGAACTTTTGCGTCGCAAAGAACTGGGTGCTCCACAATCACTTCGGGTGCTCATTTGACGGCCAGTTCACAACTCCCCGCCTATCCCAGGGTACCCTGACCATAGCACCCACAGCGCTCGGATTTAAGCTCTTCGGCATCGGCATAGTTGAAGGCAGAATCTTTCAGGGATTACTTACCCTGCTTGCGCTCTTCGCACTCTACGCCACTACCCGAATCTTCGCTGGCAAAAACGCGGCCCTCCTTGGACTCCTATATTTACTAGGAATTTCCGGGGACCAGCGGATTCATCCCGGCACCCTGGGTGGCCAGGGATGGGGCGAAACCACCGTCATTTTATTCATCGCCCTTGGAACGCTTTTCTTATGCTTAATTCCTTCTAACAACGAAAAACCCTGCAAAAGGGCTAAGCACCTTGTGTGCTTTGTATTCGCAATACTCGGCGCCGGCATCTGTTTGGGAATCGCCTCCGCGACGAAACACCAAGCTACTCCCTTCGTAACTTTCGGTCTGATCGCGGCTTCTCTAAATTCACTTCGACTTCGTGACTATAAAGCTTGCGCATGTCTGCTTCTAACCTGGGCCCTCACCTCATATACTTACCACCTCGTCCAAAACATTCCGCTCCCCTACCAATCCCCCCTTAACCTCGAAGGAGCAGGTGTTGAAGGAATAATTGAAGCTTCTGCACTTGTCTTCGAGCCAGGCTTAAGAGCTTCAGCATTCGTTCACATAGTAGCAGAGGCCTGGCTCTTTCTTGTTGGAATGAGTCTGGTCGCCGCCTGGTGGAAGAAAAAGCGTGTCCGCGAGAGCCTTCACCTTTCATTTCCCCACCCGCATGCATCGTTTTTCCTCTATGCGGTCTGCCTTAGCTGGTTCTTGTGGTACCTGCTCGCGGCCCGGCCCTTTAGAAGGTACCTAGCCCCCCCTATTATTTTAGGTACTCCCTTCGTTGCAGCTCCTTTGGCCGCATGGCTTGGCCGAAGTAACCTTGCCTTGCGTGTAAAAAAGATAATTATTATTTCACTAACCGTACTAGGAGTTACCAATCTGGCGCTCCTTGGAAAGTTTCTAGTAGAAATTTCAGGGCTCAATCCAGCCCTCCTTCACACTGCGGCATTTCTTAACCACAACCTCCCCCCGCATACCCTAATTGAGACTTATGACACCCAGCTCTATTTCCTCCTTGACCAACCCTTCAGGTACCCACCCGATCAATCTCACCTCACTGGCATTACCCGCGACGCCTACAATTACAATGCGCTTAAGAGCCCCGCAGAGGTCTTTGTATTGGGAGATTGGAGTTCGGTGGTATTTCGGGGGCTTTTTCAGGGAATTGAAGCATCAGGGGAAGTTGATTGCTCTAAGGGATATCCGCCCTATCGGATCTGCTTAAGAACTCCCCAATAGAGGCTCTCGCCATTCCCGGGGAAATAGCGCGACACTTTTCTCCTCGAGGAGGTGCGTGAGCAGCATTTCCATGATTCTGAGAGATAGTAGGGCTGCTTGGTTTCTGATAGGGTGTTCGCCGTGAAAGAGTTTTGCCCTAGACATATCGCTGAGATTCTGCCACTCGACGACCCCGAAGAGGCGTTAAAGTTTTGCAGAAATCTGTCTCACCTTCTAAGCAAGCAAGAGCCCCAAGAGTCGCTCCCAGAAGTGTCGGTAGTGACCCCCGTCTATAATGAGTCCGCCATCATTCCCAAACTCTACGCACGGCTCAAGGCTACGCTTCAAGGCATTAGCCCCTCCCATGAGATTGTATTCGTGGACGATGGGAGCTCAGATGACTCTCTCTCGGTCCTGCGTCGGGAGGTCGAGGGAGACCCCAAGGTGGTAATCCTAGAGCTGACAAGGAATTTTGGACATCAAGCTGCTATTAGCGCGGGTTTTGATATCGCACGCGGCAGCGTCGTCGTCCTCATGGACGGGGACCTGCAAGATCCGCCAGAGGAAATTCCCAAGCTCCTTTCAAAGATTCGTGAAGGTTATGACGTCGCCTTTGCCACTCGAATACAACGCAAAGAATCCGCTCCAAAAAGGGCCGCCTATCGAATCTTTTACCGAATCCTCAGGCTCTTTGCCGAGATTCGTATCCCTCTTGATGCGGGGGACTTCTCGGCGATGACAAGGCCCGTAGTCGACATCATGAAACAAATGCCAGAGCGAAGTCGATTTATGCGGGGCGTTCGAGCCTGGGTAGGGTTTCGGCAAATTGGAGTCCCTGTTGAAAGAGCCGCTCGTGGCCATGGCGAGTCAAAATATACCTGGGACCGATTAGTAAGTTTGGCTCTAAACGGTCTAATCACCTTCAGCGTAAGGCCAATAAGGTTCATTAGCCTTCTTGGGGCGTCTATTTCAGTGTGCTCGGTCCTTCTCGCAGCCTGGTATTTCCTGCAGCGGATTACGGTAGGGCTCAATCCACCAGGGTTTGCAACCATAGTGGTGCTGCTTTGCCTCTTTGCAGGAATACAGCTTATCACCGTTGGACTCATAGGAGAGTATGTAGGGCGAATCTTCGATGAGTCCAAGAAGCGGCCACTCTATATCATAAAAAAAATTAGCCGCTCCTAACCCTTGAATAGGTGCATGTGCTTCGAATTCTAATGCTGAGCAACGAGTTCCCTCCTCTCGGGGGAGGGATGGCCACGGTGCTGGAATGCATTCTGCGCGAATACTCCCATCTTGAAGGGCTCGAGATTGATTTAGTTACTTCGACCCACGAGAATTCACGAATCGAAGAAAAATTTGCGGGCAACATAAACGTTATTCGCCTACCTGTAGCTGGCGGCTGTATCCACCACGCAACAAATAGGGATTTACTAACATACGCCGGGAAGTCACTTCGCGAGAGTCTGCGACTGACACGGGAACAAAACTACAACATTGTCATGGCCTGGAGTTCAGTCCCGGCTGGTTTGGTTGCTCTCGTGTTACAGCGACTTCGAGGAATTCCCTACGTGGTACGATTAACGGGACCGGATATTCCAGGATTTGAGGCGAGATACGACTATCTATATCCAATACTTCGTCCCATTCTCCGGAGGATCTGGCGAAATAGCTCAGCCATAATCGCCAAGTGTAACGCAGAAGCAGAGTTACTGGAGCGCTCATTCAAAGAGAAACACGCGATAATAGTCCCCAACGCATGTATCGCGCAAAACCACGCATCTCCTAAATTAATTAGCCAAGGGGCGCCGCTGCGTCTTTTATGTGTCGCACGTCTCATTGAAAGGAAAGGGCATCGACTTTTATTCGGTGCGCTGGCGCAACTAAAAGCGTCCAGTATCTTGACGCGGCTTACTCTCGTCGGAAGTGGGGACCTCGATTGCGAGCTTCAAGAACTCGGCAGACAGCTCGATATTTCGGAGCTTCTTGACTTCCGGGGCTATATCGCCCGCGAGTCCATGAGAGACATCTATGCAAGCCACGATGTCTTCGTTCTCCCATCTTTTCAAGAATCAATGAGCGTTGCCGCCCTTGAAGCATTGGGCGCCGGACTACCTCTCATCCTCACCCGTGGCGGAGGATCAGAGGAAATTCTCGCAGACGGATTGAATGGTTTCTTAGTTGATTGCGGCTCATCAGCGGGAATTGCGGAGGCAATCTTGAAGATCGAAAGAGACCGTGCCCTTATTCCCCTTTTCTCTGAGCAATCGCGTAAAAAAGCTCATGACTTCTCTTGGAGCAGCGCTGCAAAAAAAATCCTTGCTACCCTGCACGAAGTTTCCGCGTATACCGTAGGGGGAGAAGGGCCCGCCAGGTAAGGATGCAAAATGAGAATACACGACCCAAAAGAAACTATACCAATGCCGCCCGACAACTGGCCCCTCATTTCATTAGTTACTCCATCTTTCAATCAGGCGAAATTTCTTGAAGAAACAATCCTCTCGATAAGAGACCAAGACTATAAGTTCGTTGAGCATATCGTAATTGATGGAGGCTCCACTGACGGGAGTTGCGAGATTCTCGAAAAATACTCTGACTCTTTGAAGTTTTGGGTAAGTGAGCCCGACGAGGGACAAGCTCACGCCATCAATAAGGGACTTAGGCACTGCAGCGGGCAAATTTTCAACTGGATTAACAGCGACGATTTACTCCTTCCGGGAGCTCTCACAACAATTGCGGAGGCCTGGAGGCAGCATCCAGGACATGTTCTAGTTGGCGATACTTTAATCCTAGACTCCATCAATGGCGGCAGCACCTACATCAAGCACAGAGGAGTGACCCTTGAGAATATGATTCGAATTTGGGAGGGCGGCAGAATGAACTGGGTGCAACCTGGGACTTTTTTGCCGCTGGATTTGCTTACGCGAGTGGGCCCTATCGACCAAACTCTTCGCTATACGTTCGATCGTGACCTTATGTGCCGGATTCTGAGGACTGCCCCCGTAAGCTATTTAGAGAGTGCGATCGCCTCCTTTCGCCTTCAGCCAAACTCGAAAACCGTGCTCGAAGCCGAGTGCTGGGCAACTGAACAAGCTCAGGTCACCCTACGATATGCGAACGAAGTGGAAGGCTTGAGCGCTAGCCTTGTTCAGGCTGAATGTGCACTTTGCTGGAACATACTTCCCAAAATCTCAGGCCGGTGGCAAAAGCCCCAGAGGTCTTCCGCTTTCTTTGGTCTGGTGCGAATCTCGTGGCGTTGCCCAAAGATTTTTTTATCGCGAAGGATTTACCTTGCGCTCTTATTACTCATTCTCCCGAGAAGAATCTCTCGACAAATCCAAAAAACAATCGAACAAGCAAAAGTCTCCCGGTAGCAGTACGCGCTAATCTCTGAGCCGGAGTCACCAAGAGAAACATTACGCCAGCGTTAGAACGCGCTTAACCAAGATCGGCGATGACGGCTCGTAGGCTCGGGTTAAGTCCATTCCTCCTTTAAGATTGGAAGCAAAGACCTCTAGGAATACGCCCACAAGGAAGGACTGCAAACGAGGCTCGTTGCAAATCGCGATTTGTCACATCTCGGTTCTCTCTCAGATGGAGAACCGAAGATCCTTCCCAAATCAGATTTTGTGGAGAGAAACACCTCCACACGTCTCTAGATATACCTCGATATGACTTTTCGCAATTTCCCCCCACCCCCAACTATCAGCAGCATATTCTCTTGCACGATTCCCCAGCCTCTTCATTATTTGAGAATTATGTATTGCAAACAGCATAGCTTCGACGAGACTGCTAACATCATTAGGCTCAACCAAAATGCCCGTCTCACCAGGGATAACCATGTCACGCAACCCCCCAATATTGGAGGCAATTACAGGGCATGAAAACGCGTACGATGTTGCAACAACCCCGGAACCGCTTGCGTGAATATAGGGGGCCAATACTGCGGTTGCTGAGTTGAGTAATTCAGCTAATTCTTCGATACTCAACCGATAATTTCGCACCTCAATCGCACCTAGAAACTCCAGCTCTCTTACCATTTTCTGTGGAATATCGCCTGCACCGGCGATCACAAGACGACTTTGAGGGCACTCCGCATACACTTTAGCGAATGCAGAAAGTGCAATCGGCAAGCCTTTGTATGGAAGAATCCGACCAAAGAACAGGAAGGTGGGTTGGCTTTTCCCACGCAAAGAGTTAGTTGCCACTCCTTCTACCAAAAAATTAAAATTCCCATGTGGAATAGAAACATACTTCTCCCTGTGGGCTGGATATAACTTTTCGGCCTCACCACAAGAAGTTGGGCCATGGATGAATACCTTATCTGAGTATCTTACCGACGAATAAATACCAAGCCAGTTACGCATTGAGCGCTCACCAGGATGAGGCGTGATATCGTGAAGAGTAGAAAGAATCCTGTAAGAGCGAGAAAGAACCGGCATCAGCAAACTAAACCAAGGGTAAGAAAAAACAAAATGTATGACATCCGGAGAAAATTCCTTAATTCTCCTAAGCGCATAGATTAGTTCGGCGGGCTGCGACACCACCCGCAACAATTGCGCTAGATTCAATTGCAACGGGGCACTCACTGGAATTTTCTCGAAATTTCCCCGAAAACAACTCATGTCTTGCGAGGCATTGCATAGCAGGCCGAGAGTTACCTCGTTACTATCTGCAAGGGCCGAGACCAATGGCCCCGTATAATAGGCGTGTCCCGGTCCCTCCCAAAGGTCTACCAAAAGAACTCTTAGCTTTGCCATATAAGACCTTGACTCAACAACTCTCTGATGGTTCGGTGAGAAGTAATCTCATGGGCAAGCCAAAAAACTTTTCTAATCCTCTAATAATTACCATTCTCCTGGGCATCCTTCCAAGGATTGCATTCCTCCCGCATACAATGACGGACGATGGAGACGCTGTAACCCGCCTTATGATAGCGGAAGATTGGCTACACAACCCACATATAATATCAAATGGCACATGGGGACCTTTGCATTTTTACTTACTGTCCGCCATCTTAGGATTGACGGGAGATCGCATCGTTGCTCCCGCGGTCATAAACATTTTGTTTTCAACACTTGGGGGACTGGCTTTATTCTATTTCTCTAAGCGCGAATTTGGGGATCGTGCGGGACTTTTCGCTCTCCTCTGTTATTTGCTCTACCCACCAGCGATTCGAAATAGTTTCGTGGCGCTCTCGCAGCCCCCCTTTCTTTTCTTTATTCTTCTGGGTCTATTCTTTCTTTCCAAGGCTCGGGCAAATATAAACCAGGCCCGAAATTCTGCGTTTTCTGGGCTCTGCCTCACTATAAGCGCAGGAATCCGATTCGAGTCCTGGGTTCTTATACCACTGTACGCAATTTTTCTAAAACGATTCCCAAAATCTGCGCTGATCTTTCTAAGTGTGGGAGCTCTCTTTCCATTATACTGGGTGATTAGTTGCTATATTACCACCGGTGACCCTCTCAGCAGTGCTCATGGCTCTGCCGAATGGGAGCTAATTCACGAGGGGAGAAATCAGCACCTTTCACCAGAAATATTACTTCAAAGAGCAGTAACGAATCCCTCAATAACTCTTTGGGGCCTTACTCCACTTCTCTCCCTGGCGACTCTAGTGGGAACATATCGCGCTTTTCGAGAAAAACTTCCGCAGCGAGTTTGGAGCTTTCCCGCTTTAATCTTATGGATCGTGTTACTAATAAATACAATTAACGGCTCACTTTCTTGGAGGCCCGCCTACTCTCTGACGCTAGGTGTCCTGCTACTTCCTTTTGCAGAGCTTTCTATGAACTTATTACCTGATAAGATTCGGCGATTCGCAAGAATTGGCGTTTTACTAAGCATGGTTCCCCTGTCATTTTTAATCGATGATCAGAGATTTATTTCCTACCCGATCAGCCCAATTCCTCAACTTGATAACCATCTATTGGAAATTCGCGATAAAATAAATTCGAATATGAGGCTCAACGAAAACCTAGCTCTAGATTTTTTGGGATGGGCGGAATCCTACTATCTAGCCTTGCATTCGAATATTCCGTTTAGCCAGGTATTCGTCACGTCAGGGGCAAAAAATTATTCCATCGATGGGAATAGGCTCTTTGAATTTTTATGTTCTCGCTCTCAGAGCGGCATACTCGTGGTTCAGCCACACAACGGAAGACTGTACGATGAAATAGAAAAAATGCCTCAGCTCGCGCCTAAAATCATTTTGGAGACAAAAGAGATTGGTCGATTTGCAGCAAAGCAGAATTCCTATATCTTAGTTTTACGCTATAGCGCTGACTGCCAGAGCAATCCTTGATTCTTTTATGAAAAAAGTAGCGAACATACTACTTCATCCCTCAAAAACACCTGGGGGATTGCAGAAAGTTGCGAGCTACCTCTCCAAGGTAGTTCAAGACGCCGGCGCGGAAGTCTGTGAAATTTCATTTCCTCTTAAGAATTGGCAGAAGAATCGATTACTCTGGGCAGCCTTGGGTGAATTATGGCAGACATTGAGAATAGATCTTTTTGCGTTTCTCAATAAATATAAATTCGAAATCTTCATCGTACATGCTCCGGCTGGGCTCTGTCCGGGCCCTGGCATTACGATTTTTCACAATAATATTTATGAATATGTGAGTAAGGCGTACTCGCCATGGAATCTCAACTATTGGAAACTCAGTCTTGTTAATAACAACTTAGAAAAGCTATCGAGTTTTGGGAGAAGGAATATAGCAGTTTCACATCACCAAGCTACATGGTTGAGAAAGAACAGAATTCAAGTCCATGAAGTCATTTACAACCCGATCGATATCAATTTTTTTCGGCCATCACAGAATCGTCATTCGCTGAGACAGGATCTAGGAATTGATGAAACTGCTTTTGTAGCAGTAAGCATCGGCAGATTTGATAGACGAAAAAACTGGCCGAGAATTGTGAGGTTGG
>JBIKWF010000164.1:0-6946 GCA_044356455.1 Bdellovibrionota bacterium | reverse complement strand
CACCAGCTCGATAACTCCAGTGAATTTACAACAAAGTCTATTTCATCTTTATCTCCCTTCACTTACGGCTTAGTCTTGTCGCGATCCGTGTCCTCTGTGGAGAAATACTTGCCGTAAACTCACGCTCTAACCTGCGATTTCTTGCTAGGGGAATCTCCTAAAGCCGAAACGAATGGCATTGAAGCAAAAACTGCCAATTGAAAGATAAGAAGGTATGAACAAACGCATCCCCCACTCGCCGAAGGCTATCCTCTTATTTCTTCTTGTAGGAATGGCCTCTTCCGCTCACGCACAAAGCCTGCCGGGCTGCCTCATGAGTCTCGCAGCCCCCGGCACATGTCTTGTTGATTCAATCCAGTGCCGTGATACTCAAGATTCCTCTGCTGCCTCCTACGGAAGCGCAATAGCCGCCCTTTGCGCGGCTACGAAGGCCCAAGAACTTCAAGCGCAATCACTACTTTCTGCCTGCATTTCGGAGAAGAACGCACAGGCAGATGCCTTTCAAGCTCAGCTTACTCAGCAAGAGGCTCAGCGCATCGATAACCTTAAAGCACTGGCACGGGCGGATCAAAAAATTCGCACACTCACGCGTCAACTTCGAGCTGCTCGGCGTTCCTCCTAGTTATTCTAAACCTCAATCTTTGCATTTTTAACTTACGGCAAATCTTGCCGCGCTGAATACTTTAGCACGTTCGCGCAATGCCCGATCGTATCTGGTAATGAACAGTGCACTACGCGTTTCTCGCATGCGGCACCGCTGCTGGGTAGGTCTGTGCCTCGCCACCGCGCTTGTGCTAGCGGTCCCTTCCAAGTCAGGGGCAGAAATCACCGAAACAGAAACAGACAGCATAGAGCTTCCAGGCGGAGGTGTAGGCTACGCCTCTCCTGCCATTGCTGACATTGACGCCAATCCCAGCAATGGACTTGAGATTGCCGCAGCTGGGTCTGATGGAATGCTCCACGTCGTAGGAGCAGATGGCTCAGTGCGCTGGAGCGTCAAATTACCAAATTACTCCTGTAGCGACCTGTCCTCTACCAACAAATTGCTCTCTTCCCCCGCAGTGGGCGCGCTTATGGGCAATGGAGTCCCTTACGTAGTGGTAGGCTACGGGGGATTAGGCGGAGCTGCCTGCGACGGCGGCGTCGCAGCCTATCGCGGAAGTGACGGGAAAAAAGCCTGGGTTTTCAGCATTAAGGCCTTTGCAAAGAAGGAGCGCTTCTACGCATATCTGAATACGGTCTTTTCCACCCCCGCCCTCGCTGATGTTGATGGAGATGGAAAACTTGAAATTGGATTCGGTGGGTTCGACCGAAATGTCTATCTCCTCAATTCTAACGGCAAGGTGCGTTGGTACTACAACGCGGCAGACACCGTATGGTCTTCGCCCAGTTTTGCGAACATCAATAGGGACCGTAACCTTGAAATGATTATTGGAACGGACATCTCTAAGAACGACAAAATTAATCCTCCCACAATTGACGGGGGATACGTTCTCGCATTTAAAACTGGCCCGCAGAGTCCTCTGAAAATTGCCTTTCGCGACCCTACGAAGCGCGCACTGGTGTGGTCAAAGAGCTTTAATCAGGTCGTCTTTAGCTCTCCTGTAACGGGAGACCTCCTTCCCGGCCGCAAAGGCCTTGAAACCGTCATCGGAAGCGGATGTTACTTTCCGGAAGGAACGAGCTCAAAACGCGGAAATGAGTTCCGCGTTATGGATGCTCAGCGCGGACGAGTACTCAGCACCCTTTCCACCACAATTTGCTCCCCCTCTTCCGCTGCCGTCGGAGATCTCGATAACGACGGAATTCCGGAGGTAGTGGTAACTGTTTCAGGTGAACCCCAGTGGGGAGGTGATGGACAGGGAAGGGTCATGGCATGGAACCCCACTACCGGCCAGACGCTTTGGACAACCGTCCTTCCCGCTATGTTTCCGTTCCAGTCTGCGGTAATTGCCGACTTTGACCGCAACGGGACTCCCGAAATTGCCGTGGCCTCCGCAGGCAGCGTTCATATTCTTTCCGGCCAGACAGGCGAACAACTTCTTCGGTTAAGGGTAAACGGCACAATGCAGGGAACACCCGCCGCTGCAGATATCGACCAAGATGGCCTTCTTGATTTAGTCGCCGCAGGAGCGCGCGGCGCGAATGCCGGAGTAGTTCATATATTCAGGGGATTCACCAACTCCGAGACCACGGCGGTCCGTACGACTTCAGAATCCTTAGTTTGGCCTGAGTGGCGTGGAACGTCGGCGCGGACTGGTTCAAAATAAGAAGCAGTCTGAATTATTTAAAAAAACCACTAAGAACACAGAGACCACTAAGAGGAAGACCTCTCGAAACGCCATAACGCTTAGGGCGCGTGAAAGACCTCGGCAATCAGTTGAAAATGTTATGACTACTGAGAACCACGAAGGAAGCGCTCACACCTTCGCGACCATCGCGTCCTTCGCGTTAATTTTCCCCCGAAAACATGCGGACGCGCTCTATGTCTTTAAACCTAACACCATGCGTTGGTGCGGCTATAACCTAGGGATTCACTCCTAGGAGTCTGTCCCGTAGAAAATTACGACCACTACATGTTGTGGTGGTAGCGGGACAGCCCACCTACGGATTGTGTCCAAAATGAAGATTTATGTTCCTACGGGACACACCCCTAGCTGGACTAGGAAACCCTTAGCCGGAGAAGTTAAGCCATGAGCGCCCTAGTAACCTCCCCCTCTGACGCCGCGACTTCACACGCCAGAGAATCGTCCCCAAAATACGCCTGGAAGAACACTATTTACACGGGACTCTCCCTGGCCGCTCTTACGGTCGGAACCTTCGGTGTGCAGTTGGCCTCGCGTGAAATTGAATCCGGGCTCGACTCCTCCTTACCCATAGTTCCCGTGACTGAGGTTCTTCGGCAGGCGCAGAATCAAATCGACTCAGGAGCGCACGTCGTGCGAGAAATTGAGGTGCGCGATGCCCAAGGGCTCGCCACGAGAGTCGCGCTTGGGAGTTTGCGAATTACAGGATTTGTAGCCCACGAAGGTAAAGTGATAGACGGAGCTACCTCAAACATAATGAAGGTTGGCACATGGAAATTTAGCGGAGATGAAAGCTTTTCACCTCTGAACACCGCCACGCTTACGGTTCGCGGAGCTGAGTTGCGGAGAATCGCACAGGCACCTGGAATCTCTGTTCAGGGCCCGAGGCAAATTGAGATTATTCCCGTTTCAATTTACAAAGGAGAGAATGGCGGCCTCACCATCTTTAGTATGGATATAGTTGCGGCGCGCGACTAGCGAAGACTATTTATTCTTCAAGGGAACAGGCTCCGCGAGTCCTTTCTCAATGGCACGGTCGAGTTCTTGAGAGAGGCTGATTACAGGGACCGTCTCAGGAATGTTTGCCTCATCAACCGTCTTCTTCATCAAGGCAAGCACCGCGCGCAATTGATCCTGAGTAATTCCCTCTGATTTTTGTGACTCTTTATCTTTTCCAAGAAGAGCGAGCACCTCGGTTGTCTTGGACGGATCAATGGCCTGAGTCACAAGTCCCTGGGCAAACCGATGCGCGGTAATTTGCCCCTCTTTTACCTCAGCTGCCGCAAGCCCCATGACAGGGAGCATTGCCTCTATACCCTTAGCAAAGCCCACCCCAAGCAGGGGGCCCTCAACTAATTTTTGCACCACGCCAAGGCCCTGCTCAACCGAGATATCTCCGCTTGCAACTTTGTCGGTAAGCTTTTTGGTGATAGCCTTTATTCGCTCAGATTCCTCAGGACTTAAGCGCGCATCTTTAACAAATGCCTCGACGAGTAGCTCAATGGCATAACTACTGCCTCCCCGTAGCCAGCCTCCAAGGTTCTGAGAGACATAATAACCGCCGCCAACGATTATAATTGCAAACACTGCCGTGGTGATAAGCAAGGCCTTTAGGCAGCCAGATCCTTTCGCTTTAGCCGGTGCAGTGGTTGGGAAGGTAGTATTCATAGAAGCCCACGTAAGGTTTTTAGTCACCGAGGATTAAACAGGGAACTTTCTGGCAGAAAGCGCGCCTAAATAGAGCATGTTACTTGCTCTTTACCAATAACCTTCCTTTTTGGAGAAATCATGTTTCTTTCGGGTGGGCCTCGCACTGCGGACGTCATCGTAGGGAGTCAGGGTGCCAAAGTACTATAGATCCCGGAGAGTACCTTTTGGGGATATGTTCAAGCTCTTTGCACCACTTCAAGAGCGCTTAGCTGCGCTCCTTGCCCGGCGCACTACGTGCTCGAAGTGGTGGATGAAGCAGTGGCCGTGTGGGGCAAGGGCCGAGTTGGCGTGCGGCTATCGCCCTACGGCACCTTCAACAGCATGAAGGACTCGAACCCCAAAGCGCTGTTCTCCTTCGTACTCTCCGAACTTAGTCGGCGTCAGATCGCCTATGCGCACCTGGTGGAGCCGCGTTCATCTGAAGCAGGCTCTCGCGACGAAAATCTGGAGGGCACGGTTGATGCAGCCGCACTCTTCAGGGGCTCGTTCGAGGGCTGTATTATTTCGGCAGGCGGCTACGATAGCGAGCGCGCACGTAATGCTGTTGAAGGTGGGCATGTGGACGCAGTTGCATTTGGACGGCACTTTATCGCGAATCCGGATTTGCCTGAGCGCATCAGGAAAAATCTGGCCTTCAATCGCTACGACCGGAGCTCATTTTATGGCGGCACGGAGAAAGGCTATACCGACTATCCCTTCCTCCAGAAGTAAATTCCCAGTCGAGGAGCAAGTTTAGCGACTTAGAGGCATGGTAGGGGCAGTGGCAAAGGAGAGTGGCAACAGGCAGTGCCATGGGACAAGGTGATATTTTTGTTTACTAGCTCCCTAAGCTCGCTACACTGGCTCCCGGCATGGGAATCGAACCAGATCGAAAACCTTTTGAGCGTTTACCATTGGTACCAGAATTGGGAGGTCTCCCTTCCTTCCCAACTTCTTCCCTCGAGTCGCTCTCTGAAATCGACTCGGCGCTGAGAGCCCCCCCCTCTCAACTACGTTTCAGGCCAAACGAATCTCGCATCGCGGCTGCTGCCGCACGACTTGTTCTTGAAGGCAATCGCTACCGGAATAAGAAACACCTGGACCAAGCCATCCTTTCGTCGAAACAAAATCACGCCGCTTTTCGTGATATCGGTATTGAACTCGCACGAGAAATTCCGGTGCCAGAGACCATTAGCGATCATCTCATGTTGGTATATGACAGTTTCTTCTTCTCTGACGATCTCAAGGGGAAAATCACACCCAACGCAGAAGAGAGGGCTCTGCTTTCTGAATTGTACCAAGAAGCGAACCGTACAGGAGTAACTCAAGCGTATTGGGGCGCAAATCCCTGCCTCGATGCTGCGATTAACCACCTTGCTGAGCATTTGAATAACGCTCTTTCCCCTCTGATGACAGGCCGCGAACCAGCCGAATCGCTGCCTCTTTGCTTGCTGACAGGGTTGCTCATACGACCTCTGGCCCAGCACTTCTTGGCGGAAACGTTCGGCGCCGAATCAAGGCCAGCGAAAGAGGAGGGCAGCGTGGGTAGCGCTGCCTTGGAGATTGCAAAAACTGTCATCTACAAAGTGCTGGTTGATCAAAAGTTGCTTGGCCAAACACAGGAAGAGGCCTCCGCACAACTCCGCCTGCTTAGGACCGTAGATATTAGAACTACCTACATCACTTCGGAGTTTCCTTATAACTACTCCAATATCTTGGTTAACCTCTCCTACGTGGCGTTAGACCTTCATTCCTTGCTGGTCGATTGGAGAGCTCTTCTCGAAATGAGTGGTTTTCCTCATCATCCAGCAGTTTCCAAATTTAAAGATGGCAATTCACACCCTTTTGTTGAGGCTGCGATACCCCTTACCGCGGTTGCTGTTCTTATCCTGGACCCCGAGTATGAAGGCGCGCGCGGAATGCTCTTGCAAGGGAAGGTTCGAGGAGGTGTTGCCTGCCTCACCAAAGCAGGTGCTTCAGGCATCGTATTTCAAGATCCCCTGGTGGATGCGACGCGCTCTTGGAGTCTGCCTGAGGCGCTTTGTATCTCTGTTGATTCAGCTGGAAAAATTTTTGGTTCGCAGGAAAGTAGATTTTCAACCATGGCGTCTGAGCTTGCTGCCGGCGAACGAGTGCGCGAGATAGCCCATACACTGCATCACGAAGCCAATGATGAGCTGGAGAGACTCTGGCAGAAGCATCCGCCAGTTTTTCACTTTATTGACAGCCTCCCGTTCTCGCTACTACTCAGAGATAACGAGAGAAGAATCCTGCTCTATCCTGAGCTCGGCTCGTCGCTCGCTACAGGGGAAATCGGAGCACCGCTCGAATCCGCGCAGGTAATAGAACTGCTCGGTCGCATCGGCCTTACCTCCACTTACACACTCAGAGGCATAGAGCTTGAAGCGGAGGCGAATCTCAATGATGCGCCATCGGCGCCGCCTCTCGACTCGCAGCCATCTGACTCGCAACTATTGGCTTCGCGCCAGTCACTCTCTGAATACTTCATAAGGCATGGGAAAAGACGGTTCTCGCCCATCTTTGAGGTGCTCCACCAACGATTTGGGGTGGAAGAACGGCTCCATCGTGGGAAAGGAAGCCATTCACTCCTCTTTCGAAACGAGCGAGGGTTCCCTCTCCCCCTTTACCTTCGAGACAGCACAGAACCTTTCCCGCTTTCCTATCTAAAACCGCTTCTACGTCGCTTAGAGATCTCAGAAACGGCTTTTGTTCAGGCCATGAGAGGCGAATAGTCACGCGTCTCCTCTCACCTTCAAATAAGTCTTCGAACAAGTAGGTAGCCCCGACCTCACGAGTGAGCTACGGTCCTGCTATCATGATGCTCCTGGTGCTTAGAATAACTGTGGCCACTCTCAACGTGCTACTGTTCGTCTATTTCATCTATACTGTCGTGGCGATTTTTCGGGGTGCGGCGCCCATTCCCTCACGTA
>JBIKWF010000060.1:0-25467 GCA_044356455.1 Bdellovibrionota bacterium | reverse complement strand
GCGCGACGCCTGTTCATTTCCGGGAGGATAATAGCGGAAGGTATAATTGCTCCCCTCGACAATTTTATCGGTCATGGCAACTGAAATTGCAGGCACCGCGGAGCGCTCAATAAGTGGCTTAACCGCAAGCGAGGTTCCTGACCCGAATAAGATAAATCCTTTCGTTTCTCGATCCGCCAAGAATTTCTGGACCACAGAGACGGTATTTTTCGGGTCAAAGCTATCGTCTTCATACACCACTGATATGCCCTTGGTTTCCTGAAGACTTATCGCGTTTTGCAGATCCTTTCCGATATTCGCAAGTCGCCCTGAGAGAGGCAGAACTGCTACAATCTTTCGCGATTCTGCGGAAGATACTTCAGGGACAAGAACAAGGAGAAGCGCCACTGCAATCAATCTGAAGTTCTTAAGGACGTTGGATGGGCCGCGCAGAGACGCAATGAATTTTGCGATGGATTTCATTCTCTTTCTCCAAACCACTACAGTACTTGAACGAGGCCCATGGAACATGACCACTTGCAGTCTCATATCACAAGTCCAGAACCCCCTGCGCAGAAGAGCCAAAGCGCTTGGAAGACATTATCTTCAGAGCTGTAACCCGTGGTAGTTCACAATCTTGCAGAGCTTGCCCTTCCCCACGCCACTCAGGGCACTACTCACGAGCTTGAAGCTCTTATCGGCGAACTTCACACTCATGTGATGGTAGTCAAAAAGGCGCGCGTTCTGGCGGCGGAAGGATAAAGAGCCCCTGGAAATTCCGTGAGCGGACGCTCCGCAGGTTCCTTGGATGCCGCTTTACTACTCGGCAAGTTCGCGCCAGCGAGCCGCTAAGTAAAGTGGCAACATGTGCGGAGTTCCTGCTGAGCGCGCCTTGGTGAGTGGCTTGGCACTCAATATGAAGCTACTTGGTGGTGCATAGCGTTTAACGTAGGATTGGAGTGACCGTGAGCGAGTATTTTTACCCGACTTCACCTCGAGTGGTATTGCGCTGCCTCCATACTCAACAACGAATTCAACCTCTGCTTGCCCTTCTTGCCACGAATAAAGCATCTCAGTTCCCGCCGCGCGCAGCTCCTGAGCCACAAAGCATTCAGCAAAGAATCCCTTGTAGGTACCAAATTCAAAGCTATTAATTAGACTTGGCTCTATCCCCGCCATCGATCCAAGGAGCCCAATATCAAGTGGAAATACCTTCATGCGACTTTCTTTAACCTGCGCGAGAAGCGGCACGAGAGGCTTCTCGATTACCGGAACCTTCATCGCCAAACCGGCCTTTGATAACCAATCAAAGGCTGAGACCAAGCGAGTATATTGGGAGATGCCTGGAACGACCCCTGAGAACTTAAAGCGCTGCGTTGAAGCATCCTGCACCTGTGCTAACTGCGTTGGAATCGCCCGAAATACTCGCTCGAGATGCATGGCATTTACCTTTCCGCAGTGTTTGGCCATGTCTGCGAGGTAGTTTCTCACGAGTTGCTGCTGCTGTGACCGAAGTAGAGAAAGTAACTCAACATGCGTCGCCGACTGCTCGACTAGCAAATTTACATTCGAGGGCAGCCCGCCACAGATAAAGTAAAGTTTCAACAATCTCCAAAGTTCGCTGTGAGCAGCATCAGAAAACTCCTCGGGATTGATTTGGGACATAAAAGCGCCCATGAGCCGAGAGCCGCCCAAGGCTTCGACGAACTCGGCAAACGACATCGGATGTAAGTCGAGCAGATGAACGTTTCCCACAGGGAATGACGACGAATTAAGCTCTAGACCTAAAAGTGAGCCCGCGGCGCAAACCGCGAGTTCTGGAAATTTTTCTGAAAAATATTTGAGGCTCGTTAGTGCTCGCGGGCATTCTTGAATTTCATCAAATATGAGCAGGTCGGTTCCAGGTTTAACTACGCAATCGAATTTGATCTCCAGCTCCTGTACAATTCGCTGAGGTGTGAGGTCTTGCTCGAAGAGCTTTGCGAGGTCAGAGCGTTCCTCGAAGTTGAAATAGTGGGCGGTGCTAAAGTTCTTTTTGCCGAAATGTTTGAGCAGAAAGGTTTTCCCAACCTGTCTTGCGCCGAGCAGCACGAGAGGCTTACGTCTTGCTGAACGTGCCCATGACTCGAGTGATGTAAGAGCTGTGCGGCGTAGCACGGTAACGGCCTGATATTATTAGCAGACGCTCTTATTTGCCACTAAATAGTAACATAAGCAATGAAAATAGATAGGCTAAAAACATCACCAATGTTAATAAATAACACATTAAAGTATGGCTTCGGAGCGCTTTACGGGACACGCTCCTAGGTGCCGCGCTCAAAATCCATTCGCTTTCTATCAAAGAGCGAAAGTTTCTCGATGGTCTCCGCCTGTACTGGTCCAATGCCTGCCACTTTGAGTAACTCTTCACGCGATGCGTTCATCACCTTCCGCAATGAGCCAAATGATTCAATGAGTATCTGAGCCCTGCGAAGCCCGATCCCTGGAATCCCTGCCAGCACATACATTTGATGAAATGCGAAATCAGTGCGAACGCCCCGTGCCGGGGAATGAAATGAACTTGTCGTGAATCCATACAGCTGAAGAGCCAATCGCTGTAAAGTCATAACAGTATCGGAAACATTCTTGGTATAGAGAATTGGAATTTGTAGCCCGGCTGCTATTCGCGCGATGGCTCCCTCGGCTCCTCGTTTAGGAATTCTACCAGGAAGAGCCCCCTCAAGGATGAGCGCTCTTCTACGGCATGAACGTCTCAGCATAAGAAGCTGCTTAAAGAGTCGCCCCTCCTCAAGTGAACGTTCAAAATCAGAGCCGGTCTTCCGCTCTATACAAAGGTCTGCAACAACATAGTCGCCCACCTCGAGCTGCTCAACTTTAATCTCGAAGGTTTCGAGCTGCTCCAGGAGTTCAATAACTCCGCTGGCCTTCTCGCGAGTATCAACGATGATCTCAGGGACCTTCTCGGACCAAGGCGTAAGGAATCCGTTCACCCTTTTACAAAGCTCCCTTCGATTCACTCATAGGGGCTTTTATCGTGATTCCTGAGAGAAAGTTTCGTGCCCTGGATGGAGAAATCCAAGCCCTTGAAGTCGAGTGGCCTCTGATAAAGCTCCGCAGCAGCGATTGCACCATTTCTAAACCTCTGCTAGCTGAGCAGTGTGACACACACTGCCGCCGGTTGGCTAAACACCTTTGACCCCTTTGCACTGCACCTCACCCAGAGTTTTGGGATTAGGTGGTATGGGCTCGCCTACCTTGCGGGCTTTCTTGCAACCTACTGGTTTGCCGCGCGCCTTTCAAAACGCGGGGCCTCACCTCTGACTCCCCTATTGGTGAGCGATTTCATCTTTTATGCAGCCCTTGGAACAGTAGTGGGCGGGAGACTTGGATACTGCTTTCTCTACGACCAGTCTCTTTTGTTCCGTTTCACGAACGATTTCCCATTTTGGGGCGTGCTCATGATTCATCATGGGGGCATGGCAAGTCATGGAGGAATGATTGGCGTTGTAGTTGCCTGCCTGCTCTTTGCCCGAGCTCACAAAGTATCCCCCCTGCACCTCATGGATCTCACGGTCACCGGTGGCTGCATTGGAATCTTCTTTGGTCGCATCGCTAATTTCATCAATGGGGAACTTGTAGGGCGCCCCTGCGATCCTTCCCTTTCCTGGGCAGTAAGGTTCCCCCAAGACATTCTTTCCTGGCCCTCAGAGGCGCCGGAGCGTGTGGCAACTCTTGGCCCAGTGGTAACCCACCTTGGCGAAAGCCAAGAACGCTGGGAAATGCTCGCATCTTCTCGTCCTTTTAGTGGGGCTGTGTACCGCTCTCTTGAACAAATTGTAGCGGAGCTTCAGAAGGGCAATCAGGCCGTGGCCGAGGCGCTGGCTCCCCTGCTCACCCCTCGCCACCCCTCGCAGTTATATCAATGCCTGCTTGAGGGACTATTCCTTGGCCTCGTTGCCGCCTGGCTCTGGCGCAAAAATCTTAAATCTGGAGTCATTGCGGGGGTCTTCCTCACCCTGTACCCCCTCGTTCGAATAGTGGGCGAGCAATTTAGAATGCCAGATGCCATTATTGGCTTCGATGCGCTGGGATTGACTCGAGGGCAGTGGCTAAGTTTTGGCATGTTCATCGTAGGAGCAAGCTGCCTCTATCGATGGACTAGGAGTGTGTCCCGTAAAAACATGAATCCTCATTTTGGACACAATCCGTAGGTGGGCTGTCCCGCTACCACCACAACATGGAGTGGTAGAAGTTTTCTACGGGACAGACTCCTAGGAAGCCGCCTCTCGCGGTAAGCAGCGAGCATGCCCCTTAATTGAAGGGGTTACTCAATCTAAGGAACCTCTGAAAAACTTACCTCTGCGTCCTCTGCGTCCTTTGCGGTGAAATTTTCATCAAGGAATTCACCACAGAGGACGCAGAGGTACACAGAGGTGTAGTAAGAATCGAAGTTTTTCAGAGGTTCCCTAAAGGGCCTACCGCTATAAGAGCATTTGAACCCCCCGCACTGAAATGCTAGCCTCTCCACGCGAGGTGAGCTCAAGGGAAGGCAGTGCAAATCTGCCGCGGTCCCGCCGCTGTAATCGGATAATCTCATCACTACTACCACTGCTTAAGACCCACTATTAAAGGGTCGGTCCCAAGAGAAGCGATTCTCATGCAGGACTCGCGGGAAGGTAGATGAGGTGCTCTAAGCCGTTAGCCAGAAGACCTACTCACGTCGAATTTTGCTCGCCTCAAAGCTTGGCGCTTCTGCGTCATTAGCTTTGCATAGGACCTCGTGGATTGGGTCAAGGTGAGCGTAATGTTTAAACAATAGCTTCGCCTGCGGCGCTTTTTCTCCTTGGCTTCTTTTAGTCTCGGAATGTTGGCGCCTCGCTCGAAGATGGAATTCAAGAGCCATGTCCTGCTCGTGCGACCTCAACCTGGAGCGCGATACCTTTAAGCGCCTCGAACGTGAGTTTGGGACTGAAGTTGCGTCTCAGTATTTTGCTTCAAGCATGGCGCACTTCAAAATTGAGGGGCTTCTTCGAATCAGGGCGGGAGTGGTCACCTATACCCGCACCGAGAACGACTTGGTTTGCGACACCTTTAGCTGGAAGCAGATGCACACCGGCCAGATTGCGCTACCGGAACTTACTCGAGACGCAGCACTAAAGGCAGCCGAACTCGCTCGCCAGGGGCAAACCGCTATGTATTTGGGCGAAGAGCATGGGTCTAATCAGATAACAGTGAATCTGCTCATCCCCAATCCCCTCACCAACGAAGTCGTAGCTCACGTACTCTATCTTGATAAAGAGGGGCCTACCGCACGCCATCAAATGGAGCAGATTGAAAAGATACTTGGGAAGATTCCTCCCGAGGGACAAGTTGCTACGAGACTGGTTACCGCAGAGCATATCGACCGTGCCATTGAAGCCGTCACCGATGGCGAGGTTAAGTCAGAAGCAGAGCTAAGGGCTAAAGTTCTCGAGGAAACCAAGCTAGCGCTCGAAGAAATCAAAAAGCGCGGCATTGATACCTATATTAACGATCTTACTGAGGCCTTTTCCAAGGAGTCATCAGATCTCGTTAAATCGGTGCGCATAAGCGTTACTCAAGACTCTGAGGGCAGGTTTGAGCAAGCAAATTGGAGCGAGGTATCGCCAGGGCGGCTTGGACTTGCCGTGGCTCTTCGAGAGGCAATCGTCTCACAAGGAGGACTCGATAGTTTCACGACAAGCGATAGAGTTTCTGCCTTAGCAGTTTCTTCTCGAGTGGCAGAATTGCAGAAAGACCGCGAAGTAATTGTCACCGCGGAGAAACCACTCGCCGCCTCGCCTTTAGCAATATTGCGTGAGGACTTATCTCACCCGCTAGCCCAAAGAGGTTTGGGAGTAGCTTCTATCCCCGCAGCCCCTGGGGGAGGAAACACTTCCATAGAAGCGAGTGCTTCCCTTGAGCGCAAGAATGCGGCTGCTGCTGCCGCAACTCCAAGTCTTGGAGAATCAGAAAAAAAGTCGGCCGAAACAGCCGGGGCAACGCGTGCTATCTCGCCTGCCCGAATTGAGATCGCCGCCGAAACCTCCCGGACCAAAGAAGCAAAGTCGGAAGAACGATCCCTATACCGACTTCAGGTTACCCCAGATTCCTCTCGAACAGATAACTCACAGGTTAAGTCTTCATCTCGATTAGAATTATCGCCAGCTCTAGGAGACCCAAGAAAAGGCCCAGAAAATTCAGCCTCTATTTCTATACGTACTCCCCAAGCCGATCTGCCGCGCGCGTCCCCGCGCCTGCCTGGAGAGACTCTCTTTTTGGCAGTGAACCAAATAGTGGGGACCCAGAACCCAGGGCGAACTCTTTCCCCTTCAAACTCCTATACCTCCCGCATTTCATCTCTTACCTTGAGGAGCAACGCAGCTGGCGAAGTTGCAAGGGCTTCCCGGCTCAATCTCTCCCTTTCCCTCAGAAGAACCCTGACAGAGGCCAGCGCCAGCCGTGCCCTCGCTTTGAGAGGCGAAATTGCTCTTATCCGAAATTCTCTGCGTGGCTTCCGCGAAGCGGCGCTCTCAACTTCGGCAGATCTAAGAAAGTCAGCACTTGGAGAGCTATCAGCAAATATTCTTTTGCGACTGAAGAATGGCCTGCGCCAACTTGAAGATATACGCGCATCTCTTGCCGAGCGGCTGCGATCCATTTTTCCTGGCAAGTCCCTTCCGATGGATGGCCTACTTTCCCTCCTGCAGAAGACCTTGCGAAGCCCTCAGGCGCTCTCTCACCACCCCGAGCTCATCCCCCCTCTCCAAGAGATTCGGCGCTTACGCTTTGCCCTTAAATACCCAGCTGAAATGCTCTTCGATAAAGCCCTCGGAATTCTTCCGCGGCCTGGGCGCGAGCGACTGGTGGAACTTCTTTCTCTTCGAGTGGCGCGAAGTATGCGCGCACTTGATCGCCTTCGAAACGAAACTTCAGTGTCACGCGAAGCTTACCAAAGCGCTCTTTTGTCGTCGCTTACAAGGTTAGCACTGCTTCGGAGAGCGCTTCTCAGCGTGGGGCGCCGAGATGACTCGAGAAAACTCTCTGCGTTTATACTTCAACTTTTGGAAGAGCTTCACGCTCTCGGCATTTCAGCCTCAGAGCTTCAACAGGCGGCACTTATTGAGGCTGACTGGGTCCTTGCACGAGCCTCGAGCCTTAAGACGCGAAAAAAGCACAAGCGCAGGTTCTCATCCGATGATTTGCCCGACGCGAGTCTTGAAGAGAAGACAAAACTATCCTCTGTAAGAGCACCCCGAAGCAGGGGCAAAAAGAAGCAGGAGATTCAGCAAGAACAAGCGCCAGCGCCTTTCCAAGCTCCCGCCGTCAGCGGACCAAAAGATTATTTGGAGACAATCCAATCGATTGAAAAGGTATCAGATGATTCGGGTTTCGACGGGGGGAAAATCCCTTTTGATCTGAGCGACCCCAACTTGACCGAGATAGTTACGAGCACTCCTTCGAGAATCCAGGCCGGCAATTGACCTCGTATTCGCCTGGGCCACGGTCGATAAGATTTATGCCACTACGATTTCGGTTGAGATAGGCTTCCCAGTGCGCCTGCACTTTGGCTTCCTTGGTGTTATAAATCCAGTCACTCACCCAAAAGAAGGCTGACCATAGTAATGAAATGGTAAGAAGGAATACGGCGATACCACCTGCCCCACTGCCGCGCTCTTTGTTCCAGCGCACTCCGGATTTAGAACTATCCTGTCTCATACAAACAACCTTTCGTGACGCAGCTGCAATAAAGAGAACACGCAGCGCTCGAATCACCTTAGAGTTATGCCCGGGAAGTGGCCTGATGCGGCATAGGCTTTCAATAACCATTACAGGTAGTTGCGCGCGTCCTCGCGACGTTTCTCCCCTCACTGGCTCTCAGCAGGGCATCGGAATGTTTTCACCACAAAGGACGCAAGGGACACAAAGGAACACTTTGAAATTGCTAGTTTTTATTGAGCATTCTTTGCGTTTCCCCTTACATGCTCTCAGAGACCTCGCGCGCAGCCCTTGGGCTGGAAGTTCGATGAAGGGTGGGGAAGATACAGGGGCAAGGACTGTGTCCCGTAGAAACGTAAATCCTCCTTTTGGACACAATCCGTAGGGGGGGGGCTGTCCCGTTGCCACCACAACAGGTAGCGGTAGAATTTTTCTACGGGACAGACTCCTAGAGTTTGGCCTGAATCGCTTCAGCTGCAGCATATCCTGATTCTGCCTGCGCCCTGAGCGCAGCATCTCCTGTTCTCGCTGCATGCTGGGCTAAGAGCGCCCAGGCTGGAGTAAATGCGGGGAACTTCGTTGTCCAGGCAAGAAGTTTCTCTCTGGAGTCCTTGATGGAAAGGATTTGAGGCCACTCTGCGGGGGCGAGGCTTAGAAGTTTTGTTGCGCTCTCACTAAATTCCTTGGGGAACATAAGCGTGAAGCCGTGCTGGGCGCGAAGCTGCGCCATGGGCTCCGATTCGAATTCTTTCTTTAGCTCATCAAGTAAGGCTGCGTTCGAATACATCTGGAGAAGGCCGAGATATTCCTGCTCCTCAACAAGTGGTGAAGCTTTTTGCGGAAGCTGCAATGCGGTCTCGGAGAGAACCGCCCAGCCTTTGTAAAGCGCTCGCAATAAAAGGTGCCTAAACGCAAGTAAAGGCGAAATCGTGCCGGTCCCTGGATGCTTCTTAAAGCCTCCGAGCTCCTTGAGTGCGAGATGCCGGAATACAAAGTTTGGCAGCAGGTCAGGTGCCCCAAATGCCGCATCGGCGCGGAATGATACTCGCCCTTCTCTCTCCAATCTAAATTGAGCCCGCACTTCAGGCTTATGGCCATAGGGCAAAAGTATCGCAATATTATCGCGCCTAAACTCTTCTTCGACTAAGGCAGTCCAATTGTGAGGGATAGAATCTCCTGCGCTTAGCACCGTCACCAGAGGCGCTCGAACGGCATCTACCGCGAGGGTGAGCGCCTCGAATACTTCACAGGGATCTATGCGGACGTAGCGCACCGTATTGGCAGGTACGCGTCTTTGCGCCTCAAGAACTTGCCGGCGAATAGCCTTGCCCCTTGCATGATCGTCTCCATGAAAGAGCACAAGGAGCTCAAGCGAGCCTGGCTCCGCACCCGCGACAGAATCAAGCGTGGGAGAAAGATCAACCTCACGATTTCCAAGGGGCACCACCACGCTCATGCGTGTCTCAGCGCGCGCAAGCCGATGCGCCTGGCGGTGATAGACCCGTGACATCTCGCGCGTGGCAAGATCCCACATCTCTCCCGTTTTGTTCGTGTCGTAGGTTCGAAGGCACGAGAAGGATTTTTTTACGCGCCGATTGAGGGGATATTTCTCTGCGATACGTAGCCAAAGATCTAAGTCCATACAGAACTCAAGATCTTCATCGATATACTTACCATCGGCGTATTTTACTTGCTCAAGCAGTTCGCGCCGAAAAAAGATCGATGGCTGAGAAGGGCTTGAGTTAAAGACCCAGTGCTTGCACATGTCGAAATAGGTGCGCTCGATGTTGTGCACTACCTCTTCCCGCACGCCGTATTTGTCACATACTTCGCACGCACCCATCACAATGGGATAATCTTCGAGGGCAAGAGCCACGTCTTTGAAGACACCAGGCGGATACCAGTCATCCGAATTAATCCAGGCGATAATGTCCCCTGTGGCGCGCGCAAAGCCCTTGTTCAGTGCGTGACTTTGCCCGCGATCAGGTTCCGAGGTCCAGATGAGGTGGGGATAGGCTTTCAGAATTTCGATGGTCCCGTCGGTTGAGCCACCATCCACCACAATATGCTCGAAATTCGAGTAACGCTGATTCAGCACAGATTCTATCGTTTGCCGGATATAGTCGGCGTGCTGATAGGATACGGTGATTACTGAGAACTTAGGATTAGTCACGCGCTCTCCTTCGCTAAATGGCCCATCATCTCTAGCGCCTCAGATTGGCGAGGGTCTTGAGCAAGTACCAAGGAAGCATAATGCCCCATACTTGCAACGCCGCCCCGACGCGCCGCGCAGTGGCCAAGCCCCGTCAGCACTTCAATACTCTTCGAGCTTAGAATTCGCGCATCTTCAAATGCAGGCCTGGCGCTCAGGTGCTCACCATTTACCAAGCAGTGCCGCCCCCATGCAACGAGGCACTCGGTGCGATCGGCGACTGACATTTCCTTCGAACGAAGCTCATGAGATAGCCCACTTGCCGGCGCGAATGCCTTCTCGAGGATCTCTGGAGCGGGACCACGGGCAGCGAATTCTTGAGCTTCTCCTTCGCGAAGCACCCCCCATTCACCTGAAACACGGCGGGGAAATTGTTTCATGCGCTGAAGGACACCTTGGTTCTTCTCGTCGGCACTTACGGCGAGCAAATGCAAAGACCATTGCCGAAGTGCCTGCCCCCTCGGGAGCCACACTTGCCGCGCTCCTTCGGCTTTGATGCGCCACTCTAATTCTTCCATTTCGTAGCCATCCCCAAGGAGATCTTCGCAGAGACCTCCCATTTCACTGAGAAACATTGTCGAAATAAAGGCATACTCTGGCTTTACTGCGGGCCTGTAAGAAGAATGCACACTGAGCTGATCAAGTGGCGCCAGAAGCTCTCTCTCAGTGAGAGGCGGCAAATACCGGGTTTCACCGACGAGCACTGAGCGTAGGTCACTCTCCGAGGAATACAGCGCAAATGAGTGGAACACCTCTGAGCTCACAAGCACTTCGTGGGGCAGCAGCAGAAGCCATTCTGCGTCAATCTTCTTGGCGGCGAGATTAAAGGCCCGCGCACGCGAGTATGGGGCTCGTGTGGGGTGCGGAAGAAGCTCAGCTCCAAATCGAGCGCACACTACTGGCAACCGCTCGCGAACGAGTCCCTCGGAGGATCCAAAATCGCTTACGACTACTCGCACTTTAGAGTCAGCGCGCCTCAAGGCTGCAAGGCAATTCTCAAGGGTAGGCAAATGTGGATCTTTTATAGGAATAACTACCGCGCAAGAAGGACGTATCTTTTGCTCCCATAATGAGGCGCCTTCAGCGGTGGGGGTCTCGCCAAGGCGCTTCATTACTGACCAGAATGCATCTTCAGTCGATTTGCGCTCAGTAGCCCTCGTCACTGAGGAGGCAAGGAGCTCAGTACTGAGTTCCTTGCCAGAAAGAATGCTGCGCTCTCCCAGTAGCCCCAGCGGGCCTCGTGAGTACCAATATCCCGATTCAAAGGGACTGAGGGCCGGCTGTCCAAGAAGGGAGGTGTTTCCAGATCCAAAAGGGACAACTTGGGAGACATTCTTAAGCGCACGAATTCCTTTGTTCATCCATTCAGGCAGCGCGCTCACCACAAGAAGCGACGCACCCACCATCCCGAGCTTTTCAAAGATAGCCTCCAGATCATGCGTTAATAAGGAAAGGAGTGCCAAGCCCGCCTCAGGCGATTGGCCTGCGGTGTAATCTCCGAGTGAAACCACAAAATGATTCTGGGCAAGGAACTCCTTGGCAAGCTGCGCCATGGGCCCCGCAAAATGGGTGTACTCCTCACTGCCTGGCAAGGGAAGAAACACCACCGTCGGCTTCTTCCAGCACTCCGGACTGAACGCGAGGCAGCTCTTCGCCCAGGTTACAAGTCCTTCATCATAGAGTGAAGGATTGTGAAGCATAACTTGGAGAAGCGCGGGGAAATAGAGATAGCGATTTCTTGAAGTACGCCCCGAGACATGCAGGCGATATTTAAAGAGTGGCTCAGGCACATAGGCCCCCACAAATTCTTTTGCTACAATTTGAAGCCAAAGATCCCAATCCTCAAAAATTAAAGGACGATATCTGACGCCGGCGTCAAAGAGACTGCGCCGCCACATGGAAGCCGAAGCAGCAGTATTCTCAAGGACTATTCTACCGCGAATAAAGGGGCCCTGTTCCCAAATTCTTAAATCTCCGGAAAGTCCGTTTAGATTCTCTAAATTTGAGAACGCATAGCCAGCTTTAGTATTTGCACGAAGTGCCTTTACGAACTCTTCGAGGGCATGCGGCATAAGAAGATCGTCCGCATCGAGTGGCATGATAAATTCGCCCGAAGAATTCTCAATAGCGAAGTTTCTCGCTGCGGAAACGCCTCCATTCGGACGCCGATGATATCGAATCCTGCCCGGAGCACGCTCAACAATCTCGGGGGCTATCTGCGGGGTTTCGTCAGTACTCCCATCATCAACGATGACAATTTCCCAATCTTTATAGGTTTGCGCGAGAACACTCTCCACCGCCGCCCCAAGAAAATCGGCGTAGTTATAGCTGGGGATTATTACGGAGACGCGCCCTGCTTCCATGCATTTACCGAATCGTCTGAATAGCCCATGTGCGAAGAGGTTCAGGAATTACTCCGCGATAGGGACACACATACCCTTTCTCCTTGAGCTTCTTCTTGTCGCCAAAAAAGTAGGGTCCACGAGCTTTTAGTTCCTTGACCTTTTCTTCAATGTCACTGTCCGTCACTTCTGACCAGCGCTTATTAAACATCGCATTTTTCTTCGGTGTATCTGGTTCATCCAGATTATACATCGACGCGTGGAACGAAGGCCAAAAGCCGCGGTAGTGCTCGAGCTTTCGTTTCAAATCGAGCCAGGAAACATGCAGCACCGAGGGAAAGCGCCTCAGTGACTCGGTAAAAAATTCATCAAATTCTTTGTCGTCCATAGCTTTGGTAGGCAGCTCCATCGGAAAAAACATCGGGACCGACTCCCGTGTATCCTTCCAAATGTAGTTGCAGGAATCTGACTCAAAAGGCCTTGGATATTCATTGCCCCAGCGATCCACCATGCGAAATTCGAGAGGGATTCCGTGGGTAATGCGAGGATCGTTTGGGCTAAAGCGCGGCTTCCAAGAAAGAAAATCTGCACGAATAGTTTCTAATCCGCCCCAGAATTCAACCATGGGCATGAAAACGATGGGACGTTCTTTGAGAACGTGCGCGAGAACCTCCGGCAACATTCGAATGCGCTGAAAATCATCCGGCACTACAATCTCGTCCGTATCTGACTGCCACAAATAATCTGTGGTGCAGCGTGCACGCGCTTTGCCCTTGAGAAGCCCATCCATCTGAATCGCCCAGCGCACGTGCGTAAAATCAACAGGCTCTTGGAAGACTTTGACTCGAGGCTCAATATTCGAAAGACGCGTAAGCTCCTCAAGTGTTCCATCAGTGCTGCCGGCATCAACGAGCACGACTTCGTCAGCAAATCCGAGCCATGACTGTATGGCCTCCCTGAATGGGTAGTGCATGCTTACGCAGTTAAAAGTCGTTGAGTACACACCAATCGTGGGCATAGGGCATTCTATAGCTAAGTATTTGATTCTCGCTCTCTATTTGATGCGGGCAGCGGCTTCTAGGCACGCCCCAATTAGGGCAAAGGTGCTTGAGACAAAAAGATTACATCCCGTTTTAGAGAAGGCAGCGTCGTAAGTGCAGGTTGTTAGTTATTTATGCCCCTCGGTTTTCATATCCAGAGGGCGCAAAGCAAAACGGTTTTTTAGGTTTTCTACGGTTTTGGCTCCCGGTCCTCGCAGACTGGCTCTATAGGCATCATAAGCCATAAAGCGGTGTGCGAGGATAGGAAGCACGGGTTAGCTAAGAGGTTTCGGTTGAAGAGAATACGTGAGGACTCAAGTTTCTAGATACTTCAGTCCTTCTGGTTTTTATTTTTCCTAACGCTTTGCGCTTCTCTGGTCCATTTTTCACGAAGCTCACCGCCTTCCTGCGAAGAACGAGCACTACGATCCAATACTATTCCCCCTGACCCTTGGTGGTGGTCCTAAAACAACCACTAAGAACACAAAGACCACTAAGGTGGGTGACCTATTGGTCCATCAGGTTCGCTTCTACGACAAACTTCCCTGCTTCAGTGGTAAAGGGAATTGAAATAACTGGCCCGCTGCCGAGCTGGGTAATTTCAACTTTTTCGCCAGAAATTACCAACGGAATTGCCATATTGAAGACGCAACCTGACTCCGAAAGACTCTTTTTCGCTCCGCCGCAGATCATGTTGGTGATTTCACCTACGGCATCCACGACGTCTTTATTCATTTCCTTCATTTCTTCTCCAAGCATATTGGAAACGATGCGAAGGATGCAGGGCGTGTCAAAGCTTACCACCATGTGCCCCTTAAGCTTATCACTTGCCATTCCGATGACACCGCTCACGGACCCCCAGCTTAGGTTTCCCTGTTTCAGACCTGGCTTCCCTGCCGTAACAGTCAGGGACGCCATCGTTTGGATTACGTTAGTGGTGGCAAGCAAGAAGGGGTTGATTATGTCTGCTTTCATGATGGTTCTAAATACTTAGATGAAGACTGAGCGTATCGTGACACGAACCACGCAGCTTTTGTAGGGTATTTCTAGGGGGGGGCACTGGTGCTCGGATGAAGTCCTTGAGCAAACGCTATAAGTAGTACGCGTGTGAACTAGCCAGTGCCCCTTTTCGATTTCCTTATGAGAGGTACCAAATCTAGAATTTCCGGCAGCCACAAAGACTGTCAGTCAAGACCGGCCAAGTCTTGGTGACGAAACAATGAGGGTTGAGTTTGCTTAGTGCGCCTCACCTCCCTCGGCACCAGCAGCATCGTCGCTACCAGCACCTCCGGTCCCGTCGCCTTCGCCGCCATCGGCCGTTTCGCCTCCGGCACCATCGGCGTTGCCTCCGGCACCATCGGCGTTGCCGCCGGCACCATCGGCATTGCCGCCGGCACCTTCAACTTCGCCGCCCGCAGCCGCGCCCTCAGCGGGAGCGCCGCCTTCAGCACCAGCAGCATCGCCGCTGCCAGCACCTCCGGTCCCGTCGCCTTCGCCGCCACCGGCCGCTTCGGCTCCGGCACCGTCGGCATTGCCTCCGGCACCTTCAGCCTCGCCGCCTGCAGCCGCGCCTTCAGCGGGAGTGCCGCCTTCGGCAGCACCACCAGCAGCGACACCTTCCGCGCCAGCAGCATCACCGCTGCCAGCACCTTCAGCACCGCCGCCGCCTCCTCCTGCGGTTTCCGCATCCGCATTCAAGAGAAGACCACCGAACAGAGTTTTCATACGCATACTCCTTCTGGAACCTCTAACTGCCCTACCTATCGCAACCGCCACGGACACGCGTCCGCTTTCAAACGACTGCTACAAGCAGTGCAGGTTCGGGTTCCACGTCATGGTGCTCTTCGCGCGCACTCTCTTCGGAGCGTGCGTCTAGCACTTCGTGGTCTTTGTGTTCTTAGTGGTGGTATTTAGAAAAGAAGAAGAACGCGCGCAGGCAAGTAATCACCCTCACGTGGAACCCGAACGAAAACCTAAATTCATCCGAGCACCTTCGCCTTATCAAATGCCAGGCATAATGTAGCCACTAGCATTTCAGCAGACGAAGGAGAAAAGCTGCTTCTACAACTAACAACTCTTAGTAATGAGCGTTCGCGAATCCTAGGATGTTCGCTTACTGGCCTGCAAGAGAAATCAAGCTAAAAGGGGAATATCTAATACCAATACGTGGTTAGACTATTTCTTGTGGTCTTTATCGGCGTCCAAGGGAAGTGCGAGCTGCTTCCCCTCGTCGACGCCGCTATCGGTCTCTATTCCATGAGTGGCTTCGCTGCGAAACGTTTCAATCTCGGATTCCAAAGCGAGAATTCCCCGTTCGAGATCAAAAACTAATTCTTGTACTCGCGCCGGAAGGAGAGCAACGGGAGTATGCAACACTCTTCCTGAGTTGAAGGTAAAGCCATCGCGATACTCCAGAGTTCCGCGTAGTCGCTCCTGAACACGAAACAAATTCTCCTGTGAAAGGGAGGAAAAAAGTCGATCTAATTCCACGAGCTGCTCGGCGAGTGAATTCTCTATTTGGCGGAGCATGAAATACGTGGTTACCTTGCTATTAGTAACACAATGAAAGTAGCGCGTGGTGCGTCGGTCAAGACCTGTCAGATATGATGAGACCTCCTCCCGCAGCATTCGCAGCTCATTCACGCAGGCCCTCTGCCCTCCCTGATATCCCGTCAATGCCTTTCGGATAATAAGCTTTTCCCCGAGATAGGCGGGGAGCGACATGGCAAGCACCAAAAGCCCCGCGGTGGGGACTGGGCTCTGAGCCAAAGTACCAAACATTCCGGAGCACACGAGCAGTATTCCGACTACCGCAAGCGAAAAGGTAAACACAGGCAGTTCCGGAAGACCTCGCACCAACGGTTGCTGATACTTAATATCTGAAATGAGAGGAAAACGCTGGGGCGCAAAGGCGTCAGCCGGAGATGCAAAGGCCTGCTTCTGCATAGGCTCCGAATCCCTTGACGCTCCCGCTACGAACATAGCCCTTCTCCCGCAATCTTCTGTTCCAATGTTATCGGCGCTATGCGAGAAAGACATAAACAATGTGCCTTTGCGCCCCTCTCGAACCAGTTCATCTGCGAGTAATTCCTAGATCGGCAGCGATAAATCCGCGCGTGATGATTTCTTAAACACTTTCTCATAATTTGCGGCGGCGATTCGAAAGTGTTCCGCGGGGCGCGACGACTTCTCTCTCAAGCGCGAAGGATCGCGTGGTATTAATTGGAGGTCACGATGACAACTCAAGAAAGTGCTTCACTCTTCCTAAAAATCATCATTAGAGACTTGCAGCTCTTCGCGCTCACCGCGGAACTGCCGAAAGCGCCGAAAGTGTGTGCTGAATTGGCAGAGCTAGAAGAATCCCTAAAGAACGAAGGCGAAGTTTCACACGCCGCTCACTAATCGCTGAGCATTACGTGTGAGAACTCAGGGGCTCGACTCTCAAGGATGAGCAAGTCTCCCAAGGATGGGATTTCCCCTACGCGTGGCCCTCTCGCCTTTGCCTTCTAACTTTTGCCACTGCAGCTGCCGCGAGAGCAATTCCTGCGGCTACTCAGCAGCAATCGGATAGCCGTTCTTAGACTGACGCGTACGCTTCATCTTAAAGCACACGGAATATGCGGTATTTCCGTCGGTGATGTCGAAGGTTGCCTTTCCTCCCTCGGAAAGAAGCGAGGTTACGACACTTCTCGTTAACGTGAGATTTCTGTAGCCCGCGTAAGCAACAATAGGAACTACGCGATTAGTTCCAAGCGCTCCATTTTTCCATTTGGTCTGGAAGATACCTTCGCTCCCATAGCGAATTGAGCTCATTAGCAGCAAAGCGTTCGGCGCAAACATACCATCAGAAAAAGGCTTAATACTTGCGGCCTTGCCCCCGCGATATGCAACTTCAGAAAAGGAAGCTCCAAGGCTAGTTCCATTCTGAAGGAGAACGGGATCTACCCCGGAGAGGTCAACTTTCATTCGAACGAGGTACTTATCCTTCGCCTTTCCACATGCATTCTTCTGCAAAAGGCCAAGCACGCTATCGGTAGCACCGTCGGAAGGAGTGGTACCCGGGGTCGGAGAAGGATTTGGACCTGGGCCTACCCCCGCGCAATATTGCTCAGGAGTGATGCCTGCAAGCTCTGGAACATTTCTAATGAGCTCCGCATACTCTGCAAGCTGCTCGGGAGTGCATTCCGCTTGGGCAGAGGCAAAAGAGCCCGAAGCTGCTCGGGCGGCAGCGGCAGTAATACGGAGTGCATTTCGCTTGCCGGCTGCGTCTCTAAGCTGCATTACATAGGAATTGCTGAGACTAGCGGCTGCTTGCGTTGCAGCAGCGCCGTTGAGTTTCGCTACTTCAAGGGTGCCCACAGCTCCCTGCGGGGCGCGTAGCATCATTTGGACCGTCTTGGTGTCGCGGCCCTTTGAAACATAATAAAAGTAAATCGGAGTCGTTGGTGAGGTGCCTGCTGGAAGAGCGTATTGAACCTCGGCTCCGCGGCCCTTGGCTTCAACAACTATCTGGGCATGCGCTAACGAAGAGGACAAACCAAGCGAAACAAGACCAGAAATCGCGACTAAACGGAGTGCTTTGATAACCATAATACCCTCAAAAACCCTTGCCTCGCGCGTAAGGTCTTTCCTCAACGCGCTCTAGTAAGAAAAGTTATGAGGGCTAGAGACTTCGGCGTGACATAAAACCACACTGGTCTTGGCTTTCTTTGGGCATGTTAATCTATTGGAACTATTAGGGGACAACCACTAAGACCACAGAGACCACGAAGAAGGGGAATCAAAATAAATAGCGCACCTGGTCCGTGCGAACCGTCACATCTCACGCAAAATCTCCCATCCCGACACGTCCGTGGGTGCTCAGGATCCCGGGCGATAGCGCACACTCATCTTGCGGCGCCCTGAGGACAGGGCGCCCTACCTAAAGCGCGCAGAAATTAACTTTTATTCGTGATTTTAGTGACCGCTCTCCTACTCATGCGCCAAGTAGGTATAACCTTCGAGCGCCTCGCGGTAGCGCTTCTGCAGTTTTGCGGAGTCTTCTGCTGTAAGGCGTCCTGCCGCTACTGCCTGCTCAACGGAGTTTCGAAGACGCTCCATCAGATCCGGCACATCATACTGCACATAGGAGAGCACCTCTCTCACCGTATCGCCTTCAACTACGTGGGTGAATTTCACGGCTCCCTGAGCATCAAGGTCGACATGAACTGCATTGGTATCGCCAAAAAGATTATGCAGATCCCCCAAAATTTCTTGATACGCCCCGACAAGGAAGGCACCAAGATAATAAGAATCTCCATTCTTTAGCGGATGCAGATTCACGTAGGGCTTCACATCCTTAAGATCGATAAACTTTTCAATTTTTCCGTCACTATCACAGCTCATATCAGCCAAAATTGCGCGGCGCGTGGGCTGCTCTTTAAGCCTATGAATAGGCATGATCGGGAAGAGCTGATCAATCGCCCATGAGTCAGGTAGCGATTGAAACACTGAAAAATTACAGAAATAGGTGTCGCGCAGCTGCTCATCAAGACGCTCTGCTTCTTCTGGCTGATGCTTAAGCTCACTCGCTTCCCGGCGTACTTTGGCAAGCAGATGCCAATACGCCATATCCGCATAGGCACGCTCCGTAAGAGACAGAGTCCCTTGAATAAAGCGTTCAATGGACTCCTCTCGCAAGGAATTGGCGTCATGCAGAGTCTCAATACAGTTCTTGACTGTCAGCTTACTGTAGAGCTCCTGCAGCTCCTTGAGGAGATCATGCGACGTAGGAGGCTCAGGAAGAGCCGGTATCACTTCTGACGTTGGCGCGACATCAATCACTTGAAAGACCAGAACTGAGTGATGCGCAGTGAGAGCACGTCCGGCTTCTGTCACAATTGAGGCAGGAGGAATATTCGCGGCGCGACAGGCCTCTGAGATAGCGTACACGACATCACGCGCATACTCTTCTACCGAATAGTTCATCGATGACTGAAAATTTGTCTTGGAGCCGTCATAGTCGACCGCAAGCCCACCACCAACATCGAGAAAACACATCGAAGGGCACAGGGCCGCTATTTCTGCGTACATACGAGTGGCTTCACGCAGGACCTTCTTTACCGCCTCAATTGAGGAGATTTGGCTCCCTACATGATAGTGCAGAAGCTTGAGCCAGTGTCCTTTGCCGTGTTCTTTCAGCTTCTCAATTGCTGAAATAATCTCTGGGGTAGTAAGACCGAACTTCGCTCTATCTCCGCCTGAGGTTTCCCAGCGCCCCGCGCCCTTGTTGACGGGCTTCATTCGAATACCGATTTCAGCCTCTACGCCTAAGCGGCGTGAGATCTCGAGCGTCTGCTCAAGTTCATAGAGCTGTTCAACTATAATGATACTGCGGCGTCCGAGCTTCCTCGCAAGCAGCGCAAGTTCGATATACTCGTTATCTTTGTAGCCATTGC
The DNA here is from genome assembly GCA_044356455.1 of Bdellovibrionota bacterium. Classification (GTDB taxonomy): domain Bacteria; phylum Bdellovibrionota_C; class UBA2361; order UBA2361; family JBGSMV01; genus JBGSMV01. Next base: position 5,720 of record JBIKWF010000060.1, on the reverse strand, counting down.
AAAGGAGGAGGCTGTCGGGGCCATCATGTATGGCCAGCACGGCGCAAAGTTCTGGTTTGCTACCTACTTCCAGCCCAAGCCGAAAATCCTTGCCTGCGCCGCGAATAGTGTCGACCACGTGCCGTTGCTGGTTCACCTTTATCGGAAACACTCCGCAATACGTTCCGCCGTAGCCTGCCTCTTCAATCGCCTTCGCAAAGGCATCGTGCAGCCTACGCACGCGGCTTCGCATGATACCGTCAAAGCGAATGAGAATCGGCACGTCAATGTCGCGTTGGACAAGTGACTTCACAATTTCGTGCAGGTCAATTTCTTTAGAGCCCGCCTCAGGACGCACCATCACGTTCCCCTGAGGACTAACCGCAAAGAAGCCCTCTCCCCACAAGTCGATTCCGTAGAGCTGGCTACTTTTCGTGCTATCCCAACTTTCCATTTCTTTGCGGTACCCTTAAAAAATAATAGTGCGACACCGCAATAAGGTTTTTGAGCCAGGACGTCAAGGACGGAACTTGAATTGCTTCAAATGGAAGCTTGCACAGCGGCTACTGAGCAACGGCTATGAGCAGCGGAACGACCGCAGGGAGCATCCGCTGGCACAATTTGTTCTCCTTCCTTTAGCATGACTATTTAGGGAACTTAAGCAACTTTTGAGCGCTGGTGGCGATTATATATGTATGGAAACCACAGAGCGCACAGAGAACACAGAGGGTGTATTTGCTGATCTTACGAGGCAGGTCATTGGTTGTGCCATAGAGGTGCATCGTATCCTTGGGCCGGGCCTTTTGGAGTCTACCTATGAGCAATGCTTGGCCCATGAACTAAAACTCACTGGAGTTGAGTTTATGGTACAACCACCGCTCCCCGTACTCTACAAGGGTGTTTTGCTGGACTGCGGCTATCGGATCGATATCCTCGTGGATGAGTGCTTAGTTGTTGAACTAAAAGCCGTTGAACATTTAACAGCCGTACACGAAGCCCAAATTCTCACCTACATGAAGTTGGCTGAAGCACCGGTCGGATTACTGCTCAACTTCAACGCCAAATTACTTAAGCAAGGCATTAAACGCTTTGCCCTCTAATCTCTGTGTCCTCTGTGTGCTCTGTGGTTTATTTCCTGCTCCTTTAACCACCAGCAGAAGTGCGGCAACCACAGAGACCACGAAGTGAGTAATTCTTGTGTGGCTACTCGGACTGACGACTGCTGAATCCTATTTGTAGAGCCAGGCGCGAAAGCCAGTCAGAATCTTGTTTATGGAAAGCGCCTTTTGCTCAATCTCCCGAAACGCCTCGCTACCCTCATCAACGAGGGGCTTTAGGTCAGGCGCAGCAAAGAAGTCATCGCCTCGAAGCTCGGAATTTGGAATATGAGCAGTCTCGATTAAGTACTGTGCTTCTGGGGCCTGTTCATTGGTGAGGCGCCAAAAGGCGTAGCGTCCGCAGGCTGACGTGAAGGTACATTGAAGGATAAAGAGCTCCTCGCTGACCCGAGACTCAACTGAAAGCTCATAGTCATGCCCCTCATCGAGGAGGAAATTAGCGGTCAACGTTTCGACCCAGCTACGCTTCGCCCGGTAGGCAGAAAGCTGGTCTCTGTACTGACCTTGAAGAATGACCCTGTCAGGATCGAACCTCACATCGCCCGGAAAAGCAATTTCCCTAGTGAGTTCAATGCCTTGAAAGCCAACCTGCTCTGAACGCATGCTGCCCATCCCACACCTCAACCTTCCTAAACAACCTGAGAAAGCTATCGACGTTTTGAGCCCGATGCTTAATAATCCCGTGGTCGTTTCGTGAAGAGAGTGAGGCAGAGTCCGAATTTCTAGTAGGACTCGTACCTTCGGAATTGGTTAGAGTGAGGCGGTTTAGGTAACTTTTGGTATTCGGCGAGACCTTCAATCGAGTCTTTCGCTGGGACTTCCGAAAGGAGCTTACTCAGATTTCTGCTCCATCTAGCTACATTTCTTGGTGAAGTTTTTCTTCGCCAGCATATTCCGAAGCGACGGTACCCCTTTGAGGGGGTTTCCCTAGGAGTCTGTCCCGTAGATAACTTTTATCTCTACGGAGTGTAGTGGTAGCGGGGCAGCCTACCTACGGATTGTGTCCGTAGTGAACATTTCTGTTCCTGCGGAACACACTCCTAGCCCTGTTTTTTAGAATGCAGTTCTTCGCAAGAACGCCACGCGGAGAAGCCAACTTTTCGGGGGCTTCTCGTTCGTATGACGTTTTTCAGCGAGAACTTAAGCGCTGGCGCTCGCAGCCTTTGGTGTGACGCGGCTCAAGAACTGCAGGAAGAATATCTAGGGTTTGTTTATCGTTGAGTTAAATACAGTAACCGGTAAACAGGCGCTCACAACGCGGCTAGGGCTTTAATGTGACTAAATTAGGACTTTACGTAGGAAAAGTATGAGAGGAAGAAACCCAAGAGGTGGCCGTGGCGGACGCGGTGGTGGCGGCGGAAATAGACGCGGCGGACGTGGCAGAGGACGTGGCGGTAGGAGAATGGAGCGCGGAACAGCCCAAAGCGGCAATCTGCGTGAAAGAATAACCATAGAAAGTGGTTTCATGGTTCTCGTCGACCAGTTCATGCTGGCAAACCCCGAATTCATTCAGAAGCTTTCTGAGCTTGTAGACGCTGAGCCAGAGAAGAAAGACGAAGTAGTGAAGGAGTTTGGCGGACAGGTTGTTGAGCTTGAGCCAGGCACCTACCGCATTGAGCGGGACCCTTACGCGTTCTCAATCGTGGTGCATCCCGAAAACTTCCAGCCTGGGGATGCGGAGCTCACCAAAGAGACAACCACTCTCACTGGCCGCGTGTATGTAGATACGCGCTGCCTGGCGATGATTGACCGTGAGCTTTTGGATGACAGTGGGTTACTCGATAAGTACCAGCAACTTTGGTTCTCAGGCCAAGATAAAGCGTGCCGAGACCTTATTCGCGATAACGGCGGAGCCGTCAGATACGGATTTCAGCGCGCTGGGGATGACCTCGGGGTCTACCATCACGCGGAAGAAGGTGTCGTTTGCCTTTGGCCAGACATCATCGAGGAGCAGCCCGCCCAGGAAGAAGCGGCTCCTGCTTAAAGGTGACCGCTACTATAGATTTAGCTTCTTGAACTAAAGGGGCGCTTTGTGAAATCAAGGCGCCCCTTTTTCTTGCCTGGTGCTCTAGATATTCTATGAACCTTTAAGCGGGATGCGCATAGGCGTATAGTGTTCAGAGGTCGGGAGCGTTAGGCTTGCGCCGAGAAGAACCGAGGAACCTCTGAAAAAGTCCACTCTGTGATCTCTGTGCCCTCTGTGGTTGATTTAAATTGTTGAAAAACCACAGAGGGCACAGAGATCACAGAGAGAAAAAAATAAAATATCGAGATTTTTCAGAGGTTCCCTAAGCACGTCACAGAAAGTGCGTAGCGAGGATGAATGGTATTCACCACGATGGCCGCAGAAATGAAAAAGTGGGCGATGTTGATTCGGCTTCCAACATCAGTGACCCTCTTTGCCCGCTGCCTTTTTCCCCGCTCTCGCAAAACAGGAAAGCTGGGGGCTCCTCACAATCCTTATTCCCCCTTTAGGCCTTATTCCCCCTTTAGGCCTTATTCCCCCTTTAGGCCTTATTCCCCCTTTAGGTCTTTGACGAAGCTCGCGTTCCTCGTTTGCCTCTCCCTCTCCGCTCTAGTTCCGCTCTCGCTCTCCCTCGCGCAAAGTTCCGATACCAGCCCGCGCCTCCCGCAGCGAGGTAGTGTCTCCTCTTGGTCTAGCGCCTCCGATGAGAAGCTAAGACTAAGCGCCAGGTCCTTTCTCCTTGGAAATGTAACTCTCGTCCTTCACAAGATTTCACGAGATCAGCTGCCGCAGCAATTTGTTGACCACGGAGGAGTCCTCGTACCCGAGGCTCCGTCCCGTATGACGCTGCTACGCGGGTACGCCCTCGTAAAGCAGCGCGGGTCATCCTCACTCCCTCGAATGACAAGGTTAGGGCGAGTCCCCGTTTCGGGAGTGTTCGTATCAAATGCGAAGAGTACTCGCCTGCGCTTTCGCCTCCGCCCCCCACAAGCCTTAACGGAAGCTGCTTCCTCAAGAGCCTGGCGCGTGCACCAATTCGAGGTGGAAGCTTTTGCGAGTAACGCTCGAAGCGCGGTAGCCGCTCGCGTCCGCTCAATCTCTTCTCGCGCTCTTGGAAATCGAGGCTGCCTGGCTCTTAAACCGCAGCCTAAGGAGCAAGCCATCTTGGGAGAAAATGCACACGCTCATTCGCAACCTCTACAGGCCTCGGCGGTGAGCGGGCTGGCAACTACCAAGGCCCTAGAATTAATCACTGATTGCGATGCTGAGTGCAGCCAAGAGCTCGGGGCCAGCCAAGCCAATGACCGCATTGCGGAGTACATTAACGACCTAAACACCATCTACCCTGAGCAGCTGGGGCTCACCGTCGTGGTAACTAAACAAGTCCGGCGCTCACAGGCGTCCGTATATCCCGCAACACTCACTGATTCCTTAAGCCTCTTGCAGCGCTTCCGCTCCGTCGGCGCTGCCCTAGGTGATGCCGACGCCAAGCACCTCATCACGGGTAAGTCATTGGACGATGACGTACTTGGTCTTGCGTATGTTGAAACCGTCTGTAGCCCAGGAGAGTTTACTGCATATGGGCTTAGCAGTAGGACAGGAGACCTGCTCACTCCCGTTATTATTGCGCACGAAATTGGACATAACCTTGGCGCTTCGCACGACACCGTCACTGGGGGCATTATGTCCCCTCGCCTCGGCTCACCTCCACCAAGTGACTTTTCAACTTTCTCTCAAAATGAGATCTCAGCTTATGTCTCTCAGTTCGGAGCAGCCTGCTTAACGGAGATGCTACCCCAAACGGAATTTTCGGCTTCCTATTCAAGGCGCAGCCTCTCAGCAACCATTACGCTTCCCGAGGGATACTCAGGCTGTACGGTGCGACTTAAGGCCGGAATCTCTAAATCTCGGCAAAAAACGATTTTGCTTGAACGTCTGCTCGCCCCAGAAGAGACAAGCATTTCGATAGCCCTTACCAATGTGAAGCGCGTGAACCCCACGGGATCCTCCGCCACGAAGGTATTTTTGCTCCCTACGGCCTCCTGCGAAACCGGTGGCGAAGTCTCTGGGCCGCTCAAGTCGCTTACCGTATCTTCGTCACGAACTTCTCCCTCGGGACTATCTGAGGCGAAAGGGTGGATTAGAGCGGTGAGGAACGGACTAAGAAGCCCGTAAAGGACCAGAGATTGACCCTTTCCCCCTGCCAACTTCTTGTCCTTGTAGTTGATGTAAGTGGCTTAAATATCGGGAACAACAAAAAGTCCCCGAAATTCGTAGATTCCTTCACAATCATGCAGAGCTCTTTAATCTATTCGCTGCTTCGCGCCATTCTCGGCGCCACCTTCCTGAGTGGAATCCTTTGCCAATGGATCGCAGCTCCCTATTGGATCGGCTTTACCATCGCGTTTCTTGTATTGATGACGCTCGTCGGATCCAGCAAACCCACACGAGTTCATATCGGTGAATTTGCGCTTTCGACGGTCCTCCCTCTCGCTGTCCTGGTGCTTCTACTTGGCTACCTAAATAAATTTGAACTTACCTCACTTGGAACCGCGGATGCAGGTCTGCACGCTAAATTCTTTAATCAATTTGCAGCGTATAAATCTGGCGTTTACAATGGTTTCGTAGGCTTCTACTCAGTTGTATTTTGGGTAAGA